>OZ246406.1:0-802660 GCA_965231045.1 uncultured Candidatus Saccharibacteria bacterium
GGTACGTGAGCTGGGTTCAGAACGTCGTGAGACAGTTCGGTTTATATCCGCTGTGGACGATAGGAAATTTGAGAAGATCTGCCCCTAGTACGAGAGGACCGGGGTGGACGCACCTCTGGTGTACCAGTTGTTCTACCAAGGGCATTGCTGGGTAGCTAAGTGCGGAACGGATAAGCGCTGAAAGCATATTAAGCGCGAAGCCGACTTCAAGATTAGATTTCCCCATGAGGACACTGAAAGACGATCAGTTTGATAGGCACACGGTGAAAGTGCAGTAATGTATTGAGCCTAAGTGTACTAATAGTCCCATTGACTTTTTACGATCCAGGAATTGCTCACTTAACTGAGTGGTTCCTGGAAGTGTAGTTGACTAGTTATTGGTGTTTATCTATCCAGATAAATACCCGTTTGTTTAAGATTTACATCTCAAACCCGTGCCAAAGAGCGGGCATCAATCCGAGCGCCTTAGGCGTAGAAGTACCAATTTCTGCGTCATCGAGACGCAGAAATTGGTGCCCATAGCGAGAGGGAAACACCTGTTCCCATGCCGAACACAGCAGTTAAGCCTCTCAGCGGTTACAATACTTGGGTTTTAACCCTGGGAAAATAGCACGGTGCCAAATTATGCATAAGAACCACCTTTAGGGGTGGTTCTTTGCTTTTAGGAGGGGAACATCCCCTCCTAACGCGCGGGGGCTGAAATGAATTCAGCTCTCCGGCTGTCCTCCCCTAAACTAGGAGAGTTCTCTAATAAGGATGTGCAAGACCTCTATGGCTATTTTTGCTTCTTCTGGTTCAACCTTAAGGCCGCTTCTAATCTCAGCTCCCGGATGTATTAAGTTACGATATTCTCGCACAGAGTGACTTAGTTTAGCAACTCCTTTACCAACTAAAGATTCATTAACGGCCACCTCAATTAACTCATCCAGATTCCATTTACTTAAACTAGGCGCACTTGGTGCTTTTTCTGAAGCCTTTGCTATTTGCTCGTTCTTTTGCAGAAGGTCTAAAAGTATAGCTTCAATTGAACCTCCGCTAAGGATAATTGCAGACTTCCAATTTGTTGAAATAATATTTCTTTGCACTTCTAAGTAATCTCTTTCAAGTATTTTTCGCAAAGAATTTTCAGATATAAAATGGAAGCTTTTAGTATCTGTTACAGGTGTCTGTGAGTCCGTATCGACCCTTACTTTTAGAATTCCTAAGTTACGACCTATGTGTGCTTGTATCCCATCAGCTCTATAGAAAATGGAACGAACCCCATTATTGTGCGAGAAATAATCCTCTTTGTTAAAAGGGTTTAGAAGACCTGGTAAATCACTTCTTGCTTGATTTATGAATGCCTCATACTCTTTTACGAGATTTTCCTCAACCATGTGACTGTTTCCTGAGGCTCCTACGAAAACACTTTTAATTTCTAAAAGCGCATGATAGTACTCTCGTAACTTATCATGTGAATATTCTTGTGACATAACTAGATTATACGCTCAGGGGCGGGAAAGGGGAATTGTTGTGGGGTTACTAAGGTTCGAGGTAGGCGATGGTGTCAGGTAAGTTGGCTTCTTCTGGCTTATAGATCATGAGGCGTTGGGGTACATCGCAGTAAGGTTTCGGTAGGGTTTCTAGTATTTTTGGATCAACGTTTTCTACCCAGCCGGCATCTTGGTCAACCATTACATTGCCTTTGGTGCGGTGGTGTGCAAATGGCCAAAAGCTAGCCACACCGCCAGGCTTTAGAACTCGCCAAACATCATTATAAAAATCAGGCAACTCCTCTGTTAGCAGGGTATTTGGCACGCCTAGGACTGATACTACTGTGTCAAAGGATTCATCTCTAAAGGGTAGAAGGCCCTGGGCTAAGGCTGCTACTCCACCCAAATGGGCTTCTCTGGAAATTTCTCGTTCTTTACAGATGTCATCAAATGCCAGCTGAGGGTTAACAGGTACAATTAGTGTTTCGCCAACAAATTCAGGAGCTTCTATAGCAAAGCGATTTGTTTGGCCACTGCCTATATCTAGCACCCGTTTACCGGCATAGTGATCACCTGACAAACCAAGCATTGCAGCCTGCGCTGCAAAACCAGCATCACTGATGCTAAATCTAAAAGCCCGTTCTAGCATTTCGCCTCGAGAAACTTCAGCCATAATTGTAGAAGTCTAACACGCGCTCAGGCTTAAAGCACAAGGGGAACTGTTGGGGCGGCTACTTCGTGTTGAGGGTGATGGCTCGCTGCTTTATGTTCAAGGGCAGGCATTTGCAGCGACACGATCTGGATCACAGAGGCCACTGTTATCGAGATCAAAGGGTGGATGGTCTTGTTTGTATTTTACGGCGAATTTATGAAACAAAATAGCTATCAATAGGATTGTAAGAATTACGGCTACGATTATCCTGACCTTTCTAGAGTAAAACTTACTTGGCATAAAGAGGTTTTTACGATTGAAAAACACGAGTAACAACGCTGTTAGCACACCCATACAAAAACTGATTACTAACAGAAACGCGATGATTCCGGTTACGCCGTAGTGAAAATAGTCGAAGTTCACATAAAGAAGGTAGGCTAGGCCAATTGAACATAACTGGCTGACCATTATAGATTGCTCAATCTTTTCAACTAATAATCTGCGTAATGAATACTTGTTTGCGTAAAAAACAGGTAGCATTAACACAACAAAGGCCAGGGCGGCTGATAAAATATATCCACCCGCATCATTTACGAAGTTTATTAGCACATAGACAAATATAAGAACACTTGCTGCTATAGCCAAAAATGTGGCTATAAAGCTTAATGACAATGCCTTTAGAAACAGTTTAATTCCATCTTTTTGCACTATACATAAACGATATCACACAATGCAAAAAGACATATAAGCACAAGGGGAACTGTTGTGGCGCGGGGAAACAAAATACTTGTGTTTTCTGAGGCAACTTAGTGTAGACTTGTCTAATGACAAAAGTTACTGATATTTATGAAGGTGGCTCGCACCAGATGAGGCACTGTGATCCATGTGAAATGCCTGAGGCAATGCAGTCCACAAGAGACCCATCCTACAGCTTGCTAAAACATGTGATTATAGAATCTAGACACTGTGCCTCCGATCCAGAAGCCTTGGAATATATTCGAATTCAACTTGAGGCTAGAGGTGCAACGGAGGTTTTTGACGCTGCACAGAAGTGTATTCGTTGTGCTGAAGGCATGTGCCTTCTCATTAACGGTAGTGAAACAGGCTGGCAAGTAGGTGGATCACTAGCAGTTGAATAGGGGAATTGTTGTGGTGGTTACTACGTCTAGTTGGTCGGTTCTAGAATATTAGTCGCCGGCTACAAACGGAGCGACTTCTACGGTAGCCATAGCCCCAAGCGCGCCACCAACGACTGCTCCAAGGTATTTACCAACAGTATCAGCTACTTGTCCAAGTGATTGTTGTTCCGCACCTATTGATGCAAATTCATAGCCTAAGAAAGTGCCACCACCCACTAAACCAGCCCCAACCACAGCGGTTAGACCGCCTCTGGCTATCTTTACGGCCAGATGTCGACGTGTCTTGGGTTTAGCAGCTTCCTCTGCAGGAGGCTTTACTAAGGGTTCTTGTTTAGGCGCTTGTTCGCCCTGATTTTCAGTAGTCACATCAGACACTATACAACACCTCTGGATAGATGTTTATTGCTTGTGCCTATTTCTAATTGATTTCAAATAAGGATGGTAGTTATTGACATAAGCATCACTTGGTGATATCATAAGCGGAATTCCGGAGATGGAACAGAGGGTCATACCAATTTGGTGTGGCTTTTTTTCTTTCTCTGGCATCAGAGTGGGCATTTAACACTTAAGTGGGAGGTTTCACCAATGGCTGGAACTAAGCAAGGCGGCAAAGCTGCTGCTTCAACTAACAAAACCAAGTATGGTGCTGATTTTTATGCAAAGATCGGTGCTATGGGTGGTAAAAAGGGTAAAACTGGTGGATTTTACGCTAACCGTGAACTAGCTCGTGTAGCTGGTGCTAAGGGCGGACGAATTAGCCGTCGAACTAAGAAAGTTGCCTAAGTCGTAACTTTTTCAGGCAAACGTCGCTTTCGATACAGAAGGCGACGTTTTTGTTTGCTTGGTCATTCGATAGGGCCGGCAGAATCGAGATAACGATACAGCCCAGGTTGTACCACAGTTGTAGCAACTGTACTCTCGGTTATTCTGCTGGAAGCTGCGATTATTACACTTAGGGCAGGCACTTCTCTGGTGAAGCCAATCGCGGTAGGTATCCAGGCAGTCCTCGATGTGGTGATTATCAATCTCGTAGCCATAACTCTTACCAATCTCTTTGGCCTTGTTCCAGGCTAGAGCCTCAAGCTGCAGTAACTCTAGATCAGAATCGTACGATCGGTGCTCCAATACAGCGTGTCCAAGCTCATGAAACAATGACCAGGCACCATTACCTTTGGCAATGGCCTGGCTGTTATAGATAATCTCGTGAGTTTTTGGTGACCAGCAGAATTCCTTGGCAGCCACAAAGCTGATATCTGGGTAATCACGCCGCAGTTTCTTAAGTAAGCTATCCATTGTTTTGTTTTATCAGATCAATACAGCCATAGAGAACGGCTTCTTCGGCATGCTTGGCCGGCAGAATAGCGGGTAGGGGGTTAACCCCTAGTTTTTGCAGATCTGCTTTTAGAAGATCGCCGTAGCGTTCAAAGTGTTTGCCAGCACCACCCCCAATAACAACCGCATCAGGATGCTTCTCGCCAATTAAGCGTTTAAGGCCCAAAGCTAGATCATTACTTATCAGTGACCAAGTCTCTACATCTGTAATATCGGTGGCTTTCTTGCCATAACGCTCTTTGATCGCGCTGCCCGAAACAATAGCCTCCCACTGTACGTTTGGATCGCCATCTTTCTCGACAAAAACTTCCAGGCCACCACGATCACGATATTCTGTATCAATTATACCATCCTCGATATAAGCAATGCCAATTCCGGTACCAAGTGTGACATATAATGTCTTTTTAAAATCATTTTTGATAAGTAATGCTTCGGAAAGACCGCCGGCTTTGGCGTCATTTTCGATAAATACTGGGCAGTTGAGTATGGCCGATACATCACTCTTTACAGGGGTATTAACCCAAAAAAGATTACCATAACGAATGCCAATGCCGTTCTTTCGGTCAACGTCTCCAGGGATAGCTATACCTGCGGCGCTGAACTTATCCACGCCCAACTCCGGTAAGTGCTGTTTGAACAATTCTAAAAACTCCTCATACGATTCGGGGGGTGTTTCAAAGCGTACTTCTTTAATTGGGCTTCCACCATCTTCTTCGAAGCTGGCTAGCAGTGTTTTTGTTCCTCCGACGTCTACAGCAAGATACATATTTGTCCCCTCATAGTTAATGTTAGTTTAGCACAAATCGGGAGCTCTTTACTCTAAGAAGTAAAACAGATATAATACCCAGTAATCTTGTGGGTATCTCTGTTGGCTATTGCCTATATCGGAGTGTCCATCAGAAATACATTAGAAGGAGGCATGTAATACATGTCAAAAAACAGCGTAACTATGGACGACTTGCTGGAGTCCACAACAATTAAACAACTAAAAACCGGAGATGTTATCGAAGGTAGTGTGCTTTCTATCAAGAAGCACGAAGCATGGATCGATCTAGGCTCATATGGTCTAGGGATTGTCATGCGTCGCGAACTGAGTGCAGCTAACCTCGAAGAGGGCAAGCCTGTAACAGTTAGTGTCGTTGATCCAGAGGTAGACGAAGGCTACGTGCTCCTAAGCATGCGCCGAGCCGCCAAAGACAAGGGTTGGGATGAACTACAGCGTCAGTTTGAAGCCGGTGAAATCATCGACATCATTCCTTACGATGCTAACAGAGGTGGTTTACTTATTGAAGCTGAAGGTATCCGCGGATTCTTGCCAGTTTCTCAACTTGCAGCCGGTCACTACCCACGTGTATCAGGGGCCGATAAAGATGAAATTCTACAGAAGCTTAACTCTTTGGTTAACAAGACTCTTAAGGTACGAATCCTTGATGTCAACAAGAAGGAGAACAAGCTAATCGTATCAGAGAAAGAAGCTCTAAAAGACGAACTTCAAGATCGTTTTGCCAAACTTAAGGTTGGCGATGAGGTTGAAGGTGTTATTACCGGTGTTATTGACTTCGGTGCATTCGTTAACGTTGATAGTATTGAAGGTTTAATTCACATCTCAGAGATTTCTTGGGAACGAGTTGAAGATCCAAAAGATTACGTTAAGGTTGGCCAACAGGTTAAAGCTAAGATTATCGCTATCGATAAAGATCGCTTGAGCTTGAGCCTCAAACAGATGAGCGAAGATCCATGGCTACACGAAGTAAAAGCTTTCAAGAAAGGCGATACTGTAGAAGGTAAGATTACTCGAATTACACCGTTTGGTGCGTTCGTACAGTTAAGCCCGGCGGTTGAAGCTTTGGTTCACGTATCAGAGATGGGTGACGATGAAAGTATCGACCCAGAGAAGATCTTCCAATTGAACGAAAAGAAGAAATTTACAGTACTAGATATTGATCTTGAAGGTCGCAAGATTGCACTAAGCCTAAAGGACAAGAAGAAATAATCCACCTACCATAGGGAAACTGCTATGTAATTTACGGATTAAGAAAGGAGGCAAGAAATGGCACAACAGATAGAAATTGAAGACATGATTACCGTCGGTGCGCTTGCCGAGAAACTCTTAATACCTGTAAGTAAACTGATCAGTGAGTTGTTCAAGAACGGTGTTATGGTCACTGTTAATGAACGGATTGATTTTGATACGGCCGAGATTATTGTCGGCGAACTTGATCTGGACGTTGAACTAGTCCGCAAGACCGAAGAGCCAGTGGTTACGTCTCCGAAGGAGCGCCATCAGGTTAGCGATAAAGCGGTATCACGCCCACCAGTGGTAGCAGTTATGGGTCATGTTGATCATGGTAAAACATCTCTGTTAGATGCAATTCGCACATCAGAGGTAACCAAGCAAGAGGCCGGCGGTATTACCCAGCACATCTCTGCTTATCAGATTGAACACAATAAGCGCAAGATCACCTTCTTGGATACACCTGGGCACGAAGCTTTCGCGGCTCTAAGAGAGCATGGCGCTCAATTAACAGATGTCGCAATCATTGTTATTGCTGCTGATGACGGCATTAAGCCCCAAACCCTTGAGGCGATTCGTTTTGCTCAAAAGGCCGGGGTTAAGATGATCGTTGCTATGAACAAGATCGACAAAGAAGGTGCGGATGAGAATCGGGTAAAACAACAACTTTCAGAAAACAATTTGATGCCAGAAGAATGGGGTGGAGATACTATTATTGTTCCTGTTTCGGCTAAGACCAAGAAGGGTATACCTGAACTACTTGATATGGTGCTTTTGGTTGCCGATGTTGAGGAGCTAAAAGCTGACGAAGATGTGCGAGCTACCGGATTGGTTATTGAATCACACATGGAACAGGGGCGAGGCCCAGTAGCTATTGCTTTGGTTGAAAACGGTACTCTTAAGAGTACGGACTTTGTGGTTGCCGGGTCTACTTTTGGCAAAATTCGTAATTTGGAGACAACCGATGGTAAGCCGATTAAAGAAGCTCCACCATCTACCCCTGTAATTATTAGCGGCTTTAGGAATCTGCCAGACTTTGGGGACACCTTTAGTGTGGCCGCCAATGAGAAAGAAGCTCGTGCTCTGGCCGAAGGCAAGGCTCGAACAACTCAGTCAGGTAGCGGCAAGCTTGACATCAACACTAGTAGCCAGCTAATGCATATGATTAATCGTAATATGCAGCTTCAAGAGCTACCGGTGATTGTTAAAGCTGATGTTCAAGGTTCGCTCACATCTGTAATAGATAGTCTTAAGACTCTTGATAACGATGAGGTGGCAGTAAGAGTTATTGGAGCTGGTGTAGGGGCTGTTAATGACAATGATATTCATCTGGCCCACAGTGGCAAGGCCGTCATCTATGGTTTTAATGTTAACATGCCAACCAACGTTAAACAGATTGCTAATCGCGACAAGGTGCCAGTGCGACTTTACAAGGTTATTTATGAACTTATCGATGATGCAAAAAACGAACTGAGTAATCTGTTAAGCCCTGAGGTTATTGAAACGGATCTTGGTCGCTTGATAGTTAAGGGGATATTTAAGACTACTAAAACAGAGATAATCTGTGGCGGTGAAGTCACTAAAGGCAAGATTACTCCTAACTCATTGGCACGTATCACGAGAGATGGTAAAGAGTTGGGTGTCGCTAAAGTCAGTGGCGTAAAGCGTGGACCACAAGAGGCTAAAGAAGTAGTCGAAGGTGAAATGTGCGGCCTACAGCTTGAAACTGAGGGCAAACTTGATCTTCTGGAAGGTGATCGAATCGACATCTTCACTAGAGAAGTTGTTGCAAGAACTCTTTAAAAATTATATAATAGGCATATTATGGATATTGAACGGGGTGGACCTATCCCTCACGAAGATAAGCCAGAGAGTGATGATTCTTCCTCAAAAAAGAGGGAAGGATTTTTATCTGGTTTTTTGCGACGTGAAGATAGCGGCGAGTCAACACCACTACCTCCTGAACGAGGTGAGACAGATGATGATGACGAAGAGGAAGACAAAAGCCTTGGAGCTATGCTTCTAAAAGCCTTTAAGGGCAAAGAAGCTGAACACTCCGAAGATGAGCCAACAGATGAAGAAGAGGAAAAACTCTCACTATTTGAATCTACCGAACCAGAATCAACCGATGAAGAAACAGCCATTGAAACCCCTGAAACTCCCATTGAATTGGCTCCGATTGAACAACCAGCCACCATCGAGGCGCCAGTTGATACTCAGCCAATAGCAGATGAAGAGCCATTACCTGAGTTGCCACCTGATCTTAATGTCGAAACTGGCATACCAGATGAAGAAGTTGCTCCTGAAACCGCTGAGCCAACACCGATCGTTGAACAAGGTGCTGGTGCTCCACCAGAGACACCTCCAGAAGCTCCAGGTGGTGGCGAAGAGCAAGAACCAGAAGAGGAGCCTGAAGAAACTCCTCAGATGCAACAAGTGGCTAGTCAGCAGCCATTGGGCCCAAGACCAGTTATTGATACCGATCCAACGTCAGGTGTATCTATACCGAGTGCCCCAGAATCTGTAACACCCAACATTACTATCAATAACAGAGGTATTAATCCGGCTGTTCCACTGGTTGGGCTAGGAATTGCCGCTTATGAACACCATAGAATTACAAAGTCTAAGCATGAGAGTGAAAAGCGCGATAAAGCCCAGCAAGAACAGATTGATAAGCTAGCCAATGAGCAGGCCAAACAGAGGTATGAAGCTGCCGAAGCCGCTCGACGCACAGCCGAACAATCAGCCCAACAGATAGAAGAGTTTAGACGAGCGGTTGAACAAAAAGAGCTTGAAGCCAGACAGGCTAAATTCGAAGCAGCTAAACTGGCTCAAACAGAGGTCACAAAAGCTAAAGCAACTGAGTCACAAATGCCAAAACCAGAAGCTCAACCTGCTAAAGCGCCTGAAGTTGCCGAGAAGTCCAAAGAAGTTATTCAGGATAAAGCCCCAAGTGTTGGTGAGGTTATAGCTGAGCGAACCGCTAAACTTCGTGAACAAGAGCCGAAGCAGGAACTTAAAAATCAAGAGGTAATTGCTAACACACCAAATGTTACACATCTTGATACCAAGGATATTCTTAAACCAGGTTTCAAGGAAAAGGCCCCAGAACTGTTACTTCAACAGACTGAAGCGGCCGCTGAACTTGATGTTGCTCAAGAGAAACAGTACGAACTTCGACATGAGCTAAAAGATGTGGCATCAGGTTCACAAACAGGGGCAGGAGCTGGTTTTACACCGCAATTTCCAATGCCATGGGATAAAACTGACGATAAGGGTCACTCAACGTCACCGACACTTCAGGATATACATGCCCCAATTACGTCGCTGGGCAACTCAAAGTTAACAGATGAGAAACAGAGACAAGCTTATCGACAAGCTATGTGGGCCGGCCTCTGGGGTGGTCTGTTAGTAATTCTGGCAGTAGCTATTTGGGCTATTTCTACATAACAGGGGTGATACACTAGAAAAACTCTTGCCAAATTAAAGTTTTTATGCTAAAATACTTCAGTTAATCAAGTGAGAGGATTTTATGTCTGATTTTGGTCCAGAAAATGACCCCAAGACTACCCCTGCAGACCAGCCAATGCCTGGTATCTTTGACTTTGAAGCAGCTGATCCTCATTCATTTGCACTTGATCCTAGTGACGTATCTAAATTAGGCGATTTTGATGTGCCTGACTTTCTAAAGCCTGACGCCACAAAGCCAGCCGATGTGCCAGTTATCCCAATTGTACCGCCAACACACGTGGTTATCGGTGGCCCAGATACGGCTCCGCTACCAGCTTGGGTTGGTTTGCCAGAGACCGAGAATAAGCCAGAAATCAAGCGACAGCCATTTTCAGTCGGGCTTGTACATAGAACTGGTTACGAAGAGCAACAACGTATAGGCTCAACCAAAAGATATGTTCCGGGGCAACCAAATGAAGATTCATATGTATATGATGATGAAACCGGTTTGCTTGCGGTAGCCGATGGTATGGGTGGCCATGCTGACGGTGCAGAAGCTAGTAAGCGTACGATTCGTGGGATTGAGCATATTTTTGAAGATAAGACTCCTAAGACAGCAGCTGAAGCTAAAGACATGTTTAGGTCAGCAGTTTCCAGCGCGATTATTAATATTAGAATGCTTGGTAATAACGGTGGCTCAACATTAGCCGCTGCACAGGTTGTGGATGACAGACTAGTCGGTGTTAACATTGGCGACTCAGCTGTTTGGGTTCTTCGAAAGGGCAAACTGATTAAGCCAACAACCGAACAATGTATTGAGAGCCCTCGGAACCCTGGTGTTAAAAATATCTTGACTAACGTAATTGATGGTAACGCTGAAACAAACTTAGCTCTTAGCCGAGGTGATGAATTTGATGTTCAGCTTGAGGACGGTGACCGAATTGTCCTAATGACTGATGGAGTACTCGGTGATAAGGATGAAGATCGATTAACTGACAAGGAATATATTACCGCTCTTGACCCTAAACAATATTCAACCCAAGAAGCAGCCGAAAAATTAGCTGATGCTAGTAAAAAAGTTGATGACACAACAGTTCTAGTATTTGATTACAAACTTGAGAAAGAACAAGCTGATGATGAGCCAAAATCTAAGCGTCGGATATTTGGTCGCCGAAAGAAAGATGTCACAGAGACAGATGATGATCAAACTGAAGCTGAGCCAGTAGCACCCGAGATTGAACCTGCCGTGGCTGCAGTTGCTAAAGTGAGCGAACTAGCACCTGATCTGATTGAGGCCATTGAGGAAGCACGCTTAGACTTTCTAGAAGCTTCTGTTGACTACCAACTATCACGTAACCGTAAAGATAAAAGGGCTAATAAAAAAGTCTATCAGGCGGCCAAGATGCGTTACATCAGCCTTAGGGAGAGGGCTGGTATGCTGGCGGCTGAGATCATGCAAGATGCTGGTGCCTCAGAAGCCGAGATTTACCAGTTTGGGGCCATGTCGTTTATTGAGACTACCAAGATAAATCAGGAGCAGATGGCATACTTCTTAGAGAATGGTTCTATTCATGCTTCTCAAGCTGAGTTAAATGAGGCCAAAGCCTATAGAGATAAACTAGACGGCTCTCTACGTGCCCGATTCTTCAATTGGTGGGTTGAAGGTGCCGGGGAAAAGATTATAACAATCCGTGGCGGATTAGGCCTAAGTGATAATTATAAGGAAGCAATCAAGAAGCGCTGGAAGAAATCAGCTGCTATCGGTGCAATTACATTTATACCTGGTGTGGTTGCTGGTGTCGCTGCTAGTACGCTATTGGCTCCAGTAGCTGTGCCGGCAGTATTAAGCGCGACAGTTGCACGAAGTGTAACGCGTGGTGTCTTTGTTGAGGGCGTTAATAAGCGAGCTCAAAAATGGAGTCGTTTGCAGAACACGAGCCCTTCAGATCCTTCCAGCCCAATGGAATCACTGGCTAGTATTCAGTCTAAGTTCAACCAGGCCAATTCGGTTGAGCTTCTAGAGGGAGTAATGAAGTCTAATGGGGATATCAACACAGATTTACTCATAAGTCTTATTGATGCTCAAACAACTAAAGAAGCACGACAAACCGAGGAAAAACGTAAAGCTGCCGTTAAATTTGGTGGTCGAATGGTACTATATGCCAGCATTGGCTTAGCTGGTTACGGAGTTGGTCGCGGAATAAAGTGGGTTTGGGACAATATGCACACTGTTGATGGTAGTGTCGTTTCTGGCGGTGGTAATGGGGGTAACACCACAACTACCATAGCTCAACAGCAAGGTAATAACGGAGGCGGCGGTGTAGTTAATCACGGTAGCGGTTCATCAAGCACTACAACTTCAAGCAGCTCTTCTACCACTAGTACTGTTGCAAGTACTACAACAACTAAGGCACCAACGACCACTACAACAACTGCGCCTACTACCACTGCGGCCCCAACAACAACTGCTACTCCTACAACGACTATGCCAGCCCCTACGACTACAGCTCCAGCCCCATCTGGCGGCGGTAACGTACTTAATCCACCACGCGTATCTCAGTTAACCCCAGATCAATCCAAATACTTAACTGACCTTGATACATACATGAAGGGTAATGCCGACGCCAAAGCCGCTTTCGAACGAATGGCCGGTAACCCACACCAATTCGATCGTTACTACCATGCTATGCAAGATTTACAGACACAGAATCCAGGCATGTCACAGGCTCAGGTAAACCAATTAGGCGATAACGTCTTGAAGCTGGCTGCTGATCAACAGCACCAAGCTGCAGTAGATAAAATTGTGGCAACAGGTATGCAGCCTGGATCAAGTAGTTTTGATCAAGCAGTAGATTACCAGGTTGGTTTAATGCAGAAGCAACCGATGATGGATATTATTAACCATAATGTAGCAAGCTTCCCAGAGCCACAGCCAAAATCACTATTTACCAATTCTTTCCCTCTAACGGAGACACCTTTGCAATATGAAACTATGCGTAATAACTTCGCCAATATAATGGCGACAAACTCAAACATGACTAACAATCAGGTAAATACTTGGCTTGTAAGTCTTAACGACCAAAATGTTAACAGTATGATCGAGACATTAAAGCGTTACGGTTTTAGTGATGATGAAATTGCTGAATATATCAAAGCCTACTATGCTAGCTAAAGTTTGTTAAAATAGGGGAATAGAAAGGAACAATTGATGTTTAAACTTGATGACAATCTACTGCAAGAACTTGGCCTAGGATCGTTACCACCCCAAGAAAAGAACCGCATGCTACAGCACATTTACGAGACCTTAGAGATGCGTGTCGGTATGCAACTGGCTTCACAGATGAGTGAACAGCAGCTTGACGAATTCGAGAAGCTTATGCCAGCCGAGACTGATACTCCAGAGGTCAATGCCCAGAAAGAAAAAGATGCCCTCAAGTGGTTAGAAACCAATTTTCCAAACTACAAACAAGTTGTTGCTGATGAGCTAGAGAAGCTAAAAGCTGAGATTAAAGCTAGTGCTGCTCAGATAGTGGCTTCGGTTCAACAACCACCTCAACAGTAATTTTAGACAAGCTTATCTTTATGCCCGGCTACGAATGACCAGCCGGACATTTCATTTTTACCCTCAGGTTTCAGGGACTCAATAATTAGCGCTTGCTCACCACAGTAAACGCCCAAGGATTTATCCTTAACAAATGTCTTGCCAGCTTCGCCAGGTTCATCTATCACACGGGCTTTTGTTATTGTAACTTTTTTGCCAGCTAGCTCTGTATAGCTGCCTGGCCACCCCAAGAAAGCTCGAACTTCTCGCTCAAGCTCGGCAGCTGATTTGTGCCAATCAATTTCACCGTCTTGCTTGGTTAGTTTACGTGAGTAGGTTGCCCGGTCAGGGTGTGGTTGAGCATGAGGTTTGAGCTCTCCATCCATGTAACGTGGCAGGTAGTCTTGCAGCAGTTGATTACTTAGTTCAATCAGCTCATTGGTCAAAGACGAAATAGTGACATCGTCTTTAATCGCTAAACTTTTTTGGGTAAGTAGCTTGCCGGTATCGAGTGATGGTTCAATTAACATAATACTTACACCTGTTTTTGCCTGTCCGCTAAGAAGGGAAAAAGTGATTGGATCTGCGCCACGCCATTGTGGCAGCAAGCTAAAATGGCTGTTAACTATACCAAGTTCAAAAGCATCAATAGTCTGTTGCGACACAATTACACCGTAATCGACAATTATGCCCAGCGGGCTACTAAATCTGCTATCAGCTATTAAGGTATCGAGCTCTGCTTTTGTGTTGGCAAATAACAGATTGAGGCCTTTTTGTTTGGCCAGTTCTTCAACTGGGGCTGGCTCTTTATGATGAGGTGCCTTAGCTTTTGTTATAACCGCCTCAACAGGGAAATGATCGCTAATAAAGTCTAGCGACTTAGCGGCTACTGGGCCACTACCAAAGAATACGACTGTCTTTGACATCTTTTTCATAATCTAATTTTATCAATTCACGACCATCACTACTTAGCCGATAAAAAGCCTCAGGGTTGTCCTTTATATGATCAATAAATAGCTTGCCGTTTAGATGATCAACTTCATGCTGCAGCAACCTTGCCAAAAATCCCTCAGCCTTAAAGCGTATTTCTTTGCCTTGAGCATTCAGTGCTTTAATACGAACTTTACGATACCTTGGAACCATGCCGTATACGGTAGGGATGCTTAGGCAACCTTCATGATCGGTATAGATATCTCCCTCGTACTTGGTAATCTCTGGGTTAACCAAAATCCGGAAATTTTTGTTATCGAAATCATCGAAATCTTCACGGATAATAACAACCCGCAGCAGTTTATCTATCTGAACCGCTGCTAATCCGACAGTAACTTCGTGATTACGCGAGTTTTCCCAGTCAATAGAAGCGGCAATCATATCATCACAGAGGTCCTGGACATCTTTGGTTATTAGTCCAACTCGTTTTGACTTTTGCCGCAAATGTTCATTCGGTAGGGTAATGATATCTTTTCTAGTTGCTGTCATTGTTACATAGCAGTATATCGTAGCTCTGTTAACAATGGAAACACTAATCTATAGGAGGTTGCTTGGGTCGATATTAGCTTGCCATCCGCTTGGGAGGTCACTAATTATATCAAGTAAGTTTTGTCGCTGTTTACTACTGACGATTATTTGCCAGTTGTACTTGTCTCGAACTTTTTCATGTAGTTGAGGGCTCGGACCTCTTAAGGCGATACCTGATTTGGCCTTTAGTTTCTCAGCTAGTTGGCGGCTGGCTGACTCAACACTTGCTCGACTAGACCGTGAAATGCGTAACTGCAAAAGGTGATAAAAAGGTGGGAAGCCAAACTGTTTGCGCTCAGCAAGCTGACTTCTATAAAAACCTAGCCAGTCTTTGTTAATACTTAGCTCAAGTAGAGGATTGGTGGGATTATAGGTTTGAACTACTACACTGGTTGTTTGATGATGACGTCCAACTCTCCCAATTACCTGAGTCAATAATTGATAAGTCTTTTCTTCGGTAGTATAGTCGGGGAAGTTTAAGCTGGCATCGGCGTTCATAATGCCTACCAGACCTAGTTTTGGTAGATCTAAGCCCTTGGTCACTAACTGAGTGCCAATTATTATGTCTACTTCACCACTGACCAGCTCCTTATAATGTTTTTCCAGTTTCTCGGCTGCCAAATTATCACTGTCAAAGCGTTTAACAATCAGCTCTGGGTAGAGGTTGCTGACTTCAATTTCAAGAGATTTTGTACCTGGAGAGTTATAAATAACATCACTACTTTTACAGCTTCGACAGCTAGTAATGATATTATCTGTAAAGCCACAGGTATGACATCTTAACAGGTTTTGATCAGAGTGGTAGGTTAGTGGTATATCGCATCTTGGACAAAGTGCTTGCCAGCCACAGTTTTCACATAAGACCATACGAGCACTACCGCGACGGTTGAGAAACAGTAGAATCTGTTGATTTTGGGCCAAGTGTTCATCAATTTTATTCTTAAGAGTGGTGGTAACAATTCCAGTTTTTCGCTCAGTCGGATCCTTAAGGTCAACAATTTTAACATGCGGTGCCTTAACCTCCCCTGTGGCCAGGCCCGTCATGCGGATTATTGGCATCTTCTTTTCAGTAAAGAGGTAGTAATCGGCAACAAGGGGAGTTGCTGTACCAATTATATATTTGGCTCGATGCAATCTAGCTAATTGCGCAGCCACTCTTGTGGCCTGATAGTACGGTGCTTGCTCTTGCTTGTAAGCTTGTTCATGGGCTTCATCAACAATTATCAACCCGATGTTGCTAAGCGGAGCAAAAAGGGCAGAGCGCGGCCCAATAATGATCAGAGGCTCTTTGGATTGAGCGATCTGGTACCAGATTTTATTTCTTTTTGCCGGTGTTTGATTAGAGTGCATGACTATTACTTGACCTGGGAAAGTCTGGTCTAAGTCACGAAATAGTTGTGGTGTTAGGCCAATTTCTGGGGTTAACACAACAGCAGATTTATTATTTTCTAAAGTGTTTATGATTAGTTCAACATAGACACGTGTTTTGCCCGTACCGGTATCGCCATGTAGAAGGATGCTTGTTGAATCTGATTTGGCAATGGCTTCAAGAGCACTTTTTTGCTCGCTTGTCAGAGGCGGCAGTTCCAATGGCTTTTTATCTGATTTGTTTATCGGGACATCTTTGGGTAGGGAACTTGGCAAAATTAGGTTAGCAATTGTACCGCTCGGTGCTGGGTAATAGCTATTTAGCCAATCATGTAGTTGCCGGGTTTCATCACTTAGAACAATTCCTGTAGATGTGATGATAGATTTTACTTTGTCTTTAAGGGAGGAATTAGGCTTAACCTCTGCAGCAACAAAACCGATGGCCTTTTGATTTCGGAGTGGAATTTCGACAACTTCGCCTACCAAGAGCTTATTATCAGAGGAATAGGTAAGAGCATTGGCACTGTGAAAGCGCTGTGAACCAATCCAAACCTCATAGTAGAACATACACCCATTATAAAGATTAAAATGTGATGTTGAAAAAAATATATATCTCGCTATACTACATGTCAGGACGTTGTTCTAAACACAATAAAGCTTATGTTAGATGTATTTATAACTTCACGGGTCAGGCGGAAAATCATAGTGGTATATGCAAAATACCCTGATTTCAAAACGCACGTACGCGGTCTGGCTAAACTTATCAAAGAAGATGCTGGTAACATCCAGCGCGAACTAAAGCGACTAGAAAAAGTCGGTTTTCTTATCTCTGAAAGACAAGGCAATACTAAAATTTACTACACCAATAAACACTTCCCAATCTTTAAAGAATTACAAAGTATAGTGTTGAAGTCACAACGTATGACCCAAAAGCGTGGGTCAAATTAGTATTATCTCAGATATTTCTTGCTAAACGATCCCTGTTAAGGTACAATTATTGCCATGATTCAAGTAACACGTAAAGATCCCAAAGAACCTTTGGAAAACATGCTTCGTCGTTTCACGCGTAAAGTACAACAGTCAGGTGTTGTAGCTGTTGCAAAGCAATCTCAATATTTTGAGAAACCTCTCAGTAAACGTGAACGTCGAGAACGAGCAATTGTTCGTAAAAACCGTAAAATTCAAAAAATAAAAAGAGTAAAACTCTCTAATAGGTAAATGAGCACAGTCAAGCAGCAACTCGATCAAAACTTAAAGGCTGCAATGCTAGCGGGTGATAAAGAGCTCGCTACTACTCTTCGTGGTTTGAAGAGTGCAATTCTATACGAAGAAGTTGCTGCCGGTAAGCGAGACGAAGGGCTTGATGACGCTGCCACAATTGCTGTTCTTCAAAAAGAAGCCAAGAAGCGTCAAGATAGTGCTGACCTTTACGAAAAAGGTGGTGATGCCCAGCGCCGAGATAAAGAGCTTGCCGAAAAAGAAATTATTGCTGGATATCTTCCAGCAGAATTATCAGATGAGGAACTGGCAAAGCTGATAGACAAAGCCATTGAGGACAAGGGTCCGCTTACTCAGCAAACTATGGGCCAGATTATTGGTGAAGTGAAAAATGCATCAAAAGGTCAAGCTGATGGCGGAAGAATCGCAGGAGCTATCCGAGAGAGGTTAGCACAATGATAATCTTCATGGGAGTGGCAGGTTCGGGCAAGAGTGTTCAAGGCCGCATGTTGGCCGATGAGCGAGGATTGCCTTGGCTTTCAACTGGTGAGTTTTTGAGAATGCTCATCAGTGGTGAGCGTCGTCAACAAATGACTGAGGGTAAATTACTTGATGACCAAGAGATAATTGCTCTTGTCCAAAAAATATTCAGGGTAATAGATACCGATCAAGATTTTGTATTAGATGGTTTTCCAAGAACACCAGCTCAAGCTGACTGGCTACTCAGTCAGGTAAAACACGGGCAACTAGATATAACAGCCGTTATACATCTCCGTGCTTCAGAAAAAGAAGTCCAAAAGCGCCTTCTAAATCGAGGACGGCCAGATGATAATAAGGATGCGATTAATGCCCGTTTTAAAGAGTATCAGGAAACTATCGTGCCTATACTTGCCCAGTTCAAAGAGGCCGGTATTAGTGTTTGCGAGATTGACGCGGCTCAATCAGTTGATAAGGTTCATAAAGATATCATAAAAGTTCTTAGTTAGACTATTTGCTTATGATGACAAAAATTAAAACTGAGTCCGAGATACAGGCTATGAGAGAAGGTGGTCTTATACTTGCCAAGGTGTTAAGACTCATGGAAGAAAAAGCCGCACCAGGGCTAACGCCGATTGATATGTCACGGCTGGCAAATGAGGAACTACGTAAACTTGGTGGTGAACCAGCATTTCTTGGCTATCATGGATACCCTGATGTAATTTGTATATCAGCTAATGATCAAGTACAACACTCCATACCAAACGATCGTCCGTTTGAAGAAGGCGATATTGTTAATTTTGACTTTGGGGTTAGGTATAAAGGGCTAATAACTGATGCTGGCGTTACGGTTTGTATTGGTAATAAGTTTACCCCTGACACTAAACGCCTAATTAATGGCACCAAACAAGCCCTGGAAGCCGGTATCAGCGCAGTTAAACCAAATTGTCATGTAGGGGATATATCAGCGGCTATCGAATCAGTACTTCGCAAACATAAACTTGGCATAGTAAGGATATTAGTTGGGCATGGTGTTGGCAATAATTTGCATGAAGAGCCTGAGATTCCAAATTACGGTATTGCGGGGCGTGGTCCAATCCTAAAGTCAGGTATGACAATTGCAATTGAACCAATTACAACCCTTGGTACGTCTGAGATAAGAGAGTTGAGGGATGGCTGGACTCTAGTGACTATTGATGGAAGTTGGTCTGCTCAGTTTGAGCACACAGTGCTTATAACCAATAAAGGTGCTGAGATTCTTACAACAGTTTGAGTAAATTTTGTAGTCGCTCTTGCCAGGGGTAGAGGATAAGCGTTATACTGCTTCCATGCGCGAACAGCCGGTACCCCATTTCGTGGGCTTAGACATAGGGACAAGCCGAGTAAGATGTGTAGTCGGGACTATGGATCCGCACGATCCAACTCGACCTTCAATTGTCGGTCACGGTGAAGCTGTTAATCGGGGAATGCGGAAGGGTGTAATTGCCCATCTTGATGATGTTGTTGAGGCCGTAGGTCAGGCAATTAGTGAAGCTGAGCGTGTCTCAGGCATTCAATTTCATGGCGTAACAGTGAACGTTAATGGATCTCACGTGGTTGGGATTAACTCTAAAGGTGTTATTGCAATAAGTAGTGCCAACAGAGAAATTAGTCCACATGACCGCATGCGTGCCGAAGAAGCGGCAACAATCGTGCAGTTGCCCCCCAACAGAGAAATAATCCAAGTTTTTGCTAAGAATTACTCGGTTGATGGACAAGACAATATTAAAGATCCTGTAGGGATGCAGGGTGTACGACTAGAGGTTGATACGCACATCGTCACAGCTGCGACACCAAATGTTCGATCTATTGAACAGGCTCTAGAGAAGTTAAATATCCATCCTACTCACAAGACTGTATCTGGTTTGGCAGCCGCTGAAGCTGTATTATCACGACAACAAAAAGAGGCCGGCACATTACTCTTGGATATAGGGGCAGGTACAACCAACCTTGCCATTATTGAAGATGGTGAAGTTCAACATGTAGGTGTGATTCCAATCGGAGGCATTCATGTTACTAATGATCTGGCGATCGGTCTTAAAACAGATCTAGATATCGCCGAAAAGGTCAAAATTGAGCATGCTGCAGTTGCGGGGGCTACTAACAAGAAACTTATGACTGTAAAAATCGGCAAAAAACAGTATAGCTTTGATGGTGAAGAAGTTGTAATGATCACCGAAGCCCGTATCGAAGAACTTCTTGAATTCGTTGATAAAGAGTTAAAGCGAATTCATAAGTCACGTAAACTTCCTGGTGGTGTTGTTATTGTTGGTGGTGTATCAAGACTACCTGGTATTGCGGAGTTCACAAAAGATAAACTCCAATTAGCTTCTAGACTCGGTAAGCTCCAGCCAGTTGGTGGACTAATAGACACTGTTAATGACCCAGCTTATGCGACGGCTACTGGTTTAATGCTGCTTGATATGCTCTTGTTGCCACCACAACATGGCGATCAATATATGAACACTGATAAGTTCTTTGGCACGGTTGAGGGTATCTGGAAGCGCTTCAAGCGGCCAAAACACTGAGCACATAATGTGATCGTCAATTTATGGATGGTTTTTGGGTGATACATTGAAGTTGTTCAAATACTCAAGTATACTGGCACTGTAAAACGTGTAAGAAGAGGGAACAATTTATGCCACAAGTCGCTCCAGCTATAGAGACATTTGCTTCCATAAAGGTTGTTGGTGTTGGTGGGGCCGGCGGTGCAGCTATTAATAGAATGGTTGAAGCCGGTGTTAGGGACGTAGAATTTATTGCAGTAAATACTGATGCTCAAGCTTTGCATCATTCAAAAGCCGATAAGAAGATCCATATAGGTAAAGAAGCTACGCGTGGGCTTGGTGCTGGCGCTGACCCAATCGTTGGTCAAAAAGCTGCGGAGGAATCAATAGAGGACATCAAGAACGCTCTACAGGGCGCTGACATGGTCTTTGTAACTATTGGTGCGGGCGGTGGAACTGGTAGTGGCGCAGGACATGTTGTCGCTAAGCTGGCTAGAGATATGAATGCGCTCGTAGTTGGTTTTGCTACAAAGCCTTTCGCATTTGAGGGTGAGAAACGCCGAAAGAATGCTGAAGCGGCTATAACAAACCTTCGTGAGGCCGTCGATACGCTTATTACAATTCCAAATGATAGACTTCTTCAAACTATTGATAGACAAACACCTCTACTTGAGGCCTTTAAGGTTGCCGATGACGTGTTGCGACAGGGTGTTCAAGGTATTGCCGATCTTATTACTGTACATGGTCTTATCAACCTTGACTTTGCCGATGTTAAAACTGTTATGAGTAGCGCTGGGTCAGCACTTATGGGAATTGGCCGTGCTAGCGGGGAAGATCGAGCGGTTAAGGCAGCACAACAGGCTATCGAATCACCACTGCTTGAAGTATCAATTGATGGAGCTAGAGGCATCCTATTTAATGTCATCGGCGGCAATGATATGACCATGCATGAGATAAATTCTGCGGCCGAAACTATTACTAACGCTGCAGATCCTGACGCAAATATCATATTTGGTGCCACAATTAACCCTGAACTTGAAGGTGAAATCATTATTACAGTCGTTGCGACTGGGTTTGATGCGGCTTACTTTACCAAACGCGATAAAACAGAGTCTGAAATAACAGAACCAAAGGTAGTTGAGGATAATACTGAGGACGATATTTCAACTATTGGCGCCAAAGAAATGCAAGATATCGACATGAAGCTCGAAGATAATAATATCGATGATGCTCATGCTGCTGACTTCCATAGTGATAACCCGATGCCTAACATCTGGACACTAGACTCTGAAGAGTCAACAGATAGCGATACATCAAGTGAAGACCATGACAATCAAGCAGTTGTCAGTAATCATGATGAAGATGAACTTGAAAAGCCATCATTCCTGCGCCGATTCAAAAAGAATCGTAAGAACGAAAAGCCTGAAGATACTTCAGAACCTCAAGAAAACGACGAAAAATCTGAGTAAAACGTACTAAATAATACACCGTATTTTTGCTTGCAAAACGCTACGAGTGGGGCTATGATCAAATGTATAGGCGCTATATGTAGGGATGAAATATGGCAATAGTACATTCAGATTGAGTACAAAAATGTATCACTTCAGCAGTCTGGATATATTTCTGAGCGAAGGTGATCATAAAAGGAGGTGTGCATGAAGTGTAGCCAATGCCATCATGATGATACTAAGGTAATTGAATCACGTGATGTAAATGAAGGCGAAGCTATCAGGCGCCGACGAGCTTGCACCGCCTGTAAATATCGATTTACGACTTATGAACGTATAGAACGGCCCCAGTTGATTGTAATTAAGCACAACGGCACAAGGGAGCTGTACAGTCGTGAAAAATTACTAGGCGGACTCTATCGAGCGTGCGAAAAGACCACGCTGACAGGATTACAGCTTGAACGTTTGGTTGCTGATATAGAACAACAGCTCTATGCTTGCGGAGAATCAGAAGTTTCTTCAGCGAAGATAGGTGAGCTTGTTATGGAAGGGTTAGCACCCCTAAATGAAGTTGCATATGTTCGATTTGCAAGCGTCTACCGACGCTTTAAGGATATCGCCAGCTTTGAGCGGGAGTTATCGCAGATCAGGCATATGAAAACAGAGAAAACAGAAAAGGCCAAATCATAAAGGTTTGGCCGCTACCCGTAAGTTTTAAATCCCTTGAAACTTGCGGGGAGCTGGTGACCAGAGGTGTAAAATATGCGGTCACGGACTCTAAACAAAAAATAAAATAATAACAACTAAGTGAGGGTAACTATGGGACACACAGCCAAATTAACGGTTGGGAGGTTATTCACCCAACCAAAAACTCGAGCATATGACATGCTCAACTGGACAAAAAGAGATTCAATCATCGTCAATCCGATGAGTAATACGCCGGTATTTGAACAAAAAGATGTTGAATTTCCTGACTTTTGGTCACTAAACGCTATTAATATTGTTGCCCAAAAATATTTCACTGGTACACCTGGTACGAGTGAAAGAGAGCAATCTCTAAAAGATTTAATTGATCGTGTTGCCGATACTATTACTAGGCACGGCTTAAAAGAAGATTACTTTACATCTGATGAAGAAGCAGAGTCATTCCGTGAGGAATTAAAGTATATTCTTGCAACTCAACGAGCAGCCTTCAACTCACCAGTATGGTTTAACATCGGTGCACCTAGCCGGTCCCAGCAAGCTAGCGCCTGTTTCATCCTTGGTATTGAAGACACCATGCCCTCGATTCTTAACTGGTACAAAGAAGAAGGTATGATCTTCAAAGGTGGCTCAGGTTCAGGTATTAATCTAAGCCCATTACGTTCTTCTCAAGAAAAACTTGGTAAGAGTGCGGGTACGGCATCAGGACCGCTTAGCTTTATGCGTGGAGCTGATGCTTCAGCTGGTGCAATTAAGAGTGGTGGCAAGACTCGTCGAGCTGCCAAGATGGTGATTTTGAATGTTTCTCACCCTGATGTCGAAGAGTTTATCTGGTGCAAAGCAATTGAGGAGCGCAAGGCTCGTGTATTGCAAGAAGCTGGCTTTGACATGAACCTTGATGGCAAAGATGCTTTCTCTGTTCAGTATCAAAACGCTAACAACTCGGTAAGAGTCACTGATGAGTTCATGCAAGCAGTTGTTGATGACAAAGATTGGGACTTAACTGCAGTCAAAGATGGTAAGACAATCAGGAAAGTTAGAGCACGTGATATCTTCAGACAGATCTCTGAAGCGGCATGGGAATGTGCTGATCCTGGCATGCAGTTTGATACCACCATTAACAAGTGGCATACTGCTCCAAATGCTGGACGTATCAACGCCTCAAACCCTTGTAGTGAGTACATGCATCTCGACAATTCAGCCTGTAACTTAGCCTCAATCAACCTATTGAAGTACTTGCGAGATGACAATACTTTCGATGTAGAGGCTTTCAAGCACACTGTAAATATCATGTTTACTGCTCAAGAGATCTTGGTCGGCTACTCTGAATACCCAACAGAGAGCATTACTAAGAATGCTAAGGCCTATCGCGAGCTAGGTTTAGGCTATGCTAACCTCGGTGCATTATTGATGGCTCAAGGCTTGCCATATGATTCAGATGAGGGTCGTGCTCAAGCGGCAGCTATTACAGCTCTAATGACAGGGTATGCTTATGCTACTAGCGCTAAGATTGCTGAACGGGTCGGACCATTTACTGGCTTCCACAAAGATCGTGAAGGCATGCTTAACGTTATTCGTATGCATCGTGGAGAAGTTTCCAACATTGATGCCAGCATGGTATCTGAGGAGCTTTTGAGTGCCGCTGCGGCAGCATGGGATGAAGCAGTTGAGCTATCAGAGCTTTATGGTGTTCGTAATTCTCAGGCTAGTGTATTGGCTCCAACAGGGACAATTGGTCTGATGATGGACTGTGACACGACTGGTATTGAGCCTGATCTAGGCCTCGTTAAGGTTAAGAAGTTAGTCGGTGGTGGAACGATGAGTATTGTTAACCAAACAGTTCCACGCGCATTAAAAGCTCTTGGCTACAACAAAAATCAGATAGACGATATCATAAATTACATTGATGTTGAAAAAACAATAATTGGCGCACCGCACCTCAAGAAAGAGCATGAAGATGTCTTTGCCTGCTCCATGGGTGAGAACTCGATTCACTACATGGGTCACGTTAAGATGATGGCGGCTGTTCAGCCATTCCTGTCTGGCGCCATCAGTAAAACGATCAACATGCCCGAAGAAGCCACTGTTGAAGACGTTGAGCAACTGCACATCGAATCTTGGAAACTTGGTTTGAAAGCCGTAGCTATTTACCGAGATAACTGTAAGGTAGCTCAGCCACTTTCAATGGCTAAAAAGGAAGGTAAGGAAGAGGACAAGCCAGCAAGCGCTGAAACAATTAACGATAAGATTATCGTAAAGGGTGCTGTTCGACGACCATTACCTAAGGTTCGTAATGCTAAAACATTTGCCTTCACAGTTGGTGGTAGCAAAGGTTTCGTAACGGTAGGTGAGTACGAAGATGGTACCCCTGGTGAAGTATTCATGCAGATAGCAAAACAGGGCTCAACCCTAGCTGGGGTTATGGACTCATTGGCTATATCTGTAAGCTATGGCTTGCAGTACGGTGTGCCACTTAAGAGTTATGTCTATGGCTTGACCAACATGGCCTTTGCACCGGCTGGTGTAACAGATGACAGCGAGATCCGCACAGCTTCATCACTTGTTGACTACGTCTTCAAGCGTCTAGGCAAGACCTATTTGTCATTCGATGATCAGCTTGAGTTGGGTCTTGCTTCGATCGACGACATGCCAGACACACAAGTTAGTCTTCTCGAGGAAGATTTGGTTAAAAAACAAGAAAAGCCAGCAATTGTAAAAGAAGAGAAACCGAAAATGGTAGAAGTGCCTGTGGCTAAAGTGGAGAAGAAAGTCAGCAAATCCCCTATGGCTCAAGACGACACAGCTCCAATGTGCTACAACTGTGGCAATCAGACACAACGAGCCGGTAGCTGCTATGTCTGTACGGCTTGCGGTTCGACAACGGGCTGCTCTTAAAAAGCAGTAAAGAGGGGCGAAGATGCCCCTCTTTTGTTTTTGGCCAATGATGCTTGTGCTAAACTACATGTAATGAAAGCTATCGTTCTCTATAGGCCCCAGTCAGAATTTGCTCGAGCAGTCGAAGAGTTTACTCATGACTTTAAAACTAGAACACCATACGATATTGAGCTAACAGATGTTGATAGCTCTGAAGGTACGGCTCTTGCTGAGTTGTATGACGTAATGGATTATCCGACAGTTATCGTTAGTAAGGATGATGGCCAGCTTATCAAGAGTTGGACCGGAACACCGCTACCTCTAGTGAACGATGTAGCAGGTTACGTTAGAGGCTAGGCTTGTTAAAAAACTAAGCATAGAGTATATTTACAGATGAAATCCGTTCTACCTTGGTAGATGAGTGGCTATCAACCACGAAGGTGTGAGAAGAAATCAGATTGAGAGTAGAGCTCACCGGGTATGCCCGTAACAGCAGTCAATAAGCGCTAAAAGAGTCACTTCTTTTGGAAGTCAGATGGTACCTCCCAGCAATGGGATCTGACAGTCAAAAGAGGTGATTTTTTGTTTAATTAAGGAGTGACAATGGCCAACCAACCAACTAAAAAACATTTTCTAGCTGACGTTGAAGAACAAGTCCTTGATATTTGGGACAAGGAAAAAACCTTCGACAAAAGTCTTGATAATCGCAAAGGCGGTAAACTTTTTAATTTCTATGACGGACCGCCATTTGCCAATGGAGTTCCACACTATGGGCACCTGGTTCAAACAACCATTAAAGATTCGGTTACCAGATACAAAACTATGCAGGGCTTTTATGTTCCACGACGGGTTGGTTGGGATACACACGGCTTGCCAGTTGAATACGCCATCGAAAAAGAGCATGGATTTAAGGGTAAAAAAGACATTCTGGACTATGGCATTGATAAGTTCAATGCTGAGTGCCGAGAGTCGGTTTTTAAATACAAAGATGTATGGGAAGCAATGTTCCGACGCGTTGGGCGTTGGGCTGACTATGACAAGACCTATGCAACACTGGATGAGAGCTACATAGAAAGCGTCTGGTGGGTTTTTAAGACGATCTACGATAAAGACTTGGTATATAAAGATTTTCGCAGCTCACCGTACTGTCCGCGCTGCGCAACGCCACTATCAAACTTTGAGTTAAACCAAGGTTATCAGGACAACGTACCTGACCCGAGCTTATTCGTTAAATTCAAGCTTAAAGACGAAGATGCCTACTTGCTAGGCTGGACAACAACCCCTTGGAGTTTACCAGGCAATGCCGCGATCGCTGTTAAACCTGATGCCGAATATGTCTACGTAAAACTTAGTGACGATGAAGGCAAAGAAGAAGTTCTAGTGGTTGCCAGGGATCGGCTCGAAGCTTTAAATACCGACACCTACCACATTGTTAAAGAGGTAATGGGTGAGGAATTAGTTGGCAAACAATATGAACCACTATTCAAGCTAAAGGATGTTGATGATCAAAAGGGATCACAAAACTTATACAAGGTTTGGGGAGCTGAATTCGTAAGTATCGAAGACGGTTCCGGCGTTTTGCATGTAGCACCAGCATTTGGTGAGGATGATTTGTTGTTAGGAAAGCAACAAAACCTGCCTGTACTACTGACGATTGATGAGAATGGACATGTTGTAAAAGATGCAGATTTGCCAAAAGAATTCGCTGGATTGTTCTTCAAAGAAGCCGATGAACACATCATTTCATACCTTTCAAAACAAGGTATGGTTTATGCTGCTGAAACGTTTACGCACACCTATCCATTCTGTTGGCGTTGCGACACGCCCCTTTTGTACTACGCTACAGACTCCTGGATGGTCAAGGTGACGGCAGTCAAAGATCAGTTAACCAAGAATAACCAGCAAATTAACTGGACGCCAGGTCACATCAAAGATGGCCGATTTGGTAAATGGCTAGAGAACGCCCGTGATTGGGGAATCTCACGCAATCGATTCTGGGGCGCACCGCTGCCAGTTTGGGTTACGGACGATGGCGAAACAGTAGTTATTGGTAGCGTCGAGGAACTCAAGCAGCGAGCAGTTGACCCTAGCAAAGTCGGTGATTTACACCGGCCATTTATTGACGACGTTGAAATCAAGACAGATTCTGGCAAGATAGCTAAGCGAATACCCGAAGTGTTTGACTGTTGGTTTGAATCGGGCTCAATGCCTTACGCTCAAGACCATTATCCGTTTGAGGATAAGAAAGAGTGGGAAGAGCACTTTCCAGCTGACTTTATTGCTGAAGCTATAGATCAAACAAGAGGTTGGTTCTATACTTTGCACGTCCTCTCAACCGCACTGTTTGATAAGCCAGCTTTTAATGACGTTATCTGTAGTGGCTGGGTGGTTGCCGCTGATGGCGAGAAGCTTAGCAAGCGCAAGAAAAACTATGCCCCAATGGACGAAATCTTTGATCAATACGGTGTCGATACGTTGAGGTACTTTATGGCCTCTAGTCCGATTGTTAACGGTGAAGATGTTCGTTTTAGTGTTGATTTCTTGAGGGATGTGCAACGTAAAGTTTTCATGACCCTAAATAACATCTATAGTTTCTACAAGCTTTACGCTGATGTTGATGGTTGGAAGCCAGATAAACCCCTAGAAGAGCCCAAAAGTGATAACTTATTGGATAAGTGGATGATCTCTATACTGAATGAGGCAATTGCTGAAGTCACCAAAGCCATGGATGAATATCGACTTGATCGAGCGACACGACCGATTACTGATCTTCTAGATGATGCCTCAAACTGGTTTGTTCGCCGATCACGACGTCGTTTCTGGAAGAGTGAAGATGATAGTGATAAGAAGCAAGCTTACGCAACACTTCATTACACCTTACTTAGACTTTGTCAGTTACTTGCGCCGTTTTCACCGTTTCTAACAGATCATCTGTGGCGGAAACTTGTGGATGGCACTGATGTCCCTTCATCCGTACACCTTAGCGATTGGCCAAAATCTGGTTATGTTGATCAGAAATTACTTGCAGAAATGGCACAAGCTAGGCAGATCATCACCGAAGGTCTTGCAGTTCGAGCCGAAGCAAAAGTGAAGGTTAGGCAACCACTAGCTGATCTTATTTGCCCTAAGTTATCAGATGACTACAAAGAAATAATCGCTGAGGAATTAAACGTTAAAGAAGTTAATTGGGGCAAAGAACTGAAGCTTAATACTAAAGTTTCACCTGATCTCAAGCGCGAAGGATTGATGAGGGAAGTTATCCGTAATGTACAGAATGCCCGAAAACAAGCCGATCTACAGGTTGATGATCGTATTAATCTAAGCTTAGTAACAGATGACAACGAGCTGAAGAAGGCTATTGAAGAACACAAGGATACTATAGCCCAAGAAACACTTGCCAAAGATCTCTCAACAGATAAGAGTGAGCATAAGAATCAGAATGAAGTTAAGGTTGATGGGGCAGAACTATACATTTCTCTAGCAAAGGCTTAAGGGAAAAGAGCAGAGAGGCTTGGCCTTTAGGCTCAGCTATGCTGACCGAACGATGAGAAAAACCGTAGGTTTGTCTCATTCTACTTTACAGATAAGAACTTATCTGTTAATCTCTATTGGTAACTAAATTTCTAAGAAGAGATCAATGAAAAAAGCTGTAATTGCCACCGGTGGAAAACAATACCTTGTATCAGAAGGTGAAACTCTTGATGTAGAGCTACTTAAAACATCTGATAAAAAGGTTGATTTCAAGGCACTCCTGACTATTGATGGCGATAAAGTGGATGTCGGTACGCCTGAGCTTACTGCTAAAGTAACTGCTGAAATCGTATCTCAAGAAGTAAAAGACGATAAAGTGACAGCTATTCGCTACAAATCAAAAAAGCGCGTCAAAAAAGTCCACGGTCATCGTCAACGACACACTCAAATTCGTATTACAAAAATTGGATAAATAGCTAACTTCTAGCTGTAGTAAAAGATTCCGGCTTCCGGTAGAATATATATCATGCTAATGGTTGAGGGTAATAGGATGACCTCCAGGTCTGTAATTTCAACCTTTATTGCTAGTATTCTGCTAGTAGTTTTTAGTGTTCTGTATTTTGTTTCTATGCCAGCAAAAGCTATTAGCATATCACAAGGCTATAGCACTACTGATAAAGATCTACAGGTGAGTATGATTGCAGCACTAGCATCAGAAAGCAGTGACAACAAGCCAATCGTAGAGAGAGCTAGTGAAAATAACAGAGGTAAGGTTGTTGGTATAGTTACAACAATAGATTCCAGTTTATTAACACTAACCAATGCTGATGCGAAGGTCCATGTTGCTACATCTGGAGAGACAAATACATACGTAACAGATCTTAACGGTAACATCAAAAAAGGTGATTTTATAGCCGTATCTCCACTTAAGGGAGTTGGCATGAAGGCCTCGGATACTGATAACTTCTTGGTTGGGGTGGCGCTTGATGATTTCTCTAGCAACAACGCTAAAACAGAACAGGTTCAGACTGTAGATGGCGGATCCCGTACAGTTTTAGTTAGCCAGATTAAAATAAATGTCGCTCCTCAAGATCGAGGACAATCAGCGGCCAAACAAAAGCCGTTTCTAGTTCTATTTGGCCAATCTGTTAGCGGCAAATCAGTGTCTCAGACACAAGTAATAGTCGCGTTAATCATCTTTCTTATCCTTCTCATCGTAGAGGGATCAATTATATATGGTGCAATACACAGCACGATCATTTCTATAGGAAGGAATCCACTGGCAAGGACGGCCTTATTCAAGCAACTATTACAAGTTTCATGGCTTGCGCTTGTGATACTGGTTTTTGGTCTTGGAACAATTTACGCAATACTCTGGATATAAGATTTCGTTGTAAAAATATACAAAACACAGTAATTAACAGGGAAGAAATGATAAGTATAGCTATTGATAATTTAACAACAGTAAATTGACAAAATTTGCATAAATCGTAAACCTAAAAATGACCAAAAAAATCTGTGGATAACTTCGGTAATTTGTATACATTTTGTATACATTTTTCTTTAGTTAGCACCCCTATTGGAGTAGAATTAAATTAAGGTATGCATAAGCAAAAAGCTTAGAACTACAAAAACCATGGACAACCAATATCAAAATACCCAAAATCTGAGTACTAATGTTACTCCTAACCAACAGGGGACCGGGGTTCCTTTGCCTAGCTCTGTGTTCGTACCTCAAGTTGCATCAAATGAGCAAGTAGTGACACCTGTTGAGGTACCAGTGTTGCCAGAAGCAAGCTCTCTTGAACAGAGTCCAACCACTGCTCCAGGGTCAATTACTCCTCAGCCGGTAAACAGTAATCTCACTCCTCAGATTCCAGGCGACAGGCCTAATCCTCAGCCAAGTCTAGAGCCTACCCGTACTGGCATTAGCAAGAGGTTATTAATTATTGGCGGTATTGCTCTTGTAATTGTCTTGTTAGTTGTTCTTCTGGCGGGTTTAATCAGTAAAAAAAATGCAGCTAAGTTGCAGTCACCAGCACAGTCAGTAAGTGAGCAAGGAATAACACTTGGTAGTAGCACAACTGAAACACTTAATGTTCTCCAGCTTAAGGGTAGCCATGACAAATTGATTGTTAATGGCGACGTTATTAGCACTGGAAGGCTGACTATGGCCTCAGGTAGTTACTTCGGGCAATTTGTAACAAATAACTTATCCCAAAACAGAGAGTATTTATTGCCTGATGCTTCTGGCACAATATGTCTCGATGTTAACAACTGTAACTTTGCTAAAGCTGGTGGGGTAGTCTCTTCGATTAATGGCGTGGCTGGTGCTATATCTGTTGGGTCAGGCTTAACAATACAGGGCAATACGATTATTAACTCTCAGACTCCGACAACAGTTAACGGGTTTAATGGTAATGTCGTGGTTCAAGGAACCACTAATCAAGTATTAGTAAGTTCGGCTGGTGGAGTTATTACTTTAGCTACTCCACAAGATATTGCCATTACTAGCAGCCCAACATTCTCTTCGATTAATATCTCTGGTAACACAACGACCATAAATAATATCGCTTATACCTGGCCAGTATCACAGGTGAACGGTGTACTTGTGAACGATGGAAGCGGCGGGCTTACTTGGTCAGCAATCGCAGCAGCTTGCCCAACATGTTTTGTTAATGGTGGTAATAGTTTCGGTGGTAATGCGACCCTTGGTACAAACGACAACTTTAGCTTAGCTTTCGAGACTAACGGCATTAGCCGTGTATTTTTAGATACAACTGGTAATGTGGGAATATCATCGGCGTCAAACGGAGCAAAACTGTATGTACCATATCAGACTGGCGATGTAGGTGGCACGGCATCTGCTTTCTTGTTCGCTGGGAACACCTTGGCTCAGTTTGGTGATAGTGCAAACACTAACAATAACTTAATAGCTGTCGATGGTGAAAGCTATAGTGGGGTAGGTGTTCAAGGTATCTCGACTACTGGAATAGGTGTTGCTGGTTACAGCAATGGAAGTGGGGGTGGCTCTTTTTCTGCGGGAGTATTTGGTTATGATCCAAATTCAGGTGGGTCTGGAGTAATAGGCTTGGGCGGTTTATTTGGTGCTGGTGATGGAATTGGTGTGGCTGGGTATAGCGGAACAAGTTATGGTATTTTTGGCCAGTCATCCAACGGAATTAGTGGATTTTTCCAGAGTACGTGTACGGGACTATTTGGTTGTTCTGGTTCATCGGCAATGCCAACACTGGTAACTAAGCAGTATAGTAGTTCCACGACGGATTTGTTTCAGGCACGAGACTCAGCTGACAACGCACGGTTTGCCATTGGCTACAATGGTCATACTGGGATCGGCAACCTTAATAATGCAGCTATTGATGACTGTTCACTTGTGCTCACTACTTGCTACGCAGATCTAAACATCCAAGAAGGTGTAACTGATTTTTCTAGAGCAAATAACTACGGGATAAATAACTTTATGGTGCTTAGCCCAAGTGCTGACACGAGTAATGCCGTAGCAGGAATTAATAATAATATAGCAACAGATATAAATGCGTTTAATTACAGCACGATAAGGGGTAATCTTACTACCGTAGCTCATTCAGGTACTGGCGGAATTTCCTTTGCAGAAGCAAATCATCTAACAACCGTTAACTACAGTTCGGGTACTATAGCTTTTGCTAAAGGAACGCAGAGCGATGTTGTTAACGCTGGGTCTGGCAGCATTGGTTCTGCAACTGGCTTAGATGCTGATGCTTATAACTTCAGTACTGGTACGATAGGCACGACTACAGGAATTGGGGTAAACAGTGGAAATCTTGGTAGCGGAGCTGTTACAACCAACTACGGGATAAATATTGCTACAGGATCAAGTGGTTCTGGAGGACTAACAGATAACTATGGCATAAACATTCAAACTGCTGCTCATACAGGAACAATTACAAACAACTATGGTTTGTATATTCAGGACCAATCAGCGGCTTCAGCAAATTCATACAACCTTTACTCAGCGGGAACAGGTACTAATTACTTTGGTGGTAACATAGTTGCGGCAACACTTGGGTCGGCCGATACATCAACTTATCTTTGCCGTAACTCTTTAAACCAGATTGCAGCTTGTAATAGCACTGGTGCGGGAGCCGCTTTTGTCCAGGGTGGCAATAGTTTTGGGGCGACGGCAACACTGGGCACAAACGACAATAATTCATTAAATATTCGAACAAATGGAACAACACGAATTGCTGTTGATACCTCCGGCGGCGTAACGGTTCGCAATCAGCTGGCGGTTGGTTCGACAGCGAATATAACAAATAATACAACCTTAAGTATCGCTGAAACCTCTACGGCTACCAGCGGGAATATTTATGGTAGCAATAACGTCTTAAACTACAATCCAAGTGGTGCGACAACGGCAGTTGTTTACGGTGGTGTTAATCAAATTACTACACCAGCCGGTAATGCCCAGAACATTTCGGCAATTGTCGGAGGCCAAAGTCGTGTTGATCATAGTGGCACAGGTACAGTTTCTAGCATATACGGACAGTATGGATATGTAGGCGGGATAAGTGGTTCTGGTGCCGTCACGACGGCAATAGGTAGTATTGGCCAAGTCGATAACTTTAGCTCCTCTACATACACCCAAACAGCAGGTCTGTATGGTATTGCAAAAAATGGTGCAGGAGGTTCAATTACCACTGCTTATGGTGTATTTGGTAACGTTGCTAACGGTTCCACAGGATCAATAGGCTCAGCATATAACTTCTCTAGTCTTCTACAAAACGTTAATGCCGCAGGTACGATAACAACTGCAGCTGGGTTCTATGCTCAAAATCCTAGCAATGCCGGCACTATAACTACAAACTACGGTATATTAGTTGATCCACAAACAGCCGGTGTTAGTGACTACGGTGTTGCTATTGGTGCTGCCGACACCCAAACTCTTTGGGTTTCAAGCAATGCCGACAATACTACCGCGAGTGCTGGTATAGCTTTTGGCAGTTCGAGAGATACCAACTTATATCGTTCAGCCGCCGATACTTTACGTACTGATGATATGTTTTCACTCGGCACACTAGGCACAACAGATACGGCGACATATCTGTGTAGAAATAGCTCAAATATTTTGGCGGCTTGTTCTGGCACTTCAACTGGGTCAGCCTTTGTTCAGGGTGGCAATGCATTCGGAGCTGCTGCAGTACTAGGTACTACTGACGCCAATGACTTACAGATAAAAGTTAACGGTACCAATACATTTACGTTTAATGCTGGCAGTGGTGGGTCATTCCAGTCGAATGGCTACCAGTTTAGAGGTTCAAGCACTCTTAACAATGCTAGTGCACCTGCTTATGCCTTTACTGGTGCAACCAACTCAGGACTATTCAACCCATCAACTACTATTGTTGGCGTAGCAGTAGCTGGCTCAGAGGTAGCTCGCTTTAGTGGCTCTGCTCTTGAAGTTGCTTCAACTGGAGCGGTAGGGACTGTTGAAAAATTCCGGGTTAATACACCTACGACTGTTGATAACTCAGCTAACGCAGTTATTGCTACTTCAGCCACAACCAGCAAAGGTCTTGTTATCCAGGGCGCCGCCAGCCAAACGGCAGACCTGCAACAGTGGCAAAATAGTGCTGGAACTGTTTTGTCGAGCGTCGGAAGCAATGGATTTGTGGGAATTGGTAAGGCCGCCGCCGCAGGCTATGCACTTTCGATTCGCCAGACAGGCACAGCCCAGGACATATTATTTGATAGAACCGATTCCAATGGGGTACGCATTGGTGCTTACTGGCAGACCGGTGCCGCCAATGGTGTGACCATCGAAGATTTAATCTCAAGTGTCACGAGTTCGCCGGGCGGCTACGGTATTCGCCTTGGTAACGTCTTTAGCACCGGAATTACATCTGGTAACTATGATCAGGTTCGGATCATGACGAACAACTTCAACCCAGCTTCTGGCAGTTCACAATTCAACTACTTGGCCATCCAAGGTGGTGCGATTACTCAAACTGGCACGGCTAGCGGCATTACTAGGGGCATCCTCATTAACCCAACACTTACCTCGGCTGTCGACTTCCGTGGTATCGAAATCGCCAACGCCTCTGGTAAAGGCTTGTGGCAGACCGGTTCCTCAGTACCAAACTACTTTGCTGGCAACGTTGGTATTGGCTCATCGGGTACAGCTGGCACGGTTGAAAAGTTCCGGGTTAACACACCAACCACGGTTGATAATACCGCCGCTACCATCCTTTCGAGTGGTGCGACCACCAGTAAAGCCCTAGTTGTTCAAGGTGTAGCCAGTCAATCAGCTAACTTACAGGAGTGGCAAGATAGTACAGGGGCAACTAAGTTATATGTAGGCAAGACAGGTTCTTTTGGTGCAGTGACCATTGGGGCTGATGCAGCCACAAACAGTAGTGCATTAGTATTAAAATATGCTCAAACTCTTACTTATCTGACTGCCGCAGATAGTGGGAATAGCTCCCTCCTAACAATTGATAATACTGTTGACCCTACATGGAAGAATCTAATAGTAAAAGCAAAGGCTGCACAGACTGCTGATCTAGTGCAGTTCCAAAACTCAGCTGGGACAAACTTACTATCTGTTACTAGTGCAGGTGCTCTCCAGGGTAACAATGGTTCTGGCACTAACGTCGCTGGTAGTAACATAACTATCAATGGTGGCCAAGGTACTGGCACAGGCGTGGGTGGCAACATCGTCTTCCAGTACGCTCCGGGTGGTACGAGCGGCAGCAGCCTTAATGCGTTGCAAACGGCTTGTAGTATATCTGGTAGCACGGGTAGCTTGAGCTGCCCTGGTGCAGGCGCTAGCAGTGAACGGTTTGGAGCTGGGGCAACGGCAGCAGGTGCAAGTTCGGTGGCCCTGGGTAATGGTGCCTCAGCTCCTGCATCATCATCAATAGCAATTGGTTTGTCGGCAGTTACCCCAAGTTCTGGTGGTGTTGGGTCTGTCGCTATTGGTAATAGTGCCTCAGTAAGTGGTACCGGTGCCGGGTCGGTAGTTATTGGTTATACTGCCAGCTCGGCTGGTTCGGGAAACGTCATTATCGGTGCAACAGCAACCGCCTCAGCGGCAACTTTCAATAACGCTGTGGCAATTGGTATTGGAGCCAGTACTAGTTTAAGGGGTACGGTTGTCGGTGCTGCCAGTGTAGTCGGCCAAGATGCCGTAGCTATCGGAAGTAATATTACCACCAATAATACGTGGTCGGTGGCAATTGGAGGGGGGGCAGCAACAGGCGGTACTTCGGCGATTGCCATCGGTATCAGCGCTAGTGCGCCATCGGCTAACTCAATTGCTATTGGCGCTAATATGGCAACTACTGCAGGCGCCCAACTAGTGGTAGGTCCAATTACAACTGCCTATCTTGGTAACGGAGTTACTAATGCCACGCCAAACAGCATTAGTATCAATGCCACCGGCGGCTCCGGCACCAACATTGCTGGAGCCAGCCTGACCCTAGCTGGTGGCCGTGGCACCGGTACCGGTAACGGCGGTGACATTAATCTACAAGTTGCCAAGCCGGGAACTAGTGGATCATCGGCTAATAGTTTGGCGACCGTAGCAACATTCAGTGGAATAAACGGTGCAGCAACCTTACAGAACTCTGCCGACTCAGCGACTGCACTTCAGGTTAAAAATGCTGCCGGCAGTACCACGGTACTCGATGTTGATACTACAAACACCCGAGTAGGTATTGGTACAAATGCGCCGGGTGCATTACTTGAATTAAGCCAGACCAACCAAGGCCCAAATTACGGATTACGCATAACTCAGAGTAGTGTTTCGGTAAATCAATACATTGGTTCAGGGGCATCATATTATCTGGATATTCCTACCAATACCAGATTTCAAATTGGAAACCCAGCAACTGGCACCGGTACGGGAGCTATTTATGCCGGTCGCTATTTGACACTTGCAACGTGGAATGGCAGTAACTTAGGTGGCGTGAAGCTGACTAATAATGGAACAGATGTTCTGACACTACAGGGATCCGACAATAATCTCTATTTTGGTAACGGGGTTACTAGTGCAACGCCAACCGGCCAGAAACTGATCGCCACCGGCGGCTCTGGCACCAACATTGCCGGCGCTAGCCTGACACTAGCAGGTGGTAAGGGTACTGGCACCGGAAATGGTGGGGATATCGTCTTCCAGTACGCCCCAGCTGGCTCAACTGGTAGCACTGCTAACACGCTTACTACTGCCTGTACTATCTCTGGCACCAACGGTAGCTTGAGCTGTCCTGGGGCAGGCGGTAGCAGTGAACGATTTGGTGCAGGTAGTACAGCAGCAGGCGGCAATTCAACTGTCGTTGGGAATGCCGCCAGTGCTTCTACCAGTAGCGGTGTTTCTGTCGGCTATTCTGCATCTGCGGGTGGGACGTCTGGCTCGATTGCAATAGGAAGCTCAGCAAGCACAACAGTTACAGATGCGATTGCAATCGGTAGAAGTGCAAGTTCAACAGGGAGTGGTAACGTTGCACTCGGTGCGGCTGCAACAGCCGGATTTGGTTTAAGTACTGCTATAGGCGCCTCTGCTTCAGCAACAGGCAGTACAGCAATAGCTTTGGGCGCTAGCACATCCGCCGGCCTCAACTATTCAATAGCTCTCGGAGGCGGTGCGACAACAACGGCAGCAAACCAGTTAGTGATTGGCGGAAGTACAGCATTTATCAGTTCTGCTTATATAGGTAACGGTGTTACCAATGCTGCCCCACAAAACTTCACCCTCAATGCCACAGGTGGCTCGGGTACTAACATTGCTGGTGCCAGCTTGACACTTGCTGGCGGACAAGGAACCGGTACAGGTGTGGGAGGGGCTATTAACTTCCAAACAAGTGCTGCTGGAGCTAGTGGTTCGTCACTTAACTCATTGAGCACTGTATTTAGCCTGGCAGCTGGTACAGGTGCTGCAACCTTCCAAAATACAGCCAACAGCACTACGGCACTTGTGGTGAAGGGTTCATCTGGTGCTACTAATCTTCTGCAGGTTGATACCAATGATGTTCGGGTTAAAGTAGGTTATGGGAGTACTGCGCCATCAAGTAGCTATGGTGTTCTACATGTGCTTAATAATACTGCTGGATCTGCTGACACGCTCGTAGCTGATAATAGCACCTCAACAGGTTCAATCATTGTCGGTAAAGACAATGGAACGGCTGTCTTTACTGTAGGAGATAACGGCGTAACAACTGTACAAACCAGCACAAACAATACAGCTGGGTTTGTAGTAAAAGACTCAGGTGGTACAAACAATGTTCTTGGTGTTGATACGACCAATGACAGGGTAGCTATAGGTACAGGCACAACTGCTCCAGCCTACACTTTAGATGTTCTATCAGGTGGTGCTGACGCTACCACGGTTGCTCAGTTTAAGAATGCTGGTGCCACAAGTTGTACGGTTCAACCTGGTGGTACTGGCTTTGCGTGTAGCTCGGATGCAAGGCTAAAGACCAATGTTGCCACCGTTATTAACCCTGAAGATACTATCAAGGCTTTGAGAGGTGTGACCTTTAACTGGATTACTGATCCAAACGGCCAAACGCACGCTGGCTTTATAGCCCAAGAACTTGAACAGGTGATCCCTAGTGCCGTATCAACTGATAGCAACGGCTATAAGGTGGCAAATTACAGTGAGGTTATCCCTTATCTAGTTGGCACGGCTCAATATCAAGATACTCAGATTACTGGTTTGCAACAGGGGCAAGTTAACTTACAGCAAACTCAAACGGCAAGCAATACTAGTCTTGCAAGCTTAGAGGGCAGGGTGAATACTCTAGAGCAGAAGGTATCAGCGCTTGAAGCTAACCAGGGTAACACTAACTTTGCTAGCCTAAACGTCTCTGGTCCAGCCACTATCCAGACTCTAACAGTAACCGGCTCAGCTACAATCGCTAACCTAACTGTTACTGGTAACGCGACCATTGCGGGCAACCTAACTATCCAAGGCCATGTACTGGGTAATAGTGATACCAGGGGAACAATTACCATGCCTGCCGGTCAAACCCAGTACAAGTTTACCTTTGTTAAACCTTACGCTAGTGGTAGCAAACCAGTTGTAATCCTAACGCCAAGCAATACATTTGCTCCAAGCTATAGAGTGGATGGCACGGATACAGACTTTACCATATACTTCGAGACGCCAGCCCCAACGGATGTGATTATGAACTACCAGGTGCAGCAGTAAGCTGCTATACTGCCGGCATGAAACAACAGGTTATATTAGCCTCAGGCTCACCACGAAGAAGGGAATTATTACAGAAAGTTATTCCTGACTTTACGGTTGTGCCACCTGATATCGATGAAGTTATAGACCCCAATTTACCAATTGGTAAGGCAATCGAGAAGTTGGCTTTGGATAAAGCTAAGTCCGTTTCAGCACGCTATCCTGAAGCGATGGTTATAAGTGGCGACACAATTGTAACGCTCAAACATAAGATCTTACTTAAACCGGTAGATGCTAACGACGCAAAGAGTATGCTTAGAAGTCTCAGTGGCCAAAAACAAGAGGTAATAACAGGCGTTGCAATCGTTAACATGGGTGGTCGTACAATATCGTTCTTTGAGGTTACTCGGATGAAGTTTCGTGAACTATCAGATAAAGAGATAGGAGACTATGTGGCAACCGGAGAGCCTCTAGATAAAGCAGGGGCATATGCTGTTCAGGGTGGGGCAAAGGACTTTATAGAAACTATTGAGGGTGATTTTGATAATGTCGTAGGGCTGCCAATAAAAAGAATACAACAGGTATTAAACAGCTAGCCGTATAGTACTAATTATCTAGTTGGCTTATTTGACCTTTGCTTAAGTATTGTTTATGCTACGTGTATTAGTTGGCTAAAAGCCAGAAGTGTGAGAGGGTACATGGAAGAAATTAAAGTTAAATATAATGATGACTCGAAAGATAGTACTTCTTCGAAGTCTAAAAAGTCAAAAAAGCGAAGTGGCAAAGCGATAATAGGAGTATTAATTCTTGTAATACTGCTTCTTGGGGCGGGACTTGCTTTCTATTATCAGAAATACCAAAAAGTTAAGAAAAATCCTGATATAGTAACCAAAGAAGAAACACAAGCAATCGTTGAAAAAGTTGGTAAGTTAATCGATTTGCCAAAGGATGAAACTCCAACCTTAGCGACTATTCTTGATAAGGAAAAATTAAAAGATCAGGCGTTTTTTAATAACGCTAAAAATGGCGATAAGATTCTAATATATACAAAGGCGCAGAAGGCGATTATTTATAGGGAAGCTGACAATAAAATCATTAATGTTGGACCAGTAACATTGAACCAAAGTAATCAGGTGCTTATATCTGTAGTAAATGCAGGTGGTAATACTGCTGATGCTCAAAAGAAGGTTGCCGAAAAATATGGAGCAGTCGTCAACGTTGTTCAGTCGGGCGATGCCAAGAATAAGGCTGCAATCAAGAAAACAGTAGTAGTTGATACGACAGGCCGTTTTAGTAAAGAGTCGCAAGAAATTGCCGACATGCTTGGTGGAAGTGTTGGTCAAACCCCAGCAGGTGAGTCTGTTCCTGAAGGCGCAGCGATAGTAATCTTTGTAAAATAAAGCCTTATTATGACTTGTTGTACCTGTATATAACAGGTACAATATTTTCAATAAGCATAAGGGGAGCAGGTGCTGTTTAAATCAAAGTTTACTAAGCCGGGCGTAGTAGGTATTTTAACGAGTTTCTGCCTGTTATTTACATTGTTTACACCTATGATCGCAACTGCCTCCAGTGTGGTTTCTCAAGGATTCAAGGTAAATGGACAACTTAGTTCAGGTCAAGCTGTATCACTTAACGGAGATACATTGTCCCAAGCTACACCCGAAAATCAAAACCAACTCTACGGGGTTGTAATTAGCCAGCAAGATGCGGCTATTAGTTTGTCTAGCGGGGGTAACCAGGTTCAGGTAGTTACAAGTGGCCCAGCGTCTGTCATAGCGTCGGATATTAACGGAGATATAAAAACGGGTGATCAGCTTGCCGCTTCACCGATTAGCGGTGTAGTAATGAAGGCTACCGAAAACGGTAAGTCATTGGGTGTTGCTCAGCAAGACATGAGCTCCCTAAGCTCCTCATATAAAAAACAGACGGTAAAGGCCAAAAACGGCACCACGAAGTCGGTTAATGTGGTGCTGCTAGCCGCTATTGTTAACATTCACGATTATCAAGCAAATGCACCAAGTACACCAGCAATATTACTACCATTACAAACTGCTCTTTCAAATAGTATTGGTCGACAAGTATCTACGGTAAGGGTAATTATTGCTATGGCAATTCTATTGGTAACACTTATTGCCGTTCTAGTGATTTTATACGCGGCATCATCTAGCAGTATTCGATCGGTGGGTCGTAACCCAACAGCTCAGCGAGCCATTATCGTTAGCATGTTACAGGTTATTGGCATCATTGCGCTTATTTTGTTGGCGGCGTTCGGATTAATAATGTTGATTATTAGGGGTTAGCCGTGGATGTGAGTGCAAGATTTTCAAAGCTAATTAAAGAAGGAAAACCACATGCAAAGGTGTTGGCGGTACAAGACAATCTGGTTATTACTTCGTCACTGCCTGGGGCTAAGGTTTATGGAAGTGTTCAGTTTGCCGAAGGTGCTAAAGGTGTTATTTGGCAAATTAACGATCATGGCTATGCTGTTTTACCCCTAAATAATCACACTGTAAGGCCGGATGAACCAGTGGTCGTAAAAACTGATGAACTGTCACTTGGCGTTGGAAAAGAGCTGCTGGGCAGAGTTGTTAATCCGATAGGGCAAGCGCTTGATGGGCGAGGCTATATTGAGCCTACCGCACATGTGCCATATTTTAGGGCGGCACCAAGCTTCGGAGAGCGTGAGGAGCTTACAGAACAACTAGAAACGGGTATTACTATGGTTGATACACTGCTGCCGGTTGTTAAGGGCCAACGTATTGCAATAATGGGTGACAGTAAGTCTGGTAAAACTGGTTTTTTGAGCCAAGTTGCGATACACCAAGCAAAGCAGGGTCGTGTGGTTGTATATGTTTTGGTTGCCAAGCGTCGCCAAGAGATGAATCGTTTGATTGAAAAATTTGCTAACAGTGAGCACATGGATAATATAGTACTCGTTGTCACAACCAGTTCAGACCCGCTGGCGCTCGGTGTGCTTGCCCCATATGCTGGCTGTGCAATTGGTGAGTACTTTTGGCATCATGGTCAAGACACGGTTGTCATCTATGATGATTTTACGTCTCAAGCGAAGCTATATAGAGAAATGTCACTCATGCTTGGTAACAATCCAGGCCGTGAAGCATATCCGGGTGATATGTTTCATGTTCAATCGGCACTTCTTGAACGAGCAGGAAAGCTCAAAAGTAATGGCGCGAGCCAAACAGTGCTGGTGACTGGCTTAACCCCAGGTAATGATCTTACTGGCTATCAATCAACTAGCCTTATATCAATGACGGATGGACAGATTGTATTTGATACCAACTTATTACAGACCGGAAGACAACCAGCTATTAATAGTGGACTTTCAGTTAGTCGTATTGGTGGACGTGTCCAGGATGCAAAAAAACAGGACCTCGTGCAATCAATTATCAAGCAGCTTTCCGATTATAAAAGTGCAAAAGAGTACAGTAGATTTAATGATCAATCTAGTGAAATTATTGAGCGTGAGATTCTATTGGGTGAACAGATTCAAGAAGCCTTTAATCAGCGAAGTAATGAATGGTTTTCAATTGCTGAACAAACAGTACTTTTGAATGCGATACTTACTAACAAAAGTAATAACGATCTAAACATAGAAAAATTAAAAGAACTTGTAAGAAAAAACTATAAAATTTTAGCTTCTGCAGATGAAAAAACGATCGATAAGGTAACAAAAATCTTGGTAAAAGAGGGGAATAAATCATGAGACGGTCAGTTCTTTATGATAAGAAGCACCAAGATGTCGTGGCAATTAAGCAAACAGCTAGTATTTTTGAGAATATTGCTTCAATTCGGCTGAGACAAATAAAAGAACAAGTTCTTGCATCTAGGGGATTCTTTAATAAACTGTGGTCAATTTATACTAGCTTGCGTATCGATGAAAAGCACTCGCATGCATTTGAGCATAAGGCTAAGATTGATCGTGAAGTTATGGTTTTGATTAGTTCGAATTTTAGCCTGGTTGGTCAAATAGACGCTAAGTTACTAGATGTTTGCCTTAAGGAATATAATCCCAAAACAACTGATCTTATTATGATAGGCGATCATGGTAAACGCTTACTGAAAGAACGTGATATTACTCCTGCACAAAGTTTTCCGCTACCAGATATAACTAAGCCGATTGACATTGAAAATGTTGTCGAGATACTTACGCAGTACAAAGCGCCAGTTGTTTATTACCCAAGCTACATATCCCTAACTGAGCAAGAAATAGTGAGCTTTACCTTAATCGAGGCGGTACAAACTTTAAGTGATGTTGAGGAACGTGAGCATCCAGAAGGTTTAATTTATGCCCAAGAATGCATTTTTGAACCATCTGAAGAGGAACTTATTGCATACTTGGAATCGATGATGATTCAGGCAATATTAACAGAGGTAATCTTGGAAGCAAGCCTAGCCCATTTTGCCAGTCGTTTTACAGCTATGAGTTTTGCTGAGGATAGAGCGGGTGATATAGAAAAAGTACTAACTAGAACAGCTAAGCGCCTACGTCGTTTTGAGCATGATGAGCTGGATAGAAGTTATCAAATAAAGTCCAAAATTGGAGTAATTGCTTGATGAAAAAATTAAAAGCAAAGATTCTTAGCGTAAAAGGGGCTGTCACGCGAGCTCACTTTGAAGGTAGCGAGCCAAAACTAGGTGACTTGCTTTACTTGGGAGAAAAATCCGAAGTTCGATTCATAGTTATGCGGCTTGAACCTGAGAATATACTAGTTGCTTTGTGCTTGAGTGACGAAGCCTTAGGGGCAGGTCAGATTATTATAGGTGACGGAAAAGTGCTAGAATTGCCCGCCGGAAAAGATGTGATGGGTCGTGTTTTCAATGCACTTGGCGAACCAATAGATGGTCTAGATTTATTAATTAACGAAGATACCGAGTGGGTAGAAGCTACCCACGAGACAGATGTACATTACATACCTCCAATCAGCACAAATATTATTGAAACAGGCATAAAGGCCATAGATTTTTTTGCCCCATTCGTTAAAGGCTATAAGATTGGCATCGTAGGCGGGGCTGGTGTCGGTAAAACTGTTCTTACAACTGAGCTTATTCATAATGTCGCCAAAACTGACCAAGGGGTTGCCTTCTTTACCGGTATTGGCGAGCGTATGCGTGAAGCAAAAGAGTTACATACAACTCTAAAAGATGCTGATCTATTAAAAAACACTGTGTTATATCTTGCGCAAATGAATGAGAACGCTGCACTTCGTTTTTTGGTTGCTAAAAGTGCAGCTTCTGTCGCCAGGCACATCAGGGATAAATATAAAAAGGACATTCTGTTCTTTGCAGATAATACCTATCGTTTTGTCCAGGCAGGCAATGAACTTTCGACTCTAATTGGTGATATATCATCAGAGGGGGGTTATCAGTCAACTCTATTTACAGACCTTGGTAGGTTTGAGGAAAATCTTAGCTCGTCTGATCGAGGTACGATTACCACTGTTCAATCTGTTTATGTACCGGCTGATGATGTCACAGACCCAGCTGTTACCGAAATATTTTCGCAGCTAGATTCTGTAGTCGTATTGTCTCGTGAGGTAGTCGAGCAGGGACGCTATCCTGCAGTCGATCTACTAGCAACTACTTCAGCGTTGCTAACAGAGGAAATTGTGGGCGAGCGTCACGTGCGTCTTGTGCGGGAAGCTCAAACTATTCTACACAAGTACGAATCACTTCAGGGTACAGTGGCGATAATTGGTAAAAGTGAACTATCGGTTGCAGATCAGAGATCATATAAGCAAGCCGAAGAATTGATGGAGTTTTTTACTCAGCACATGTTTGTAACGGAAAGAAATACTGGCAAAAAAGGTGAGTATGTCGATCGAGAACAAACATTGCGCGGTGTTGAAAAAATACTTAAAGATGGTGGTCAAGATGAAGCTTAGCAAAAATAAAACTTTTCCAGTCACGGTGTTTTCACCTTTTCAAACATTTTTCGAAGGCCCCGCAATGCTGGTGCAGGCAACCAATAAAAGTGGTCCATTTGATGTACTAGAAGGGCACGCCAACTTTTTATGCTTGCTTTCTCCGGGTACGCTGCGTATTCATTCACCGGCAAAAACAGAAGAATTTAGTATTCAAAAGGGGATTCTCCAGGTTGTTAATGGACAAACCTACGTATTCTTAAATATATAAAAAATGTGTTCAGCCGGACAATATATTTTAATCTGTTAAAAGCATTGATTTAATCTGTTAAAAGCATTACAATTTTAATGTATAAAACAACTGAGGGAAGTTGTGGCTTTAAAAGCAAATAACGATCAAAAGAAGTCGGGGAACATCGATACACTTTCTAGCCGTTTGGCAAGAGAGAATATTCTTAATGAGTCCAATTTTGGCAAGAATTCTAGCGCCATGGAAACCCCGGTATCTGTCCAAGAGAAGAGGTACTTTAGATTACGGCTGTGGCACTATTTACTATTAGCTGCAGCAATCATTGCTTTAATTCTTTTGGGATGGGGCGCACGAAAGATCTTTTTTTCGAAATCTACCAACGGCGTTCAGGGTGCAAGCGAGTACAACACTACCTCTCTTGATGTAAAGGGTTTGCAATCTTCGCAAGGGAGTACATCTACAAATCAACTGGTTATCAATGGTGCAACAATTGTTAATGGTAATGTTGTGGCCCAAAATTTTTCAGGTAATGGCTCAGATTTAACTAATTTAAATGCCAGTAACATATCACTAGGTACGCTGAATAATGCTCGACTTAGCCCAGATGTTGCGCTGCTCGGACGAACTCAGAGCTTCACGGGCGGCAATAGCTTTACCGGATCTGTTAGTTTACCGGCAACAGTGACATTTGGCGGTCAGAAATATACTTTTCCAAGTGCCCAAAACGGAGGGTTTTTAAGGACTGATGGAAATGGTAACTTGACTTGGAGTGCCAGTGGAGCTGGTGGCGGTGGCGGCTGTGTATCTCAGTGCGTTAATAATGGGGGTGATTTGTACGGTAGCAATATATCAATTGGACCAAATGATCCATTCAGCATGTCATTAAGAACAAACGGCACTGATCGCTTAACAATTTCTCCTACCGGAGCGGCGGCATTCAGTGGAAATGTTACAGCGCCCTTCTTTTTTGGCAACGGATCTAATCTTAGCAATCTTGATGCGGGACAAATTACTACAGGCACGCTAAGCAACGCCCGTCTTAGTAACAGCGTTACTGTTCAAGGCAACACGTTTAATGGGGCTGATCAGTTGGTACAGTTAAACAGTCTTGGCTATTTGCCAACATTAAACGGCGGTAATTTAACAAGTCTAAATGCAAGCTTTGTTACAAGTGGCACACTGTCTGATGCGCGTCTTAGTGGTAACGCTGCGCTGCTCGATAATACCCAAGTTTTCACTGGTGCTAAAACATTCACACAGCCAATAACAGTAAATACATTAACGCCAAATGCAGCAATGAGCATTGGAGCATCGGGGCAGAACCTTACATTACAAGGCAATGGGTCAACTAGCTGGACGTCAACGAAGTCAGGCTTTACGACCACAGTAAACTTTACGGGTACACCAACAGGAGGTGTAGTTTACCAATTTGACTCTTCGGTTACGCCAGGAACTTATACTATCTGTACTTCAGCAGGCTGTGGCGCCGGTGGCGGTGTTAATTCACCTGGAGGCACCGTTAACACGCTGGCTAAGTTTACCGGCGGGCAAATTATTGGCAATAGCACAATTACTGATAACGGGAGCATTATTACATTGGGAACACCAATTGTACGGGTTAATGGTGCGACCGGAAACTATGCCTTGGACGCAACAGGAGACATTAACGCTAGTCAATATTTACGTGTTGGTGGCAATATTGTCTGTGATAGTAGTGGTTGTATAGCTGGTGGAGGTGGCGGTGCATTTATAAATAACTCCGTTCTTCAGCAAACTGGAGCTAACTTCTTCATACAGTCGGCTGGGGTAGGTAATGTAACGGGAATTATTAAGCAATTGGCAAGTCAATCAGCCGATCTATTACAATTCCAAAATTCAGCTGGCAGTGTAATTGCCGATGTATATGCGAATGGGGCAATAAATTCCCAGGGCTATTATGTAGCTGGTGCAGCTCTAAACAGCACCCATCTTAGTGATACAAGTAATATAGCTCGTTTAAGCCTTGGAAGTGTCCAGACATTCACGACCGATAATACATTTGCTGGAAACTTTATCGCCCAAAGATCAAGCAATTCAACTACTGCATTCAGAGTACAGAATTCTGGAGGGGCAGATGTTTTGGTCGCTGACACAACCAACAAACGAGTCGCGATTGCTGGCACTAGTGCGAGCTATCCACTAGACGTAACAGGTGATATTAACTCCAGTACTGGGCTAAGGGTTGGGGGCAATCTTGTCTGTGATAGCACCGGTTGTGCTGCATCAGGCAGTTCTGGCTATTACATTCAGAATGGTGTAGCCACTCAGGCAAACGCCAACTTTAATATAAAAACGGTTAGTGCAAATGATGTCGTGGGTATTTTGCAAGGCACAACTAGCCAGGCAGTTGATCTTTTCCAAATAAAGGATAGTCTTGGGACTAATTTGTTCAAAGTTGGGAATACCGGTCTTACAACAATAAATAACGGCATTTCATTCACCGGGGGAAATCAAACAATTCAAAATAACACCGGTACATTGAATGTTGTTGCTAACAATACTACCTTTGCAATAAATAATACGACCGTTATAACCAGCGGAGATGGCACGGGTATTCGTTATGCAGGCAACTATGCCTACCAACCATTATCATTGGTCACAAGGCAATATGTTGATGATTCAATATCTGGAGTAGTTGCCGGTACCTGTCCAACATGCTTTGTTAATGGTGGAAATAGCTTTGGTACATCGGCAAGTGTTGGTACAAATGATAATAATACATTTACGATAGAGACAGCCAACACCTCAAGAATATTTCTTGGTACAAATGGGGGTGTGGCTATGCAAAGTTCTACGGCAAGCGGCAACTATGCTACTGCATCAGGGGCGTCATTAGCAAGCGGTGACTATTCGTTTGCAGTAGGTGGCGGTACTGCCAGTGGCCTAGAATCATTTGCTGGTGGTTACAATATCAATCCTATTACCGCTAGCGGACGTGGATCTATGGCATTTGGCTCAGCCGATAATGGCGCTATTACAGCAGCTGGAGTTGGCTCGGTAGCAATTGGTAATAATGTGCTTGCCAATACTGTATCGGGCAACTGGTCAACAGCAATTGGTGTGGGTGCTCGAGCAAATGGTACAGGGTCGATGGCAGTCAATGCTGGCCAAACAACGGGTGATTATTCATTTGCTGCTAATGCCGGTTCTACAGCCAGTGGCTTACAATCTTTTGCCATAAATAATGGAACAGCTAGCGGTGTGAATAGTTTTGCAGGAGGGTACAACGCTGGCGGTGGGGCAATCACGGCTGCTGGTAATGGCTCCATGGCCTTTGGCTATACAGGCAACGGCCCAATAACAGCCAATGGAGTTGGTTCGTTTGCGGGTGGTAACCAAACCTCAACTAGCGTCAATGGAATATACTCGATTGCATATGGCTATGGTGCCCAGGCAAACGGTAACTACTCGGCAGCCTTTAATGGGTCAACAGCGAGTGGTACAGGTGCAACAGCTATTGGAAGTACTTTAATCACGGCAAGCGGTACTTATTCTTTTGCTGGTGGATACGGTGCTTCGGCTATCAATTCTACTAGCAATGGTTCGTTTGCGTTTGGTAGGGCAGGTGGCTATACCATTGATGCTAATGGGGAAGGTTCGGTTGCACTTGGTTTTAGTAATGATGGTGCTATTACTGCTACAGGTGCTGGTTCATTAGCGGGCGGTAACAAATCTTCAACTGGCCTAAATGGAATTTACTCGATTGCATATGGCTATGGTACACAAGCAAACGGTAACTACTCGGCAGCCTTTAATAATGCAACCGCCAGTGGTAATGGCGCAACGGCTATCGGTAGTACATTAGTTACTTCTAGCGGAACATATTCTTTTGCGGGTGGGTATGCCCAAAGTGCAATTAGTTCTACTACTAACGGTTCGTTTGCGTTTGGTAGGGCAGGTGCTTATACCATTACTGCTTCTGGCGAAGGAGCAACTGCACTTGGTTTTTCTCGTGATGGCGCAATCCTAGCAAGTGGTCTTGGCGCCTTTGCAGGTGGTACCAATTCTACTGCAAGTAATGAATTTGCCTTTGCGTATGGTACTGGAACTCAGGCAACGGGCGCATATTCGACAGCCTTTAATAACTCTGTTGCCAGTAATACTGGTGCCTTTGCCATAAATAATGCAACTGCTAGTGGCGTGCTTAGTTTTGCTGGCGGAAGTAATGGCTCGCAGGCATATGCGCAAGATTCATTTGCCTACGGATATAATGCAAAATCTAATAATATAAACGGAATAGCGTCAGTTGCTTTTGGACGCGATACTACTGCAAACGGGTCATATTCATTTGCTGCTGGTTATGGTGCCGCATCGAGTGGAGATGCCTCAGTAGCGTTAAACTATTCCAGTGCCAGTGGCCCTGGTGCTACATCTATGGGGAGTACATTGGTAAGCTCGAGCGGGGCTTACTCGTTTGCAGGTGGGTATGCCCAAAGTGTAATATCTGCCACCAATAATGGTTCACTAGCGTTTGGTAGATCTGGAGGTTATACCATAAGCTCTACTGGTGAAGGAGCGGTTGCATTTGGAGCATCGCGTGATGGCGCGATCCTGGCAAGTGGCTATGGTGCCTTTGCGGGTGGTACTGCTTCAACTGCCAGCAATGAATTTGCCATTGCTTACGGAAATGGTACGCAGGCCACAGGATTATATTCGGCAGCTTTTAACAATGCTCGTGCTACCAATACAGGGGCATTTGCAACCGGTAGCGGAACTGCTAGCGGGGCAGGTTCTTTTGCTGGCGGATATATAACTAGCTGGGCCGTGCCACTTACAGCTAACGGGCTAGGAAGTTTTGCCTACGGTCGTGCTGCAGGCTTTACTATTACTGCTGCTGCTGAAGGCTCATTTGCTCTTGGTTCTTCTCGAGATGGAGCAATTACAGCAAGTGGCTATGGTTCGTTGGCTGGTGGTACAAACTCTAGTACTGGCGCCTTTGCAGAATTTGCTATCGCCTACGGTACCGGCACTCAGGCAACAGGTGCATATTCGGCTGCCTTTAATAATTCTGTTGCAAGTGGCACAGGTGCCTTTGCCATAAATAATGCTACTGCGAGTGGTTTATTTAGTTTTGCAGGTGGCGAAAACGGCTCTCTCGCCGCTGGGCGGAATTCATTGGCGTTTGGATACACCACAAAAGCTAATAATGTTTCTGGGCAGATGTCAGTGGCGCTAGGGCGCGAAACTCTTGCTAACGGGAGCTACTCATTTGCTATGGGATACGGTGCTGTGGCTAGTAATGACGGAGCTTTTGCAGTTGGTGCCGGACAGGCTAGTGGTGCCTATAGTTTTGCAGGCTACAACTCAACTGCATCAAATACCGGAGCCTTTGCTTTTGGTAACACAAATACAGCTAGCAACCTATATGCCACATCGTTTGGTGAAAATAATGTAGCAAGTGGTCGAGGGGCATTAGCACTTGGACAAAATATGACGGTTTCGGGTAATTACTCAGCTGGACTTAATCTTTATCCTTCAGCAGCTAGTATCACAGCTGATCAAACATTTGCAATCATGAACGGATACGTTGGCATTAACACGACAAGTCCAAATGCATCATTTGCAAGTGCGTTCGCGCTGGTAGGTAATGGTTATTCATACGGTTCAACTGTCAGCTCGACTGGTATTGCTAGTCGGGTACGAGCCGGTGATAATGTATCGGGCACACTCGTACAATTCGAAAGAGCGGACGCTACAGTCGTTGGTTCAATTACGCACAATGGTGTAAATACTGCCTATAACACTAGTTCTGATGCTCGGTTAAAACATGACATTACAGATACAAGTTTGAGCCTAGACACAGTACTTAATTTAAAGGTACATGATTTTAAATATAACAGTGACAGCACCGGAACAACATACACCGGATTTATAGCCCAAGAACTCCAAAAGCTATACCCCGAAGCTGTTAGTGTAATGGATACAAACACCGGTTATTTGGGTGTTGACTACGGCAAATTAACACCATTGTTGGCTAAAGGCATACAAGACCTTAATACTAAAGTCGATGGCATACAATCACAAGTTGATGCGCTAAAAAATAATCAAACTTCAACATCTGTTGACGTGTTAGCCGAGTTAGCAAAAGCAAATGCCATTACACTTAATGGTGATCTTACTGTTAATGGTAAGGTTATTGTTTACGGAACACTTGAGTTAAAGGGTGATAATAAAGGAACTGTTACCCTGCCAGCTGGTCAAACAAAAGTTCACATAAGCTTCAACAAAGGCTTCTCGAATCCACCAAGCGTAACAGCCACGCCGAAGGTCCTAAGCAAGGTTAGCTATGCTGTGCAAAATGAATCTACGACTGGATTCGATTTGATTATTGACTCTGCACAAACCCAGGACCTGATATTTAATTACCAAGCATTATAATGTGCATGTTTCACGTTGCCGTGAAAGTGGGGAAGTGATAAGCTTAAGTAAGAAGAGGGAAGATGACACAAACAATAGCTATTCTTAATCAAAAGGGTGGAGTTGGCAAAACTACGTCGGCTATTAATATTGCGGCATACTTACAAAAACTTGGTAAATCAGTGCTTATTGTTGATTTAGATCCTCAGGGTAATGCTACTAGTGGGTTAGGCATTGCTAAGGGTAATCAGGAACTGACTACTTATGAGCTTTTGATAGAAGGCGCTGACTTTAGTCGGGCAATTCTTGAGACTGAGGATGGCATACATATAGTGCCGGCTAATGCGACACTGGCTGCCGCGGAAGTTGAGCTGGTATCTGTACAACAGAGAGAATCAAAGCTAAAAAAAGTACTTGAGACTTCGGCATATGATTATGTACTAATTGACTGTCCGCCATCACTTGGCCTGCTGAGTATCAATGCTTTAACGGCAGCTGACTGGGTGCTAATACCTGTTCAGGCCGAATATTATGCACTGGAAGGTCTGAGCCAACTACTTGATGTTATTCAGCGTATCAGAGGCGGGCTCAATCCTCATCTTGAGTTACTAGGTGTTGTAGTTACCATGTACGATGGACGAACTACGCTGTCAGAGAACGTATATGCTGAACTTAAAAAGCACTTTGGAAAGAAGTTATTTGATACAGTTGTGCCGCGAAATGTGCGCTTGGCCGAAGCACCGAGTTTTGGAAAGAGTATTGCTGATCATGATAAGTGGTCCAAGGGTGCCAGGGCCTATAAGCAACTAGCCAAAGAAGTTAATAAGCGGGTGGGAGAAAGGTAGGCAACTATGCCAGCCAAAACCGCAGCAAAAGGGTTGGGAAAGGGGTTTGATGCATTAATCCCCCAAGATCTTGATGGTTCACTTCTAACTGAGAAGGGGGAGCGAATCCAACAACTATCAGTAACTAAGGTTACACCGAATCCGGATCAGCCTAGAAAGCACTTTGACGAGCAAGCGTTAGAGGAGTTGGCTGCCTCAATAAAACAGTACGGGATTGTACAGCCACTTGTAGTTACCGAATCAGGAGAGGGCTACGTTATTATTGCCGGCGAACGACGCTGGCGAGCTGCACAAATTGCTGGTCTTAAACACGTACCAGCTATTGTGCGCTCAAGCCAAGAGCTAGAACAGTTAGAGATTGCCTTAGTTGAGAATGTTCAGCGCGTTGATCTGTCGCCCCTAGAGCAAGCTCTCTCGATTGAGCGACTTCATGATCAATTTAGCCTTAGCTATGGAGACATTGCCAAGCGTTTGAGCAAGGCCACAACCACTGTTAATAACATTGTTAGGCTATTGCAATTACCTGATGATGCCAAACAAGCACTCAGGGAGCAACGGATCACCGAAGGACATGCTCGGGCAATCCTGGCCTTAAAAGACTTGCCAGAGAAGCAAGAAGAGTTATTAACCTCAATTGAGAAGTACGGTTGGTCGGTTCGTCAGGCTGAACAGTTTGTCGTGTCCACAAAACAGGGCGCCAAAACTACACAGGCTGTTCGGTCTAAAATGGCCAAAACAACACCTCAAACGCAGGCATTAAGCGATCACGTACATGCCCCAGTTACCATAAAGCGTACAGCAAAGGGCGGACGCCTGGAGATTCATTTTAGCGATGATAAAGATCTGGAGAAGATTATCAAGCAGCTGCTAGGCTAAAACGTTTTAGTATTTGGCCAGAGTCTTAAGACTAACTTGCCAACCACATCGTTGACCGGAACTGTGCCAAAATATCGTGAATCAAGTGAGTTTGTACGGTTATCACCAGATACAAATATCTGACCTTGAGGTACAACTAAGTCAACATTCCCAGGAGTAACAGCATCGTTGGCAGTACTGGGAATATTAACGTCAGGGTCAAAGCCTTCTGGATGCTCCTTGTTATAGACTTTTATCTTATTATTAGTTACCACTACTCTATCACCGGGCAAACCGATAACGCGCTTAACTAATTGCTTATTTCCACCACTAGTGCTTGAATCGACAAGGTCACTCTTCTCGAAGATAATAATGTCATATCTTTTTGGCATGTATGAATGATGGGTAACTCTAGCGATTGTACGAGGTAATTTATAGACAATTAGGCGATCTTGATTGTGCAGTGTATTTTGCATACTTGGCCCATCGACCTCATATGATTGAAAAACAAACAGAGTAAATAATACGGCTATTAAGGGAGCTGCAACCAACAGAATAATCGTGCCTAATATACTCTTCAAGCCTTCGTGATTTGGCTCTTTTGGAGCATGAGGAAGATTGCTCGGTGATGGAGCCGGACTTGGTGTATGACTCTGGTGTGTTGATGGGTGCGAGTTAGGATGTTGATTATGCATATTCAAGTTCAAACTATACCTTATTTTGCTTAATAAAAGGAAAAAATACTGAGATTTTAAACGAAAGCACCTTTATCCATATGACGATTCCCGGTATACTATTAATCTGCAACTATGGATAATTTTCGACGACATTCACCGCGCCGCAATAAACCAACATCGATTGATGGCTTTGTACGCAACCCGAAAAATGATACATCTGATGCCTTAGGGGAAGGCAACTTTCGACGTAGCCGATCTTATAGCAATATTACACCTAAAAAACTTGATGATTTTAATGTTAAATCTGATGGTTTTACAGCCAGAGTTTCAAATGGAAGTGTTGGCCCTGACGGCACGGCTACCGGCCGACGACGGCCTACTAAAAAAGATGTAGTTGATCTTGAACTGGACAATGATAAACCAGATAAGAAAAAGAAGCGCCTAAGTTTCAAGATTGTTGCCAGATCATTCGCCTGTCTCTTAATTATCTCCGTATTACTCAGTGGCTATGTATTTGGTAAGGGATATTTGCGTGCCCGACAAGTGTTTAACGGTGGTGGAAGTGCCGCTTCACTTAGTGATGATATAGATCCTTCTAAGCTAAAAGGCGAAGGTGATGGGCGCATCAATGTCCTCTTGCTAGCAGTTGGTGGCGAAGGCCACGATGGCTCCGAGCTTACAGACACTATCCTTGTAGCTAGTATCGACCCAATAAATAAAGATGCCGGGCTACTAAGTATTCCACGCGATCTATGGGTTAAATCCAACGGTAGCTCGATGAAGATCAATGCCGTTTACGCTCTGACCAAAGAAAGTGCGTTGGCTAAGGGTAAAACTCAAAAACAGGCCGAGGATGCAGGGTTTAGTGCACTAGAGAGTAAAGTAGCTGATGTTTCGGGTCTAAAAATCAACTATCATGCTCTCGTGGACTTCACTGGTTTTAAAGAGGCAATTGATACTGTCGGTGGCGTGACAATAAATGTTCCAACTCCGCTTGTAGATTCGTCCATGGCTCACCTTAATGGCGGCAACCCAGTTCTTGCTCCAGCCGGTGTTCAAACCATGAATGGCACCAAGGCTCTATACTACGCTCAATCACGTCACGGTAGTGCCAGAGGCGACTTTGACCGTACTGAACGGCAGAGACAGGTGTTGATAGCTCTTAAGGACAAAGTATTTACAGCTGGGACTTACGGCAACCCAGTTAAGATTACTCAGCTTATGGATAACTTTGGTAATCATATTAAGACGAACTTTAGTATTGATGACATTATGAAGATGTATAACCTCGGTAAGGGAATTGATAGCTCCAAAGTAACTTCTATTGGCCTGGCAGATCCGCCACAAGAATTAGTAACCACCGGGTTTATATCTAGTCAGTCAGTTGTTGTGCCAAAAGCAGGAACATTTGAGTATGCCGCTATTCGGAGTTTTGTTAGAAATACTTTCAAAGATGGTTTCTTAAAGAAAGAAAATCCATCCGTGCTGGTACTGAATGGAACGGCACGATCAGGCGTTGCTTCATCTACCGCAGATGTTCTTAAGTCATACGGTTACAATGTTGTTCGTGCTGATGATGCACCATCGAAAGATTATCAACAAAATGTCCTAGTTGATCTTACCGGTGGTAAGAAGAAGTACACCAAACGATATCTTGAGCTGCGATTCAAGACATCGGCAGTTAGTAAGTTGCCAGAAGGTGTTACTAACCCAGAGAATGCAGACTTTGTTATAATAGTAGGGCAAAATGGGACAACTCAAAACTAAGATTCGCCCGGTAAACGGCTTTTCTCACTTACTACACATTGTCCTGACAATACTTCTACCTATTGTCATCTTTATTTTGGTGCGAATTCATTTTGTAGAAATTGCTATAGCTGTCTTACTTCTTAGCAAATGGCGTATGTTTGCAGTTCGTCCTCGACATTGGCTGGCCAATATCCGGGCAAATGCCGTGGATCTGTTAGTTGGTATTTCGATAATTGTTTTCATGTCACATACCGATGCACAGATAGTACAAGCTATATGGGCGACAGTTTATGCGTTGTGGTTGATACTACTCAAGCCAAGTGCGACTTTGCTTGGTGTTTCACTCCAGGCTTTAGTTGGACAGACGTTTGGCCTAATGGCCATTTTCCTAGCTTGGCCATCCTCGCCACTGTATGTTTTGGTGGCTGCAGCTTGGGCGGTATGTAATGTAAGCGCCAGACACTTTTTCACCAGCTTTGATGAGCCATACACTCGCTTCTTAACAGATCTATGGGCATTTTTTGGGGCAGCACTTGTGTGGGTGCTTGGGCATTGGTTACTTTTTTACGGAGTCATTGCACAACCGACTTTGCTGCTGACTGTTATCGGTTTTGGTCTAGCAACACTCTATTACTTAGACCGCACTGATCGACTCTCTGATCTTCTACGAAGGCAGTTTATATTTATCATGATAGCTATTATAATAGTTGTACTAGTGTTTTCTGATTGGGGTGACAAAGCGATCTAGTCAACTTTAAGAGAGGGAAAATATGAGCGAAGAAAAATCGCCTAAGGATGTAGTGGCTACTGATCCTAAGGTAAAAAGCAGCACGCCTGCAGAAAAGACAAATCCAAAAGTATTACTTGCCAGTGGTCTTGTAATGCTATCGTTATTTGTTGGGTTTGCTGGAGGTTGGGTTGGTAGCCTGGCTCATAAGAATGGAGCTGGGAATACTCATGCCAACACTGATCAAGCACGCAAGGTTGCCGAGGATGAAAGCCAACTCATTAGTACAATCGCCAAGGATGTTGGCCCGAGCGTGGTATCCATAGATGTGACTAGTCAAGCGCCACAGCAGGACTTCTTTGGCAATGTCAGTACACGTCAGCAGCAAAGTGCTGGAACAGGATTTATTATTAGTGACAAAGGGGATATTTTAACTAATCGCCATGTTGTTCCGAGCGGTGCCACAACGGTTAGTGTGACGCTATCTGATGGTACCAAGCTTGATAATGTAGAAGTTATAGGACGTACCAGTGAAAATGATCCGATTGATGTTGCCTTCTTAAGGGTTAAAGATACTAAGGGTAAAAAACTTGTGCCCGTAAAGTTAGGGGACTCTAGTAAAACTCAAGTTGGAAATATGGTTATAGCTATCGGTAACGCACTCGGTCAGTTTCAAAATACTGTAACCTCAGGAATTATTTCTGGATATGGTCGAAGTGTTCAAGCTCAAGGTCAGGGCAACCAGCTGGAGACATTACAAAATCTATTCCAGACCGATGCGGCCATAAATCAAGGCAATTCAGGCGGACCATTGGTTAATGCTAACGGCGAAGTCATCGGCATAAATACAGCTGTGGCTGGTGACGGAGCAACTAATATTGGATTTGCCATACCTATTAATGATGTTCAGGGCCTAGTAAAAAGTGTGCTTAATAAAGGCAAGCTGGAGAGGCCATACTTGGGCGTACGATACATTTCGTTAACAGATGATTACGCCTACCAATATAACCTGAATACCAAACGCGGTGCCTACTTAGCTCCAAGTCAGAACGGACAATCGCCAGTTATTCCTGACTCACCGGCTGAGAAAGCTGGTCTACAAGAAAAAGACATCATTACTAAGGTAAATGATCAGACTGTTGATGAAAAGAATAGTCTGACATCGATACTAGGTCGTTACGCAGTTGGAGATACGGTTAAGCTTACGGTTGTTAGGGACGGAAAAGAGATAACTCTTAACGCTACCCTCGGGGCAGCACCACAAAACTAATTGACTAATAGTGAGAAAATTGTATAATATACCTCACTATGAGAACACATTTTCGGGATTCAGATCCCTCAAGTACTGGTGGAAATAAGGTAGTAAGAACAGCGGTAGCGGCTTCACTAGTTGGGCTTATGGCTCTAGCTGGTTGTAGCGGTGATAATGCAGGTTATCGAGATGGAACTATATCTACTCCGACAACAGCACCTGCGCCAGAAATAGCTACCCCCAAAGAAGTAATGCTAAGGGAAAACGTTAAGAAAGAGTTCTACCTATTTGCAAACGCTATAAACGATACTACAAATACCAATAACACACATTTTAGAGTGGTGACCACTCCGAGCCCTCAAAATAATAATCAAGGCCTAACAACTGTTGAGATTACTCCTGACTCAAGTCTGATTGGAACCTCTGGTGAAGCTCACTATACCATGATGATTTCCGGTGACATTGACCCTCAAACCCATAATGTAGATCCCTCAAAAGCGACATCTATATTTCTTGGTATGGACACTGAAAAAGGTGGTCCAAAAGCTGGACAGCTATATATGTTTGGTATAGAGCAAGCCGCTGATTCCTTAAACTGGGAAGTCTACTATGCTGCTGAAACAAAAGGTGGGGAAAAAGACTACAACGACTACATAACTGGTAATGCAAGCCCCATAACTCCAAGATCACACGTAGAACCTTTGACAGCTGATCAATTTGGTAGAATGACCACACAAGCTGAGAAGGTTTTGAATTGGGCAGTTGGCGCGGTGCCTATCAATTACGCCCCGGCACAGTAAAAACCTGAATAAAATCATCGGTTTTATCAAGTTTGTATCCATGCTGACTCGCAATTTTGTTCAACTGTTCATGTTGAAATGGCAGTGACTCGGTCAGGACCCATTTTGGCGTGTGCATGGCTGTTAGTAATTGATCGAACAACTTGCGGTACAAGTCCAGTCCGTCATCACCACCAAAAATGGCAAGGTGGGGTTCATTCAAGGCCGCTTTGTTAATACCAAAGTCGTTAGGTACATAGGGTAGGTTGGCTAAGACAGTGTCGACCTTTTCATTTAATAGTGGTTCAAATAAGTCTCCATGTAAAAACTTAAGCGTTGTTTTAAAAACTCGATTATTTTTTTCAGAAACTTTCAAACACTTTTTATCGATATCTGTAGCGTATACTTTTGAGCCAGGAAATTCGAGCTGAGCCGTAATACCAATGGCACCCGAACCAGTGCCGATGTCAGCAAAAGACCGTAGGCTATTTTTTGTGACTAAATCCTTCAAAACATCTATCATCGTCTCTGTTTCAGGTCGGGGAACAAGCACGCTCTCATCTACAAAAAACTCTCGACCATAGAACTCTACTTTACGCCTTATATAAGCCATCGGCTCATGATTAATCCGCCGTAGTAAACTTTTTTTCAAAAATACCTGTTGTTCTTTATTCAACACAATTTCTGGGTGCGCTAAAATAAAAGCCTTATTTTTGCCGAGTGCGTCTTGTAGCAAAACTAGGCTATCAAGCTCGGCCGTGGCAATGTCAGCAGCCGTTAATTTTGACTTAGCGTGAGCCAACCAGTCATGAATTGTCATGGATGAGTTGGCGTTCATAGCTTTGTAGTTGCTCAATCAAATCGTCAATATTGCCGTCTAAAGCACCCGGAATGTTGGACCGAGAATAGCCAATCCGATGGTCGGTTATGCGATCTTGCGGGAAATTATAGGTCCGAATTTTTTCGGATCGGTCGCCTGAACCAATTAATTTACGTCGTGCATCAGAAAGTTGTTTTTGTTCGTCCTCAATCTTGGCCGCCAAGAGGCGAGAGCGCAAAACACCCAAGGCTTTCTCCTTATTTTTGATCTGTGATTTTTCGTCCTGACAGGTCACAACAATGCCGCTGGGTACATGAGTTATTCGCACGGCAGAGTCGGTTGTGTTCACGGACTGTCCGCCATGCCCGCTGGATCGGTAGACGTCAATTCGAAGGTCATTAGGATTTACTTCAACATCACTTTCCTCAGCTTCAGGCAGTACGGCCACGGTTACGGTGCTCGTATGAATTCGTCCCTGGCTTTCGGTGGTTGGAACACGTTGGACACGGTGCACACCAGCTTCGAACTTAAGATTCTTATAAGCTTCATCACCCCGAACCGCAAATATAACTTCTTTATAACCTCCAACTTCATTGGCGCTATGATCAATTAGCTCAAGCTTAAAGTTGTGGGCTTCCGCCCAGCGAGCGTACATTCTGTATAGGTCACCAGCAAACAAACTGGCTTCATCACCACCAGCAGCGGCTCGGATTTCAATAATTGCATCACGCTCATCATTAGGGTCTTTGGGAACTAATGCTTCAGTTAATGCCTCATCATTAGCCTGAATTTTTTGTGCTAATTCATCGAGCTCAGATTGTGCTAGGCTACTCATTTCAGCATCAGAACTCTTTAATAAATCTTCAGCTTCGGCTTTTGACTTAGCGAGATTAGTTTTTTCATCAAATAACGCAATCAATTGCTCGAGGCTATTTTGTCGTTTAGCAAGTTTCGGGTAACTTGGATCACTAAATATAGTCGGATCCTGCAATTTGGCTTGCAGTTCCTCTAGCTCGGCTCGTAGTTCTTGCTCTTTTTGATCCATGTCTTACCTCTAGTATAAAAAAACTACCTCCAAATAGATAGGGAGGTAGTTATTAGATAATCAAAGTTATTTATTATCGGCGGTTGCTTCTTCTTTTTTCTCGACCTTTTTAGCTTCTTTATGAGCCTTGTGGTCAACTTTCTTCTTAGCGGCAGCTTTTCGGGCTTCAAGGGCTTTCTCGGCGGCTTCACGGCGAGCCTTAAACTTATCAACACGACCTTCGATATCAACTAATTTTTCTTGTCCTGTGAAGAACGGGTGAGAACTGCTACTGATGTGAACCTTAACTAATGGGTATTCATTGCCGTCTTCCCATTTGGTGGTTTCCTCAGAGGTGACAGTCGAGCGCGTCAAAATACGAGTACCATCATTTAGGTCCTCGAAGACTACAAGTCGATAATTGTCTGGGTGTAAATCCTTTTTCATAACTTGCAACAGTATACATATCAGGGGTACAATAGTCAACAGATAAGCAAAAATAAAAATGTCTACAATACTACTAGAAGGACCAGCTCAAGATGACCATATTTTAGATGACCCCATTATTGAGGCTCCAGAAATACATGTTTCAGAAACAGCTCTTAAAGCTCCCGAAATTCCCGTAGGCATAGTTGCATTGCATGATTTGGGAATTGTACAAGTTCTTCCCCCTGTTACTGAAGCGCAGGAGCCTGTAGAGAGCAAAAAAGCCTCGCCAGAAGGCATAAATCAGCGTACGGTTAATGATCTACATGCAATATTATCTGATGATCCAGATCCTGAACCAAAGGCTGCAGCACGGGCTAGGCTCGAAAAAGGCACTATAACTGAACGGGCGCTGGCCTTTTCGCTAGATATCTTAATAGGCTATAAGTACGATAACCCAGTCTACAACGATATAACTCCGCCCGATACACGATCGACAACTGGCTTGCGCAGTACAGAACTTGCTGTTATGGACCCAGAAAATAGTTTCTTGAAACGAGCAAATAAAAACAAATATCGGGATGAAAGAAAGCTTTCAAATGTCATTTATTCCGACATATCAGGCCTTGCCTACAGTGCTGAGAACAGAGCTAAGGCTGGGAATGTAAATAGTAAGTATTTTGAAAGAGATAGTGAACTAACAAGATATGCCGTAAACCTTGTTCTTGATCTGGCAGAACAACTAGATGCCGAAATTTTATATAAGGTCATTGGCTCGGTTCCAAACCTTTCACATTATTTTAGCCGACCAGAGAGGTTGTATAGATCCTTGGAGAAAGTTCTGGAAAAAAGTGATCAGCCATCAGCTGCCGATGCTTTCTTGTGCGCGCATCTTTGGTACGAGCACAATAGGTTAGAGCTCAAAATAAGTGGCAAGGGCCCACAAAGCATAGAGCCTGGTGACGCAGATCACCTGCACAAAAGGGACTTAGAAAATCAGCGTCTGCTGCAGGATATACTTGCTCGAGCTAATAAATCCAGGGGCTATACAGCAAATGAGTTAAACGCTATTGGCCGGCCTGATCAGATCAAAGAAGAAGATTTCCAGGCTATGCATAGATTGAGGGATAAGCTTCCTAACTGGACGGCGGCTGGCGATCTCCCAACAATGCGTAAGTACATTGTCGAGAATCCTAAAGCCCTGGCTTTAGTTGATAACTCTGAGGGAAGCGCGGTACTTACGTCATTAACAAGACTTGCGAGCAATGATTTGGCGCTTGACGGGCGCCTTATGCGTCAAGATACCGAAAAGCTTGCTACGGCGGAAGAAGCCTTCAGAAAGTTCATTGATTTTGTTGATGGGATTCAAGATGTTGAAAAACAATCACTAATAATAGAATCGACTAGTAACATGGGGGCAATAGTCTTTGGAGATATTGATGAAAAAAATGGTGGTCGTATATATCACCCCGAGCGCTTAACTTGGATTTTGGACAATGCCCCTGACTTATTAGCAACAGGTAATGCTAGTGAATATATCCACGGCTTATCATGGGCTATGAGACCATCTGACTCATTTATAGAAAAATATGGAGAATTGTCCGACGAGCAAGTTTGGGAATACATCCAAGAAGCAGTTCTTATTCTTGATGATTTACCAAAAGACAGCCGAACATATGCACTATTAACTGAAGAGCTGAGTTATAACTATCATAGATCTTCTGAATTTGTTGATGCCTTGCTGACAGGCAAGGCACAAGCTATGGTTGAGGTCATTAGGCAATTAGACGAAAACAGCCCAACCTGGTTTGGTGAGCTCCACGGAAAAGATAATATATTTAGACCTTATGCAAGGATTTGGATTGATCAAGCTTTAGGTGACGTGCCGCCGAGTGAAGGTTTTGAGTCTTTTAAAAACTTCTTGCTTGAATTAAAGAACTACACTGACCTTAGTCCTGAATTACAGCATATTGCTACTGAGCTAATAGTCCAGACAAGTCTGGCTAATGGTTTTGAACCCTATAGAGTTATATTCAAGCCAGAGAACCGGCAAGTTCTAGAACTGTTTGCCAAACTGAATTTGGCTAATCCATTTATGAGGGGTTTTGGCCTATTGGAAGACAAATTGGACGTCTTAAGACCGATTGCACAAGAGATAACAGATCACCCACTTATGACAATCCTGGGCACCGAAGCTGCAAAGGGCATAGGCTCCTTTGCTAAAGATATCCTAACGGCTGATGAGCCGCTAAAATATGCCGATGCACTATATCAAAGTGCTAAAATATTTGGCCAAAATAGCTCAGAAGAGCTTGTCGATATGCTTTATGCAGTTTACAAAGGCGGCAAAGCTCTGGAAGTTCAAGATGAAGAGCTTAGAAAAATTGTTGGTAAAGGCGGACAACCAGGCATCGATAAATTAACAGCGCATCTCAATAAGTTTAAGGAACAAGTAATTACGGGCGATATTGACCTTGAATCATTAGAGCACTCACGACTTTATCTTGCATATTTTAAAGCTCTAACCAGATATGAAGTGAGCCAGTGGGGGAGTCATTATGACGATCGGCTTTTGCTACAAATTAAGTTTCAGGCCGAAAACCCAGATAGAAAGCGATTTAGTCTAATAGACGATGAGGCATATAAGCCAAGTGAAGTTGTTCAAGTTGCCGAACTTGACCAAGAAAAAGTCCAAGCCTTCAAAATTACCAAAGATGGCGAAGACCAATTTTGGGAATTGTTAAATGACTTATCTACGGCTAATGACATAGTTAATAATCACCCTGAAATGGTAGCCGACATTGTCAGTGATGTGCTGATGAAGATTTCAACACATCAGACTAGACTCGAGCAAGGAAGGGTTAGACTGGCCGAAAAACTTGAGACTGTGCCAGAAGAAAAGAGTGCTAAACTCCGCCAAAAACTTGAAGATCTTGATGCTGAAATTGCCGAACTAGCTCAGATTGATGAAGCCACACTAATAAATCCAACATTATTTATGAGAAACGTTAGCGTTATCGGCCGGTACAAAGATACGCATGGCTCAATTCGTCAGATGCTTTTTGTGGCGGCATTAACAAAATATCCAGAAGAAAACGAAAGAGTTTCTCAGCTTGCTCGTGGTGGTCTTGATGGCCCAACAATTAACGAATTTCAAGAAGTCGCCGATCTTGTACAACACGTTACTAACCAAGAAACCTGGGGACAAGTATTTAAGAACTTTGGGCTCTACAAGTCACTTGACCAAATCCTTAATGTCAACGCTATCAATGAAAATATCCAGAGGAGTCTTAACATTGGTAATGCCGGCACAAGATCTATGCAGTTTATGCCAACCAGGGGTATTCTTATGGAACTTTCTGGTCATATTGGTGATGCCTGCTGGGCTTCAAAATATGAGTCTATTGCAGGGCAATTCCCTGAATTTACTAGTGTTATCATGACACAAAAACCTGGCACAAAAGATGCTAGGTTTGTAGGTAGCGCCTTCTTAATTGAGGCCAACGATAAAGACGGTAATCCTGTGCTTGTCATAAGGGGTCTCAACCCAATTCAAAATGTCATCGAACAACTTGATCCAAAAGATTTCTTTAATCAATTTAGTGCCTATGCCAGAGAAATAGCCGAGAAACGTGGCATGAAACTTGCAGTTGTGATCGATGATCACTGTGGTGGGTCAGCAACTAATCGCCCTGCATTATATGAGTACTTAAGTAAGCAGCTAAAACCTCAGGCAAAACCTGTTGAGCTAGCAGGTTATCCAGAGACTACCTTTAACGGCTACAACATACAAGGCAATACCTTTCTTATTTAGCTTGCCATAACAGAGGTTGTGCGCTATACTAGCCGAGTAATTAATTAAGCAGGGGAGTTGATAATCCTTCCTGAATGCGTACCGTGCAGGGCGCTTCGGGCTGCGACTCTACCGAAGATGAAAGGATTTACACCATGGCTACAGTTGATGTAGACATTAAAAAATTATTAGAATCTGGGGCTCACTTTGGTCACAAGACCAGTCGTTGGCACCCTAAAATGGCACCATATATTCACAGTAAGCGTGAAGGTAGCCACATTATTGACTTAACCAAGACAGTCGCCGAGATAGAAGAGGCTCTTGAGTTCATCCAAAAGACAGCTTCAGAGGGTAAGCAAGTACTTATTGTTGGCACTAAGCGCCAAGCACGCGACATTGCGTTTAAACTAGCTGAAGCAACCAAAATGCCATATGTAACAGAGCGTTGGGTTGGTGGGATGCTAACTAATAACAAGACTATGAGCGGGCGCATTAAGCACCTTAAGGATCTTGAAAGCAAGATGGAGTCTGGTCAGTTAGCTGCTAAGTATAACAAGCTTGAATTGCAACGTTACCAAGAAGAAATCGATCTAATGAATCACCTTTATGGTGGTATTAAAGACATGGCTGCTAAGCCAGGTGCGGTTTTTGTATTTGATATGGTACACGACGTAAATGCTGTTCGCGAGGCCACTAAACTCGGTATTCCAGTTGTCGCTTTGGCTGATACTAATGCCAATCCGACTACTGTTAAGTATCCAATTCCTTGCAACGATGATGCAATTAAGGCACTACAACTGATTGCTGACTACGTACAAAAATCTATTGAAGCTGGTCAAGCAAAACGACAAACTAAATCTGCAGATAAAGAGGAGAAATAAGGATGGGCGTATCAATTGATGACATTAAGCGACTTAAAAGTCTTACTGGTGTTGGTTTAACTGATGCTAAGGCCGCATTACAAGAGGCAAAAGGCGATTTTGATAAAGCACTCGAAGCTATGCGTAAAAAAGGTCTTACGAAGGCTGAAAAACGCGGAGAGCGTGAAGCGCGTGCCGGTGTTGTTGGCAACTATAACCACGACGGCCGGATCGGTGTATTAGTTGAAATTAACTGTGAGACCGACTTTGTAGCTCGTAACGAAATCTTTACTGATCTTGTTAAGGACGTTGCTATGCACATTGCAGCCAGTGCACCAGAGTACGTAAGTATCGATGAAGTTCCAGCCGAAGCCAAAGATAAGGTAAAGGCTGAATTCAGCGAAAAGGCTAAAGCCGAAGGCAAGCCAGCTGATATGGTTGATAAGATTGTTGAAGGTCAAATCAAGAAGTATTTTGCCGAAAAATGTTTGCTAGATCAGCCGTTTGTAAAAGATCCAGATATGACAGTTGGTGACTATGTGAAAGAGCATAACGCCAAACTTGGTGAAAATATCGTAGTGCGTCGCTTTAGTCGAATGGCTTTAGGCGAAGTAAACTAGGCTTTTTGGTCGAGCTCATCTACAATAGAATTACCAAAGTGAGGTAAGGGGATATATGGATACAAATCAGGTTCTAAAAGAAGTAAAAGACAAGTTCGATAAAACAATCGAGCATTTTCAAGAAGAACTTAAGAAGGTTAGAACAGGGCGTGCCACACCAGCTATGCTTGATGGCATTACAGTTGAAGCTTACGGAACACCAATGCCACTTATCCAGGTAGCAACAGTTACGGCACCAGAAGCTCAACTACTCCAAATTAGTCCTTTTGATCCAAATAATCTGCAAGCCATTGCTGCAGCTATTCGAGATAATCAAACATTAGGTCTTAACCCAACAGATGATGGGCGTGTTATCCGTGTGCCAGTGCCACCACTGACCACAGAGCGTCGAGCCGAAATTGCTAAACAGCTTGGTGTAAAGGTAGAAGAGTCTATGATTCGACTTAGAAACATTCGCCATGAAGGTCTAAAGCAAGCTGAGCAGGCTAAAAAAGACAAACAGATTAGCGAAGATGATTATTCACGACTTCAAAAGCAAGTTGATGAAAGCATGCAGGAGTACAAATCCAAGATAGAAGAGCTGTCCAAAGCCAAAGAAACAGAAATAATGACTATATAATAAATGAGTAGAATCGAACAAAATATGTATTCACTATTAACAGGGGTAGAAGCACAATAATGAACATTTATTTACTGATTTTTGGGCTTATTTTGTTCGTTGGTCTAGTCGTTGTACATGAGTTTGGACATTATATTGCTGCCAGACGAAATGGGGTTGAAGTTGAGGAATTTGGGATTGGCTTCCCACCACGAATTTGGAAGAAAAAACTTAAGAATAAAACCCTATTTACACTGAATCTGCTGCCATTAGGAGGCTTTGTAAAGCTTAAAGGTGAGCATGATGCTGACACTGAGCCAGGAAGTTATGGTGCGAGCAGTTTATGGGCAAAATCCAAGATTATTCTCGCTGGCGTCGTGATGAATTTGATTGTTGCGTGGGTGCTTTTTACCATTGTTGCCCTGATAGGAATGCCAAAGGTTATAGATAATCAGTTTAGCGTTAAAAGTGACTCAATAAACGTTAAAAGTCAGGTGTTAGTTGGTGATGTTGAAGCTGGTTCTCCAGCCGAAAAGCTACAACTAAAACCAAATGATCAAATCGTATCAATAGGGGCGGTTGGCGGCTCAACTACCAAAGTTACAGCCTCGGAGCAGATATCGAATTTCACCCGGCAAAACGCCGGTAAAACAATCGAAGTTACTTATTTGCATGACGGTGTCAGCCATACAGCGCAAACGACTTTGCGCCAATCTCAAGAAGTTAATGATAGCCAAAAGGTTGATCCATGCACTCAGCAAACCTATCTTTCAAAGGGTTACTTAGGGGTCTACCCAGCCCAGCACATTATTGATCGATCAACGTGGTCGGCGCCCATAGTCTCGGCCGGTACGATGGTACAGTTTACGAAGCTAACATTCCAGGGACTAGGCAGTGCAATAGGCGGATTATTCAGGGGTAAGACCTGTGAAGCAGCCAATCAAGTTTCTGGCCCTGTGGGCATATTTGTAATCTTAAAAGATGGTAGTTTGCTAGGCATACAATTTATTTTACTTATCGTGGCGATAATATCTTTGACACTGGCAATTATGAATGTGTTACCGATCCCAGCACTAGATGGTGGACGACTTTTTGTAACGCTCTTATTTAGGATAATGAGAAAACCATTAAGTGCCAAAACAGAGGAAATAATTCATGGAACTGGTTTCTTCCTGCTGATCGCACTGTTTATTGTGGTGACGGTAGTTGATATTAGGCGGTTTTTCTAGATGACGATTGCCAACCAGTCAAAGTCATCCCTAGCAACTCTTGAGCAGGCCGAAAATAACGCTTGGGGTCCAATCGGAGCTGTGCTATTAACAGTTGCTATTTACTTTGTTTCGCAGATTATAGCTTTGGAAGCACTAAGTATCTATGCGATTCTTAGAGGTTGGGGTGAGACAAGAACAGAGGTTTGGTTTAAGACATCTACGGTTGCTCAAACTATGCTTATTTTGTTTGTCGAAGCACTTGTAGTGGCTATGGTTTTAGGCCTTTTAAAGATAAAAAAACAGCGACCAAAAGATATTGGTATTGTAAAACCCAAGCCCCGTGATGCTCTCTATGCAATATCAGCACTCGGGATTTATTTCATACTCTATATAGCGCTATTTATTGTTATTAAGTTGTTGTTCCCACATGTTAATTTTGATGGTAAACAAGACGTTGGCTTTGAGTCGGCCAAACACGGTACACAATTGGTTCTAGTATTCTTTAGTCTTGTAATTTTACCGCCGATTGGTGAGGAGATACTATGTCGAGGATTCTTATATACCGGCTTGCGTAAGAAGCTTGCTCTTTGGCCGGCGGCGGTGATTACTAGTCTGTTATTTGCATCGGCTCATCTGTTTGGTGGGACGAATACGGCTCCACTTTGGGCAGCCTCCATCGATACATTCGTTTTATCAATGGTACTTGTGTACTTGCGAGAGATTACTGGTTCACTTGCTGCATCTATGGGCGTTCACATGCTTAAAAACTTCGTTGCGTTTATGCTACTCTTCATCTTTGTCGTGCGCTAGGGTACAATGTTCGACAAGGTATGTGTGATCTAGAAAATACTCAACCAATGCTCCCGGCCTGCGGCCGTTAGATTTTTGATTATATATTGAGTTATTTTTAAGATAAGAGGAAAAAAATGAGAGCATCAAAACTATTTGGAAGAACATCAAAGACAGAGGGTAAAGACCTAGCGATTAAGTCACATAGGTTATTAATTCAGGCTGGTTTTATACGTGAGTCGAGTGCCGGACGATATTATTTATTGCCACTAGGTTTAAAAGTTCACGATAATATCATTAATATTGTTCGAAAGCATATGGACGCCCACGGGGCTCAAGAAGTCGTAATGCCGGTTCTTCACCCGCTGGAACTCTGGAAAGAAACTAATCGAACAACCAGCGCAGGCTTCGAGCTCATGAAAATCGAGGATCGACGTGGCGCCGAGTTTGCTTTGGGCGGAACGGCCGAGGAAATGGCAGTTGATTTAGTCCGCAAATTTAACATTAGCTACAAAGATCTACCGTTTAACATCTATCAATTCTCGATGAAATTCCGCGATGAGATGAGAGCCCGCGGTGGTCTACTTCGTGTGCGTGAATTTATCATGAAAGACGCCTATAGCTTTAGTACAGAAGAGCAGTTTAAGAAGATTTATTCTGATATGGCTAAAGCCTACACTGATATTTTCAGTGAACTTGGCCTTAAAACTCACATGGTTGATGCCGACAATGGCTATATTGGTGGTGAATACTGCCATGAGTTTATTGTTGAATCCGATGCTGGTGAGAGTAGTTATTTTGTCGATGAGCAGGGTGAATATGCCGCTCACGAAGATGTCGCCACGTTTGAAGTTGACTCCAAAAATACTGACGATAAGTTTGCTGAGCTTAAGGAAGTCGAAGCAGTGCGTGGTAAAACCATGGAAGATGGTGCAAAATTGCATGGCTTGCCACTTTGGCAGCAGACGAAAGACGTTCTGTACTTTGACGAAGCTACTAAACGTTATATTTTGGCCGTAATTCGGGGCGACTTTGATGTTAACGAGACAAAATTAATGCATGTAAGTGGGGCATGGGACATACGACCGGCAACTGACGAAGAAATTCGTGAAGATCTAAAGAGTGAACCAGGCTTTATATCTCCTGTGAAAATGGTTGAAAAAGGCGTTAAGAGTGGCCATAAGGTGGTGATCGTAGCCGACCTTAGCTTGCGATCAGTTCATAACATGTACGGTGGAGCGAACAAGAAAAACCGCGATCTATTGAATATAAACATTGACCGTGATTATAAACCTGACATCGAAGCGGACATTGCTTTAGCTCAGCCGGGCATGAAAACCAAGAAAGGCCACAAGCTTGTGGCTGGTAAGGGGATAGAGGTCGGTAACATTTTTCAGCTTGGCTATCATTACACGAACCTGATGCACGATGCCGAATATACTGACGAAGCTGGCACAAGACAAAAGTATTACATGGGTTGTTATGGAATTGGTATTGGCCGAACATTAGCGGCGATTGCCGAAGTAATGGGTGATGATAAAGGCTTGGTGTGGCCAGAGAATATCGCACCTGCTCAGGTTTACTTGGCTCGGCTTGGCGAGGAAGAAGATGTTGTCAAGGCTGCTGATGAGCTATACGAAAGCCTAACTAAGCAGGGAGTAAGTGTGCTATATGACGATCGTGATGTTCGCCCTGGCGAGAAATTTGCCGACGCTGATTTAATTGGCATCCCACACCGTGTAGTTATAAGCACAAAAACAATTAATGCCGGGAAATTGGAACATAAAATGCGCACTGCAACAGAGAGTAAGTTGATTTCAAAAGAGGAATTAACAAAATTGTTGGCAGTATAGGCATGTGTTGGTATACTACGGTAACTCCCTAAACCAACATAAGCATTAAAGGAGTAAAGCATGAAGAAGCAGTTTCATCTAACCAAAGAGGGTGTTGACGAGCTAAAACAGGAGTGCGACGGTCTAGTATCGCAGCGTCCAGTGATTGCTGAGCGAATTAAAACTGCTCGTGAATTTGGCGACTTGGCAGAAAATGCCGAGTACACATCTGCCCGTCAAGAACAAGAACGTGTTGAAGGCCGTATTGCGGAAATTGAACACATCTTACAGAATGTTGAGTTGATCAAGAAGCCTAAGGGCGATAAAAAAGTTCAGCTTGGATCACATGTAACGCTTAAAGGCGACAGTGGCAAGCAAAAAGAATTCCAGGTTGTTGGTACAGTCGAGGCCGATCCAATGAATGGTAAGATTTCTGATGAATCTCCAATTGGCAAAGCACTACTAAACAAGAAGCTTGGTGATGCTGTTGAAATTAAAACTCCAGCCGAAACCGCTACCTATAAAGTAGTTGATGTAGCCTAAAACTGTAGTGCCAAACATGTTTTTTGAGGTACTATTAAGGTAACTATGTTGTGGTTAAGTAAAGTCGTTGATGAGCTTGAGAAGCGCCATCCTGAAGGCGAAATTGTGTTGTCTTCTGGTGTTTCGCCATCCGGTACTTATCATTTGGGCACTTTGCGAGAAGTCCTGACGGCGGAAGCTTTGGCTCGAGAAATTCGTCGCCGTGGCCGTAAAGCTCACCATATACATGTCGTTGATGACTTAGACGTTTTTCGCAAGGTACCAGCCGGTGTGCCCGAAAAGTGGCAAGAATATCTTGGCATGCCACTTTGTGATGTCCCGGCACCAGATGGTTCAGATCGATCATACGCTGATTATTACTTTGCCGATATGCTTGAGGCCGCCAAAGCCCTTAAGTTGGATATTGATGTCATGCGCTCACATCTAAAATATCGTGATGGATTTTTTGTTCCAGCGATTGAAAAAGCCCTGACACATACCGAAGATATCAAAAAAATCCTTGAAGATGTTTCGGGTCGCAAGCTCGAAGAGTCCTGGACTCCAATTCAAGTCATAGAAGATGGTCGGCTCAAGAACCGCCCATTTGTAAGTATCGATACCGCCAAAACGGAAGTTACTTACCTTAATAAAGATGATAAAGAACAAGCCGTGTCATATGCTAAGGGTGAAGTTAAGCTAAGTTGGCGCATTGATTGGCCGGCCAGGTGGTGGCTACTCAAAGTTGATGCTGAGCCATTTGGTAGAGATCACGGTACTAAAGGTGGATCATATGATACCGGCAAGCCAATTGCCAAGGAAGTCTTTAGCATTGATGCACCATTTCCGCTAACTTATAACTTTATAAATCGTACTGGTGCGACGAAAAAAATGAGCAAGAGTTCTGGTGATACGATTACGGCTGCTGAATTGCTGAAAATGTTGCCAGCCGAAGTCGTTTGGTACTTTGTTATTCGTTACGCACCAGATAAATTGCTGTTTTTTGATGAGGGCGATACCTTGATGCGCGTCATTGATGAGTTTAGTGAACTGTTGGCCAAACAAAACAAGACCGAAGAAGAACAACAGTTGATCGACATATGTACAGATGGTGTTACAGATCGAACGATAAGTCACATCCCGTTCACTTTACTAGTCGCCAGTTATCAAGCCGGACTGAAAGATCCTGATCGCACACTCGAAATTATTAAGCGAAGTGAGTATAAAGAAGTAGCTGAACAACAAGAGGAAATTATTAAGGCCGAGCTGTCATTTATTGACGAATGGCTTAAAAAGTCAGCATCTGATGATGTTAAATTCGAGTTACTAGAGACTGTTGATTCAGCAAAATTTAGCCCTGAGCAAAAAACATTTATGTCACAACTGGCTGATAAGATCGAAAAAGCGCCAGATGATGTTGACGGCGAATGGTTTCACAAGGCAGTTTATGAATTTAAAGACACAACTAATTTTGAGCCCAAGGAATTATTCAGCACTTTGTACCAAGCCTTGATCGGAAAAAATTCTGGCCCGAGGGCAGGGTGGTTTTTAAGTTTATTACCGCGCGATTGGCTTATCAAACGCTTAAAACTTGAGGGGTAGTATGGGTGAGATTAAAGCAATAATATCTGATGCCGATGGGACACTCGTAGATACACTGTATCTTATTCGACATGGTCAATATGAGGCCGCAGTTGAATACTTAACAGCACGGGGTGTGTCGCGTGCACATCTCCCACTGTACGAAATATACGAAGACTTTATAAATAAATCTGTTGGGGGGCCAACACGAGATACATTCGAAAAAACCTTATCCTTACTGTTTGAAAAGCATGCTTCTGTTGATTTAGGTGAGCATGACTATAGTGAGCTTGATCTGAGTTTGCGACCAATTCAGGATAGAATTGCCCCTCTTTATGTACATCCATTCCATGGGTTAACCGAACTATTTTCATGGCTTGGTGAGAACAATATTGCACTAGGTATTTTCACCAGTGGAGAACCTCACCATATTGTTCGCAACTTTGGCGTATCTTTGCCGGCTTTGGGGTATGAGGATTTATATAAAGACACCAACTCTAGCGACCAAGAAAAACTAAATGCGTTTATAACACGGACAAAGGCAGTGTTTAATATACCTAAATTTGCTATATCGACTTGCGATGACGTCACTGCATTTAAACCAGACCCTGAAGGAATTCTACGGCTTATGGATGAACTTGGTGTTGCTCCTGATGAGGTAATTGCACTAGGTGATCATCCGGTTGATATGCACGCTGCAAAGGCAGCAAATATTTACGCCATAGGCATTACTCATGGTTTTGGTAGCCCGGCAGAACTTAAATCAGCAGGGGCTATTGATACAACAAGCTCATTACACGAAGTCATGAGCGCAATTAGTGATCACAATAAAGGCCATAGGAGTTTATTCTAAGTGGCAAAAGTTATTACTGTTTGTTCGAGTGCATCGTTTTATAAGCATGTGAATGAAATTGCCGACAAGCTGCGGCAAAAGGGCTTTGAAGTTATCGTGCCTGAAAGTGCTGAAAAAATGCGTAAGACTGGTAACTATGATGTCAAAAGCCATAAAACTTGGTATGACAACCCAGCAGATTTTAAGCGCAAAAAAGAACTTATGGATGCTCATTTTGCTGAGGTAGAGAAAGCTGATGCAATCCTGATGGTCAACGATGAGAAACATGGTAAGTCTGGTTATATTGGTCCAAATGGACTCATGGAAATGACGCTGGCTTATTACCTTAAAAAGCCAATATATGTACTGAATGATGTGCCAAAAGATTTGAATGTTTATGAGGAAGTAATTGGCATGGGCTGCCAACTGCTCAATGGCAATTTGGAAGGGATAAATATCTAGTGCAGATGCCAACAGATGATGAATTCGATCAAATAATTTCGGAAGCTCTTGATAAGCTACCAGAGAAATACACATCACGGCTCAAAAATGTGGCCATTCTATATGAAGATGAACCCAGTCAGACGCAACGTGAAGCCGTGCAACTAAGGTGCGATCAGACGTTATTTGGATTGTACGAAGGGATACCATTACCAAAACGTGGCGGTATGCAACCGATCATGCCCGATAAAATTACTATTTTTAAAGTACCGCTCGCCCTAACAAGTCGTAACCTTGCAGAACTCAAAGAAAAGGTTAGACATACCCTGTGGCATGAGATGGCACACTATTTTGGCCTAGACCACAAACGTATCCATGAACTAGAATAAAAGGGATGAGAGCACTTCTGGGAGATAAAGTTATTGCTGAGGCCGACAAAGATGATTTGATTTATATTGAAGATCATTGGTATTTCCCGCCTTCAAAAGTTAACCAAGAATTATTACAAAAGAGTAGCACTCCATACTATTGCCCATGGAAGGGTAAATGCCAGTATTTTAATGTGAATAACGGCTCAGAATCATGCCAGGACTGCGCGTTTAGCTATCCAAACCCCAAAAAATCAGCTATCAAAATTGTTAAAGATGATTTTAGCGACTACATAGCCTTTTGGCAGGAAGTTAAGGTAGAAGATGATTGAAGTTCAGAACTTATCAAAGGTCTATGGCAAAAAAGAAAACACTTTTTGGGCCTTGAAAGACGTAAGTTTTTCTATTCCCGAGGGGGCAACAGTCGCCATAGTTGGTAAGAGTGGCTCGGGCAAGAGCACTCTTATGCATATTATGAGTGGACTTGATCATCCATCAGACGGCACAGTTACAATTAATAAAACAGTGCTTCACTCTATGAAGAAAAAACAAATGGATGCTTTTAGAGCTAATGAAATGAGCTTTATCTTTCAGTCATTCTTCGTAGAAGCCAATCAAACGTGCTTCCAGAACGTTATGCTACCACTTGAAATAGCTCAAACTGGGCGTCGTGAGCGAAAGAATAAAGTTCTTGATGCCCTAAAAAAAGTTGATCTTGATTCGAAAGTAAACGATAAAGCCGGCAACCTATCTGGTGGCCAAAAACAACGGCTAGCAATTGCTCGAGCGATTGTTAATAAGCCAAAATTAATCTTTGCCGATGAACCAACTGGAAATCTAGATAGTGTTACCGGCGATAAAGTAACTGAGTTGTTATTTGATCTAAACAAGAGTCTTAAATGTACGTTAGTAATTGTTACTCACGATTTGGATATGGCCAAAAAATGTAAGGTACAGATACATCTTAAGGATGGACAAATTGAGTCAATTATTGGTACGAAGAAAGGGCGTAAATAATGTATATAAGTGACATATTGCGTCGTAGTGGGCGGAGCTTAAGGCAGGCCAAAGCGCGGACTTTATTGACTGCGTTAGCCATTGCCGTCGGTACATTTGCTTTAACGTTAACTCTGGCAGCCAGCAATGGGGCACAAGCGTTTGTTAATCGGATTATTTCAGATAATTTTGATCCAGCTGAACTCATAGTAGCTAAAGATGAATCACTTTTTGGTCGTACAGATAGCTCAAAACCCAAAGAATACGACCCAAACTACAGCGATGCTCGCTCTGGTGCCGGTGCCACAATTCAGATTAAACAACTTAACGAGGAAGACATCCAAACGATAAAGAAAACAGCTGGTGTTGAAAGAGTTAGAGAAGGAATACAGCTTAATTTACAGTACGTTACTCGCCCTGATCAAAAGAAGTACATCGGGACAGTTGAGGCTTTTAATCCAGCGCAGCATCCAGACTTAGTGGCTGGGAAAATTCCAGAAACCCTAACCAATAAAAATATACTCATTCCGGAAGCTTATATAGATTCTCTTGGGTTCGAAAACGCTCAGGATGCAGTGGGCAAAACCATAATTTTGGCCGTAAGAAAACCAGTCGACCCTGATGCTATCCAAGCGGCTCTGAAGCAGGGACTTGTCTCGACACAAGAGTTGCAGAACCTTAGTACTCCCCAAAGTGTTGAGGAAGTTTTTACGGTGGTTGGAGTTATGAAAAAACCAACAACTTCACAGCCGGGTACCGAACTGTACATGTACATTGGTAATGACGATGCGATTGCTCTAAATGACATCGCCACAAAAGGAACCCAAAATTATCACAAATATACTTACGCTTACGTTGGCGTTAAGGATGGCCGTGATAAGCAAAAACTTCAGGCAGTTCAAAACAAACTAAAAGACATGAAATATAATGTTCAGAGCGTCGAAGACACACAGAAATTCCTAACCCAGATAATAAGCATCCTGCAGGGAATTGTGGTTGCTTTTGGTCTTATAGCTGTCGTGGCATCAGTGTTTGGAATTGTGAACACGATGTATATAAGTGTGTTACAACGCACCCGCGAAATTGGGTTAATGAAGGCACTAGGCATGCGTAAACGCGACATCGGTAGGTTATTCCGGTTTGAGGCCGCTTGGATTGGGTTCATTGGTGGTCTGATTGGCTCGGTAATTGCGTTTTTATTAGGAACGGCTCTAAACCCCTGGATTACGAAAAAACTCGCTTTAGGAGCTGGTGAGAAGCTTCTGATTTTTAAATTGCCACAGATTATTATCTTGATTGTTATCCTGATGGTTATAGCCACGCTAGCCGGTTTGTTGCCGTCACGTAAAGCTGCCAAACTAGATCCAATTGAAGCCTTGAGGACTGAGTAAATGGAAGAAGCAGTACTCGGCGGTGGGTGTTTTTGGTGCTTGGAAGCGAGCTTCCAGCTGATCAAAGGAGTACATAAAGTAACATCTGGGTATGCAGGTGGAAAATCAAAAAACCCAAGTTATTGGGATCTACATTCACCTCACAATACTCACGCAGAAGTAGTTAAAATTGAGTTTGACCCAAAAATTATTAGTTATGAAGACATTCTGGATATATTTTGGGCAATACATGATCCGACTACTCTAAATCGACAGGGCCCGGATATTGGAGCTGAGTACAGATCGATTATTCTTTATATGAATGATGAGCAAAAGAAGATCGCCTTTGACTCAAAAGATAAAACTCAAAAACTCTGGGATGACCCGATTGTAACTGAAATAGAACCGCTAACGGAATTCCATGAGGCTGAAGAAGAACATCAAAACTTCTTTAAAAAGCATCCTGAACTTGGATACTGCCAAGTTGTTATTAACCCAAAGCTCGAAAAACTTCGCAAAAAATTTGCAGCAAAACTAAAATAAGTGCATGGTAAACAATATTCATGCTAAACTAACCTTAATATGGCTGTGAGTAAAAAAAGAGACGTTTATACTGATATCCGGGTATTACAGCTTGCAAGAGTGGTAGCTTTCTTAATTGGCGCTGTGGTTGTCGGAGTATTATTGTGGGGCAAAACACTGCCACTAAACGTGACATACGTGACGAAAGACTCATTAGCGAGTGATGTCTCAACAGTATTTGTGCCAGCACTGCGTAACTTGCTAGATGTACCAGTTGGCTTGTTAGCTGCCCTGGCGCTAGCGATTTCAGGTTTCTTTGGCCTGTATCGTTATACAAAAGGTGAGTCTGAGTATAAAAAATCAGTTAAGAAAAGTAGCGATAGCCTGAAATGGATTGACTTAGGTGCCAGTTCATCAATTATTATCAGCGTAGTAGCACTAACTTCAGGGGTCGCTGACGCAGGAACTATAAAGATTGTAGCTGGCCTATTACTTGTTACAGCCGCCCTTGGCTGGCTGGCTGATAAGCAAAACGTTGCTGCGAAGAAACCTGATTACAGTGCTTTTGGTATAAGTGTTCTTAGCGGTCTGTTAGCCTGGGTTACGATAGTTGTGACTCTAATTTGCACGACTCTTTATGGTGAAGTTCGCATGCCTTGGTTTAGTTATGCCTTAGCAGGTGTAGTCTTTGTCGGCTTCGCGGCTCTGGCTGTCAATCAGCTTTATAACATCCAAACGCGTAAACAGTGGAAGCAATATCCCTTCACTGAACGTAATTATTTGCTAATCGATATTGTACTTAAGGTAGCCTTCGTCGCAATTTTGACTATTGGTCTGAGAGGCTAGTATAGTGCGTGGCAATATTGCCAAAAAGGCTCAGTTGCCTCTGAGTGTTAATACGCCTAAAAATATTATTTTTGACTTCGATGGGACGATTGCCAACACTTTGCCAATTGTAATTGACCTAGTTGAACATTGGTCGGTAAGTAACATAAAACTTACACCAGAATTAATTGACGAACTTCGCGGTTTACCAGCCCAGCAAGTCATTAAACGCGCTGGCATACCACTGAGAAAAATTCCTGGGCTAATTACTAGGGGGCGCAAAGAGCTGATTGAGAAACTGGCGGATGCCAAACCATTCGAAGACATTATCGAGGTTATTGAAAGATTGGCCGAAAAGCATAATTTATATGTGATGAGTAGTAATAGTAGCGGCAATATCAATCAATTCCTGCAAACCTATAACGTTTCGCAGCACTTCCGAGCGATTTATGGAAATGTATCAGTCTTTGGTAAAACTAAGATGATGAAAAAGATCATCAAGCTTGAACGATTAGACAAAGATGCTTGTATATATGTTGGTGATGAAACACGTGATATTGAGGCGGCACATCGAGCGAAACTACCAATTGTATCTGTAACATGGGGTTTTAATAGCAAAAAGATTTTAGTTAAATACAAGCCAGACTTTTTAGCTAACCAACCAAATGATTTGTTAAAAATACTGAATAAGAATGCGACTACATAGATTTTACATTAGCCCAAAAACTCACAAGCTAGCCAATAAGTTTTGGCTACAAGACAAAGACATTGTAAATCAATGGCAAAGAGTTCTGCGCTATAAAGTTGGTCAACAAGTTGTGCTATTTGATGGCGAACAGCATGAACGACTGTACAAGATTACTAAGTTTGAGCCCGAAGCCGCGGATCTTGAACTGGTGACTGAAATGACTAGAAAACTGCCAAGCAAAGATATTTATTTGGCTTGGGCTTTGCTAAAGAAGGACAAGAACGATTGGGTGCTACAAAAATGTACTGAGCTGGGAGTAAACCACTTTATCCCTATTTTGAGCGAACGTTGTGAAAAAACTGGCTTTAATATGGATCGGGCTAAAAAGATTGTTACTGAAGCTAGTGAGCAGTGCGGACGCGGCAACATACCAAATGTAAGAGAACCAATTCTTTTAGACACATTATTCGAGGAATTTGAGCGCAAAATACCTATAATGGTCTGCGAGCAAGGCGGACAAAGTCAATTCGATATGGATGCAAACAAATTTGTCTTGGTTGTAGGCCCGGAAGGTGGTTGGACTGATAAAGAATTAGCTATGTTTAAGGATAATAACGTACAAGTTGTAACTATGGGTGACTTTACGCATCGCGCGGAAACAGCATCAGTAGCAGCAGTTAGTAAGCTGGTATTATAACCACATGAAAGAAGCCGAAGAAATATCCAAAGAGGAAGCTGCACTTATAAAATCAGCTGAATATAATGGCGATGAGTTTGCGATTCCATTCTGGTTTCGATGGATATCAGTAGTTGTATATTTGATTGGCCTGCTGGCATCTCTAGCAATATTTGTGTGGCTAATATCTAAGCAAGGTTCAGGACAAGGATTTGGCCTGGTTATCTATTTCATAAATGGCTGCATAATGTTTGTGCTATTTCCATTCTGGATCGTAGCCAACATCGTTAAGTACAAAAAATTTCTCGGAGCATTAACGCCAGAACAAAAACAGGCTTTTTACGAGATCCAGAAATCAAAACTCGTCAGAATCAAAATTCTAGTTTTCTTTGCTTCTGTGGGCACAATATTATTCGTATCAATATTATTGATTATTCTCCAATTGTTTTTCACCTAGGCTCGGATAATTAAGATATAATACCTGACACTATGGGGTATACACGATCAGAGCCATATAAACCGGGTCAAACTGAGCCATATAAACTCAGTCGTACACGGATTGATAATTTTATGTGGTGCCCACGCTGTTTTTGGCTAGAAGAAAGACTTAAAATTAAACGTCCAAGTTCGCCACCGTTCCGAATTAACTCGGCAATCGATGAACTACTAAAGAAAGAATTCGACTCTTTTCGGGCTAAGAACGAACCACACCCAATAATGGTTGAATTTGGCGTTGATGCCACACCGTTTTCTCACGACAATCTAGATAAATGGCGCCAAAATTTTGTAGGTGTTCAGGCGCTGCATGAGCCGACAAATCTGCTTATTTTTGGTGCCGTTGATGACATCTGGGTTAAGGATAACGGCGAATTAATAGTCGTTGACTACAAAGCGACGGCTAAAGAATCAGAAGTAAATATCGATTCTGATTGGCAGATTATGTACAAACGCCAGATGGAAGTTTATCAGTGGTTGTTGCGCCAAAATGGATTCAATGTAAGTGATACTGGCTACTTTGTATACGCCAATGGTCGTTTGGACCTCGATGGCTTTTTTGATAAGGTTGAGTTTAGAACAAAGATTATTGAATATACAGGTGATGATTCATGGATTGAGCCAACACTCAAGAAAATGAAAAAATGCTTAGAAGGTGATATGCCTCCAGTGGGCAAGGCAGTGATGGGTGGCGAATGTGATTATTGTGCCTACGCCAAAAAACGCACAGAATTGACGTTAAAACACCTAAAAACTAGCAAATAGAGGGTATAATAGAAGTATGTTAGATATTCAGTTTATTCGTGAAAATCAAAAACTGGTCGAGGAGAAAGCAAAACAAAAGAACATCAACATCGATGTAAACAAGTTACTTGAACTTGATGAAAAACTGAGGGAATTAACTCCTGTTGTTGATGATCTTCGACATCAAAGGCGTGAAAATGCTGAGGCGGCCAAAGGCCAAAAGCCAAGCGAAGAAGATATCAAAAAAGGGCAGCAGATTAAGGATGAGTTAGCCCCTAAAGAAGAAGAGCTTAGTAAGTTACAGGCGGCATATAAGTCTGAGCTAAAGCAAGTTCCAAATATCTTTCCAAATGATACTCCACTAGGTGGCGAAGAAGCTAACCGGCCAGAAAAGCAAGTTGGAGAAGCCAGCAAAAAAGCGGTGCTTGATCATGCGACTTGGGCAGAGCAAAGAGGCTACCTAGATTTTGAACGCGGCGCAAAGGTAGCCGGCAATAAGTTCTACTATCAAAAAGGGGCACTTGTTGAACTTGAACTAGCAGCTATTCAGCTAGCTATGCAAATTGCTATCAAACATGGCTTTACACCTATGACCGTGCCTCACATGGTTAATGAAAAAACCGCCGAGGGTACTGGCTTTTCTCCAAGAGGTGAAGAAGATCAAATCTATACAATAGAGAAGGAAGACCTAAGCTTGATTGCCACAGCTGAAATACCAATAACTGGTTATCACAGCGGTGAAATTTTAAACTCCGATCAGTTACCGATATTGTATGTGGGGTTGAGCCCAGCCTATCGCAAAGAAGCTGGTGCCTATGGTAAGCACAGCAGGGGGCTTTACCGTGTTCACCAGTTTAACAAAGTGGAAATGTACGTTTTTTGTCAGCCAGAAGAGAATGAAAAATGGCATCAAAAGCTGATGGAAATCGAAGAAGAACTTTGCCAAGCCTTTGAAATCCCATATCAGGTTGTTAGAATTGCGGCTGGCGATTTAGGAGCACCTGCTTATAAAAAGTATGATATTGAATACTGGAGCCCCGTTGATGGTGAATATCGTGAACTAATGAGTTGTTCAAACGTTACTGATTACCAGTCGAGACGTTTAAATATTAAGTACCGCGATGCCAGCGGTAAGACAGAATTAGTACATACATTAAATGGAACCGCTATGGCCTTTAGTAGGGTCGCAATTGCCTTGATTGAAAATCATCAAGACAACAACGGTAATGTACGTATACCGAAAGCATTACAGCCATATATGGGCGGAAAGGAAGAAATATAATGATAGCTAAGATGGAGATTAGTGGTGTTCATACGGATATTGATAATGACCTCCGCAAATATGTAACCAAGAAAATTGGTCGTATGGATCGATACTTGCCTAAGGCCGCTCGAGACTCAGCTCACGCCGAAGTTCAGCTAAAGGAAGGTAAAGCCAAAGATAAGAAACAATGCACCTGTGAAGTTGTATTGAGGTTGCCTCAAGATACCATTACAGTGAAAGAAACAACTCTCAACATGTTTGCAGCCGTAGATATTGTCGAGACAAAACTTAAGAATCAAATCAAGAAGTATAAGGATAAACACGGGGTCAAACGAGTACCACGTCGTTTGTTGACTAAAATACGTTCGCGCAAGTAGTCGGTTATACGATACAATAGAGGCCGACCGTATTGATATATTGGTGAGTAAACAGGGGATACATGAAGAAAGTTTTTAAACGTATATTAGGCGATCCACAGGCACGAACCGTTAAGCGTATGCAACGGCGTGTTAAGGACATTAATGATTTAGCGCCCAAATATAAAAAGATGAGCGACACTAAGCTCAAAGAGCAAACAGCAGTATTAAAGAAGCGACTTGAAAAAGGTGAGACTCTTGATAGCATATTGCCTGATGCTTTTGCGTTGGTACGTGAAACAGCTGACCGCAAATTAAAAATGCGGCACTTTGATGTGCAGCTTGTTGGTGGTATGGCTCTACATGAGGGAAATGTCGCCGAAATGAAAACTGGTGAAGGAAAGACTCTTGTGGCAACTCTGGCACTTTACCTAAATGCTTTATCGGGCAAGGGCGCACACCTTGTGACAGTTAATGATTATCTAGCTCAGCGTGACGCCGGTTGGATGGCTCCAGTTTATGAATTCTTAGGTCTAAGTGTTGGAGTAATTATTCCAGATGAATCATTTATATTCGATAGTAAATTCGAGAATCAAAAGCATGACGATCCTCGATTAAAACATCTCAAACCAGCAACTCGACAAGAAGCTTATGCCGCCGATATTACTTATGGGACAAATAACGAGTTCGGATTCGATTATTTGCGCGACAATATGGTGCGTGAAGAAGATCAGCTACGCCAGCGTGAACTGCACTATGCGATTGTTGACGAGGTTGACTCAATTTTAATTGACGAGGCCCGGACGCCACTTATTATTTCAGCACCGGCGGCGGCTAGTGCAACAGCCTATGAGCAGTTCTCTAAAGTGGCTCGACGACTAAAGGCTGAAAAAGATTATGAGATTGATGAGAAACGCCGAGCAGTTATATTGACTGACGATGGTGTTGAGGCGGTTGAGAAAGCCCTTGGCATAGAGAGTCTTTATGCTACCGAAAATATCCGAAATATTTATCACCTGGAGCAAGCTCTTAAAGCCGAAGCATTGTTTAAGCGCGACAAGGACTATGTAGTCACAAAAGATGGTGAAGTGGTGATTGTTGATGAGTTTACTGGCCGTTTACTGAAAGGGCGTCGATACAACGAGGGATTGCATCAGGCTATTGAAGCTAAGGAAGGTGTTGATGTTCAAGAAGAATCAATGACACTTGCTACAATTAGCTTCCAAAACTATTTCCGTTTGTATGAAAAACTTTCTGGTATGACGGGTACTGCCGTTACTGAAGCTGAAGAATTTCATCAGATTTACGAACTAGATGTTTTGGAGATCCCACCAAACCGAAAGGTAATTCGTGAAGATAGGCCAGATCGAATTTATAAAACTGAGGATGCTAAGTTTAAAGCCATCGTTCGTGAGCTAAAAGTACTCCATCAAAAAGGCCAACCAGTATTGATCGGAACAGTGTCTATTGAGAAAAACGAACAACTTAGTCGAATGCTCAAGAAAGCTGGTGTTCCACACCAAATCCTTAATGCTAAAAATAACGAAAAAGAGGCCAGTATTGTGGCTAAGGCTGGACAAAAGGGTGCAGTGACCTTAGCTACGAACATTGCCGGTCGTGGTACAGATATTGTCTTAGATAAAGATGCCAAGAAAGCTGGCGGGTTATTTATTTTAGGTAGCGAGCGACACGAGTCCCGACGAATTGATAATCAGCTTCGTGGGCGGGCAGGTCGTCAAGGTGACCCGGGTGTCAGCCAGTTCTTCGTTTCTTGCGAAGACGACTTGATGCGTATATTCGGTGGTGAACGAATCCAGAGCTTGATGGAAATGAGCAAGTTGGACGATGAGACGCCGATTGAGAACCGGATTATTTCGCGTAGCCTAGAGACTGCTCAGAAGAAAGTTGAAGGCTTTAACTTCGATCAACGTAAAAATGTTGTTCAGTACGACGATGTTATGAATCGACACCGAAAGGCAGTCTATACTATTCGTCGTAAAATGCTTGTCCAGCCAGACATGAAACCGCGTATCCAAGCGCTTATTGATGAAGAGGCCGAGGCTTTGGCTAATTCACCAAAGATTCATTCAGAAGATTTTGAATCAATGGTAACTCATGTGTTTCCGTTTGATAGTAAAACCCTAGATAAATTGTTCGATAGTGAAGCCGAACAGTTTGGCAAAAAGCTCAAGAAAGAGGCCGATAAACTATATGCGAAGCAAGAAGAAGCCTTCACCACAGAAATTATGCGAAAAATTGAACGGGATGTTTACTTACAGGCACTTGATAACTTATGGATGGAGCACCTAGAAAATATGGACCATCTTCGAGAAGGTATCCATTGGATTAGTGTTGGACAACGTGATCCGCTTGTTGAGTATCGTCGCCAAAGTCAGATTCTATTCGATGAGATGCAAGGGACCTTGCGTCACGAAGTGGTTAAGACTTTATTCCATGCGCGACCAATTAGTGAGGATGAGCTTGATGAGCCTGCCGAAACCGAGCTAACTAGGGCAGCTCGCCAAGCAGTTGATAATGCCGACAGAATCATAGATGTAGATGAATTCGAAGAAACCGATTTTGTAAGTGGGCCAGTGCAGGGTGCTAGTAGCGCGGTTACATCTGCTTCACCAACCAAAAAAGTTACAAGCCAAAAAAATCGTAAAAAAGCCCGAAAAGCAGAACGAAAACGACGAGCAAAAGGCCGCAAACACTAGCTAAAATCTATGAAACACACCGTCCACGAAATTAGTCTTAAAAATGGCGCCAAAGGCCTTTTAATACATATTCCTGATGCCAGTGTAATGACTTTCGAGTTTAATTTTAGAGCCGGTGAATACTTAGTGAAACGCAACAAGTGGGAGACACCACATCTTATGGAGCATATCTTGCTTGGAGCAAACGAGCTGTATCCGCGAGCGCGAGATTTCCAAGCTGAACTCGAGAAAAATGGTGCCTATGGCAATGCTTCCACAGGTACATATGACATTACATATGAGGCAGAGTGTGCGGACTTTGAGTGGGATCGAATATTCGGTTTGTTACTTGTGGCTATCACACAGCCTTTGTTCTTGGCTGAAGAATTTCAAGCTGAATTCGGTAATGTAAGAGAGGAATTAACCGCACGATCAAACAATCATTTTAGACACTTAAGTCTTAAGTTGCGTGAAAAATACGGCTTCAAGGTAATGACAGATCAAGAACGTCTTACTAAGATGGAAAATGTAACGCTTGAGGATGTTCAAGCCCACTACAAAGCAACGCACACTAGCGATAACTTACGTTTTGTTATCGGTGGTAACTTAAATGCCGATAGACGAAGGAGCCTGGAAAAACTCTTAGAGGAATTAAATCTACCCCAAGCTAAAGGACGACGAGCATTGCCTGATGAACGACCTAAAGTGCTAAAAAAACCTTTATATATTCATAATGATACCGTTGAAAATCTGTACTTTTATGTGGATACATTTATGCAAAGACGTATGCACGACAAAGAAGTTGACGCTCTTTCAATAGCCAATATTATTTTAACTGAAACACTTCATTCACGTATTTTTGGTACGGCCCGCGAAAAAGGCTTGGTTTATGGCATGAGTTCTCATTACGGTCAGGCGGCAACAAGTAGTAACTGGTGGTTTGGCGCCCAAGTTATGCCTAAAAACGTGCCGGCACTAATGGAAATTATGATTCGGGAAATATTAGATTTAAGAGCAGGTAAGTTAGACAATGCTGACTTTGAGGCGGCCAAGCAATATGCACTGGGGCGCTATCAAAGGAGTGCCCAAACAGTTGGGGGTACGGCCGGGGGTTATGCGGGGCGGTTCTTTTTTGACGAGGTTATTGATGACTACTACAAAGTTCCAGAACGTATTGAGGCGGTCAGTCGAAAGCAACTCATTGAGATCACAAACGCCTTGTTTGAGCCAGGTATCGGCGGTTTTGGAGTTTTAGGGAGTTGTGGGGAAGAATTTACCCAAACTTTACAGCAACAATTAAAGGCTTTGTGGTAATTTGAAAAACCATAAGCATAAGAGTACACTAGATTTAACTAGTGCCTAAGAGGGGAATAGAATGGATCCAAATAACCAGCAGAATCAACCTATGCCACCTGCGATGCCGCAGATGCCACAAGATCAAGGAGGTGGCTTGCCACCATCAATGCCAAATCCATTGCCACCAGAACCAGTAGCGCCAGCCATGCCTGCTACTCCTCCAGTTGATAATTTTGGGGCTGATCCTGGCTTAGCAGCTATGCCCCCAACACCAGCAGCCCCAGTTGCACCAGCGTTTCCTGAGCAGCCAGCGGCTATGCCACCAGAACCATCTCCAATGCTCGGAACAGACCCTATGGCAGGTGGATTACCTCAACAGTCAGACCAACAATCGCCAGCTCCAGTGGGTATGCCAAGCGTAGAACCGACATCACCAAATCCAATGGCAATGCCTCCAGCTGATATGGCAACAAGTGTTCATGGTGGCGGCGGGGCATCAAAGAAGATAATTGGTGTGCTCCTAATACTTTTTGCCCTTGTTGTTCTCGCGGGACTTATTATTGTCATCTTCAAAAAATAATCAAAAAAACTATAGTTAGTAATAGATTGTTATAATCTATAACTATGCATGATCTTGCAAAACGCACAGCCGCACTAATTGATGCCATTTCAGCTGCCACCAAGCAGATCAAACTTGATCAATTAAAAGATGATCTAAGTAGCTTGACTGCCAAAATGGCCAGTCCTGATTTTTGGTCTGACCAGCAAGCTGCCCAGTCGATTAGCAAACAACACGCACAGCTTGAATCACGTATTCATCCCTGGGAAGATCTATTAAAAGAGAGCCAGGAACTCCAGGAACTGGTTCAGCTTGATGATAATAAATTAGCCGATGATCTAGAGAAGCAATATAACAAAACTATTAAAGATTTTGAGGCACTAAAGACAGAATTGCAGTTTTCGGGTCCGTTTGATAGCCACAATGTAATTTTGCAACTTCATGCTGGGGCAGGTGGTACGGATGCTCAAGATTGGGCGCAAATGCTAATGAGAATGTATGTACGTTGGGCGGAAGCACATAACTATAGTGTGGAAGTCATTGATCAATCAGCGGGCGAAGAAGCGGGGATTAAAAGCGCGACGCTAGAAATTGCAGGATCCTTTATATATGGCAAGCTAAAGGGAGAGCATGGTGTTCATCGCTTAGTGAGGCTAAGCCCATTTAACTCCGATAATCTTAGACAAACTAGCTTTGCGAAGGTTGAGATCTTACCAGTTATCGATAAGCCGGATGAGCTTGAGCTCGACGATAAAGACCTAAAGATTGATGTTTATCGTAGTGGGGGTCACGGTGGGCAATCGGTGAATACAACTGATTCAGCAGTACGAGTTACTCATATACCAACTGGTATAACTGTCGCTATTCAAAACGAACGCTCTCAGCTCCAAAATAAAGAAACAGCTATGACTATTTTGCGATCTCGTCTAGCACAACTTCAGCTTGAACAACATAAAGAAAAAATTGCTGAAATAAAAGGGCCAAATCAATCAGCCGAGTGGGGAAATCAGATTAGAAGTTACGTACTACACCCTTATAAGCAAGTGAAAGACTTGCGCACGCGTTACGAGAGCAGTGACCCAGATAAAGTCCTGTCAGGTGACCTCGATCCGTTTATAAAAGCCTACCTAGAACAAACACTTAGTCACTAAGGTTGGCTTATAAGCAATAGCATTGCTATAATAGGACACGTGATTTTACTCGATCGAGTTACCAAAATATACAACCGAACAAATGTTGCCTTGGATCGTGCTAGTCTGCATGTCGAACCAAAGGAATTCGTTATTATTGTTGGGCCTAGTGGCGCCGGTAAATCAACATTTTTAAAGTTGTTAACCCGCGAAGAACGTCCAAATAGTGGCAAGATTATTGTTGGTGGTATCGATTACGATCATCTTAAAGATCGTGATATCCCACTGTTACGCCGAAAAATTGGCGTTGTGTTCCAGGACTTTAAGCTTCTACCAAACAAAACAGCTTATGAAAATGTTTCATTTGCTTTGGAGATTGTGGGCATGGGAAATAGTGAGATAAAACATACCGTTCCAAGAGTTTTGCAGATCGTTGGTCTTACTGGCAAAGAACAAAACTACCCATATGAGCTATCAGGTGGGGAACGACAACGTGTGGCCATCGCTAGAGCGATTGCCCGACAACCAAAGATTCTTATTGCCGACGAACCGACGGGTAACCTTGACCCAAAGCATGCTTGGGATGTTATTAAGGTATTGGAAAAGGTTAATAAGTACGGCACAACAGTAATTCTTACGACTCATAACCAAGAAATTGTGAATAAGCTAAAAAGACGGGTAATTACTGTAAAAGACGGCAAAATTGTCAGTGATCGAGCTAATGGGGAGTACAAGGCCTAATGAAACGTAAGTTAATAACTCTCTGGCGAATTATTAAGGCTGGTATGGTTAACTTTATTCGCAATGCCTGGCTAGCTATTGCGGCCATGGCGGTGATGGTGATTACGCTTACTATTGTCCTATTTTCAGTAATTGCAAATGCCACATTCACAGAAACTGTCAGACAAATAACTGATAAGATTGATGTCTCGGTGTATTTAAAAGATGATGTAAACAAAAAACAAACCGATAATTTAATCTCTCAAGTGAAAGGTATACCAAACGTTAAGTCTGTTGAATATGTATCAAAAGAGGAAGCTCTAAAACGCTATCAAGCGCAAAACAAAGATAACTTAGATCTGTTATTAGCTATATCACAAACTGATAACCCGCTGCCGGCCAGTTTGCAGATTAAGCCAAAGGATCCAAATAATATTCAACAAATAAAAGATTTTCTTGAACGTAAGGATATAAAAAATCTTCAGTCTGAAGAAACTTCTTATTCAGGTGATCGTAAAGAGGCCATTGATAAAATTACCCAAGCCACTAAGTTTTTCCGCGAAGCCGGGTTCGTAGGAGTGGTCATATTTGCCGTGATATCAATGTTGATTATCTTTAATACTATAAGAATGGCTATCTTTAACCGGCGTGATGAGCTATCGATAATGCGATTACTTGGCGCCAGCACTTGGTATATCAGGGGGCCATTCGTTGTAGAGACGGTTATATATGGAATAGTTGCGGCTATTGTTTCGGTGACTATATGTAACTTGTTGTTCACGGTTAGTTCCTCGGCGTTTGGGGCGAGTAGCCTAGGATTACTAGACATTACCTACGCCAATAATTACTTCGCGCAGCACTTCTGGGTCATATTGCTTGTGCAAATGATAATTGGTATTCTTATAGGTGCGACTTCATCAGTAATTGCTACTAGAAGATATCTGAAATTCAAGCCAAGTCGTTCGAGAAAAATATCCCGCAAAAAAACCACAACACAATAATATCAAATATATTGCAAAGCACAGGAGGGTATGATATTATACTTATGCTTATATATAAACGTACGCGTACAGCGATGAAAAAAGAAAAAAAGCAAAAAAACCACAACCGATCTTTTAGAACAGCCCCAAGACTGTTTGTAATTGTATTGGTTTTATCAGTTTTAGCATTCGGGGCAACTCGTTTTGCATCTGTTCTTGCTGATCAATATGACGAACAAATAAAGCAATTGAATGCTGATAGTAGTAATAAAAAACAATCAGTAAATCAGTTGGGCGCACAAGCTTCAGGGTATCAAGATCAGATTAATAAGTTGCAGCAACAAATCTCCAGCCTACAAAATCAGATTACAGTTAATCAGAACCGTGTAACTGATCTAAAAAATCAAATTGCTCAAGCCGAGGAAGAGCTTGCCAAGCAAAAGAAATTGCTGGGCGAGAATATTAGGGCAATGTATGTAGAAGATGATATTACAACTCTTGAAATGTTAGCTTCAAGCAAGGATTTAAGTGACTTCGTTGACAAACAACAATATCGTAACAGTGTTAAAGACAAGATAAAGACTACACTTGATAAAGTAAATGATCTTAAGCACCAACTAAAGACTCAACAAGAGGCATTAGAAAATACTATTAAAGATCAACAGAATGTTCAGGCGCAACTAGCCGATCAACAGGGTCAACAAAATCAATTACTATCATTAAATCAACAGCAACAAGCTGATTTAAATAATCAGATTCAGAATAATAATGCTCAGGTATCACAGCTACGAAAACAACAGGCGATTGAAAATGCCAAAATCTTTGGTGGTAGTGTCCCTAGAGGTGTCCCCGGTGGTGGTGGCTATCCTGGCGCTTGGGCCTTCGCACCACAAGATTCTATTATCGACACATGGGGAATGTATAATCGCGAATGTGTGAGTTATACAGCTTGGAAAGTATGGAATTCAGGACGATATATGCCTTACTGGGGCGGTCGAGGTAATGCCAACCAGTGGGATGATAATGCTCGAGCCGCAGGCATCCCAGTTGATACAACTCCACACCCAGGCGACGTTGCGATTAAGAACTCAGGATTTTATGGTCACGCGATGTATGTGGAGGCTGTTTACGGTGACGGTACTATCTACATAAGTCAGTACAATGCTGGTCTGGACGGTTATTATAGTGAAGCCCGAATTAGTGCTTCGGGTCTTGTCTTCATTCATTTCTAGAAATAATTGTCTAACAATCCGCTAGCCTCAAATGTTCAAAATCTGTATACTATATGCATATGCTTAGTATTCGTGTGGAGGCTATTTAAAACGTGCCTCAACTACCTGTTCCAGATAACTTACCAGATCACAAGCCAAGACGTAAAGGCTTGAAAAAGTTTGTAAAGGTAACAGCTTTTGTTGCTACTGGTGCATGTCTTGTGTTTGTTGGCTGGGCATGGGGTCAGGGCAGGATTAGTCTTCATGGCTTTAATAAGTCCAAGAATGTCAGTTCATCGCAGAGCCTTGATTACACATCACTAAATGAGGTTTATCAAATACTTCAAAAACGCTATGATGGCAAACTTGATAACGAGAAAATCATGGATGGGCTCAAGGCTGGGCTGGCTAGGTCGGCCGGTGATCCATACACCGAATATATGACCCCGCAACAAGCCAAGGAGTTTGATGAAGGACTTTCGGGCTCATTTACGGGTATTGGGGCTGAACTTAGTAAAGACAAAGATAATATTGTTATTGTCTCACCAATAAGTGGATTTCCTGCTGAAAAAGCTGGTCTAAAACCAAAAGATATTATTGTGGCAATTGACGGGCAGCCAGTTAATGATATGGGTCTTAGTGAAGCAGTTCAGAAAATTCGTGGGCCAAAAGATTCCACGGTTAAACTTAAAATTGCTCGAGATGGACAACTGCTGGAATTTAGTATAGTCCGTGACAATATTAATATCCCAAGTGTTAAGACAGAGATATTGCCAGGGAATATTGGCTACATGCAAATTAGTCGCTTTTCCGAAGATACTGCCGAACTATCGCAAAAGGGTGCTCAACAATTCAAAGATGCTGGCGTAAAGGGCGTTATACTGGATGTCCGTGGTGATCCAGGCGGCTTGCTGGACGCGGCGGTTGATGTTGGCAGCTTGTGGTTGCCACAAGGTAAAACTATACTCCAAGAAAAACGTGACGGTATTATTGTTCGTACCTACAGTGCGACAGGCAACGACATACTTAAGGGTATTCCTACAGTCGTCTTGGTTGACGGCGGTAGCGCCAGTGCTAGTGAAATCGTTTCAGGTGCTCTGAAAGATAATGGTGTCGCCACGTTAATTGGCGTAAAAACCTTCGGTAAGGGTAGCGTCCAAGAATTGGATCGACTGCCAGGTGGTGGCGTTTTGAAGGTTACAATTGCTCGCTGGTACACTCCTGGTGGCCGTAATATTGATAAAGAAGGCATTGAGCCGGACAAGACGGTGAAGATCACAGACGATGATATAAAAGCCGGTCATGACCTTCAAAAAGATGCTGCAATTCAGGCTTTGAAGCAATAAAATACAAAAAAAGCTTTTCTTATAGATGACCCTTATGGTAGTATCTATAACGTTAAGTAAGAAGAGGGAGAGATAGAAGGCGTGGCAAAATCGCCAACTAAATATGTGTTTGTAACAGGGGGCGTGTTATCTGGCCTCGGAAAAGGCATCACTGCAGCTTCTATCGGCACCATTCTTAAATCTCGTGGACTAAAGGTAAATATTCAAAAACTTGATCCGTATCTAAATGTTGATGCAGGAACTCTTAATCCGGCTGAGCATGGCGAGTGCTTTGTAACCAAAGACGGCGCCGAGACAGATCTAGACCTTGGTCACTATGAGCGATTCTTGGATGTTGAATTGACTCAGACTAGTTCAATAATGAGCGGTCGCATATTGCGAAAACTGATCGATGATGAGCGAAATGGCAAATTCCTAGGCAAGACGGTTCAAGTAGTACCTCATTTAACCAATGCTATACAGGAATATATAACAAAAGCCAGCAAGGACTTCGATGTACATATCGTAGAAATTGGTGGCACAGTCGGCGATTACGAGAGCCCAGCATTTTATGAAGCAATCCGGGAATATAGTTCACGTGTTGGTGCCGAAAACTGCATGTATGTCCAGGTTGTTTATTTGCCATATCTTTCAACAAGTAAGGAGATAAAGACAAAACCAGCGCAAAATGCTACTAGGGATCTTCGCAGTATGGGTATTGTGCCAGACCTACTGGTTGCAAGATGTGAGTCATCGGCTAATAAAGCCGTCAAAGCCAAGCTAGCAGCGTTCTGTGGTGTCCCAGAGAAGGGTATAGCTGTTCTGCCGAATGCTCGAACGGTGTATGAAGTACCGTTGACGCTAGAAGATCAAGGCATTGGTAGTTACATTGTCGATAAGCTACAACTTAAAGCTAAAAAGCCTAATCTTAAAGATTGGCAACATGTTGTGCGCACAATCCTTTCTAAGCCAGAGAAAACAGTTAAGATCGGCATTGTAGCTAAATATCTAGACAACGAGGACACTTACTTCTCAGTTATGGAGGCACTTAAGAGCGCTGCGTGGCACAACAAGGTCGGTATTGATTACAAATGGATTGATGCTGAGGAGCTTGATAAGCCTCACTCTAACCTATCAAAAGCACTTCATGGTCTGGATGGGGTTGTTGTCCCTGGTGGTTTTGGAACTAGAGGCGTCGAAGGCAAAATCAAAGCTGCTGAATACGCTTTAAAGCATAAATTGCCATACCTAGGACTTTGTTTGGGCTTGCAAGTGGCAGTTATAGGGGCCGCTCGTGCTCATGGCCTGGCGCACGCCAATACAACTGAAATCGACCCAGACTCACCGCACCCAGTTATTGCCACTATGGCCGATCAAAAGGGTAAAGAAAACACCGGTGGAACCATGCGATTAGGCAACTATCCTTGTGTGCTGGCTAAAGATAGTAAATCAATCAAGTTGTACCACAAACGTGAGATCCAGGAGCGCCATCGGCATCGTTATGAGTGTAATAATGCTTATCGTGATCAATATGAAAGCTGGGGCATTAAAGTAGTCGGTACTTCACCAAATAATAACTTAGTTGAGGTTATTGAAGGTATCGATCATCCATTCTTTATTGCTAGCCAATTCCACCCTGAATTTACTTCACGTCCAAATCGCCCACAACCTCTGTTCAATGGATTTATCGCAACGGTAGCAGGGAGGTAGAGGTTGCAAAAATAGTGCAAATCCTCTAGCATGAGCATCATGGAACCTACGCAAAATACAAATCAAAATCCAGTAACTGTACCCGAACCAACACCACAAGCGCCTGCGAATTCTAAGGATCTTAAAGGCAAAAAAATTCTTCTAGTTGAAGACGACGATGGATTAGCGAATGTTTACCTAACCCGTCTTGAAGCCGAAGGCTTTAATGTTAAGCGTGTTCCAAATGGCGAAGATGCATTGGCTGTAGCTATTGAATACCGGCCTGATTTAATTTTGCTTGATGTTATGATGCCAAAAGTTAGCGGTTTTGACGTACTAGATATATTGCGAAATACACCCGAGACAGCCAACGTTAAGGTTGTTATGCTAACGGCACTTAGCCAAGATACCGATAAAGAAAAAGCCGAAAAATTAGGGGCTGACGACTACTTGGTTAAATCGCAGGTAGTAATTGCTGACGTAGTTGAGAGAATCAAACACCATCTATCAGGTATGTAATAATCAAAATGCCTATGCTTGCACCCCTAATTCAGGAGTGTTTTAATTATAAGTCATGAATATTGAGAGAGGCGCACATAGTTTCGGAGCTCGTGAAGGATTTGTTGATGATTTAAGTGTCATGTCAACAAGCTTAATAGAGAGCGTTAATATTGCTAGGGATGTATTCGATCGTCTTAGTGATAAAAACGAGCGAAAATACGTTATTGCAGCTGGTGCAGCACTTGCGATTGCTGGGGCTGTAACCGTAGTTCTTCGATCGGCGAAAGCAGTTGGTGAAGCCGGAGCTTCGTTAAAAAAAGTTATGTCTGATTCAACACCGCAAACTTTCACCAGCATGAGAGTTGATGCCGAAGAGTAGACAGCATAAATTATTGACTTTTAATCGTGTTTATGCTAATATGTACTTAATCTAAATAAAACAAAAAAGGATTAAAAAATGCCAGCTGAAGGACAACCAACAAACCCAGACATGATAACAAGCGTTCCAGGAATGGAACCTAGAGAACCTGGTGCGGATGTGATCCAGGCTGGTAATAATATGCCTCTTGATCCTGAAAGCCCACAAGTAGGTGCCTTCCAAGTACGTGCTCAGCGAGCAGCTGATAACGGCGGGGTTGGCCCAGAATATGTTATGCCTGAAGTTCATGGATCAACTTTTAGTGCTCCTACTGAAAAGGGTGCCATGGATGGCCCTCGCATAACTGGTGCAATTACCCGACCAGACGGAGTAACTATTGATAGCCAAATTGTTGGTGGCGCAAAAGAAACTCAAATCCACGGTATGGGCAGTCAACACAATCTACCGGAGACAGCTGCTGAATATGCCGCCCGAATGCGTGACGGTAAATCAGCCGTACAAAGAGAAACTGAACGACAAATGGGAATAGCCGCTGCAGATCGTAGTGAACGAGCTCGCAAAGGCATGCCACCACCGTCAGCCGATTTACGATAAATAAAAAACCGCCCCGAAAGGGCGGTTTTGCTTTTACATGGGTTAATTTACTCGACAGTAACTTCAGTTCGTCGAACTGAACGGCCAGTGAAAAGTCGAACTTTGCGTTGAGTGAACTTAACGGTGCCGTCTTTGGTAGCGTGAATAGTGAAGTTACGGCTAATCTTCGTGCCTTTACCAGGTCGCTTAGTCATACCAACTTGTCGAACAATAACTTGGCCAGTTTTAACTTTTTGACCACCAAATAGCTTAACACCAAGTCGTTGACCCGGGCTATCATGGACGTTTTTACTTGAACCACCAGCTTTGACTTTACTCATTTTACTTCCTTATTAGCGTAACTAATTCTCGGCCAACTATTTGACCTTCACGGTGATAGATAAGATCTTTATTATCAACGTGTTTAAAGCTCGCCCTAGTATATCCCAACTCCTCGAGGTGGTCAAGGGTAGAAAGGTGTTCAAAACGACCATTGATTTGCCAGGCAGGCACGGCAACTGTCATACGAAAGCCAGATTTTGTCTGAGAAGCAACATTTTTCAGGAACTTCTTATGAATAGTGTTCACATCACTAATAACTTGTCGTAGGATAGCTGGGTCTGGTTTATCTGAAAAAGGGCGGCCTAAATAAGTCTCGGCAGCTATGCAGTCAAATGGTTTTTCCCAGTGGTGGGAGGTAGCATCGGCCACTTCAAGTGCATGAGTCCCCTTAATTGTAGTTTTTTGGGATAACCACGTTAAATTTTGTTCACTATAATCAATCATTCGTGGCTCTAGATCCGTACCGATGACATCGTAATCCATCAGCAAGGCCTCTTGAAGAAGAACTCCAGTGCCACAAAAAGGGTCTAGAACGGTTTTTGTTGGGTGAGCCATATTTATGATTATTTGAGCTAGTTTTGGTGGCAACATACCAACTTTAGAATCACGCTTAGGTCGAGCCTGGTCGCGTGCAGTGTAGGCATCAATATCTTGAATGCCACTGGTTTGAGCAAGCCAAACTGAGTTACCATCCTGAACAAGCAATAATTCCATACCAAAAGGCATGAGGTACATTTTGTTATGCAAAACTTGAGCGCTGCTCAGTTCGGTGCCTTTGGTCGGCACGACTCGCACAGGTCGATTATCGGAGCTTCTGACTGCCTTTTTAACAGATAGGGCAGTGCGTTCAATGGCTTTTTGGTTAGTTTTAAGTCTATAAGCACTAATACCAAATGTTAATTTGCCTGGCCCAATACAACACGTGTGTTTTGGTACATGTTCAACTAAATAGCGTTCGATACGGTGCCAATCAGTAAAATCCAACTTTGTCAGTAGTTTAGCAACTTTAATAGTTCCACCAAGGTTATTAATGTTTACCTGATCATATGGTTTATCGATGATGGCAGCTTGATTACCAGCAAGTTGAACAGACTCAGAGCCAAATAAACTCTCTAGCTCAGCCATACCAAGAGCTGGTTGTCTTCCCAAAATAGCAAGTGTTTGTGACATGTAGCTAGTATACCCAATTTTGACGTATAATAGGCATTAACACATATGGCAGAAGAAAAGAAGCAAAGCTCCTGGAAGCTCATTCTCACACTGGTTACATTCATCGCACTGTTAGCGCTCTGTTATTTTGCTCGTACTCAAATAAAAGAAACTTTCGAAAACTTCGGTAAAGTAAACAGTTACGCGCTACTTTTCATGTTTGTAGGGCAATTTATAAACTACTTTGCATACGGGAGAATGTACGTTAATTTATTTGAAATTCTAGGCGAAAAGATTGATTTTAAACGAATGATTCGTATCGTTCTTGAGCTCAACTTTGTTAACAACATTTTTCCAAGTGGTGGAGTGTCAAGTTTTTCTTACTTTGGTCTTAGGATGAAGTCCGAAGGGGTAACTACAGGTAAATCAACGTTAATTCAAATGATGCGCTTTGTTCTGACGTTTGTTTCATTCCAAGTTTTACTCTTCTTCGGATTATTTGTACTGGCTCTTGGCCACAGCGCCAACGGTCTAACATTACTTGTTGGTGGATCATTGGCCACCCTGTTGTTGGTCGGTACATTTGTAGTGGCCTATATTGTCGGAAGTGAAAAGCGTATAAATAGTTTTTTCACTTATATAACCAAGTTTGTTAATCGCTTAATTCATGTATTTAGGCGCAAACACCCTGAAACGATTAACATTGCACGAGTAGAAAGAGTATTTACGGAGTTGCACGAGAACTATATGTATCTTAAAAGCGATCCGAAAGTTCTCAAAAAACCCTTGTGGTATGCATTTTTAGCCAATGTTGGCGAGATAGTTACTATTTATGTGGTATTCATAGCTTTTGGTCAGTGGGTTAACCCTGGCGCAGTCATCATTGCTTATGCCGTAGCAAATTTTGCTGGGCTTATTTCAGTTCTGCCGGGCGGTGTTGGAATCTACGAAGCCTTGATGACAGGAGTTTTAGCGGCTGCGGGCGTACCAGCTGGAACAAGCTTGCCAATTATCGTTATGTATCGAATCCTTAACATGCTTATACAGCTCACGCCAGGTTATTACTTCTATCACAAGAGCCTTCGCGAAGGTAAAGTACGTGTATGAGCAAGATTGAAATCACTTTTGCAGTTAGTGATTTTGTCGCCGCCTTCAACCAAACTATAAATTATGCCTATCCCACTGTTAGCATAGTGGGCGAAATGGCAAATTTTAGAGTCAGTAAAAACAAGTGGGTTTATTTTGATCTTAAAGACGAAGGCGCTAGCGTTAAGTTTTTTGGCTCGGTGTACCAGCTTCAGGGGCCATTGGAGGAAGGAATGGTCCTGACCGTCAGAGGTGTGCCACAGCTACATCCACAATTTGGATTTAGTGTCACTATTCAATCAATTTCACTTACTGGAGAGGGAACGCTCAAGCGAGCTGCTCAGTTACTTGAAAAAAAGTTACGTGCTGAAGGTTTGTTCGATGAAAGCCGTAAGCGGGGGCTGCCATATCCGCCATCCTCAATTGGCCTAATTACATCCGGGGAGTCGGCAGCTTATGCTGATTTTGTAAAGATATTGAATGAGCGGTGGGGAGGGGTTGAAGTTCAGCTTTATGATGTGCAAGTTCAGGGGGAAGATGCCCCTAATCAAATAGCCGAAGCTCTGAAGTATTTTAATTCACGTGCTGAAACGCCAGAGGTTTTGGTTATCACCAGGGGTGGTGGTAGTCCTGATGATTTGCAAGCGTTTAATACTGAGATTGTAACTCGGGCCGTAGCCGCTAGTCGCATTCCTACAATAGTAGCCATTGGTCATGAAGTCGACGTGAGTCTAGCGGAGCTAGCGGCGGATTATCGAGCAAGCACACCAAGTAACGCTGCGCAGGCTTTGGTTCCAACTAGAGAAGATGTCAGAAACCTAATTCATTCACAACTACAGCAAGCAATTAATACCTATAAGACGGCAATTCAGGATGAGAAAAGGTCAGCACGGGAGGCGGTTAATCTTGCAGGCTTACAGCTAACTCACGATATTCAGTCGCAGATACATAATTTAAAAAGTATCAAGCAGTTACTACTGGCGCTGCATCCGGAAACTTTACTTAAAAGGGGCTATGCCATCGCCCGAAGCTCCGGACAGCTAGTAAAAAGTGTTAAAGGTGTTAAGGAAGGGGCAGAACTGTCCGTTCAGTTACAAGACGGAACATTATTAACACTAGTAAAAGGTAAGGTACAATAAAACTATGTCTCAAAAACAAGAATCATACCGCAATCTTCGACAAGAGCTGGATGAAATTCTTAGCTCCATACAATCTGGTGATCTAGAAATAGATGAAGCAACTAAGCAATATGAACGAGCTATGGATATAGTTGCCAAGCTTGAAAAATACTTAAACGAAGCCGAGAATAAAATAACCAAAGTTCAAAAATCTTCCAAAAGAACAGGGGTCTAAATGCAAACAGCCTGGAATATTGCGGTTGTCCTATGCGCTATTTTGTTTGTCTGTTTTGTGTTTGTAATTGCCTTTGGTGCGCCGTATCTACCAACCTTAAAGCCTCAAGTACAAAGAGCACTTAACATGGCCAATCTTAAGCCGGGAGATACCTTGCTGGAACTTGGTAGCGGAGATGGGCGAATTCTAATAGAAGCTGCTAAGAGGGGCATTAATAGTGTTGGCTATGAACTAAATCCGCTCCTAGTTATCTACTCTTGGATAATTACACTTCGTTACAGGGGTAAAATCAAGATTGTTTGGGGTAACTTTTGGCACAAAAAACTGCCACCTGCCGATGGTATATTTGTATTTCTGCTCCAGCCATATATGGAAAAGTTGGATACAAAAATTACTCAAGAATCCAAAAAGCCTGTCAAGTTAGTAAGTTTCGCATTTCACATACCCAATAAGAAGCCGGTCAAAGAAGAAAAGGGGATGTACTTATATAGCTACAAGTAATGCTTGCACAACCTCGAGTGTTTAGGTTACCATTAGCGTTATGAGAAATGTACGTTCTGACGAGAGGGGTATAAACGCCCTTATCTTTCCACTTATAGCACTAGTATTGTTTTTTATTGCCGCTCTTGTGTTTGGGCTCTGGGCTTACAACAGTCGACAAGATTATAAAAACAATGTTGATCAGAAGATTCAAGCTGCTGTAGACGTGGCTAAGAAAGAAACAGCCACTCAAAAGGATAATGAGTTCATCGACCGAGAGAAACAGCCACTCAAGGATTACCAGGGGCCGACATCTTACGGAAGTGTTCAGGTGAAATACCCTAAGACTTGGAGTGCTTATGTCGATGAGTCAGGTAAAGCCGGTGTGCCTGTCGATGGTTATTTCCAGCCAAACTATGTACAAGGTGTTAATACCCCAGATGTCAGCTATGCTTTAAGACTCCAGGTTCTTAATCGAACATTTGCTAACGAACTCGGTAGCTATGATGCCCAAATAAAGGGCGGAAAGGCTACAACCCAGCCGTATAAGCCTGTCAATGTTCCAGGAGTTGTTGGCGTGCGGCTTGATGGTGAGCCAGAAATTGGCAAGAAGGGTGTTGTTATCTTGATTCCACTTCGTGATAAAACAATCAAGCTCTCAACAGAGGCCGATCAGTATAAGCAAGACTTCACAGATAACATTTTGCCAAACTTCAGCTTTACGCCTTAGTTGGCAAAAATGCTATAATATACCCAAACTAAGTGAGGGTTAGAAAAAACGGTGAATGCCAGCGTGTCAGCGCCATATGAAAAGGAATCGCAAAGTCGATTACTTCGGTCATTAGCCGAAGAACTAAAGTTGCCGTTAATGCAGATTGCACGATCGGCTGAGTTGGCTCTACTAAGTGGAGATCTAAAGGAAATTCAACATGCTGAAGTGTTAGCTGATACGGCACTTCGTTTAATAGATAGTTACGTGTTGAGTACCCAAACAATGCTTGGGCAGCAAATACTACATCTTGAACCTGTGTCAGTTAGCGCCACAATGTACGACACCGCGCAATACCTCAATAAAGTCGCAAAGTTATATGATTGCTCAATAGATTTAACAATTTCTGGTAAATGCGGGCTAGTCATGGCTCATCCAGCAGGATTACAGGCCGCTTTAACTAGTTTGGCCTATAGTTTTATTAATGCATTGGGTAGTAGTAACAAGAAATCCAAGATAGTTCTTACGGCTCACAAAACTAAACAGGGCATTATTACAGGTGTGCAAACGTCCGACCAGGAGGTTAGTGCAAATCTAATGAAGCAGGCAAAAAAACTATATGGTGTTGCTCGCCAGCCGATGGCTGATTTAACCCATTCAAGCGGTGCGGGTATTATGGTGGCAAACTCATTATTCGATGCTATGGCTACAAATTTGAGGGTGGTTAAGACCAAGGCTAATACTGGGCTGGCAGCAACATTATTGCCAAGTCAGCAACTGGCGTTACTATAGTCCTATGACAAGTGTGTTGTTGATAGAGCCAGACAAGCTTCTAGCTATGACTTATATTAAGGCTCTGAAGTCTGAGAATATTACATTGCACTGGGAGTCTTCGGCCCAGAACTCCGTAAGTTATATCGATAAACATCCCCCAACGCTAATTATTTTGGAACTACAACTTGCTTCACATAATGGGGTAGAGTTTCTGCACGAACTTCGATCGCATAGTGATTGGCAAAAAATCCCAGTTATTCTGCACACAGTTGTACCAATGGCTGAGATAAATCTTAGTGATGATGCAGCTAAGCAACTTGGGATTGTAGAGTACTTATATAAGCCACAAACTTCATTGGCTCAATTAATAGCTAAAGTTGGTAAACACCTATTTGAGGATAACTAATGAACCAAATAGTAACGACCGGTATTATTTTGACGAGGTTAAATTATGGTGAGGCTGATAGAATAATTACGATCATCACGCCTGACCATGGCAAATTAAGACTGATGGCCAAAGGGGTGCGCAAAAGTGCTAGTAAGTTAGCGGGCGGTATTGAGCTGTTTAGCATTAGCGCTATAACATACATACCGGGCAAAAGAGATATCAGCACACTAATATCCACACGGATGGTTACTCACTGGGGGAACATAGTTAAAAATATTGATCGTACAATGCTTGGCTATGATTTTTTGAAAGTTATAAATAAAGTAACTGAAGATGTGTGTGAAGAAGATTATTATCACATTCTGGTGGCCGGACTAACTAGCCTTAACCACATAGATGTTGAGCCAAAACTCACATATGCATGGTTTTGTTTACGACTGCTCAGACTTTTGGGCCATGAACCAAATCTAGCTACTGATGCAAAAGGCGATAAGCTACAAGTTGGAAGATATATTTTTGACTTTGACTGCGTAGCTTTTGTGCAGACAAAAGACGGTAAGTATAGTGATAAACACATAAAACTCATGCGTCTTCTTTTGCAACAATCGCCCGAGAAACTTAAATCAATAACTGACCTTAGTGAAGTTTCACTGGCGATTCAGCCACTAATAAAGCAACTAATGCTTCAGTTTGCAAACGGCTAAAGGTATAATAAAAAATAACTATGAGCAAAAAGGTAAGTTTAGAAGACATTGTTAGCTTGTGTAAGCGCCGAGGTTTTATTTATCCTGGCTCTGATGTATATGGTGGTTTAAGTGGTACTTGGGACTATGGCCCACTTGGTTTAGCGCTCAAAAAGAACATTATGAATTTGTGGTGGAAGACGTTTGTTGATGATCGTGATGATATTTATGGTGTCGACGCAGCTATACTTATGAACCAAAAAGTGTGGCAAGCCAGCGGCCACACCGAAACATTTACTGACCCACTTGTTGAATGTAGTAACTGTAAATCTCGTTTTCGTGCTGATCATCTAGAAGGCGATAAATGTCCGAACTGTGGCAAGACTGGCACGTTCGGCGAGCCACGACAATTCAATATGATGTTCGAAACAAAAGTTGGCCCCACTGCCGATACAATCAATATTCAACTGAAAAGCGATGTAATTGATCAGATGCATAAAAAGGGTGGCGATCATGACATTATGCTTAACAGCAGCAATATTAGTAATGTTGGCCCCCACGTTGTTTATTTGCGCCCAGAAACTGCCCAAGGTATTTTTACTAATTACAAAAACGTTCTTGATAGTTTTTATCCAGATCTACCATTTGGAGTTGCGCAGCAAGGTAAAGCTTTTCGTAATGAAATCAGCCCACGTGATTTTGTTTTTCGCTCACGCGAGTTTGAACAAATGGAAGTTGAATACTTCATCGAGCCAAAATCTTGGGAGAAAGAATTCGACAAATGGGTCAAAGACATCCACGAATTTTTGGAACAACTTGGACTACCTAAAGATTCTGTGCATGAGCTTGAAGTGCCAGAAGAAGATCGAGCGCACTATAGCAAACGCACAATTGATTTTGAGTTTGATTTTCCGCACAAGCGGGACGAACTCTTAGGTTTGGCGTATCGTACAGATTTTGATTTGATGAATATTCAAAACGCCAGTGGTAAGAGCATGGAATATACAGTCAAGGGCACAAACGATAAGTTTGTACCACATGTCATTGAGCCAAGTTTTGGTGTCGAGCGTGCAGTTATGGCCGTTTTGACTTCGGCATATCATGAGGATGAAGTAGAAGGCGAGAAAAGAGTTTATCTAAAACTACCAGCGCACCTAGCGCCAGTTAAAGTTGCTGTGTCACCACTACTTAAGAACAAACCAGAACTAGTTAAGAAAGCTCAAGAAGTTTACAAAATGCTTAAGAGCGAACTTGGCAATGTTATGTGGGATGACAACGGCAACATTGGTAAACGCTATCGTCGCCAAGATGAAATCGGTACACCATACTGTGTAACGATTGACTTTGATACTTTGGATGACAACACAGTAACTCTACGCAATCGTGACACAACCAAACAAGAACGCGTAAAAGTTACTAACCTTATAGAAGCTATTCGTTAAGAAAATAACAATCTTATTTTTATTTCAGCACCGTAGGGCAGTATTAGTACATTGACAATTTATAGCATAAGCAGTATAATTTGTAAAAGGTTAGCAAAAACAAAAATGAAAGCTCAAGACTCAACCCCACCCATCTTTAGTTCACTCGATGCTATAAATAAAAAGATCGAAGCCTATGATGCAGGTGGTGGCGCCTATACTCCAGAAGAACTTAACCCTGTACTAGCCCAAGCAAGACAGTATGCCGAGGCTTCAAATGACGTTTTGGCTAAAGCACTGGTTACGCTTGCAACAGATAAGATTCGTTCAGATGAAAGATTGGGCCAACCAGTAGTTTTGCCCAATGAAGTAACAAAAAGCCTAGCAACTCTAGCAACCAAAGACCTGAGACCACAGATCAAACGCGTTGCGTAATAAAGCCTATTGATTGCTGGGCAGTGATTACAATTCTATAATCTGAATAACTGCTACAATTTAGGTATGGCAATAGCATTATTAGCGTTTCTGGGATCTTTGGTCATTGGTTTAATCGGTGCCGGTATCTATATTATATACACTAAGCTTCGGACAAAAGAAGAAGAGTTTGTTGAGCATCACAAAGACAAAAAATAACTTGTGTTTTGTTATTTTAGTTGCATAATAAATTACTATGACAGAGACAACCGGTCTTGGGCCAAATGACCGTAGCTGGGAATTGGGACCGCCAACTTATGATGATTTTGATGTGCTTAAGCATGCAGTGCTGGCTGTTGGTGAAGAGCCCGATGCTAGAGTTATCGTCATTGATCCTTGCCGTACAGGCATTATCCTGGAGAGAACTTTTGTAGATATGGATACTATGCAGTGGCCCCCCATGATCGTGCGAGTCAGTGGAATATTGGCAATTCATGGGCAAAGGACTAAAGTGGTTGTTCGCTACAGAGAGTTATCTGGTCACGACAAGACAATGAACTCAAGCGTTAATCATGATTATATTTTGGCTGCAGAAGGTGAGGAAGTTGTCGAATGGTGGCATACAATGAGAGCTTGCCCTGATATACGGCCTCCAAGAATTGAATTTCCAACAAGTAATTCCAAGATGAATCAGGCTGCAGAAGGTGAGCGTATCCTTCGTGCTAACACTAGCAATCAACTTGAGTTATCGGCTGGAGATTGCGGGGTGTTGTATGATCGTTTACTTGGTTTACTTGCATAATCGGCGTTACAATAGACTAGAAAATTGGAGGTAACATGTCTCAAGATTTTATTAATCATTATGCCTGGCTAATTGCAATTCTGGCTTTATGGGAATTAGCTTGGAAGGGCGTAGCACTGTGGAAGGCTGCTCGTAATAACGACAAGGCTTGGTTTATTATTTTGCTACTAATAAATGCCGTTGGTTTACTCTCAATTGCCTATATTTTTGTGTTCAGTAAACGTCCATCAAAAACAGAGGTAAAAACTAGCCAAAGCTAAGTATATAGTTCAGTTACACTTGTTATGGGGCGTATACTGTAAGGGTAACTAAGGAGGGTTTATTATGTTGGGCGAATCAAATGTACATGCTATTGTAGCGGTCAAAGATTTGGAAGAATCAAAAAAGTTTTATGAAGAGGTAGTGGGGCTAACAAAAGTTGACGAAAACCCCGGCGGCATTATGTATAAGAGTGGTGATTCAAAAATTTTCGTATATAAATCAGAGTTTGCAGGTACAAATAAGGCTAACGCAGCATCATGGGAAGTATCTGACATAAATGCTGTCGTAGCTGACCTTAAGGGTAAAGGCGTGAGTTTCGAGCATTATGACAACATGCCCGGGGTAACTCTTGAAGGCGACGTGCATGTTATGGGAGATATGAAAGCCGCGTGGTTCAAGGACCCGTCAGGCAACATTCTTTGCCTTGGCAATGCCATGTAATCTTGGTTATTTCTTGCTGCGAACAGATACATGCTATGATTAAATCAGATGAAAAAACCATTTGATAGAAAACCGACTGTATTTGCTTTTATTGATAGTCAAAATCTAAATCTCGGCACCCAAAAGGCTGGGTGGAAAATGGACTGGAAGAAATTTAGGGACTACCTACAGGTAGAGCATAATGTTTCACGTGCATATCTGTTTATTGGCTATATGCAAGAGCATGAGGATATGTACAATCAATTGCACGACTTAGGCTACTTAATTGTACTTAAGCCAACAGTTGACGTTATGCCTAAACCTGAGGATGGTAAAGGCAAAAAGCCGATAATAAAAGGGAACATTGATGCTGAGTTGGTACTGTACGCCATGAAAGAAATGCCAAATTATCAGCAAGCGATTATTGTTTCGGGAGATGGTGACTTTTATTGTTTGGCTGAGTATCTAGCTGATAAAAAACGGCTTAAACACATAATGACTCCTAATCGACAGTATTCCTCACTTCTCAAACCATACGAGCAATACATCCTAAGAATTGATGAGCTGCGTAGTCAGCTTCAGCATTTTGATAAGCCAAGACGCTAAATAACTAGCCAGCTCTACACTCGGGACATCAACAATCTGATTGTGCTATGATGCTTATGTAAATGGACAAATACAAACGCGAATTTCCACCAAACTTTTTCTGGGGCGCTAGTACGGCCAGCCATCAGGTTGAAGGAGGCGCTCATAACCAATGGAGTGTTTGGGAATTAGGTGTAGCTAAGCAACAAGCTGAAACAGCCCACCAGCGTCTGTCATGGTTGCCTGGATGGCGAGACATAAAAGACCAGGCCGAAACGCCTGATAATTATGTTTCTGGCGCGGGTGTTGAACATTACAAGCGTTATAAGGAAGATTTTAAACTACTAAAAGATCTAAACCTTAATTCTTTTCGTTTTGGTATTGAGTGGGCAAGAATCGAACCAAAAGAAGGCGAGTGGGATGAAAAGGAAATCGAACACTACCGTAACTATATTGCTGAGCTTCGCAAACAAAAAATTGAGCCTTTTCTAAATATCTGGCACTGGACATTGCCTGTGTGGTTTGCCGAAAAGGGTGGCTTTAAAAACCGAGCTAACCTAAAGTATTTTGATCGTTTTGTCGAGAAAGTAGGCCAGGAATTCTGTGATGATATTACTTACGTTATTACTATCAATGAACCAAATGTCTACGCGTCCTTTAGCTATTTCTCAGGTGAATGGCCACCTCAAGAGAAAAGTATAATCAGTACAATCAAAGTTTACTTTAACCTGATTGCAGCCCACAAGCGGGCTTATAGAATTCTTAAGAAGCAACGTCCAAGTTTAATGATTGGGATTGCTCAGCAGCTAGCCAACATTCAAGCCAAAAGACCACATAATTTAGGCGATGAGATGACAACGAAGTGGATGCGTTTTATGTGGAACTGGTGGTTTCTGAATCGTATTAAGCGTCAACAAGATTTCGTAGGCTTTAATTATTACTTTAGTGACTATTACCGTTGGTTTAAACGAGACAATCCTAAGGTTCCACTTAATGACCTGGGATGGTATATGGAGCCGGAAGGATTATACCCACTATTACTAAGAGCCTGGGCGCACTACCGAAAACCTATCATTGTAACCGAAAATGGTCTAGCAGATACTGGTGATCAATTTAGAACTTGGTGGCTTGAAGAGACGATTGTGGCTATGGAACGAGCTTTAAGCGAGGGTGTTGATCTTAGGGGTTATTTTCACTGGAGTTTATTGGATAACTTTGAGTGGGCATATGGATGGTGGCCAAAATTTGGTTTGGTAGAAGTAGATCGTGAACACAATATGAAACGCACAATTCGGCCAAGTGGTCATAAATTTGCGAAATACGTCAAAGAGATAGAAGAGCAGTATTAGCAGTTCATAATATTGACAAAATAGCTTATGCTTGATATAATGTGTATATTATGTCAGAAGCAAGCAAACACCAACCAAATAATTCACCTAAACTATCTCGTCGTTTTCGTCGGGGGATGTCAGCCGCTGTTTTCAGTGCTGGTGCATTAGCTGGTGCTAGTGCTCACGCTGTAGTCAGTAATGCAAACGAATACAACAAACTACCAGCTTGCGAATTTGTAGCTGAGCCGAATGGATTAAATAGCCCCTCTGCAGCAACAAATAAACTTGAAGCTAATGGTGCTGATGTTTCTGGCTCTGAGTTAAGTATCATTGCTAGTGATGGTCATCAACGTCGTCGCGATACTGACCCTGTGGATCGCAAGGGCAACATTATTGTTCGAGCAGGTGATCGTCTTGACGTGGAGCATGTTCCTCCTGTTGCCTGTATTGAAGCTGGCGGACGTGTTGTTGTAGGCTCAACCGTTGAAGTCCCAACACAAACCCAGGTAGATCAATCAAACGCAAGCGGTAATTAATAGCGCCTGATATATCATCCGAAACACCACATGTTGTGGTGTTTTTTCTTTTTGGTCAAATCTGTGGATAAGTATGCAAAGAAACAGATAAAAAGACTTGCGCGTGGGTAGTTGTGGGTTGTATGCTCATGTCAGTGGGTAATCGTGGGTAAAACCATTGCCACATAAAAAAACAAAAACCCAAGAACAATAACAATTAAAGCCTATGGCCAATACTGATTACTTTGAGAGGAAACTAGATGACAAACGTCGGTTAACCATACCGACCGAGCTTCGTAGTGAATTTGCCTCAGGAGTAGTCATAACTCGTGGCTTCAAAGATTATCTCCACATGTATCCAAAAGCTGTGTGGGATGAACAAGTTGAGCCACAACTGCAAGGCAATATATTAGATGAGCAAATTGCTGATCTAAACGTACAGTTCCGAATGGGTAAGACGGACAGTACGATTGATGCCAAGCAGGGAAGAGTAACCATAGAGCAGCACTTACTAGATTATGCACATATCGACCGTGCGGTCGTAGCTGTGAGGGTAGGCAAGTACTGGCGCATTAGCGCAGCTTGAATTGATTATCAATACGCGGGAAAGGCTCATTAACAATTAAAAACGAATAGAAACCAAGACGAGGTTAGCTATTCGGCAGTCATCAGGTGGACCGGGGCACCACCTTATAAAAACCCTCGCACATTACATAAACAACACCTCCCAAAACTCCACCTCACACAAAGTCTCTCAAGTATGTAAGTAGTGAAAAATTTTGATGGTTTTCTTTGAAAAATCATTGTTATGATTTTTTACACCAACGCTTTCATACGACAAACAAAAACAAAAACGACAAAAAACAAAAAGTTGACTGCTGATTAGGTGACCTTGTGCACACAAGGGCAGCTATCCTTCGCCCCAAACGGCGAAGATAGAAAAGACCTTGTAAAAACAAAAAATATGCAAAAACAAACAGATCACCATGACAAACACATCCCAGTACTTCTTAACGAAGTTCTGCAGTACCTGAAACCAGAAAAAGGCGAGACATATCTTGACTTGACGGCCGGGTACGGTGGACATGCCCAAGAAGTATTGGAACGAACCTTACAAGATGAAGGCAGTGTACTCGTAGACCGCGATGAGCGGGCAATAGAGTCGCTAAAGGAACGTTTTGCCAACCGAAGCATAGAAATCATAAATAAAGATTTCTTGAGCGCCACGAAGCAGCTACAAAGCGAAAACAGGCAATTCGATATGATTCTAGCCGATCTTGGAGTAAGTTCACCGCACCTTGACAATGCCAGCCGAGGATTTAGTCTACAGAAAGATGGCCCTTTGGATATGCGCATGGATCAATCTCAATCAGTTACAGCTGAGCAGATTGTAAATAACGCTGACGAAGGGGAGCTCGTTAATATTTTGTCTAACTATGGTGAGGAGCCCAAAGCTCGAACTATAGCCCGCAAGATTATTGAGAGCCGACCAATAAAGACTACCTCTGAGCTTGCTGCAGTAGTCGCAACTGCTTGGCCAGGTTATAGCAAAGTCCATCCAGCTACACGAACGTTTCAAGCACTTCGTATTGCCGTTAACGATGAACTTGGCTTACTTGAGCAAACATTACCACGCTTGATTACACTGTTAAATCCCGGCGGGAGACTAGCAATAATTAGTTTTCACAGTCTTGAAGATAGAGTGGTCAAACAGTTCATGAATGAATACGCAGGTGATCGTTTTGACGTCGAGTTACGTTTAGCGAGTAAAAAACCTGTTACTGCAGACCAAAAGGAATTAGCTTTTAATCCGCGAGCTCGTAGTGCAAAACTACGAGTCGCAGTGAAAATAAAAACAATAGAAAGGGAGATAAATGCCAATTCAGGTAAAAAGTAGCTCCCGAACTTACAAAGTTCGAGTGCGAGTGGTCTAGGCCGAATGCACAAGAGCAGTGGGCGCTAGGGTAACCCGGCGTCCACACCAATAAAAACTAAAAACAAACACAAACATGACATATTCAACAATGGCTCTTAGCCGACAAAGATTTGCCGTTCAAAACGGCCGAACAACGCAAAAATTCGGTAACAACGCTTGGGGCAGAAACCAAAATACAACTAGCTTCCAAGATCGCAAAAAGGGCATAGGTCCAATTAGCAACACAATAATATTGGTCGTACTTGCATGTTTACTGGGTCTTTTATATCTAACACAAGTAACAAAGACCAACGCGTTTGGTTATAAGATAAACAGCCTAAAGCAACAGCAAACGCAACTTAAACAAGAACATGACGAGCTCGAAGTGGCATCAGCTCGGCTACAATCACTTGATCGAGTTAAGAACAGCGATGCTTCTAAGAATTTAGTGTCTGTAGCTCCAAGTGCAACCGTCCAGAACTAAGGCAATGTTACACTAGAAAAGCCCGTTACAACGCAGGAGATTCATGCAACCAACGCTTCCGTCAAAAAGCAGTAACAATGTTTTATTTAGAATCCGTCTGTGGTACGGATTACTTTTAGTTGTAAGCGCCATTTTTGTTATACGTTTGTTTTATCTACAGGTTATTAGGCATGATTATTATAGGAAGGTTGCATACAGTGGCCAGTTCAAGGAATATGAGGTACCGGCTGAGCGAGGCATTATTGAGGCTTATGATGGGGATAAGATAGTACCGATTGTTCTTAATGAGAAAAAGTATACCCTTTTTGCCGATCCAAAATACATAAAAGATACACGATCTACAGCTGATAAGGTACAAAAAATTATTGGTGGCGATACCAATGAGTATGAAAAGCAAATGAAAGCCGATACGCGTTATGCGGTTTTGGCTAAGAAACTTAGTAAGGATCAGAAAAATAAACTCGATGATTTAAAAGAGAAGGGGATCGGTACGCGCGAAGAAAGTTACCGAACATATCCTCAGGGTCAGTTGGCTGCTCAGTTGCTTGGTTTTGTAAATGACCAAGGTGAAGGTAAATATGGGGTGGAACAAGCCCTGCAAGATAAATTAAAGGGCTCCCCGGGGCTTCTTAAGGCCATAACAGACGCCAAAGGAGTTCCACTTGTAGCGAATAAAGATAACGTAAGTATTGAACCTACACCAGGAAAGCGCGTGGTTTTGACAATTGACCTATCCATGCAGCAGCAAGTTGAGGATTTATTAAAGAAGGGTCTTGACCGTGCTCAATCAAAATCAGGTAGCGTGGTAGTTATGGACCCTAATACTGGTGCCATAAAAGCAATGGCCAATTATCCAACATATAACCCTGGTGAGTTCTATAAGGTTGAGGACGGCAATGTCTTTAATAATGCCAGTGTAAGCTCACCACTTGAGGTTGGCTCGTCAATGAAACCTTTAACAGCGGCAGCAGCTTTAGACAGTGGGGCAGTACGTAAAGATCAAACCTACTATGACCCAGCACATTTTACGGTGGATGACGCTAAAATTACAAACATCGAGGAGGATGGAGGGGCTGGAACTAAGAGCATTGCGGACATTCTCCAGCTTTCGCTTAACACAGGAGCTACCTGGTTATTGATGCAAATGGGCGGCGGACAAATTAATGAAAAAGCCAGGACAACCTGGTACGACTATATGACTAATCATTATCACTTTGGTAAAGCAACCGGGATAGAGCAGGGCTTCGAGGCAGATGGATATATACCAGATCCCAAAAAAGGTTACGGTCTTAATATTCAATATGCTAACACCGCCTTTGGCCAAGGTATGACCGCCACGCCTTTACAGATGGGGGCCGCGCTTTCGGCTGCTGTTAATGGTGGAACATACTATCGGCCTAGACTTGTTAGTGGTTATGAGGACGATTCGGATAATCTTCAGCCTGTTAAACCCGATGTTCTTAATCCACATAGTGTTAAGCCAGATGTATCACAGTCACTACAAAACTTCATGGAGTATACATTTGCCAAAAACCACACATTATATGGAATGCCCCAAAATCCTTCAGCCTACAACATCGGTGGTAAGACAGGGACAGCCCAGATAGCCAAGCCTGGGGGCGGATATTATGAAGATAAATTTAACGGAACATTTGTTGGTTTTGTTGGTGGTGATACGCCTCAATATGTTATTGTTGTTCGAGTCAACGAGCCAAAGATTGCAGGCTATGCTGGATCAAAGGCAGCAGCGCCAATATTCACTGATATAGTACAGATGATTATTAACACAGCACCAGTTAGCTCAAAAACACATTAAAAGGGTATAATATAGGAAATCAGCCATGACAAACACATTCAATATCGTCGTCAACAACAGTACACTTATCCGAATACTTGGATTAGGGTTCTTCACGTTCCTACTTAGTATGCTTATCACACCCTTGTATACGACATTGGCTTATAAATTCGAGTGGTGGAAACGACCAAGAGAAAAAGCGACTACAGGCGAAGCAGCTAAGGTTTTCAATAGTCTACATGGTGAGAAATTAAAGAGACATATTCCTACTATGGCGGGACTAATCTTTGTCATATCAGTTAGTTTGGTGACAATTTTTGCTAATTTGAGTCGCCCTCAGACATGGCTACCTTTAGCGGCTTTTGTGGGGGCAGGCGTAGTTGGCTTGGTTGATGACATTATTAACATACGAGGTACGGGCAAAGGTGTTGCTGGACTGCCTTCTAAGTTGAAGTTTTTGCTAACAACATTGGTTGCTTTGATAGGCGGGTGGTACTTCTACGCTAAGCTTGATGTTGCCGCAGTTCATATACCGGTAATTGGCGAGTGGCATATTGGTTGGTTAATTGTGCCGTTATTTGTGCTTGTCGTAGTATCAACAGCCAACGCTGTTAATATATCGGATGGTCTTGACGGTCTTGCTGGTGGGCTAACAGCTATAGCTTTTGGTGCCTATGCCGTAATCGCGTTTTTGGAGCAGCGATATGGCGTAGCTGGATTTTGCATGAGTGTAGTCGGCGCATTACTGGCTTACACCTGGTTTAATATTTATCCAGCAAGATTCTTTATGGGGGATGTGGGCTCTTTTGCCCTAGGAACGGCCTTGGGTGTCATAGCTATGGTCACCAATACAGTGTTTATATTGCCAATTATTGGAATTGTTTTTGTTGCCGAAGCCGGGTCAGTAATACTTCAGATCGGCTCTAAGAAGCTCAGACACGGCAAGAAAATATTTAAGATTGCACCTATTCATCATCATTTTGAAGCAAGCGGTTGGGCAGAAACCAAGGTTACGATGCGTTTCTGGATCTTAGGACAGGTTGCAGCCGTACTTGGGCTTATAATCTTTGTCCTTGGTAAATACATATGAGAGCCTTGACGGCACGTAGACGACCAATTGTTACAGAAGGCGGAACTACTAGGCGTCATCGCCCAGACTACGTTCTTTTACTTATTAGCGTTCTGCTGTTAGTAATAGGAATGATTGTTGTTTATGCCATAGGCCCTGGATTAGCGGCTCAAAAAAATGTCAGTGAAAACTACTATATCAGTAAGCAGTTTATCGCCATCATACTTGGTATTGCTGCTTTCGCTACTGTGAGTAACTTGCCTGTGCGGTTGTGGCGAAAACTAGAAGTGCCTCTTATAGTATTGGCAGGAGTTGCCTCTGTGGCGGTGCGTTTATTTGGCGAAAGGGTTAACGGAGCATATCGATGGATCCAAGTCGGCGGAATGTCGTTCCAAGCGGCAGAGCTTATAAAGTTCGCACTTATTATTTGGCTGGCTGGCTTTTTAAGTGATCGTATTCGTACCGGAACACTAGCTGACAGTAAGAAGACACTCAAGGTTCTGGTTATAGTACTTGGTCTAATAGGCATTATTGTGGCGATTTTACAAAGTGACTTTGGCTCTACGGCTGTGATGATTGCGATTATGACAGCCATGTCATTTATTGCCGGGCTGCCACTAAAGAAGGCGCTCATGATAGCTGCTATCATCGCTATTGGTGGCATATTGGTAATTTTACCGGTAAGTTATCGCCGACAACGCTTAGCAACCTTCCTACAGCCAGCCAGGGATTGCCAGAACACTGGCTATCAATCATGCCAGGCGCTAATTGCTGTTGGTTCAGGAGGCGTATTTGGGCTTGGACTTGGTCGCAGTGTCCAGGCTTATGGGTATCTTCCTGAAGCCGCTAATGACTCGATATTTGCAATTTACGCCGAGAAGTTTGGTTTCTTCGGCACGGCATTACTGGTAGGCTTATTTGTCGCCTTATTTGCTAGAATCGCCCGAATTATGGAGCGCGCCCCAGATGATTATTCAAGGTTAATTGTTGCCGGAGTTTTGGCTTGGCTCAGCACCCAAACCATTATCAATGTCGGAGCTATGCTCGGTCTGTTACCGCTGAAGGGAATTACCTTGCCATTTATCAGCTACGGGGGCACAAGTCTTATATTTGTCACGGCTGCAATCGGTATAGTTTTTAACATTTCACGGTATACTACATATAGTGCAAGCACAAAAAACACAGAAGGACCAAATAATGACTATAGTTCTAGCCGGCGGGGGCTCGGGCGGCCATATTACACCACTCCTGGCCGTAGCCCAAGAGCTTAAACATCAAAAACCAGATGCCAAACTTGTATATGTTGGCGAAAAAGACGGTAAGTTTGCTGATGTAGCAAAAGGCAGTCAGTTTATCGACCAGTCTTACTCTGTAAAAGCTGGTAAATTCCGCCGTTATAATTCACAGTCATTTTTAGCACATGTTTTTGATATTAAAACGAACTTGCTAAACGCCCGGGACTTTTTTCGTGTTGGGGTAGGTTATCGCCAAAGTCTAAAATTACTTAAAGAACTGAAACCAGAGCTGGTGTTTATTAAGGGTGGTTTTGTTGGTGTCCCTGTTGGCCGTGCTTGTGCCAAACTGGGAATTCCATATATCACACACGACTCAGACACCGTGCCAGGGTTGGCCAACCGCTTGATCGCAAAGAATGCCTTACTCCACTGCGTAGGCATGCCTAAAGAGTTTTATAGCTATCCTCCAGAAAAAACAGAGGTAGTGGGTATTCCACTGGCCAATGAATATGAGCGTGTTACCCCCGATCTTATGAAACAATATCGCAATGAACTGAAGCTGCCGTCCAATGCTCAAGTAGTGTTTGTCACGGGCGGAAGTTTAGGAGCTGAACGACTGAATGCCTATATGTCATTGGTTGCTCAGGAGTTACTTAGCCAAAATCCAAATTTGTACATCTTGCATCAAGCAGGGAAGGGCAATTTAGGTCTATATAGCTCTCTGTCCAAAGATCTAATGCAGCGTGTTCAGTTGTTAGAGTTTGTAAATAATATGTTTGTATACAGTGGTGCGGCCGATGTTGTCGTAAGCCGCGCTGGTGCTTCAACAATTGCTGAACTCGCTCTGCAAGGGAAGGCCTGTATCCTAGTACCAAATCCTTATTTGACTGGCGGACATCAACTTATGAACGCAAAATTACTGAGTGATAGCGGAGCCGTTAAAGTTCTTCATGAGGATACGCTGGCAAATGACCCCGATGCATTAGTCGTGGCCATAACAGGGCTTATTAATGACAAGACGGCTCAGTCTAAACTGTCATCAAAACTCCATGAATTTGCGCACCCGAATGCAGCCCATGACCTAGCAAAGATAATTTTAGAAACAATTGATTTTGTGAAAGATCAGATGAAAAAGTAGTTTTTAGAATGTTCGGCAGAAAACAAAAACCATCAAAAAATCCTAGACGTGGCTCAGCTAATACTGACCGTGCGGTCTTTTCGTACTACCAAAATCGGGTTATCCCGGGAGACGATAGTGTTAAAGCTTCTGAGGAACGCAAACAGAAGCAAGAGTTAAGTTTTCGTAGACATCATATATTAACTTTTCTTACATTACTTGTAATAACCGCAAGCTTTATTTATATCCTCTCACTTAGCACAAGCCCCAAAGTTATCATCGTTAACCAACAAGATCAGGCAACCCAGTCTCTGTTGCGATCAGCTGACACATACCAACAAGCAACTCAAAAAATACTCGAAGGATCAATTTTTAATCGCAGTAAGGTTAGTATTAATACGACCTCAGTAGCTCATTCCCTTCAAGAGCAATTTCCTGAGATTTCAGAAGCAACAGTGAGTTTACCCCTGATCAATCGTCGACCAATTGTATACATTCAGATCACACAGCCAGTTTTCTTCCTTAACAAAGGTAATGAAATTTTTGCTATTGATCAACAGGGAAGAGTAATTATGAAAGGCGATGCTAACCTCCCGAAATCTAATCTGATACACATTGAAGACCAAACATCACAAGCCGTAGAAGTTAGTAAGCCGTTTTTGCCTGCTCGACAAGTAAAATTCATGCAAGACATAGCTGCTCAGTTAAAAAACAAGGGAATTACGGACATATCCTTTGTCTTACCACCCTTGCCAGACGTCGTTTACGTCAAAATAAAAGATAGGCCCTATTTGGTAAAAATGACGTTCCAGAACGACCCTAGATTACAGGCAGGCACCTTCTTAGCCGTTAAAGACAAGCTTGAAGCCGATAAGATTACCCCAGCTGAATATATAGATGTTCGTGTTGACGAACGAGCTTACTATAAGTAGTAGGGTAGGCTAGGCTAAGCTAAGGAACAACTAGACTTATACCTAAAAGTTTATTGACAGCAATACACCCTTGGGCGCTCTGAGTTCATGTGATGAATAAGTACTGATAGATTAACAGCACTTCTTTCACTCTCCCCTAGATGTTCGCAAAATGTTCATACATCGCTAATACTGTATTTGCAGAAAAACATATAAAAATACCAAAACCGTGAAAAAGCAAATTTTTCGTGAAATATAGGAAGTGAAGGGGAAATACAAAAAACAATATAAAGCGACATAAAAGTCAAATATTGCAAACACATCGGCTGTGGAAAACATATTGTGGTAAATTTTGCAAATAGCGACATTGAAGTACGAGAGTAATAAATAGCACATATGCGATTGTGGCACATAAGCATAGTTAGTGCAGTAGTAAATTGAAAAGTCATGCACAATTAACTAAAAACATCAAAAACTCCCCTGTTAGGAAGGTATACACACTTAACCTTAAGAACTAATATACGAGTCGCAAAATATACATTGTGCGACGTAAGATCTATGAACCAATATGTCGTCTGCTCCACATGTTTTGAAGCGTATTTTTGTATTTGTATTTTTCAAATTTTGTTTTTGATTTTTATTTTCCTACTACTCTACTGTGTTTTCTGCCCAACACGTTAATACCATTATCCTGCTACTACCACTATGTATATATCGTGTTCGCAAAATGTTCGATATTGGTTAAATTGAGTTTTAGACTTTGATAGTCACTTTTTGTGTCGGAACATTAGGAATGGAACTTGGTGCTATTGAATATGCCGCGTAGCTGGCAATGAGCGCGCGCGTTGAAGTATCTAGCTTTCCTTGCCTATCGCTAGCCGATGTGGCGTGAAAAGCTGGATAAGGGTGATTAGGAAATATAACCCAGTCGCCTGGCTCCTGTTCAACGTTGCTCATGTGTCTCGCCCAGACCGAAGGACCGGAGTTATCTAAGTGTTTGTGTCGAATTTGCCAATCTGTAAGTGCACTTACATCTTGTTCGCCTACTAAAAGAGTAGGGGTTTCTAGGCGTATACCATAAAAATAACGCTTTATACCGGCGTTGTTGTCTACCCTAGCACTGTAGGTTACTCCTATTCGGCTACTAGCATCGAAGTGAGGGTTGCTTAGCTGCTCACGATTGAAAACAGACCATAACCCATCGCGCATCTTCCAGCCTAGGTTAACGCCGTTTTTTTGCCACCAGTTTTCCACTATCTCTTTGGCATCAATTATTTCTGGGACTAGTTGGGGTAGCTGGTCTCTGTTGCGAGAAGTATTACCGCCATCCCAGGCCTTCCCTACTATTTCACCAATATTTCTAACTACTACAAGATCTAGACTTTGATCAGTCAAAGCCCTATGAGTAGCTTCTACGAGCTCTCCACGCCCTTCAAACTCTGCAACCCGGTTCCTCATCTCTTAGTCTTTAGTCTTCGGCGAGAGTGTAAGTAGCTTTGGCAACTCGCTTGAATTGCTTCTTGCCCTGTAAGTTTAAGAGAATAGTTGTCTCTTTAACATAACGGTTTTTAAGAACGCGCTTAACGATTTCATCACGATGTAGTGGCTCGCCGGCTTTTCGCAAGACATCAGAGATAACGTCGGCCACAGTTCCCTTCTTATAGCCCCACTCTTTTAGGGCGTAAATACCACGACCAACCAGCACGAAACGAGAATCTTTAATCAACTCGTTATGAATTGCTTGGGTTGTTACATCTTTACGCTTGAATTCAGATTTCTTGATAGAAGCTGCAATTTCAGAGAAGTGCATGTGTTTGCCGTTCTCGTAAAGAATAACGTAGATTTTGTCGCGAATGTTCTTAGGATTGACCATTGGCCACTTGATAAGCCCCCAGCGACCGTTTAAGTGAGCTAGCTGCTTTGATGTGCTGGCAAGTGCCGCTACCTCTTTAGGATCAGTGTGCTTAACGGCTTCAGCAACTTTATCGATTGAAGTTGGCTCACCAATCTTCTTAACAGCATCAATTACCTGGCCTGCAGCATCTTTTAGCGACTTTTCGTTGTAAGCATCAGCAAGACCAACACTCAAGTAGAAAAAGTCGTTTTCATCAATGACAACCAACTTTGGAACCAGTTGGCTGAGGAATGATACACGTGCCTGATCCAAACGTGAATTTTCAGAGGTTAAACGGGCTGCAAGTTCACTCACCCGCCCTGCTTTACCCATATCTGTTACTTCTTCGACAAATTTTGTCTCGATATCAGTAATATGCGGCAAGTTACCCTCAGAAGCTTGAGCTTTGAGTCGTGAAACAACGGCTTTTTCTAGCTGGCGAACTCGCTCACGAGTAATGCCAAGCAACTCCCCTATCTGTTCTAGTGTTTCTTTGCGGTCGAATAAGCCAAAACGTCGAGACACGATTTCTCGTTCTCGTTCCTTGTCGATAGTCTCTAAAATATCGTTTACGTATTTTTCTACTGAGACGGTGGTTTTCTGGTCTTGAGCCATTAATTCTTCTCTTTCTTGCGCAATTATATCAGGTTGATTAATATAATTATAAAACTTCCACTGCTAAAAGTCAAACATATATTGTTATGAACTTATTGTAGCACAAAATGGCCTATTCTGCGGGTGTATTGCCTGCCAATATTACAACAAAATATCTATCGACAGATGACAACCTGTGGGTAACCTAGCTTTGGTGGTTGGCCGTGTAGTAGTTAAGATAGGCCAATGTATTTCTGCTTCCATAGTCGCCTCGACTTTTGACAGTTACCGCATCAGACCCAAAAACTTCAGTTATCGAGTCAAGTGAGGTCCTTGATATGATGCAGGCAGTAATTAATTCAGCTTGTACTTCTTCTGCCAAACCAAGGGCTGATCTAAGAAGTAATTTCCCAAGTCCCTTTCTTGGCACTGCAGAATAATACATCTCAATATCAAAAATGTCAGTTACATTGTCAAAGCTTGCCTCAAGAAATCCAAGCTGATGATCCAATTCGACAAAATAACCAATAATATCATTGACGTCTCGTTTAACATGCACGCCTACTTGCGCCAATGATTCCATAGGGACTAAAGCCATAAGGTAATATAATACCACATTTAAAGCGTTTTGGCAATATATTATTGTTTTTTGCGGGGGAAACGGCGGCCCTTGCCTTTGGCAGGTGCCTCATCAAGAAGTTTTTGAGCGTCTTTTTCGGTTAACTTCTTAGGATCCTGTTCCTTTGGAATCTTAGCATTCTTTTTGCCATCTGTTACGTACGGGCCGTACATGCCGTTTAACACCTTAATTTTACCGAAATCAGCAATGTTCTTCTTGGCTTCTTTGTCTAATTTCTCTTTATAAAGTTTACGTGCCTCGGACTCTTTAACAGTGAATGGGTCGAGATCTTTAATGGAAACAAAAATCTTCTCAACCTGAATATATGGACCAAAGCGACCAATATTCGCAGTTATCTCTTTGCCATCTTCAGTTTTGCCAACTACTCGAGGTAGTTTAAACATTTCAAGCGCTTCTTTTAGGGTTACGGTCTCAAGCTTGGCCCCGTCAGGTAACGGAGCAAATTTAGGCTTTTCTTCGTCCTCGGCTTCACCGATTTGGAGCATTGGGCCATAGCGCCCGTATCTAGCTATAACTGGTTTGCCCGTCTTAGGATCTTTGCCAAGTTCTCGAGCCTGTGAGGCCTCTTCTCGGCTGGCACCTTCGGCTTTGCCAATCATCGGGTGAAATAGCTTGTAGAAGCCCTTTATGTAGTCCTGCCAGGCTTGCTTGCCTTCTTCGACATCGTCAAATTTCTTCTCGGCGTCCGCCGTGAAGTCATAATCGAGAATATCACTGAAGTATTTTAATAAGAAATCGGTGGTAACTAAAGCAACAGAGGTCGGTAGAAGTTTATTTTGATCCTTCCCCACTACTTGGGTTACTTCATCAGTTGTCACATCCTTGCCCTTTAGCTTCAATACGGTGATCTTACGTTCTTCACCTTCGACATCGCCCTTTTCGACGTAGCCTCGATCTTGAATTGTACTAATTGTTGGCGCATAGGTACTTGGCCGGCCAATGCCTAACTCCTCGAGCTTCTTAACCAGAGCGGCTTCAGAGTAGCGGGCTGCTGGTTTGGTAAATATTTGAGTGGCTAAGATTTCATTGGCAGTTAGTTTTTGCCCCTCTGATAATGGTGGCAAAATAGTGTCCTTGAGGCTATTGTCATAAACCTTCAAAAAACCATCAAATTTGAGGACTTCACCCTTAGCAACAAAATGCTCTTTGCGGGTACTAACTACGATTTTAGCTTCAGTTTTTTCTGTTTGGGCTGGTGCCATTTGACTAGCAACTGCACGTTGCCAAATGAGTTTATATAGTCGTTGTTCTTGCGGTGTACTGCCAGCGTTAAGCTTTGTAACATCAGTTGGTCGAATAGCCTCGTGTGCTTCTTGAGCGCTGGCTGACTTGGTTTTATACTGACGAACTTGATGATATTTGTCACCATAGTTTTTCTTTATATATTCACCAAAGGTACTGATGGCCAAACTTGATAAATTGGTGCTATCCGTACGCATGTAAGTAATATGACCGTTCTCGTATAATCCTTGGGCAAGACGCATGGTCTGGCGAACAGAATTACCAATTTTACGCGATGCTTCTTGTTGGAGCGTACTAGTTGTAAACGGCGCGCTTGGATTTCGACTACCTGGTTTTTGATCAACGCTTTTGACAGTAAAAGTAGCCGCCATGCAGTCGTCTAAGAATTTTTGGGCGGTTGATTCGTCCTTGAGTTTATCGGCAAGTTCGGCTGGCACTGTATCTTTGCCACTGTTAAATTCAGCTGTTACCTTATAACTACTTTCAGCATCGTGAGCTGCAATTTCGCGCTCTCGCTCAACAATTAACCGAACCGCAACTGATTGAACGCGCCCAGCGCTTAGTCCAGTTTGGACTTTCTTCCAAAGGATTGGCGAAAGTTCATATCCAACCAATCTGTCTAGAACTCGTCGGGCTTGCTGAGCATCGACTAAGTTTAGATCAACTGTCCGTGGGGTTTTAATAGCGTTTTCAATCGCCGATTTGGTGATTTCATGGAACACAATACGCTTGGTTTTCTTGGGGTCTAATTTGAGTGCAGAACAGAGATGCCAAGCAATGGCCTCTCCTTCACGATCTTCATCACTTGCTAACCAGACTTCTTTGTCTTTAGCAGCTTTTTTAAGTTCACTAATTACTTTGGTTTTATCGGGGCTAATAGCATATGTAGGCTCAAAATTATTATCAATATCAATGTTTAGACCTTTTTTGGGAAGGTCTCGGACATGCCCAAAGCTACTTTTAACCAAGAAATCTTTTCCTAAATACTTCTCAATTGTCTTTGCTTTTGCTGGGCTCTCAACGATTACTAAATTTTTTGCCATTTCGCTATAGTTTATCAGATTAGTTGCAAAGCTCGATACTACGGGATTTTTTTATCAAATGCAAATTAGTTTTTTGCCCACTTATTATTGCCAAGGGCTTTTATTCTTCCGGTTATCTCAAGCATAGTAAGAGTTTGATTAAAAAGTGTGGGACTTAATTTACTCCTAGTAAGCAGATCTGATCCATCGCTGATGTTTTGGTTTAGAAGTTGTAAAATTATCTGTTCTTCTTGATTGTTGGCGATCAGTTCATCTGTGATTTCTGTAGACTTAATATTGAGGCAGTCAAAGATGTCCTGCGTGTCCGTAACGGGCGTCGCCCCCGTTTTTATTAGGTTATTCGTTCCCTGGCTCATCTGACTAGTAATGTTGCCCGGTACCGCCAAAACTGTCTTTCCCTGTTCCAGAGCAAAATTCACAGTGTGCAGTGTCCCGCTCTTTATAGCCGACTCTGTTACAAGCAATGCATCCCCAAGTCCAGCAACTAATCTGTTACGAGCAATAAAGTTGGTTTTATAGGGTTCACTGCCATCTGGGTATTCACTAACAAGCGCCCCGCCCTTCTCGATTATTTCTCGTGCAAGTTGTGTATGTGCGCGAGGATAAACCTGATCCAAGCCTGATGGCAGCACAGCGATAGTAAGACCTCCAACAGATAAGGCTGCCCTATGAGCAATACTATCAACACCAAAAGCCAGCCCGCTAATTATGACCACCCCAGCTTGGGCTGCTTCACGGACTAATTGCTCGGTTACGGCTTTGCCGTAAGGAGTGACCTTGCGACTGCCCACCACCGTTAAACAAGGTCTTTTAAGTAAGCTGTCTAGTTCACCTATAACAAACAATTCCCTCGGAGGTGAAGGAATTGTCTGTAATTTGGCCGGTAAACCTAAGCTTTTGAGCTTATGCTTTTTTACCATTAGTTTTAATATACCACAATTTTATTTTTTAGTATTGACATAACGTAACATTCTTGCTAAAATTGCAACTCGTAAGTCCGCTTAAGCGGTTTCTTACGCACCTTTATCCCCCATTCTAACCTCTCAAGAAGTAATTCTTGGGAATCGTTAGGTTGTTTTAGAGCGCGCTAGTAAGTTGTTACCCTCCACTTACTCTTAGCATCTCCTTTATTGGAAACGCTCTAAAACAGACTAACCCCTTTAACTACCCGGTTTTTCAATAGCGAGTACGCCAGTATGGACACTTGTCCGGCACAGGTCTTTACGTGGAGTTTGACCCAGATGCTTCGCTCGTGGTGGGTTGAAGGGTGTAATAGGCCTCAAGTGGTGCCCACCCCCTCTTGAGGTCTTTTATATTTGTCCTCATTTTATACACACCTCTGTTGACAGCTGGATGTATTAAACATACCATTTAGTCATAAACATAAGCAGGATAAGTAAACATGAAAAAATTAGACCAAAGAGGCTCCCATGCGCTGGTAGTCGTTTTAATTGTTGTAGTGGTTGCCGTTGTTGGTGCCGTCGGGTGGTATGTGTTTAATAAGCAAAAGAAAAGCACTAACGGGTCTGTAACAGATTTAGTTAAACAGTCGGCGACTAAGTGTGACTCCGAAGATAAGGATATTTGTAAGTTTTTTGCTAGCTGGAAAGATAATAAATACTACTCGGTTGATACAACGACCACAGCTGCTGGTCAGACCTCAACAATGAAAATGCAGTACGTAGCAACAGATAAATATCACTTTGTTACTACTGGCGAAGGTGCCATGGAAATAATTACCATCGGCAACGATACCTATACAAAGTCTGGTGATACTTGGTATAAGCAGACCCAGAAAAAGGACGATACTACAACAAAGCTTAAGGACGAAACTACAACTGACTTTAAGGAACCAACAACAGATCAGGCGTCAACACAGGCACCTACCTATAAGCTTATTGGTAAAGAAGCTTGCGGCAAGCTTACTTGTTTCAAATACCAAGTGGTAGACCCTAATGCCAAAGATACTACTGAATATATATGGTTTGATACAAAAGATTACCAATTACGCAAAGAAAGCACTCAGACTGGCGACACTAAGAGTGAATCAACTTTCAGCTATGACAAAGTCGAAATCAACGTCCCTTCACCTGTAAAAGAGCTTGGTCCAAACCAAGTTGTTGTACCAGGACAAGGTGTTGTTGATCTGCCAAGCGCAGCTGATGTTACGCAGTAAAGTCTATACGCAGTAAAGTCTATAAGTCTAATCAAACAATGAATGAGCGGGTTTCAACAACCAGCTCATTCTTGTATATGTAATCAGTCAATATATTAATTGTTTCTCTTTGGAGCTTAGAAAACTGATCTCGTTCCTCTTTTGAAAACTTGGCCAACACAAAGTCGGCACTGTCAATTTTATCGCTTAATTCGTTTCGAATCCCCACACGTACTCGATTAAAATTTTCACCAATATGTTGGATTACTGATTTAATACCGTTATTACCTGCTGCTCCGCCGCCAATACGGGTTCGAATCTGTCCAAATGGAACATCTAGCTCATCATGAACCACAAGTGTCTGTTCGGGGATAATCTTGTAAAAGCCTTGTACGGCCTGTACGGCCTTGCCGCTGTTGTTCATGAGTGTCGTGGGCTTTATGGCGATTACGCGTGTATCTCCTAATCTGAGGCTTGTAATGTGGCTGGAGAGGTCTTTTTTTTCGTGCCAGGCCGGAAACTCCTGTTGCTTGGTAAAGGCGTCTATAAGCTCAAAGCCAATGTTATGCCTTGTGCCTTCAAACTCTTTACCAATATTTCCTAAGCCAACTAGTAAAATGGTTTTCTCGGAACCTAAGGTAAATAAGGGCGAATGAGTCCCTGTTTCATTTTTCTTAACGAATAAACCCATGAATATTAGTGTATCAACTTTTTTCGATGAACCAGAACTTTATCGGTGTTCCGATAAGGTCATATTTTTCGCGTAGACTGCGCTCCATAAAGCGCTTATAACTCCAGTGCATTAGCTTAGTATGTGAGCCAAACACTTTGAAGCTTGGTGTTGGGTTGTCATCTTCCTGAACTATATAGCGTAGCTTAGGCATGGTGTTTTTAAGCCCAGCTGGTGGGTGGGCATCGATAACTGTTTTAAGCCAACGGTTTAATTCTGGGGTAGCAATTTTTTGCTTACGTCGCTTAGATATTTCGAGCACAAGGTCGAATAGTTTGGCTACGTTTTGGCCGGTAACTGAGCTAGTAAAAATCAGTGGTGCCCATGGTACAAAGATAAAATTATGTTGTATTTGAGGTGCCAGTTGATCACGAGTGAAGGCATCCTTATCTAGAGAATCCCATTTACTAACGACCAGTACCAGTCCCTTCCCTGACTCTTTAATCATGCCGGCAATTTTTTGATCTAGCTGAACATTGAGTTCATTGGCATCCATAAGTAAAAAACAGATGTCGGCCTGCTCGATAGCGCTAAGGCTGCGTATGACGCTGAACTTCTCTACCCCCTGCTCTATCTTGCCACTGCGACGGATACCAGCCGTGTCCATAAGCTCAATCTCTTGCCCATTGTATTTAACGACAGTTCGGTTAATATCACGTGTTGTTCCGGCCTTATCGGCCACGATAGCCTGCTGCTTTTTAGCTAAAGTGTTAAACAGATGTGATTTACCTACGTTTGGTCGACCGAGCAACGCTACGCGAATACGGTTATCATCTTCTTTTAGCTGTTGTTTTGGAATATCATCAACGACTTTATCTAGTAGCTCGTCAATACCCCGATTTTGTGAAGCGGTGGTTAGAAAGATATCTTTTATGCCAAGTCGGCGAAAATCATCGACGGTAGCTTTGGGCGCTTTATCGGCTTTGTTCACGACTAAGATAACTGGCTTCTTGCTTTTAAGGGCAAGCTTGGCGACTCGACGATCTTCTTCGGTGATTGCTACATTTGCCTCTATGACAACCCAGATAATATCCGCACTATCAGCAGCTTGAGTTATTTGTTCTTGAATAGTGAATTCAAAGTCGTCCTCTGGGTCTTTCATCCCGGCTGTGTCAACAAGCCAAAAATCATGATGACTCCAGGTGGCTTTGGCTACAATGCTGTCTCTGGTTGTACCAGGCTCATTAGCCACAATTGCCTCCCGCCTACGCAGGACAGAATTAAAAAGGCTCGATTTACCAACATTGGCTCGGCCCACAATTGCAACGATCGGAAGTTTGTTATTCATTTGAGATTATTATAACAGAGGTAGAGGCGCTTGACAACGCATAATTTTTATTTTACTGTTTTGAACTTTCCTGATTTTAAGTCGCCCAGGCTGTATTCGCCAAAGTTTGTGCGGTGGAGTTTGTTTACTTTGTAGCCAAGAGCTGCAAAAGTTCGGCGGATTTGGCGATTCCGCCCCTCACTCATGGTCACTTGCCAATGCTCCCCCGCTCCATCAAGTTTTAATTTGCTCGGCCCATCTTCTAGCTCGATCCCATTTTCAATAACTTGTTTGTCAGTGGTTGTTAATTTCTTGTCGAGCATGATTTCATAAATTTTGTTTTTACGGTATTTAGGATGTGTAAGTTCATTGGCGTATCGGCCGTCATTGGTTAGCAGCAGTAGACCTGAGGAGTCTTTATCTAGCCGCCCGACAGGTTTTAAATTGTGAAGTTCATTTGGCAAAAGTTCATAAATTGTCTTGCTGCCCTGACCTTCTCTGGAACAAACGTAGCCCACAGGTTTATTGAGCAGTATTGTTACGATTCCCATCTGGGTTATAGGTTTGTTGTCAATCAGAACTAAATCATTCTCCTGAACAATATCACCTAATTTTGCTGGTGCTTTATTTATACTAACTCGCCCGGCTTCAATTACCTTATCTGCTGCTCGGCGTGAAATGCCTGTTGCTAAAGCAATATATTGGTTAATACGCATGGTATTAGCCTAAAAACTTTAATGACGAATGTCTAGAGTGCAATGTTACCTGGGCTGGCTGGAGGCGTTTCGTTCTCGGCGGGTGGCGCTGGCGTGACTGATCCCTGACCGGTCAAGTTACTGGCGTCTGGTGATGCTGCAGGGGATGTTGTATCCGAAGGCATATTTGTACTAACAGTTCCCCCAGGAGCTATTACTGTGTTGGCACTTGGTGGCGTTAGAGCGTCATTGGCTTCTTCTTTGGCAAGTAAGGCTTGCAAATCGGGACCCGAATCATTGGGATCTGTTAGTGGAGTAATAACTCGTTCTCCACCACGCTTTTTAGCGAGTTGTGGTTCGTCTGAAGTTTCTTCTTCCTTGGTGTCGGATTTTTCTTCTTTTTCGTCGCTACTATCTGAAGGGGCTGATTTATCCCCAACTAAGTTATCAATAGCATTAGCTAAAGATTGATCAGCATCAGATCCAGATGAGTTCACGGGCGCTTCACTCGTTTTCTCGGCCTTAGGTGTTTCGTCCGACTTATCATCTGCGACAGTTACAGGTATTGAGGTTGCTGTAGTTGGTTTGATCATTACTGGGCTAGGTGCACCAATAACTTCCTCAGTAAAATCACTACTAACGGCTGGCGCTGAAGTTGCTAGCCCATCTTGTTTATCTATAGTTGCTGAATCATTACCGACTGCTTGAGCTATTTGCTCGTTGACCACCGACTCTTCTTCTGACGTCGGCGAGCTAAGCTCCTCACTAGAGTGTGATAGATTACCATCTGGAGTTATATTTATCGTTGGTTTTTCATCGCTATCCTTTTCTAGGGGCGGATTGCTTGAGGTTGTCGAGTCGACTACTTCATTAGTCGAGCTTCTTTTTAGGTCGTCAGGTTCTGAGACGGTTTTGGCTGATGAGTCAGTTCCTGAAGCATTATTATTGTCGACTGGTGATGTTGTCGGTGCTGGCGTAACTGGCACTTCTTCTGCGGGTGGTTCGGTTACAGCGACAGGAGCCGGAGCTACAGGCGCGGTATCGTTAACAGGATTGTCGTCTGAGGGTTGATTCGTTGGTGTATTATCGCTTGGCGGCAGTGCTGGAGTTGGTGTACTAGCTGGAGGTGTTGCTCCTCCACTATTCCCAGAAAGTATTTCACCAGCAACTTTAACCACATCCTCAAGAGTAACCTGTGATTTAACAAGATAGCGATCAGCACCAAGCTTTTCAGCCCGAGTTTTATCCTCGGCTTGGCTTAGGGCGGTCATCATAATTATTCTAGTATCTTTGGTTTCGGGAGTGCTTCTTAATATGTCCAACATATCAAAACCACTAACTTTAGGCATCATAATGTCAGCAATAATTAGGTCAGGACGCTCTTTTACAGCTAGAGCCAAAGCTTCTTCGCCGTCTTGGGCAGAAACAATTTCGTAACCTTCTGCGGCCAGTCGTGCTTCATATATTTCACGGAGGTTGTTATCATCCTCAACCAACATGATTTTTGCCATACATATTCCTTTGCTTCTTTTCTAAATGCTTATGTCTTTATCAAATTGTATCATGAACTTGTTAAAGATGTTACTTCGGGCAATTTTGTTGAGCTACTCTCTGTTGTCTGGAGCTCAGTTGCCTTTTGGTTTGTCAGGCGAGGTATGTTTATGAAAAATGTACTGCCCTTGCCTAGATCACTTTCGACCCAAATGCGACCTCCATATAACTCAACAATTTTTCGACAGATGAATAGCCCCAGCCCTGTACCGCCGATGGTACGAGTAGCTGAGTTATCAACTCGGTAGAATTTTTCAAATAGGTGCGGTATGTCCTCACCAGGGATCCCTGGCCCAGTATCCTTGATATAAAATTGCACGACTTCATTGTTGCCGGTGAGCCCGATTGATATTTTGCCAGTATCAGTGTATTTCACGGCATTATCAAAAAGATTAGTGATTACCTCTTGAAGTCGGTCTGGGTCGGCATGTACATAGTACAGAGGCTTGATAACTTTATTACCACCGCTTGCATCAATGGTTTGATTAGCAGTGCCGATAGTAAACTCCATGGCTAGGCTTTTCTTTTGAGCGGCAAATTTAAGGTCTTCAACCAGTTTTTCAAGAAATTGTCCCATTTCAACCACCACGGGGTGGCTGGATAGACGGCCATCTTCGGCTTTAGCTGAGGTGAGCAAATCTTGGAAGAGCTTACCAAGGTGCTGGGTTGATGTGTGGGCTTTCTCAAGATAATCACGGGCTTTGGTATCAATCTTGGCAACTTTATCATTCATGGCTAGCGCTAAGTAACCTTCAATTGCGGCGACTGGTGTGCGCATTTCATGACTAGCCGTGCTAATAAACTCAGCTCGCTGACGTTCCTCACTACGCTCCTTACTAACATCACGGAACACCCCAACTGCGCCAGTTACATTACCCTCTTTATCAAATAGTGGCGAAACACTTAAGTTAACGGCTATTTTTTTATTGGAGCGTGAAACAAAAGTTGCATGATGATCACGAATCGTTGCCTTTTCGGAAAATACTCGTACCATCGGGTTATTAGCATTTACGTACTCAGCACCTTTTTCATCAATTAGTTTGAGAACAAGGTGAAAGTCCAGACCTTCAGCCTCGTTACTTGGCCAGCCAAGTATCTTTGATGCTCCGGGGTTAAATATTCGAATAACATTGGAGGTGTCAATAAGGACAACCCCGTCATCTATTGCACTCAGAACAATATCAGACTTAAGTTTCTCGTTGTGTAGACTGGCCGCCAGGGGGTCCTTTTTAGTCTTTTGTTTCTTTGAACGACCCATTAGACTCATTAACAGCAGCAAGAACCCTAAAACAGCTAAAACAGAGCCACCGATGATAATTAACATTTTCATAATTGCTTACGGTTATTATCGCCGTTTTTTGTATCTGTTGCAACCTCTGGCAAAACCTTAACAGATATGATAAGATTCGGAAGTTCAAAATTATGTCTGACGAGGCCTCTTCGTCTAACGGTTAGGACACCAGGTTCTCATCCTGGCAATAGGGGTTCGATTCCCCTAGAGGTCACCAATTTTGTTATGCTAGATCATCATATACAACGAGCGATAGTTTACCGCCTGGCACTTAGCCACGAACTACATTTTACTGAGTTAAAACCTGATCAAATCGAGAATAAGCTATTCACCTATCATCTTCACAAAGTTGAAAAAGCTGGGTATGTAAAAAAGGATAGTAACGGTCTTTATACACTAACACCGGAAGGTCGCCGGCTTGGGATTCGCGTACTCCAAAGTCAGCAAGCTCTAATTGACCAGCCAGAGTCAGTGCTATTTTTAGTAATTCGTCGCAAGTCGGATAATGCCTGGCTTTTGTATAAAAGAAAAACCCACCCCCTTATTGATCGAGTCGGCTTTATGCACACAACGCCAAACGCCACTGAGGAGTCTATTGAGACGGCCAAAACGGCATGTAAGGCAGCTACCGGCCTAGACTGTACGTTCAAAGTCTTAGGCGGTGGATATTTTAGAGTCTATGACAAAGATGAGCTAGAGAGTTTTACGCACTTTACGCTTCTTGTCTGTGAAGATGCCACAGGTGATCTTGTCCAGAATGACGAATATGCTGATTATTATTGGGAGCAAGAGCCAGATTTTCTTGGTGAATCTATGCTCCCAAACATGCCGACCCTTGCCGAACTGTATAGGGCTGGAAAACTCTTCTTTATCGAAAAGACTTTGCATATTTAACGCCTTACGCTGCTAAATGTAACTCAGCTGCTTGGTGGTAGGCACGCGCTGCTTCATTTGGTGCTTCCCTTCGCCAATAGACCGACAGGTGGCTATCTGGGTCCGCAAGCTGTGCTACTGAAGGTGGTAAACCGATCTCGGCAGTCATAGTTCTAGAGTCGTCAAGTGCACGCAAACATCTTTGGCGAACTAGGTTTTGCGTATCAACACCTGTAAGTGGATACTGACGAAGTGCATCACCAAGGTTCACGCAAGCTAGAGTCAAAGATGCTTTGCCAACTCGTCGCCCAAAGGTTTTTCTCAAGCGTTCTTCCTTACGTTCACTAGAGCCTATAGTTGTTATTAGTTCTTGGCCAGTTTGTCGAGCTTCGCTGAAATAAAACGCTGAATCACTAAGTAAATCATCAGAGCTTGGTCTAAATTCTGGCTCATGTGCAACCAAGAAGGGTAACTTTAATCTCCGTCGCATTACTTCATATTCAGCACCACGGGCGAAGCTGTACCACGCTGTATTTAACCCGGCCGCTGACAATACTCTTGAAGCAAAGTTAATATCATCAGGTCTGTGGACTATCTTCAATATAGTCGAAGCTACTGCTACTCCACGTTCTTGGTGCTCGGCTAGCAGCACTCCCCTATACAATCCACGTCGACGCTCAATCTCTTCCTCGTCGCGGGCTTTGGCTGGCACAAAATGTTTTGCTTCATCCAAGTGCTTAGTTGGTAAATCAAAATCCTTGTATACTACTTCTTTTTCCATGCCCTAATCATGGGCTGGTGTATTCAAAATAGCAGTGAATACTTTTTCAGGGAAAAATTTTTCACCTAACTTAAGCAGCTATTTTTAGGTAGTCTAGATATTCTTCCATGGGCCACATATCATCCATCACACCAAGTTGTTCAGCTTTAACTTCAACCTTGGCTGGCGACAGAGTCCCTTCTGAGTCGGCGACTAATCTTCTCACGATGACTTCTGTGTCTTTAGAGGACAACTCAATAAGTGATGATGCTGTCATGCCTGACTGCATTGCAGAAACAAGCTTGTATTTAGCTACTCTGCGAATAAATTCTGTCGGTTGTTCTGTATCGTCTAAAGATTCCACAAGTTTTATTGGGAGTTGACCTTTATTAATTTCTGAAAGGTATTCTGCGCAAGTTCTGCGTTGAGTCAATTTTTCTACTTCACTACGAATTGTATGCTCTGTAGTAATTTGCTCTTTGTATTTTGATAACGTGCCAAAATGGTTAACTATTGATCTAGTTGATGGCCCGCGTTTTCGTTTTGATAATTCATCAAAAACATCCCTAGTTAATTTTAGCTCCGGGTTCGCTTTGATTACTCGAACGCCATACTCGATATAATCCTCTTCCGCCCAGTCATTGATGTTCGGGAACCCTAACAATTCCTGTAAGGTGTCAACTCCGCCAACACGTCGCCTAATGTATGCGGCGCTAGGTCCTTTACCATTTTTGAACCAACGTTGGAAATCTGCTGTGGTAGGTTTTTTGCCATGTAATGCTCTGGCCACTCTTCGCCCGTACTCTACAAAATCCCTGGTGCCCCACTCGCTATAGCGGCCACGAGCATAGCTATTATTTTCTCCTATGGCATCTTGAAATTGCCATAATTTACCACCAAATTTGCCAGCTAGACTTTTTTGATATGGCCCCAACCCAAGTCTATAAGCACTTTCAATAACTGCTTCAGTTACATGTCTATCTTTGTCATCGCTTTTTATCAAACCAGAAAGCCACTTGCCGTAAGCGACACAATCCTCTGCGGACCACTTGTTACGCCCCATCCCTTTGATGGCCGTACTTTCTGGAATGATATCAAGATTATCTATAGCATCTAAAACGGGCACAATATCCCTTTGGTCATGACCAGAGTCTATGGCATCAGCAAGTGCTAATTCACCAATATACAGATCACCACTTAATACGTGGATGTATGTTTCTGGAGTACGTGCCTCAACACTCATATCGTTGACATTATAACAAAATGATGTGATTAAATCTATATTTTTATCTTTGGTAATTCATCCCACCTAGTTGTAAACCTTGGCATTTGCATTCCCCTCTTTGGCTGCCAGCTATTGCCCATATCTTCAGCTGCGTAATAGACAGTCCCCTTGCCGTAGCGTTTGTTGAGTGTGTCCAAGGCATCCATACGGTTAGTAGAAAGATCATGTACATCTGGCCTAGCGTTACCAAGCAGGTCAATTTGAAAAGCCTTTTCGGGCACTAAGTCATATAGCCACACGCCGGCTCGATGATAAAAATTACGTTGATTAAATAATTCGTGTAGTTTTTTGGTAACAGCCTGTGTTATCTGCCCCGTATCGGCGGTTGGTGCTACAAACCGAATTTCAGCTGTTTTTATCTGATAACCTGGTTTGTGTCTATTGGTAGCAATAAATATCCCAGCCCTATTGGCTAGTTGCTTGCTTTCACGTAGCTTTCTTGATGTTTTGGCAGCAAAGGCAGCTATAGCCGCCTCAAGTACATGTAATTGATTGGTATCTTCACCAAAAGTTCGTGTATTGGCGATACTCTTAGCTGGCTTCCCTACTTTTTGCAGCGGTAAACAGCTCATGCCTTTGAGCTCAGCTATCATCTGACGACCATGAATCCCCATAAGGCTTTGAGCTAACTGTGGACGAAGTTGAATAAGGTCAGCAGCGTTGTGGATCCCCTCGGCTTTAAGTTTGGGCGCTAACCGCCAGCCGACTCCCCAGATATCTTTAATTGGAGTACGTTCCAGATACGGCAATCTATCGACTGGTGTTGGTGAATACAAATCAAGGACTCCTTGTAATCCAGGCTCTTTCTTGGCTCGATCAGCTGACAGCTTGGCCAGGGTTTTGCTACCAGCTATGCCAATAGCTACGGGCATACCCATCCACTGCAAAATTCGCTTACGAACCTCCAGTGCCCAAACTGTGTAATCCTCAATGTTGAGTTCAGACAGATCCAAGAATGACTCATCAACAGAATACATTTCTATGTGAGGTGTGATTGATTTCAATAGAGTTGTAATTCGCCGGGATATATCGGCGTAGAGCTCAAAGTTTCCAGAAAATTGAATTACGTTATTCCTAGCAAAAACGTTGCGCCACTTAAATACAGGTGCTCCCATAGGAATGCCAAGTGCTTTCGCTTCATTGCTTCTGGCTACCACGCAGCCGTCATTGCTAGACAGGGCCACAACGGGCTTACCTTCCATATCGGGCCTAAATACGCGTACGCAACTGACAAAAAAGTTATTACAATCAATTAACGCGAAGACAGGCATCCTTCTGGCCTGCTGTATGGCAGAGCCAGACACACTGCCAGAAGTTGAAGCGCTATGCTGCGTTCCAGTCTGCGCTGTTCCTTTACCGTATTGTATATACGGCTCAGTCCACTGCTCGCCTGCGCCTTGCCTATCATCTTCATGCCAGATTCGCTTGTTCAAATGTTTCATGAGCGGTACCTGTGTACGATGGAAATCACCACGCCCCAAACACTAGTATCCAGTGGTAATTTATGAAATTTAGAGATTACAAAACTAGTTTCGTCCCACCATATAACCAGGTCAATTGGCTTTGGTGTAAGCGACCGGTCAATAATCGCCAAATCTTCTTTAAAGATTCCAAACTTTTCCCATAAGTTACTGTCAATCCGCATAAAGAATGTGCTGAGGGGATGCTTAATTAGCAGCTTATGAAGATCTAGCGGCACGATGGTGGTATCGCTAGCCGGGTTTGGGAACCCTCTATGCTCAGTAACTACACCTTCCTCTAAATTGCCATCAATTTTATCGTATGAATTATCTACTACAACCATTACAAAGACTCCTGTTTTAACAGTTTATAAGAGAGTTTTGTCGCTCGGCTTCAGCCTCAGCACGACGATAAGTCGGACAGATGTTAGTCTGTAATGGTTTTAAGCTTGTAGGTGGAAATTTACGCGAACGTAAAAGTACCTACACTGCTAATACTTATTATACGCTACGTATGCAAGTTTTATTTTTCTAGAGACTGCAGAATATCAACTAGCTCGTAAGGAGTTACGTTGGCCTTTACTATATAGCCATCAGCTTGTTTTTCGATAGCTTTACGAGCATCTTCAGTTTGTTCCAGGTTAGTGGTAATAATAATCTTGGCCTTAATTGGCTTCGGCTGGCTTGGATCACGCAATTTCTTAAGGATTTCGATGCCGGTAAGGTTTGGAACCATAATATCAAGCAAGATAATGTCATAATTATTAGTAAGAGCTTCTTTGAGGCCATCTTCGCCATCAATCACAACTTTAACTTGATAGCCTGCCTTGGTAAGGGCGCGAGTATAGAGCTCGCTAATGAAATGCTCATCTTCTATGCACAACACGTTTTTATAATGCGGGCTTGACGAGGATATCTGTTCCGACGGTAATTTGACTTGGTCTGATTGATCATGGTCCATTGGTTATCTCCTATAAAATGAATGGTTCTTAATCCAGCCATGAGCGATACGTGTGATATCCTCTTTATTATCAGATTTTTTAAGTTCGGCGGCAAGCTGGGTATATGGAACTAATGAAAAACCAAAGGTACTACCTTCGTTTTCTTTGGATTGTACCCAAATTTGACCACCGTGAGCCGTTACAATCGATTTGGATAAATATAGACCGAGGCCAGTTCCACCAACTTGTGCTCGACTTCTATGGTTACGATAAAACTTCTCAAAAAGATTACCAATGATGTTGGCAGGAATACCAATTCCAAAATCCTGAACCGTAGTTTCAACCATGCCATTATTACCAACAAATGACCTAACAACAATGCGATTACTCTTATTGCTATACTTTATGGCGTTATCGATAAGGTTTATGATTACCTCGGAGATAGTTATTCGATCAATTGCAACTGTCGGTAGATTGCTCTGTAATTGCAAAACTATTTGTTTGCCATGTACCTGAGCACGTAGATTTAGGGTTTCTAGGGTACTTCGTAGGACATTTTCCCATTTCTCTTCTTTAAGTTGTAGGAATAACTGATCTTCCTCGACACGGGCAACGTTCAGGATGTTGGTGACAAAATTAGCTAACTGTTGAGCGGCAGCCTGCATTTTTTTAACATATCCAGTGAGTTCTGGATCTAGTTTGCCGGCCAGCTCTTTATCCAGGACTTCTATATAACCCCTAATCATCGTTAGCGGGGTTCTAAGCTCGTGCACAGCAAGTGCCACAAAGCCCATGGCATCATCATCCTGACTGTACTTAGTTGTTTGATCGAATAGTCCAACTATCGTCTCGACATTGTTAGGGTTGTTTTTGTTGTAGTAGGCAACCATATCGAACTGTTTTCGTTGCTTTTGAGGGGTTTCTACACGAACTCGTTCCCAGGTGCCAGTTGCAGTTAGTTTGTCCTTTCGACAGGCCGCCAACCAAGTATCAAAAGTTTGGTCACTAGCAAACGACAAATCCAATATAGAGTACATATTCTTGCCAATAATTTCGTTGATGGGCAGACCAATATATTCGCTTATTGCTTTGTTAGCAAAGACAATAATCTGTTCCCTATCTAAAACGACCACAGGAATCGGTAGATTATTTACTACTGCTTCACTTTGGTCGCTAACTGTCTTAGTCTCTTGTTTTGTAGTTATATTCTTATTCTCTAGAGTACTGGCCAGTTGATAAACCTCAAGAGCTAATGTCGTTACAAGCTCTCGACCAACTTTTGTTTTCTCAAGATTAGGCGCGGGTGTTCCTTGGTGCTCCGGAGCAACATGAAGAATCGCCTGTCTTAATGTCTGAAGAGGTTCTGTAACGTAATTAGTTAAATATTTAGAATACGCAAATGAAATTATTACAACTAATACTGCCGCAATTACTCCAGTTATGTAAGTATTTACGTGCAAATAGTTGACTAGTACAAGCCCAAAACCAATCAGCAATAAATTTGTCCCCAACATCACCATTAAGACATGCTGTTGGATTTGTTTTTTAAGTTTTTGGAAGTGATCCACCGCCTACCACCCTACGGCTTGGCGCTGATGTTATTGGCATCGCCCACCGCCGTTATCCAGGTTGCCCCGGGGGTCAATTGTATTGGCTTACCTGCTGGGTCAGTAAAGGTAATCTGGCTACCGGCATCTTTTTTAGACCAATTACCTTGTAATTGTTCACCGTTTTGAAATATATAAACTGGACCAGTCCCGCCGGTTTGATACAGTGAGTGATAGCCATCGCCCATCAGTCCAACTTTAGTTACCATGACAACTACAACTTTTGCACTTATCTGTTGACCGCTCTTGTCATCGACATGTGGCTTGCCGCCCTCACTTCTTAGGTAGCTATTTGATGCGCTGTCGTAATCCCAGTGTGGGTTGTATAAAAATCCCGATAAGTTAACATCAATTGTTTTGTATGTTGGTGTAGCCACTGGCGCTTCTTTTTTGGCGCGAGTAAAACCAGTATAGTCACTGCTAGTCCAACCTTTGGAAGTTTCAAGGGCCCGAAGTTCGCCCATACTTGTATAGACGTTGTGTGGCGCGAAACGGGTTGAAATCCTATGATAGGGTGCTGGGTTATAAAATTGATCCATATCTTTGACACCAAGTTCCTTAATACGCGCTAAACCATCTCCACTTCCACCAACATGAGCATAAGGAGCGTCAAAAGCTTTCTCCCACTCAACATAATATGGTCGGGCGCTTCTAACTGGTCCAATGTACCCAGGTTCAGTATCTTGAAATAATGCTAAGAACCGGGTAATACCACCTTCGGCTACGGCCTCAAAAACAACACCGGCTTCTTTTAGACCAGCCTGTGGCCTGGCATCTGGGCTGTTCTCTATCATCACGGCAGTAACCGGACGTTTATTAACGTCAAAACCTACCTGAAGACCTGTTAGTTTTGAGGCTTCCGTAGTAGGTTTCGGTTCTGCTTTTTTGGCTACTGGCGCTGACGCCGTGCTAGCCGGAGCCTTTTTGTGCTTCCACACCCATGCGTAGCCTAGCAGCCCCGCTAAACACACGATTAACAAAATGATCAATATTATCTTCTGTTTTTTACTCAACTTTTGATTCAATTTTTTAAAAATTCCCTTTTTTTCGTTCATCGTTTTTGGCGGTTCCTTTGGTTCTTGCAATTCTTCATTTTGAGCAGCCTCCTCTGGTGTCTTGAAATCAGACTCACTAATGTCGAGATTGTCTGCGGCGTTATCAGTATTACTTTTTTGGTCGTTTGGCACTAAAAAATCATCATTCATATAAGGGGTGCTTTTACGCTTATGTTTACTGTTTATAGTTTAGCACAAGTTTCATCTATACGAGATAGACTTTTCTCTTTGCCGAGTAGTTCTAAAGTTTCAGCAAGTCCTGGTGAGGCTGGGGCCTGGGTTGTGGCAATTCGGATGAGGCTAAATAAGACTCCGGGCTTTTGGTTCGTCTCTGTCAATAGGTCATTAAGGGTCTTAGTTAGCGACTCTTGAATAAAATCTGTCTGAGAGAGTGTTGTCTTGCTAGTTTCTAGCAACTTTTTGAGTTCGTCATGACTGAATTTTTTCAGTTGTTTGTTGTTATCTATCAAGCTCAAGTCAACAGGCAGATCCTTAAAGAAAAACAAAGTTAACGCCGGCAGTTCTTTAAAATATTTTAGTCTTTCTTGTATTAGCCCTAGAACTTTCGTTTTATATGTGTCATCAAACTTACTGGCTTCTTCCGGCCAGAAACCAGGCGCCATCTTAAACAGTTCATTTATTTTGGCTTGACGAATGAAGTGGCCATTAGTCCAAAGTAGGCGTTGTTCATCAAAACGTGCACCACTTTTTTGAACACGATTCAAACTAAACTTATTTATTAATTCCTCATGGGTAAATACTTCCTGTTCGGTGCCGTCATTCCAGCCCAAAGTTGCTATAAAGCTCACCAGTGCCTCAGGCAGATAGCCGTCGCGAATGTAGTCAAGAACGTCCTTGGCACCGTCACGTTTTGATAGTTTCTTGGTGCCACTCTCACCTAAAATGTGCGGGACAGTGGCAATGATTGGCGGCTTAATCCCCAGAGCTTCATAAAGATTTAGGTAATTTGGAGTGCTCGCTAAAAATTCTTGACCTCGGATGATGTGGCTTACTTCCATTTCGGCATCATCAACAATGTGAGAAAAGTTATAGGTTGGAAATCCATCAGATTTAATTAATACGAAGTCGTCAATGACTTCTGCCCCAGTAGATAGTTCCCCCATGACTTCGTCATGCCAAGTGTAAGCCTTGGGATCTGATTTGAACCTGAGCGGTTGGCTCCCATCCCAGGCCGGAGGGTTCTCTGGCCGATGATTACGATATAAAAATGGTTTCTTTTCTTTCTGTGCTTGATCACGAAAAGTTTGCACCTCTTCCGGGCTGTATGGGTCGGCGTAGGCGCGGCCCGCATCAACTAGTTTTTGGGCCCACTGTTTGTAGCTCTCAAGCCGTTCACTTTGGCGGTATGGAGCAAATTTTCCCCCAACATCGGGCCCCTCACCATAATTAATGCCAAGTGCATGAAGGCTGTCATAAATATGCTGATCAGCGCCCTCAACCTCGCGCTTTTTATCGGTGTCTTCAAGCCTGAGTATAAACTCTCCCTTGGCTTGTTTTGCAACGAGATATGCGAATAGAGCAGTGCGAATACCGCCAACATGCAAATAACCAGTAGGGCTTGGTGCGAAACGAGTCCGAACTTTCATTAGTAGTATTGTATCAGATAGCTATATAGAGTCTGCTATATGAATAAGCTGGTCACTATTTAGAGACGAATTGCCTTCAACTTGGTACCAAACACCACCACTCACCCAGGTTGCACTACTGCCGTCATATATATAGATCGTTCGACCATTGTCTTGGTAAGTTTGATATTGCTTGTTATTGGCCAGAAGAAAGTTTGATAACAAAGCTTCACTGCTCCAATTAGATACTTTTTGGGTAACGTGAAAATTACGCTGATCACTGTTTGACTTGAAATTAAGTGTAACTTGGCCTGGCCCATATTCTATAGGTCCCTTAAGCCCGAAACCTGATGGTTGATATCTTGGCATGGCAGCTGCGAACCCTGCCCTATTGGCGGCAATACGCATACTTATATTGGGGGCGTTTTGGTAAGCCACAAAACCAGCAAGTAATAAGGCTGCAAGGGCGCCAGTACCAAAATGAATTACCCTAGGGCTGACACCAAGCCTTTTGGCAACCCGATGTTTACGAACTTTATGATGTTGCACCTCAGGTTCTTTGGCATCGCGCATAGCTTTAGACAACATATGCTCTTTAATTATTTGATTATGAGTTGGTACGTGAGCATTTTCAGAGTGTTTACTATCTGTACGGGCAGGAGCCGGTTTGACGTGTAACGGTTCAGTTTTCTTAATAACCCGATGTGGTGCTGCAAGAACTGATCCAAATTTTGAGATAAGTGGGCTTTTGGGGATGGCTTTGGCCCGTTCTTCACGTGGTGAATGTGAAGTTTTTGGCTTAATATGCTGGTTTTCGGTCTGGGTGCTGGTAAATGACGGCTTTTTTAGCCCTTTGCGCATCAATGTTTTAGCGTGGTGCACTCGGTGTCTAGAGGCATTACTTGCGGCATGATGAACGGCTGTTTTGGATTTCGGTGTGGCAGGCTTAGGGCGAGGTAGGTGTGAAGTATGGGATTTAGGTCGTTTTACAAAACCATCAATAACTGCGCCATTTTGTGGTTTGATGACAACAGGTTTAGCTGTAGTAGGAGAAGTGTTAGAAGCACCTAGCTCTTTACCGCTAGTTGCATCATATAATTTACCGTTAAGTTCAATAACATTTTTGTGGGCGCTCACGCCTTGTTACCCTCGATACTGTTTATGCTAACAATTTCTATACTAATCTTAACTCCGAATTGTCTGTCGAGCAAGTATACAAGTGATTCTTTGGTTTAGGTTATAGACTTTTAAGCGGTTATGAGTATAAACTGTGTCTAGAGAAACAAAATTATATGGATTTTCTAGACCCTCGTAAAAAACGTGCTCATCTTATTCGTCTCTACATCGGTTATGCGCTTATGGCAATTGCCGTTGGTAGTGCGACTATAATTTTATTGTATACATCTTTTGGCTATGGGGTTGATAGACATACCGGTAAAGTTATCCAGAATGGTCTCGTATTTCTATCATCAAATCCTAGCAATGCCAATATTTCAATTGTTGATAGTCGTGGCAAGAAACAACCTAATGCTCAAACTGATACTCGGCTAAATATCCCAGCCGGAGATTATACAGTTACCCTTTCTAAGGATGGCTATAGGGATTGGAGGCGTAATTTTACCTTAGATGGAGGAAGTGTCGAACAGCTGGTTTATCCTCTATTGTTCCCAAAAGATCTTAAGACCAAAGAAACCGAGTTATACTCAACTACCCCCGCTCTTATTACAAATAGCCCCGATCGACACTGGATTTTGGTTTTAAAGCCTGGGTCACAAACTGACTTTGATGTCTACGATGCTAATCAGACCGATCCAACACCTAAAACAGTATCGATTCCTGGAGATCTGATTACTGCTGGCCCTAATCAATCGCTTAAAGTTATTGAATGGTCGACCGATAACAAGCATGTTCTGCTCAAACATACATATGCCGATACATATGAATTTATTATGTTCAACGAGGACGCTCCAAATGAGAGTGTTAATATCAACAAACAGCTAAGCATGTCGCCAACTGAAGCAGTTCTATATAACAAAGATGCTAACCAGTTATACGTTTATAACGCTCAGGGCGGTGTGCTGCAACGAGCAGTAATAAAAGATAAGAAAGTAACTCCTCTACTAAGCAATGTGTTGGCCTTCAAACCACATGGTTCAGATATGCTTGAATATATTTCGTCTGACACGCTGGCTAAGGACGGTAAAGTGGCGGTTCGTTTGTGGAATAACGATAATGAGTACACCCTACGAGAATTACCAGCAAACACAACCTATTTACTTGATCTGGCTCGCTTTAATAACAACTGGTACGTGGTTGCTGGCGCAAAGAGTGATAATCAAGTGTATGTTTATAAGAACCCATTAGATGTATTAACAAAGAAAGATTCTAAGCTAACACTTCCAGCACGAACTCTCAGAATGGAAAGCCCTGAAAAAGTTGGCTTCTCGGCTAATACCCGATTTATTTCAGTGCAAGGTGGCAAAAACTTTAGTATTTACGATGCCGAAGCCGATAGACAGTATCGTTTCAAAGTTGATAAGGATTTTGACCCTAGTACTCCAGCATCATGGATGGACGGGCATCGTATCACGGCTGTCAGTAACGGGCAGATTATTGTGTTTGATTTTGATGGCAGCAACTTACAAACATTAAATAGTGCTGCTGGCGGTACTACACCATTATTTGACCGAGAATATTCAGCTATTTATTCCCTTGCTGACTCTAGCCAAGTCAAAGGGCGCGCTGCACTAACCAGAACTGCCCTTAGAGTACCCTAGTTACTAAACCAGTCAGTTAACCTAGACCACAAACTCTGAGAGTTACCTGGTACGATTGCTGGCTGTTTATCGTTACCTACGGCAGTGCTTGCAGTGTTACCGCTTGGATCTGGCGATATTTGCTCACCTACTACAACTAAACGATTCAAAGATGTCCCTGGTGGATCACAAGTAATTAAGGTCGCAGTGGCTATTTTATCCGTAGCGCCAAGGACAGAAACATCGTTAGGTTTAACGATTTTTTTCTCATAAATTTTATAAACGTATTGCTTACTATCTTTGGTAAGCGAGAAAGTATCGCCCACTTCCATACGATTTAATAGTACGAAGGCAAACTTATACTTACCTTTGTTGAATATGTTGTTACTCGAATGCCCAACAATAGCAACGTTGCCTTTCTCGCCTGGAGACGGTGTTGTTGGATAGTGAACCACGCCATTTTCAAGTGCGGCATCGATTGCTTTCTCGTCAATTGAATTTTGATCATAGACGACGGGTATCTCAACATTAATTTTAGGGATAATAACTTTGGGTTCTGGACCGACAGCGGTTGAATTAGGGTCGATAATAATTGGGGTTGAGCTAACATTTCGACTCGGTGAAATGAAGGGGGCTACAAAGCGCTCGTTAAAGAACCCAAATAGTAAAATAACCATAGTAATGGCCCCAACGCTAAGACCAAATAATATTGATTGCAAGTGGTGTTTTTTGGATAGTTTGCCTCGAGCTCCAACAGTGGTTAGCAGTTGTTTCTTAACATCAGCAACACTTCGTGGGTCAGATTTGTGCTTAGAAGTTTTACGATGGTGAGCTGGCATAGGTTCAGGTGGTGCTGGTTTGGGTTGCTCTTGAGGCATATGAAGTGAGCGATCGTGTTCCTGATAGAATTCCTGCCAGACTTCATGTTTTTCTTTGTCCGGCAGGCCAACGTAATAATTGTGCCAGGCAGTTTGGATCTGAGCTAACGACATGCCTGATGTACTAAGTTTGTACATATAATCTTGGTGTTTACTACGATGGCGACCAGCTTCTTCGGCTTCTATCTCTTCTTCTTTGGCGTCGGGTTCACTAGCATAAAGAGTATCCAGTTTAGAGCGAATAATATTGGCTGCTGACTCAGCATTTTTGCTCTCTTCGTCTTGTGGTGTTGATTGTTGATTATTATCAGGTTGCATGTTTTTACGCTTAAGCTAGCCTTAACAGATTAAAGTATAGTACAATACGTTGCGTTCTCCTACCCCGGGCAAGTGGCGGAACTGGTATACGCGCACGACTCAAAATCGTGTTCCTCACGGATTGAGGGTTCGATTCCCTCCTTGCCCACCAATATATATTTATGAAACATAGATCTTCAAAGATTCGATTTATTTTTACCGGACAGAATGTTTCGGGTATGTCTATTGAGGGTATGCAAGACCAGAACCTTGAAACGGATAGATATCATGAATCAGCTAAGCCCCAACTTCCAATCGGTGCAGACATTCTTGACGGCCCGATACTTGGCTGGCCATCATTGCCTGGTATAGCGACACCTGAAGAAGTGTCAAGATTTAAGAATGCACTTGATATGATGGATGATGCGAGTACCCCCACGGCAGAGGACGTGCCTCTTATCCCTCCTTTCCTGCAATAATAGAAGTTGTTAAGGCTTCGAATGGTTTGCTTGGGTTTTGCATCCACCAGACACAGGCTTGAGCAGCAATTTTGGTACGCCAAATCGACTCAGTATTATGAGTTGTCGAAACCTTACCTTCCACGCTGACAATCAAATCATCATTATGCTTGGTGATAATGTAGCCTGGAGCTTGGCTTGTGAACCCGTGAATTAATTCAACATTTTTGGCTAGGCCATGAGCATATTTGATCATGTGATTATTCATGACTAGTCTTGGCCACATTTTTTGAAGCTGCCCGAAAGCTGGGACAATTAAAGTTTTGTGGCGCGCAAAAAGTTTATCAGGCCAAGCCATAAATGGATCTAGGGCATCCTCAGTTATTGCCAGCATCCCAGAATATTTATGTAGGAACTCCTCGATTACAATTGTTGTCTCGCTGTTATGGCCAATATCGCCAGCAATTAATACACAATCTGCCCAAGAAGCTTGTTCGAGCCAGCTATCAAGAGCTGTTCGAGCAAAACTGCCGCTCTTATTAGTTGGCGCAAACTCACAGTTTTCTAAGACACTCCCAATAGTTTTCTTTAATGCATCAGGCAGAAGTACTCGAACAACTCCTGCGCCAGACTTAAGTGCTGACTGATAAGCTGTTGCCGGTGCGCTGAAGTTATGTTCGTTGCCGCCAATAATTAGGAGTTTTCCAGCGTGGAGTTTATTCTCTGGCCTACTCCATAGCAAGTCACCAAACAGCGGCTCACTAGCCTGTTTAATCCAATACTTATCCATGGGAGCAGTATAGCCCTTATGCGGCGTTTGAAGCTACTTGTTCGCTTGCACCAAGTTTAATAGGATGTTGTTTTTCTCCGCTAAATTTAGAGACAAAATGGTCAAAAATCCATCCTCCTTGGCCAAATTGCTTAAAGAATTCATGGGTGTCTAGTTGGCGATGAATGGCTATACGTGTTGCCATCCAGGCAGCTTCAGATATACCCAAACGCTCTTTGGTTTGTTCCCAGCGCAGATTGTTCTTGCGGTCGCAAAAATCAATAGCGGCACTTACTCCGTCGCCTACTGGATGACTTAGTGATACGTTCGCAGTTTGTTTTTTCTTATTCCACACTAACTCAGCACCGAATTGCCAGCCAACATTCTCCATTATTTCGGTGACCTTTTCTATGTCACGTGGGCGAACGCCATGACTAGCTCGAGAAAGATAGCACAAAACTTGAATGAGTGGATGGAACACCGGGATGGTTTCAATTTCCATAGTTTCTTTGTTAAGTAATTCCATCTGCCACGTCTCAAAATAGTCTTCTGGTAGCGCCACCATTTGGTCTCCAATAGCTACAAAACGACCACCTGCAGGATTTTCTAGGCGGTCACTTACCCAGTCTTTTTTAATGTGGTCAATAAAAGAGGTCGAAGTTTGGCGATCATAATAATTCTCTGAGGTGTGTAGACCCGTCACGCCAACTTTTAATTTGTTGCCATAGGCAACTTCTAGGGCTGCACGGACACGATCAACATCAGTAACATCTGTTTCGTCCTTAGTATCAATGGCAAAGACTAACACATCGATGTCGGCTATTGTGCCGTTGTCTTTACGGAATTGGTCTTTATGGATGTCTGTAGGTGGAATAATTCGCCGAGCTTGAATATCAAATTGGGTACGCTCATCCATCAGTGCTGCTGAGGCACCTCCACCCATCATGACATAGCCAACATCTTCACCAACAGCTGCAAGCACAGTATTATGAAAACCCTGAATAATATCAAAATAGTTTTCGCCAGGTTCAAAATGCTGTTCAGGTTTCAGCGCTCTATATAGTGCTATCCCCCCAGCGACAGCAGAAGCTGCAATAATCGCATTCCGTGATGCTGGGTGTTCGCTGCTCAACTGCCTCAAAGATTCAATCATATTGTGAACCAATATAAGACTCTTGGTATTCGAACACAAGCATTAGCACTAATCTTCTAGTAAGTATGTACCTTTTTTATTTGTGAGTTTATATACTACGTTTTTGCGCTCAACTACAACATCCCAGCCTTTGGACTTGGCAATCTGAAGAAGTTTTTGGCTTGGGTTAAAAGCGATTGGTTTTTCGACAATCTCTAGCATAGAAATATCCCCTTCACTATCACCAACGGCCATACTCCCCTTTAGGCCCAGGCTGTGTTTCTTCATTAAATCTTGGATAATCTCATGCTTACGCCCGAATGGGGTGACTCGGTTGCCTGTGAATTTGCCATTCTTGCTCTCAAATTCACTGCCTACGAATTCATCAAATCCGTAATAGTTAGCTACTTTTTCGACTATCACTTTAGGTGACCCAGATATTGCAAAAAGCATGTAGCCTTGCTTTTTCAGATCTTTTAAAAGCGCTCTGGTGTAGGTATAAACCTGGTCTTTATACTCACTAAATACTTTTTCCGCGGCAGTCTCAAAATCTTCAACCCGAAGATCGGTCAAAAGCATATTAAACGTTTCCACCAGTCGATGCTCGTATTCAATGTAGGATTCTTGATGTTTGCGTTGTTTCCAACTCATACGAGCAGCCTTAACTGGAGCAAAAGCATCCGTATCGAAACTTCCAAGATCAACCAAGGCGTCACTAAGAGCATGATACAACTGCCAGCGTATCAACGTGCCATCAATATCAAACACCGCAAATTTTTTCATAAGCACTCTTTAATTATATCCACATACTTATCAGGCTGTTCCCAAATATCGTCATGATCGCCACTGACTTGGTAGTAAGTCCAATTTTTCTCTTTGGCTAAGGCTTCTACCGCAGAGTTCCTGTTAAATATATCCTGTCGATTATTAATGATAACTATTTTCTTGGCCTGGAGATGATTTAAGTTATTAACATCTAGCCGCTTAAGCATTTCGAACCAAATAAGTGGATGCCTAAAGAAGTAATAGGAATTAAAGCTTGTCTTTTGAGCCCAGTCTCGGGTTCGCTGCTGTTTACGATAGGTGTCAAAATCTCGGTAAACTTTTTTACTGATTTTAGCGATCGTAGTTTTTCTTGAGAACATTGGCAGGCCGTTTATAACTAGTAAGTCGACACTTTTCCTGGCTTTCGGCAGATAAATTCCAGACGAATGAGTTATAAGAATATTTGCCTGTTCGATAGGCGTAACGGCGAACCCGTTAGTTTCCAGTGAGCTTAGTAATCTGGTTGTGTGCCACTTCCCTTCAGTGAACCCGGGTATTACAGCAATGTTCTTCATATCTAGATATCTAATTTTATGCTAATTGGGCAATGGTCAGAACCCATTTGCTCTGGATAAATTTCGGCCGATTTTACCTGGCTTTTCAAACTTTTTGAGACCAAGAAATAGTCAATGCGCCAACCAACATTTCTTGCTCTAGAATTTGCAAAATGACTCCACCATGTATAGAAACCGTTTCCCTGTTTGAACATTCGGAATGTATCAATAAAGCCGGCAGTCAACCAATTATCAAAGCCACTTCGCTCTTGTGTCGTAAAACCCTTCTTGCCAACATTTGGTTTTGGATTAGCAAGGTCATCTTCTGTATGGGCGACATTCATATCGCCGCAATATATAACTGGTTTTTTCTTTTGTAACTCTGCACAGTACGCAGTCATAGTTTTATCCCACTGCTCACGAAGCGGTATTCGACTAAGGTCATCCTTGGCATTAGGGGTGTAGGCTGTTACAACAAAAAACGTATCAAATTCGGCGGTAATTACTCGCCCTTCGTCGTTGCTGTGACCATAAGAATCCTTTGACAGACCATTTCCTTTTACTAACTCTTCTGGGATGTCATTTATAACTTTTATAGGTTTGATCTTTGTGAAGATTGCTGTACCACTATAACCCTTTTTTGCTTTGGACGAATTCCAATACTCTCCATATTCAGGTAAGTCTATCTCAGCTTGTCCCTGCTCGGCCTTGGTTTCCTGCAAACACAAAATATCGGGCTGATACTTGGCCATAAACTTTTGAAAGTCGCCTTTTCGCACAACAGCTCTGATGCCATTTACGTTCCAAGAGTATATCTTCATAAAAATAGTATAGCCTGATTAGTATAAAACCTGCTAGACTAGTTATCGAATATATGGCAACAAAGTACAAGCGAATTCTACTTAAACTTTCTGGAGAACAATTAGCTGGTGAGCACGAGTTTGGGGTTGACCCAAAAGTCGCTCGTTTTTTGGCTCATGAAATAAAGAAAGTTGTTGATTCTGGCTGCCAAGTAGTTGTTGTAGCGGGCGGTGGTAATATGGTCCGCGGAGCTGAAATTGCTGGCAATGGAATCCGGCGAGTAACGGCTGATCAAATGGGCATGCTGAGTGGTCTTATGAACGCCATGGCGCTTACTGATATTTTTGAGAACGAAAAAGTGCCAACTCGCTGCGTTAGCAATGTTTATGCCGAGCAGCTGGCTGAATCATATTCATATCGTTTGGCTGAAAAACACTTAGAAAAAGGTCGCGTGCTGATTGTCGCTGGTGGCATTGGGCGACCTTACTTTACTCACGACACGGCTGCGATTTCACTTGGGCTTGAGCTTGATTGTGAAGTAGTTTTAAAAGCCACCAAGGTTGACGGTGTCTATGACAAAGATCCAACTAAACACAGGGATGCTATTAGACATGAGACTCTTGAGTTTCAGCATGCGGTTGAAAATCCGCACATCAAAGTTATGGATAAAGCAGCTCTAGGCCTAGGTATGGAACATTCCAAGCCGGTTATTATCTTTGATGGTTTTAAGAAAGATAACCTACTTAAGATTGTCAAAGGCAAAAACGTCGGCACTCTTATTAGCTAGATATACTTACTGCGCTGCATGTAACTACATAATTGCCAAACACACGTTGAGGGTAATCATCTACTGTAAAGTTAACTTGATGCATGGGTATTTCATTATTGCGACGTAATTCTGCTAATAAGCTCCAGCCAAGTTGTTGGCGAATTTGTATGTCTTTTTCAACGCCATCTGGCTTATGCCAGCCAACTTGATATATTAGTTTATCATTTTCAGTTTTTGGGAGAACAATGAAGTTGTAATCCGTGGGTTGTAAATGATCTTGCCCTGGATAGTTAAGTATCGGGACAGTTCGAAAACTAGTATGTTTAGTAGGGCTGGCATCATCAATTCCAGGGGTCTGAAAGCATTCGGTTGTTAGTGAATTTGCCTTGGCAATTTCTTTTGGAAACGGTTGCCACCCTATATAGCCTAAATATCGTCTATAGGCTTCAAAATCAGGTTCAACGAGGCTAAATCTCCTAGAGATTACATCTTGTTTTGCATTCAAGATTGACTTATTTAATACCAGGAGGTTGGTAGCCTTGCCATTTAGGAGACTGGCCCCTGTATCTGCTACATCTTCTCTATATGCTGTGCCAGCATAATAGGTTTGAGTAACCCCGTTCTTATTGGCTGTATCCCTGAGTTTGCTATCCTGTGAATAAATAAATCCTCCAGGGTTATTTTTTGTAAACTCTTGATCAGACTTGCCGTCAGTTTGCCTTTCGGATATATCATCTCCACACTGGTCTTGATGAATTACATGGGTCAGCTCATGCTTGAAAGCCCAATCAATATTATCTGGGAATGAGGTGTCTAGAATAATATTACGTCCTTTAATCGTTGGTCCAGCCAGGTACCCGCCATCCAAATCCTTGTCGCCAATTGAAGGAGAATGTGTTAAATATAGATTAAAGCCCTCGAGGTGTTTTAGTAATGACGCAGGTATTTGTGACATACCTATCAATAATTTATCAGTGCTTTGACGAGCCTCATCGACCGTCAGCAAGTCTACGTTATGGTGCTCACGAATGTCTGCAGTCTGGAGTATCCCGAACTGGGCTTGGGGCAAGTCGCCTAATTCTACATGTACATTAAACGGTTCCATGCCCTTTTGGAGGACCGCTTGGATGTCGTCTAAACTTTTGGCCTCATCTAACTCTTGCTTAAGAGAGACATATCTTTCTTTTTCCATCCCGAAAGACATAGCTGCAACAGTTTCACGAGCCTTATCTAAATTATTTGTATCTTCTGCACTTGGTTCAGCTGCCACTGGGCAGTCATAACCTTTGGCTTCTGAAACAAATCTCGACCCAAAGCCAAACACCGTCGGGACAACAATGGTAAAAAATGCTGCAGTTTTTGCTAGGCCCCATGCCGTACGAGAATTCCTAACCCATCTAGGTGTCGGCGGGCTATCATGGTATGAATCAAGATCATTACCAGAAAATTCAGCCATACTTGCATACGTCATCTCGACACTTTCAACGATCTGATCGGCTGTAATTACAGATGGTGGCCTATATGATTCAGGACTCTCCCAATTATAAGGCGTACCAGGGTTCTTATGTACGATATGTTGAAAACTCATCCGGACTATTAAAACACAGAATATCCACTTTAGCTATAAAATGTTATATCTGGCGGAGAGAGGGATGGAAGCTGCGCTTCCGCTACGCGAACGAACCTGGCTCGAACCCTGCTTTCTTCAAGAAGAAAAACAGCCAGACCGGTTGGCCTGACTGTTTCTCTCCTGGCGGAGAGAGAGGGATTCGAACCCTCGATGCAAGTTACCTCACATACACGCTTTCCAAGCGTGCTCCTTCAACCACTCGGACACCTCTCCTCAATTTGCTTATGGAAAACAGATTAACTATAGCACGAAAATAATTACAAAAACACCTTGCACCTCTCTTGTAAAGTGAGTATCCTAAGAAGTACGAATGGCATTAATAGAAGTTAACGACGTCAGCAAACTCTTCGGATTCGGTGACGCTACTACTGTAGCACTCGATGAAGTTAACTTTGTAGTGGAAAAAGGCGAATTTGTCGCAATTATGGGTCCAAGTGGCTCGGGAAAATCCACACTAATGAATATCATAGGTCTTCTTGATCATCCTAGTCACGGGACATACAAATTAAATGGTCGCTTATCAACAAAGTTTCGAAGTAACCAACGTTCAAAATTGCGACGAGATACCATTGGTTTTGTCTTTCAATCATATAATCTACTGCCACGACTAACTGTGGTTGAAAATGTGGCTCTCCCCCTCGCTTACAAAGGTATGACGCCAGTTAGACGTCTTAAACGAGCTAGTGAAATTCTACAGCGTGTTGGCCTAGAAGATCGTGAGTACTACTACCCTCGCCAACTTAGTGGTGGACAAGTTCAACGAGCGGCGATTGCCAGAGCACTTATAAACAATCCGAGTCTAATTATTGCCGACGAACCAACAGGAAATCTTGATAGTTTATCAAGCCGTGTGGTCATGGAGTTGCTTAGCGAAATACATAAAGCCGGTAACACAATTTTAATGGTGACCCATAATCCAGAGCTCACTCGTTATGCAAATCGTGTTGTATACATGCATGACGGTGCAATTATTCATGATCAAAAGAGTGCGATTGGTGAAGTGCCACGAGCTATTCGCAAAACCATGTACTTTACTCCAACTACAAACGAGGATGATCAGCTTGCCGGTATTTCTGCTCTAATGAAAGTAATTCCTGGCGGCGATACTAAAGAAGTCAAAAAAGGCAAAAAATCTAAAACCAGTAAAAAAACTACAACACGAAAATCACGAGCTAAGCGTGTATCTAAGCAAAAGGCGGCGAAGTAATGATTATCAATAACATCAAGCTATCTACGCATGCTATCAAAACTTCACGATGGCGAAGCCTCTTGACTATGTTTGGGATTATTATTGGTGTGGCGTCAGTTATTACAACCGTAAGCCTTGGAGAAGGCGTCAAAACTCAGATAACCCAACAAATTAATTATCTTGGACGTGACGTAATAACCATACGCCCCGGCCAACCGGTAAAGCGAGATAACCAAGGCGGCATAACAGCCATCAATTTTATATCGAATCTCGGCAGCAATACCTTGACTGATGAAGATTTAAAAACAATTCAAAATACCCCAGGTGTAGAAAAAGTCGTGCCACTAACGCTAATAAACGGAACGCCAACTTATGAAGGCACCGATTTTAACAAGGCGGTTACAATTTCTAGCACTAGTGATCTACCAGATATTTTGAAACACAAAATCGAATTTGGAGAATACTTCCATGCCGAGGATGAAGGCAAAAATGTCGCAGTAATTGGCTCAAAAGTAGCCCACGAACTTTTTAAAGAAAATGTACCAATTGGTAAGTCGTTTACTTTTCGCCATCAAGACTTTGTGGTTAGAGGTGTGTTTGATAATTTTGATAGTAACCCGCTTATACCGGGAGTTGATTTTAACTCAGCAATTTTCATCCCTAACCTGACGGGCAAAACTCTCACCAATAACAGTGCTCAAATATTCCAGGTTTTTGTTAAACCCCAAGATACAAACAATGTTGATGGCGAGATTAATAATTTGCGCTCACAATTAATGGCATCGCATGGCGGTGAAGAAGATTTCACCATTCTTACCCAAGCTGAAACACTCAGCCAAACCAATGATGTTCTGTCACTGTTGACAAGTTTAGTTGCAAGTATTGCTGCTATTTCACTAATTGTCGGTGGAATTGGCGTTATGAATATTATGCTTGTTTCTGTAATAGAAAGAACTCACGAAATTGGTATTCGAAAAGCAATCGGTGCGACTAATCGCCAAATACTAAATGAGTTTTTGATTGAAGCCATGGTTATAAGTGTTATGGGTGGCATTGCTGGTAGCATCTTGGCTGTAATGATAAATATACTCTTGAGAATATTTACAAATCTGCAACCAGTAATTACTTGGCCAATGTTTGTAATTGCCAATGCTGTATCGTTGGCCGTCGGGGTTATATTTGGTGTGGCACCAGCCATAAAAGCTGCCCGCAAAGACCCTATTCAAGCTCTACGTAATGAATAAATAGTTGATTACTTATACCAAACAAAACGCCAGACGCCAAAGATAATACCCAGTAGAGAAACGACACATATGGCTACGCCTATCCATAGCACTAAACTATTTATCACCTCTATACCAATTACTGTTGAGTAAGTGCCGGTATTGATCGCATCAACAATTGCCCGGCCAGCAGCCACCAGCATCAATCCAGCCAATAGCCCAATTGCTGAGTAGACTAAGACTGAATTTCCACCGCCGGTGACTGCCATGTTAATTCCTTACTAAAGTTTAACTAACCTTCAATAGAATGCTTTAGATCGAGTGCCAAAGCAATCCAGATTGGGCCGGTAACAAGTGCATACAAGCCAAGTACCCATACGAATGCCACGCCACCTGCAACTGGTTGCAAGAGAACGATTACACCAACAAGTACTGATAAACCGCCACTAATGAATAGTAGAGTTCGGTTGGTTGCAGAATACTCGTCAACAAGCGCCATGATGGCCTGGAAGACACCACGTGCAACCAGGATAAGACCTGCAATTAGCACGAAAGTTGCAAATGATGCACCTGGGTGTCGTACAAGGTACAGACCTACCCCAAGTTCAGCAATACCGAGCAACATTGTCCATACCCAGCTGCCCTTTCGTGTTAGTTGTACGACTGATTCAACAATGCCTACAACACCACTGACGAGGATGTAGATACTGAAGATGTACACCAGTACAACTAATGTTAATGATGGCCAAAACACGGCTGAAATTCCAAATAGAATACCAGCAATACCGCGTACAACCATTGATTCCCACATTGGTTTGAGCGCTTTTGCGTCCATACGCACCTCCTTTTATTGATACATATATTTATAGGCTTCTTTTGCAATTTCGTCAAATGCCCCTTTTCATTTGAAAAGTACAAGATAAATAATACGGGGTGGTCTATACGTCAGATCTTATCTGCTCTTCAGCTCGAGGAAGCCACTCTGTTACAAGAAAATGTTTTTCTCGGGCCATACCTTTTTCTTGAAGTCTGGTTACTGTTCCGTGATTTCGCCATTCGCGACGCATCTTGCGAGTTACCCTAAATCGATCACGACCGATTCGAAGTCGTTGAATATCCTCTTGTGAGGCAATGTCATATGGTGGCAAACCGTCCTTGCCAACTATTTTGTCCATCCAATGGAATGTGGCTCCAGCATAAGGTAATCGTTGACGCATTATTTCTTTATGAGCTTCTTCACCGTATTTTCCGGCTGTTGCAGGTAACGGTGCTGGATGAAGATTGGCGATGTCTATTTGTTCAAGTACAGAGCCGATGACTAACTTAAGGTATCCAAGCCCAACGTACATATGAAGTCCCCTGTCATCGGCAAGACTTACTAATTTATCACTTACCTCTCGGCTTATGGCTCCTCTTACAGGGACCATGATATTTCCATCCTCATAAGGGACTTTCGGCACAGTGCAGTGGCCAGTACGGGCTTCTTCGGTAACGTTTGAGACATGAATAATTGGTATATGTAGTCGGCGAGCTCGTTCCCAAACACCTGGATCATTTTTTTCGCTCCAGTTACAGACTACAAGACCAATTTCGGTATTTGGTAATTCCCCAGCATCGATTGCGTTCTGGACATGCTCAAACGTGCTTCCTCCACCACTTGCCAGTACTCCTAGTCTAATATCTTGCATAACTCTCCTTAACTATCACATTCTCTCAATTAGGGTAGCAAGACACAAGCACTAGCAAAATCAATTAAATACTATAAAATTAGGGATAAATTCTTTGACTGATTTAGCCCTTATGCTAAACTGTTAATAACACGAAGTGAGGGAACTAAACACAAAATATGAGTGTTGTACGTGTCATTGCCAAAAAAACTAGAACACACGTCAAAAAAATACGAAAAAAGACGCGACCTCTATTAGTCTCTCTTAATAAATCTCTCAAGAAAAATCTAAAAATACTGGCAAAACAGGTAAAAAAAATCACTATTGTTGGCGCCCTAACTTTGCACAGATTGGCCAAGTTTACACATCACCACGTAGCTACAAGGCCACATCAACACCTATCTAATAAATACAAATGGTACCGCGATTGGCATGAATGGCCGCACTCAAAGCGCGTACATGCTATTGCACTAAGCATGTATATTCTTTTCATCGCGTCTTTGATCATATCGAGCTATAGGCTGACATTTGCTTCTGATTTGAACAGTACTTGGGATTTTTCAACACCATCAAACTACACTTACGACAATGGTATTGAGCTTAACGGTAGCCTATCAAGGCTAAAAGCTCAAAACTACAGTAGTGATGCTAATACGTCGGCGCTATATCATCTTGATGAATCAAACGGCACGGCAGCTAGTGATTCATCTTCAAACAACAATACGGCAACTACTTCTGGATCACCAACTTTTGGTACGGGCAATCTAAACAATGCCTTAAGTTTTAACGGTACTACACAGAATGCGAGTGCGCCAGACTCCACTAGCCTATCGTTAAGCCAACAAAACTCGCTTGAAGCCTGGACCAAGTTTAACAGTAGTTTTAGTGCTGGGTCACATGACCAAAAGCAAGGAATTCTAGACAAAGGTGCCTACAAACTTTACTACGACCAAGAGACCGGAAAAGTTACCTATGAGCTAGCCAACAGTACGGCAACTGCATGGTCACAACAAGCTGGTAACGATATAAACGGGAGTTGGGATCTAAATGGTAAATTTGCGGTAAATGCTCAACAGTATGTAAACGGTAAACTCTACGTTGGTTTAGGTAATGCTGTTGGTGATGCTGAAGTGTGGAGTTGGGACGGCACTAGCTGGTCACAAGTCGGCGGTGACGGGAAAAACAGTAGCTGGGCAGATCAAACTTATGAAAACGTCGATACATTAAATTTCAATGGGAACACTTTGTATGCTGGGCTTGGCTCAAGTACAGGTGATGCCGAAGTATGGAGTTGTGATACATCAACAAGCTGTGCAACCTGGACGAAAATCGGTGGAGACGGAATTAACTCGGGATGGGCTGTTAACACCTATGAAGACGTGACAAGTATGACGGTAATGAGCGGCACTCTATATGTTGGACTGGGGACGACAGCCAATGATGCTGAAGTTTGGAGATGGAATGGATCGGCCTGGACGAAAATCGGTGGGGATAGCATCAATAGCGGCTGGACGACTAATTATGAATCTGTGTATAGCCTGACAAATGATGGAACCAATGTTTACGCTGGGCTTGGCTTGACTGCCGGTGATGCTGAAGTTTGGAAATGGAACGGATCTGCCTGGTCTAAAATCGGTGGTGATGCTGTCAACTCTAGCTGGGCAGATGTTACTTATGAAGAAGTGATAAGCATGCGTTACTTCGGAGGTAATCTATACGCTGGAATTGGATTGACTGCTGGCGACGCTGAAGTTTGGAGTTGGAATGGGACGACATGGACTAAAATTGGGGGTGATACTCTTAACTCATCTTGGGATAGCGTTTCATATGAAGGCGTTTATAGCTTAGCCGATGATGGCACTAACCTCTATGCCGGGCTTGGCTCAACGGCTGGGGATAATGAAGTCTGGAAATGGAACGGATCGGCGTGGTCTAAAATCGGTGGTGATGCTGTAAATAGTGGATTCACGAACACACACACGATTGTTCAGTCGCTAGTGTATGCCAACAGTACTCTGTACGCTGGGCTTCAGGCTACAGCCAATAACTCTGAAGTCTGGTCATTTAACGGTACTTCCTGGACCCGTATAGGTGGTGGCGGAATTAATAAAAGCTGGGGCTATTTCAACCTGCAAAACGTTGAGAGTATGACCAGGTCCGGCGACTACCTTTATGCGGGCACCGGTTATACCGTAGCCGGGAATGCTCTGATTTGGAGATTTGATGGTACTAGCTGGCAGCTAGTGGGCGGTCAAGGCGTTAATAGTAGCTGGTCGGCCACCACATACGAAGATGTTATGAGTATGACTAGTTTTGGCGGCAATCTGTACGTTGGCTTAGGTACAACCGCTAATGACGCTGAAGTTTGGAAATATAATGGGAGTACTTGGACGCAGATTGGGGGTGATAGTCTTAACAGTGGCTGGGGTGCAGGTTATGAAGAGGTCTACTCTATGGCTGTCTATGGTGGAAATCTTTATGCTGGATTGGGAAACTCGGCCAATGATGCTGAAGTCTGGAAATGGAACGGCACAACTTGGACAAAAATTGGGGGCGATAGCCTTAACAGTGGCTGGACAACTAATTTTGAAAGAGTAAGTAGCTTGGCGGTATATGGAGGAGATTTGTATGCAGGTCTTGGTGCTTCAACTACCGACGCTGAAGTCTGGAAATGGAACGGTTCGGTTTGGAGCAAGATTGGCGGTGACGGTGTTAGCTCTAGCTGGAATGTCAATTATGAACAAGTTGAGACTTTGTCGGTATATAATGGCAAGCTTTATGCGGGTCTTGGAAATAGCACTGCAGATGCAGAAGTTTGGGAGTATAACGGTACGGCATGGTCGCAAATTGGGGGTGACGGTCTTAACAGTGGCTGGGCAGATGGTCAGTACGAGCAAGTAAAATCAATAGCCGTCTATAATGGCAAGCTTTATGTTGGTCTTGGAAACACGGCTGGAGATGGTGAGGTTTGGGTTTATGAAAATGGTGTTTGGGCCAAGAGTGCTGGTGGTGGCACCAATTCAAGTTGGGTAGCTAATACTATAGAAACTGTACAGACTTTGTGCGTATTCCGCGGGAAACTTTACGCCGGCCTTGGAAATACTGCCAACTCAGATGCCCAAGTTTGGTCTCTTGGCAATAATGGTTTTCTGCAATCTGCTTCTACTTCACAGGACACTGGTTGGCATCATATTGCTGCGACGTACGACGGTACGACTATGAAAATATATATAGATGGGGCTCTCAATAGTTCGACAAATACTTCCCTCTCCATGCCAGATACAACCCAACCGTTATTACTTGGTTCGACTTATGGTGGTGGTAGTCCAGAATCAGGCTGGGCCCAGGGATACTTTACGGGAAGTCTTGATGAGATTCGAATAAGTAATACTGCAAGAAATAGCTTTACTTCAAAGCCGTATGTATCAACAGCACAAAGCATTACCTTAAATACTAACTCTTTAACACAAGGAGTTAAGTCACTTGATAGTTTCTCAGCAAGCGAAAGCCCAAATGGAGGGACCATAACGTATCGTTTGAGCGACGATGGCGGTAGTACTTGGAAATATTGGAACGGATCCGCATGGGCGACGTCATCAAGTACTAATGAATCAAATGCCGCATCGGTTATTAACACCAACATACCAACCTTCCCAGTTACATTTTATGGCTTACGTTGGCAGGCAATATTTACGGGTAGTGGTTCGCAGCAAGTTACTCTTAATTCGGTAACCGTACTGGCTACATCTGACAATATTGAGCCAAGTACGAATGCTAGCAGTATACTGGCATACAAAACTAACGGCGGCACAGCCCTTAACTCCAATGATTGGACGAATGGTGGCTCTCCGTACTTCACATGGACGGCAGGTAGCGATGCGGAATCCGGCATTTATGGCTATTGTCTTTATCTTGGCCAAGATAATACAGCTGACCCAATAACGACCAAGGGCCTACTCGGTACTAGCCCTACATATACCGGTAGTCATTGCCAATTCTTGGTTACTTCGGCTAGTGTTGACCTGGCGACATCAGGATACCTTGGCACGGCCATGACTACTTCAAATACGCCGTACTATTTGCGAATAAAAGCCATCGATAAAGCTGGAAATGTCTATAGCACGAGTGCTGCACAGTTCCAGTTTAGATTTGATAATACGCCACCAACAAATCCGGGATACATTACTGCCCCATCAGGATTTATTAACACTAAAAATGCCACGTTATCATGGCCGACAGTTGGCGGTCAGGCTCCTGCAGATGGTGCATCAGGGGTTGCCGGCCTTCAGTATCGCGTTAATAACTCACTTTGGTATGGCGATAGTCATACCGGCGCTGGTGACATCAATGATCTGCTTACAAATGATGGTAGTTATAACACGACCGATCCGCCAGACTTCGGTAACTTAACAGAGGGTATCAATACAATATACTTTAGAACTTGGGATCAGGCAGGAAACGTTACTACTAGCTACATTACTGCTGCCTTAAAGGTAAACACTTCTGGCGCACCTTCTGAGCCGCAAAATGTACTTGTAAATCCATCAACCAATACAGCCAACTCATTTGCCTTTAGCTGGGATGCTCCGGTTACTTATGTTGGTGACGTCAGTAACATAACCTACTGCTACACAATTAATGTTCTGCCATCGGAAAGCAACTGTACTTATACTAGCCCTGGCATACGTAGCTTAGGGGCGGGCCCCTATGCTACTCAACCCGGATCAAATACTTTCTACGTAGTTGCCAGGGATGAATCCAGCAACATCAACTATTCTAGTTATGCGACTACGACATTTACGGCAAATACGCCATCTCCTGGTATTCCGACAAACACAGATATTGTTGACGTGTCTATAAAAGCTACCAGCAATTGGCGATTGGCGCTAACTTGGGAACCACCGGCAAATCCTGGGGCCGGAATTAGCAATTATAAAGTCTATCGATCAACGAACTTAAACGGTAGCTTTAGCTTTGTAGGAAGCAGTAGTAGCACAACTTATATCGATGCTGGTTTGAGTCCGCAGACCTATTATTACCGCGTACGCGCTTGTGATAGTACAAACAATTGTAGTGCCGACGGTACGACTGTATCGATGCTGCCTACAGGTAAATTTACGTCACCTGCCAATCTGACTAGTGAGCCTCAAGTTTCTGGCGTTACTACTAAGCGATCTAAGATCACATGGTCAACGGATCGCACTAGCGATTCAAAAGTCGCCATTGGTACATCAAGCGGCAAATATAGTGCTTCAGAAGTTGGAAATTCCGATCAAGTTACGAGCCATAGTATCGATTTAGATAACCTAGCTGCGGGGACTACCTACTACTTTGTCGTCAAATGGACCGATGAAGACGGTAATACCGGAACCAGCCAAGAGTATAGCTTTACGACATCCCCTGCACCGGTCGTGAAAGAAATAAATGCGGTCAAGATCGGCTTAACAACGACGACTCTGCAGTTCACTTCCAAGGGGGCCAATAAGATTAATGTTTACTATGGCCTAAGTGAATCTTATGGCGGCCTGGTTACTATCAACACCTCACAAGCCGAATCAACGTATAATGTAGAATTAAGTGGCCTAAGCGACGGCTCAAAATACTTCTATAAGCTAAGTGCCTTTGATAGCGAAGGTACTGAATATCAGGGCAATGTATTGTCATTTACTACCCCTGCCCGACCACACATATCCGACCTAAGGTTCCAGCCCGTCAGTGGTGAGCCAACTAGTACGCAAAAAGTCACCTGGTCCACTAACGTACCAGCTTCATCGACAATTACTTATGGAAAAGTTAACACTAACGGAATTGACGTTCAGGACTCTACCCTTGCAACCAGCCATGAAATAACGATAAGAGGCCTTGAGGATGACAGCGAATACTTCTTGCTTGCCCAAAGTCGTGACAAGGATGGTAACTTGGCTGTGTCCGACAAACAGGTCTTTAAGACAGCTCTTGATACTCGACCACCGAAAGTTTCGGACATTAACGTTGAGCCATCGATTCGGGGGCTTGGAGCTGAAGCGCGTGGACAAGTTATTGTGTCGTGGAAGACCGACGAGCCATCATCAAGCCAAGTTGCCTACGGCGAAGGTTCAAATGCCAAAGTCTTTAATAGCAAAACGACCGAAGATACTAGCTTGACCACTGAACATATAGTTGTTGTTTCGGACTTGCCTACTTCAAAGGTCTACAGCCTGGCTCCTGTGTCACGCGATAAGGCCGGAAACACAGGGAACGGAGAACCACAGTCGGCAATTATTGGTCGAGGTAGTGAAAGCGTGCTGACGATAATTCTTAATACATTACAGAAAGTGTTTGGGTTGTAGCAATGAATAGTAATCTGAACACAGTTATAAGTATCTCTAAGGTAAGCCAGTCGTTTAAAGTTGGTGATGAAAATATACAAGTGCTGAGCGATGTTAATTTCAAGATTTTAGAAAATACTTTCAATATTCTTTATGGACCATCTGGGTCTGGTAAATCAACCTTACTTAATATTCTCACGGGTTTGCAGAAGCCAAGTCAAGGTAGTGTAACTTTTAATAATCGTGATATCTACAATCTAATACCTAATCAACTAGCGCATTTCCGAGCGAACGATATCGGCATTATGTATCAGCAGAACTATTGGGTAAAAAGTCTTAACGTCGTTGAAAATGTTTCAGTCCCTCTATACTTCTTAGGTTATTCCCGAGCCAAAGCGCAAAAAATTGCTCAGGATACACTAAACAGATTTAGCATGGGTGAATATTCTAAGAAAACACCATTCTTGTTATCTGGTGGTGAGCAACAACGTATTGCCTTAGCCCGTGCCGTCGTTAATGATCCGCTAGTCATTGTTGCGGATGAGCCAACTGGAAATTTGGATAGTAAAAATGGTGATATGATTATGAACTTACTTCAACAATATCAAACAGAACTAAAACGTACGATTATCTTGGTCACCCACAACCTTGAGTATTTGCCGCTTGCTGATCAGTTGATTCATATTCAAGATGGTCGTGTTGAAGAAATGCTAGATGGTGATATTCAAGAAACCACCAACCAGTTGCTTGGCGATATGAAAGCCCGTATTGATCGATTGTCGAAAGCGAGGCAAAAATGAGCCTACGACAAAATATTAATGACTATCTAAAGAACCGTAAGAATTACCGAGCAATCCACTTGAAGGTTCTGCTTTACATGGCCTGGAAGAATCTAATCAGCAAGAAGCTTAGAACAGCTCTAACTATCTCAGGTGTTGTCATTGGTATTACAGCTATATTCTTTTTGCTGTCCTTTGGGCTTGGTATTCAACAGCTTGTAACTAAGCAGGTTGTTGGTGATAGATCTCTAAAGTCGATTGACATAAACACACCTAACTCCAAGGTCCTCAAACTTAATGAAGAGTTTGTTAACAAGGTTAAATCATACCCGCATGTCGATAAGGTTGGCACGGAGTATTCTTTCCCCGGCGCAATTTCATATAAAGGTGGTGAAATTGATAGTGTTGTCTACGGCATTAATGATGATTACCAAAAACTTCTTACTTTAAATCTGACGTCTGGTCGGTTATTAAAAAGTGATGACAACAAGGCAATCCTTATTAACAAATCTGCACTAGATGCAATCGGGCTAAAGGATAAGCCGGTTGACCAAAAGCTAACAATAACAATCCCTCTGAAGAACTCCAGTCAGAAAGCCCAGCAAATTAAAGAAGAATTTACGATCGTTGGTGTAGTTGACTCGGGTGCTGGAAGCGAAATATTTATGCCGGACCATGTTTTTAGCCTGGCAGGAGTTACAACCTATCAGCAAGTAAAAGTTGTAGCCGACAAGAACGACAACGTGGCGAGTCTAAGAAAACAAATTGAGAGTAATGGTTTTCAGACTACTTCACTTGGCGACACGCTTGTTGAGATGAATCGAATATTTAAGTTCTTCAATGTAATACTAGTTAGTTTTGGTAGCATTGGTATGGTTGTATCTATTCTGGGTATGTTTAACACTCTAACCATATCCTTGCTGGAAAGAACAAAAGAAATTGGACTGATGATAACTCTAGGCGGCCGGCCGTCAGACATGCGCAAACTGTTTATACTGGAAGCCGTAGTTATCTCGATTGTAGGTGCAATCATAGGTATTATAGGTGCAGTAATGATCGGTAGGCTTGTAAACGTTGTTATGAATGGCTTCGCGGCACATCGTGGCGTAACAGAACGTTTTAATTTGTTCTCAACGCCTATGTGGGCAATCGGGGTTATTGTCCTTATGACTACTGTCGTCGGTCTGGTTGTAGTTTACTTCCCTGCTCGACGAGCTGAAAAGATCAGCCCAATAGATGCCCTCAGACGAGAATAATCATAATATTTTCTTGGCAATCAAATATCTAAACATGAAAAAACCCGGGATTAATGGAAGCCAGAAAGCTAGAAGTCTATATACCAAGACAATACTAAGAGCGTTTGTCGAAGCAATACCAGTAGCGTATAAACCACTATAAAATCCAAGCTCGGCACCACCAATTCCACCTGGAGTTGGTGATACAGTCCCGCCGGTCAATCCAAAAGTAAAGGCTATGAAAGCTTGAGCCAAGGTTATTTGTTCGCCCAAACCCTTAGTACATAAATAGAATGCTACTAAGTAAAATGTTGTAGTACCTAAGGCACTAAGAAGCCCAAATAATACAAGTTGGGGTCGTTTTTTATACGCTTGCAACAAATGCAATAACTTTGCTAGTGACTCCTCGGCCTTCTGTCGGATCTGCTTAACTAGACTGGCTAGCAAAATGAGCAGTACTACCCCTACTAACAAAAAAATGATCCAAGCCGAAGATAAATGTATGTTTACGAGCTTAATTGGCTCATGCGTAAAAACAATTAGCAAAAATGCTGCCAATATATATGACAAAAAACTTAGTAAATTATTTAGGGCAACAATGGCTGTGGCCTGAGTTTTACTGTGCATGACACCAGAAATGTACTTAATGTTTGTGGCTACCCCGCCCAGACCAGCTGGTAGTAATCGACTGGTAAATGCTCCAGCCAGTTCAACTTGAACCATCTGTAAGTATTCGATTTTACGATCAGCTAACGACCAATAAACCCCGGCTGCTGTGAAGTAAGTTACAGCTATGGCAAACAGCGACAGACTAATTAGCGGCCAGTTACCTTCCGCTAGGGCTATGGCTCCCTGCTTAAGGCTAGAATAGTTTAAGTACAGGACGACTATCGTAAGAACAAGCGACGCGGCAAATATAAGCTTTCGCCAGGACCGCTCTTTTATGGCAAAACTAAATGTCGCGTGCAAGAGTTGTTTAATAGGATTTTTGTGCGACATGAGATATTCCTTTACAACTTTATTATAGCAATACGATCGAGTAATAACTTGTTATCATATACTAATAACGAAAGGATATTTTGATATGAAAGAATGGGATTTCAGTAACCTTAAGGCAGTGTTCATTAATTGCACGCTTTCTCCGTCCCCTAAAATTAGTCATACCGAAAAACTTGCTCAAATAAGTATAGATATAATGAATAAACATGGTGTAAAAACGGAAATGATTCGCCTGGTTGATCATGATGTTGCCCCAGGTGTTTATCCTGATATGACCAAGCATGGTTTTAAAACTGATGAATGGCCAAAGATTCAAAAGAAAGTTATGGATGCCGATATATTGGTGCTGTGTGGGCCTATTTGGCTTGGTGACAACAGCAGTGAAATGAAGAAAGCCATTGAGCGACTTTATGCTAATTCGGGTGATCTTAATAAGGCTGGTCAGTATGCTTATTACGGTAAAGTCGGTGGTTGTCTTATCACTGGTAACGAAGACGGCATAAAACACTGCGCTATGAATATCCTTTATAGTTTGCAACATCTTGGGTATACAATTCCACCACAAGCGGATGCGGGTTGGATTGGTGAGGCTGGGCCTGGAGCAAGCTACGGTGACAAATTAGAAGATGGAACGATCGTTGGTGTAAGCAATGACTTTACGAACCGCAATACTACTTTTATGACGTGGAACTTGATGCACCAAGCAAAACTGCTCAAAGAAAATGGCGGCGTACCAGCTTATGGTAACCAGCGATCAGAGTGGGATGCGGGCGCTCGTTTTGATTTCGAAAATCCAGAATACCGTTAGGTGTTTAGGGGCAATCTTAGAATAAACGTTGACCCGTGATTCACTTTACTTTTGACTTCAATGCTACCATCATGAAGCTCAATAATGTTTTTGGCGATCGAAAGTCCCAGGCCATGCCCCTCATTATGTTGCTTGCTGCGAGCTGAATCAGCTCTATAGAAACGCTCAAAAATATGACTTAATTCGGATGGTTTGATCCCGATCCCCTGGTCTATGACGTCAATCCTGACATCACTTTTAGTAAGCTGGAGCTTAACTTCGATTGATGAATTTTTAGGGCTGTACTTGATTGCATTATCAACAAGAATGGTAATTACCTCAATGATACTCGCTCTATCAACGAGAACCATGGCATCGTTTGGTAGGGTTGTAATAATCTTTAAGTTTTTCGTTTTAGCTAAGGCTTTCGCTCGATCGGTTGATTCTAGAATCATTTTCTTCAAAGAAGCTGGTTTTTTCTCGATTGAGTCATTTTCTAGACTGGCCAGTTTTAGAAGGCCTTCTGATAGAGCAGTTAAGCGTGCCAATTCTTCTAGATTACTCTTAAGCTGCTGTTTGGCTTGCTTTAGAGTAAGGTTAGGGTTCATGAGTGTAACCTCAATTTCAGTTTGCATAGCGGCAATTGGTGTCCGGAGTTCATGGCTAGCATCTGCAGTAAATCTTTCAAGCGCTTCATGAGACTCTTCGATCGGCCGTAAGGTTCGTCGCGCCAGGTAATAGCTCAAAAAGTAACCACCAACCAAGATAAATACATTAGTTAGTATTAACCTGCCTAAAATGTGTGCTCGAGCTTCGTTGAGTTCAAGTAAGCGATCATTAGTAAATTGATTAAGTGTATCAAGTGGTATTGCCCCACCTGGCAATCTATCAATAAATACTCCTTGACGACGAAAACCACGATTTAGTTCTTGTACGGAAACACTATACAAATTAATACTGAAGAATATGCTTATAGCCATCATTATTGATAAGTAAACGGCGGTAAGCTTGGTAGATGTTTTATGAAAAATTAGATTCACTTTTTGACCCCAAAGTAATATCCAAAGCCCCGACGGGTGTGAATTAACTGAGTTTTAAATGGTTTATCAATTTTATTTCGCAAGTAGCCTATGTAGACTTCGATGGTGTTTGGTAATATCTCTGAATCATAGTCCCAAACATGTTGCATTAGCGTATCTTTGGTTAGTATTTGTTCGGCATGTGTCATTAAGTATTCAAGGAGCGCAAACTCCTTGGCCGTTAGTTCGATTGACTTACCGGCTCTAGTAACGCTAAGACTCTTTGAGTCTAGGACTAGATTATCGTATTCAAGAATGTCGGTCTTACTTTGTTGTGGGCGACGCAGTAATGCCCTAACGCGAGCGACTAGTTCGACAAAAGCGAAAGGCTTAACTAAATAGTCATCGGCACCACTATTCAGCCCATGAGCGCGATCAAGCACTTTATCTTTAGCAGTTAAAAGCAGGATTGGCATATGTAATTTTTGGTCCCGAACGTTCTTAAGAATACCTATGCCATCAACTGATCCCGGTAGCATGCGGTCAAGAATTATTAGATCATACGGCTCATTCAGGGCCATACTCAAACCATCATCGCCATCATATGCCACGTCAACGGCGTATGATTGCTGCTCCAAGCCTCGCTTGATTGCGTTGGCAATTTTATGTTCATCCTCAACTACGAGTATTCGCATATATTTATTGTACCGGTATTCTACTGAGAATAAACTTAAAGAGGAGCTACGTGTCGTCCAAAACGGTAGCTCCTCGTTAAAGCCGGTTCTATATTACTGCATCATATGATGTGGTCCTGGTCCTCCTTTCATGTGTCCTTCAAATCTCTGAACGTATTGTTCAGGGATTTTATTGTCCTTAGCCCACTGTAGGAGTTCATCGTGCTTGGCTTTCATGGCATCGTGTCGCTCTTCGGGCGTTTTATCCTTCAAGGAATCGAAGTACGTCTTCAGCTCTTGTAATTTAGCAATGATTTTATTTTCCTGGTCTTGGGTAAGTTTGCCATCTTTCACTGCTTGATCAAGATGATCCTTGATCTTCTGTTGACGTTCCTGCTCGTGCTGGGCACGATTCTCATCGAATACTTTTTGGACATCGTCCTTATTCAAGTTAAACTTCTGGGCAATTTTATCAGCTAGTGTTGATTGTCCATTAGTTTGACTTTGGGCTGATGCAAGTCCAACTCCAAGGAGACTTGTCACGCCTACGGTTGCGACGCTTGCTGCCACAATTAATTTCTTGTTAATAATGCCCTCCTTTTAAGTTTGCTTACTGCATATTGTCTTCGTGCATTGTTTCAGCGCCGCTGCGCATATTTTGATGCATCACTCGAAGACGCTAATGTTGTCGATTGGGGTGACAACACAGCCATAATAACGTGCTAGATTGAGATTTTGCTGAATAGTAAAACAACTCCTTGAGAGATGTCGTACTAACAGTAATTATTGCAGTAAGTGACGAACTGCTTCTGTAATCGCTGCACCTAGTAGCAGAGCTAGCGTTATCCCGGCAGTTCCAATCACTACCCCTACGATAAGCATTGCAAAGTCTTCCAAGATTAAACTAAGCGATATAACCACGACACCTAGAGCGGATAATGTATCTAGGCCTGAGAATGGTGGGGCCAAAAATGCGCCAAGTGTAAATACTAAGATAAGAATTGATACTATTCTCAAGGCGTAATGATGCCCCATCATTTTTTCAAGTCTTGGTTTCGAATAGCGCTCAAACCACCTAACGCGCCTCATCAGGAATGGCAGCATGCGTTTTAAAACAGGCTTAGGTACGCTTAATTTACGCCAGCGTTTTGGCAGCCAAACTGTTCGTCGTCCTGCCAGAAGCTCTAAACAGAGCAACATACATATTATTTCAAACAAATGTGTTACACCACCAGTTGGAATGGGCAGAGCCGGTAGTGACATAAGTAATAAAAAGACAATAGCAAAACTTTTTTCAGCGAATACTTCGGTCAACCCGACTATTGTTTTGGGTTGATCGCTTTTGAGCCAACCCTCAAGCTGATCACTAAACCGTTTTGCTTTCACTTATGTATAATACTTTGTATGAGTAAAAAAATACAAAGTAAGTTCGAAGACCTTAAGTCAACAGTTGCTTATAGTAAGGTTGCTGGCTTTGCTGTAATGTTTATCGTATTTGGTGCTTGGTTTTATCACGTTGTTGAACACCTTAGGTGGCTAGATAGTTTTTATTTTACTGTTATTACACTAGCAACTGTTGGTTACGGTGATATTGTTCCGAAGACAGATTTAGGTAAAATCTTTACTATTTTCTACGTGTTTGTCGGAATTATAATATTCTTATCTTTGGCAAAGATTTTCCTGGGCGGTATTGCACTTAGGATGCAGAGCCGTAATCAACAAAAGGATAAGAATAAAAAATAGAGAGCCATTTTCGACTCTCTATTAATAAAGCGTAGTAATAGCTATACTTTGGCTTCGTTGCCATGTACGAGCAATGCGTACAAGATCACACCATCAAGCACGGCTGCCACAATGCACCATATTGGGTATGCTGGCAAAAATACTAAGTTTACAGCCAACATAACTGCTGTTGATATAATCCCAACTACCCGGCCCCACATTCCGCCGTGCAAGAGTGAAAATCCTGCAGTCAAAAGGACAACCGCTAGGATTAAGTGTACCCAGCCCCAGGCTGTGAAGTTAAGTACTGTTAATGATTTTGAAGTAACTACATAGAAGTTACTATTTGTTAGAGCGACAATTCCCATAAATCCTTGGAAAACTGCGCGTACGACCATTAGTATACCGGCAAAGTATACCCAGCCAACCCACCCGGTTGTGTTGTTCTGTGTAGGCATAGAACCCTCCTTAGTTTATATACTTATGTTTACTCTAACTGGAAAATTTGTCAAATAATCGTGTTAATAATAACAGCACTTTCGTATCTGTTAAGTTGATACTTCACGGGAGGTATGCTTTGGCAAATAAAATTAGTGATATCGCGAAGGCGATACCAATAATAATGCCACGTATGAATTTAGATTCTAGTTTTGTGCTGTATTTAGCCCCAACTAAACCGCCCACCAGGTTACCAGTAATTAACATAGGTAGATATTTCCAATTTATGAGCCCAACTGAAATAAAATATATGGTAGCTATTCCGCTGATTATAATACCAGTCATATTTTTAAGTCCGTTCATCTGATGAATGTTGGTTAACTCTGTGAGCCCCAAAAAGGCCAACATCATTATCCCGTATCCAGCACCAAAGTAACCCCCATAAATTGATAAGAAAAAGACGGCTATACCTACACCGAGCATAGTTGCTAACTGGTGTCGTCTAACAAGCTTTTTATTCTCCTTTTGGAATAACCACTTATGAAGTCGTGGTTGCAACATAAGTAAAATCGCAGCAGCAAGTACAAACCATGGAGCTATGTATTCAAATGTCCTGTTAGGCGTATGACTAAGAAGTAAGGCCCCTAAAAGGCCGCCACCTATAGCTGGTACGAACAGCAAAAAGTACTTCCCTGGTGTTTTTCTTATGTAGCTTCTATAGCCAAATGCCGAGCTGGTCTGGCCCGGGAAGACTATAAGACTGCATGTGGCGTTGGCATTTATTGGAGGTACACCAAGACTTAGTAATATTGGGTACAATATAAATGAACCTCCACCGGCAATAGAGTTAATAGAGCCAGCTAAGAAACCGACCACAAGCAGTAGTAACAACTGCATATTTAACATAATCATATTGTACAGTACGCTCAGGATGCTAGCTTACTTCAAGTTAGCTTAGTATATTGACTAAATAGGGCTTTCTTCTTTTAGGACAGCATTACCGTGATTTTCAATAGTGCTTGAGTATACCTGTATAGTCGAAATGATCAGGATCATAATAATCGGGCCAATTACTATGCCTAAGAATCCAAACATTGCCATACCTGAAAATACAGCAAGCATCATTAGGGCAGAATTTAAATGTGCACTCTTTGGGACGAGACGTGCACGGAGAAAGTTATCAACATTTGTTACAACTAGTAAATGCACAAGTATAACAAAGGCTCCTTGCCAGTAGTTACCAAATAGCATCATTACGATGCCGATAGGTATAGTCAATATGCCGCTACCAAGTGGTATCACGGATAACAAGCTTAGAATTAGTAGCATAAAAAAGAATAAGCTATGCATCCCAGCAATATATAGGGAGGTTGCTCCAATTAAGCCTTGTACAAAGGCAATAATGAACTGCCCTTTTATAACTGCCCGAGTCATGTCCCCCATTTTTTGCATATATAAGTCGGTAATTTTTGGCCCCAGAGGATTTAAGCGTTTTATTAAGGCCACGACACTTTCCCCGTTAGTTAGTAAGCTAGTAAACACAAACAAAAAGAGTATAAACTCGGTTATTAGTCTTGGGATACTACCAATTGAGTTAAGGGTGAAGTTAAGAAATCCTTGGGCTGCCGACCTTGCAAATCCTTCAAGTGAGCTTGCAATGCTTGTTGCCGTTACAGGTTGCGTCCCTGGAATATTGCTAAGGATGTTATTAATAGAGTTAGTAAGGTCCTGTCCAAAAGCGCCGATACTATTCACATCAATCTTGGGGACTGATCTAAGCAGAGCTTCAACCTGCATGACAGTCAGGATTACAATTATTGTCAGCGGTATAATTAGCATTAAGAAGGAAGTGAGTAGCGTTAGTAAGGTAGCGCGGCCAGGTTTCTTAGTGGTCTTCAAAAAGCGCTGTCTCATTGGGTGGAACACATAAGCTAAAATGGCACCTATCGCAATCACCGAAAAATAGCGACTTAAAAAGTAGGCTCCAAAAACAATGCTAATTATGACGGCAATTGTTAGTGCTCGTTGTTCTCGGTGTGAAAGCGTAATCTTCATGATGACTATTATAGGCTGTTTTTTCAAAAAAACAGGTTATTTGGTTGAGTGCTGTGATTTCAAAGCTTCGGACAATTCCCGCTTGGCAAATGCCGCACAGGCAGCCTTAGCGTCAGCATACATCATTTGTTTTGGCGGGGTTTTTTGTGTCCAGGCACTTGGGCCTCTAAGAGCGCCAACAATTCCCATTTCTTTGGCGACTTGTAGATAGCGAATAGCATCAATCACTACGCCAGCACTGTTTTCAGAATCTTGCACTGATAACTTGACGTCAATTGTTACTGGAGCATCCCCAAAACCACGTAAACGTAGATTAAAATAAGCTACTTTGTTATCTTCAAGGTATGGCAGATACGTACTAGGCCCAGCAAATAAACTGTTCTTGGCGACTGGGATACCTCGAATTTCGTTTTGAGCACGAATCACATTCTCTTTTGATTTTTTCTTAGATGCTAAACGACTCTGGACCATCATGTTGTTAAAGTCAGTATTCCCACCTATATTTAGTTGCTGATGAAAATCTACAATCATGCCGCGATCAAAAGCGAGCTCTTGAAGAACTTGGCTTAACACGCTGGCTCCAAGTTGACTACGCATATCATCGCCAACAATTGGTAGGCCCGCATCAACAAACTTCTTCTCCCATTTTGGATCGCTAGCAATAAATACAGGGATACAGTTTAAGAACGCTACTTCGGCATCAATTGCGGCCTGAGCATAAAACTCCGTTGCTTTTTGTGACCCAACGGGTAAATAATTAACCAATATATCGGCACCACTATCTTTTAAGGCTTTAGCAACGTCCACAGGTTTTTCCTTCGAAATTCTAAAAGCCTCATCTTCTGGTTGCTCAAGCATATAGTCGGATACGCCATCATGGACTTCGCCCATTAGAACTTTCGGCCCATCCGGTACTTTTGGCATAAATATCCGGGCACAGTTCGGCTTGGCAAATATAGCTCTACCAATTGGCTGCCCCACTTTACGTTTATCGACATCAAAAGCTGCCACAACTTCTATGTCGGTTGGAGAGTAGCCACCGATATCGGCAAACATAATACCGGGTATATCATTAGATTTGTTACCAGAGTAGTACGCAAAACCCTGATACAAAGCTGAAAAACAGTTACCAATACCAACGACCGCAATTTTAATGTTTTTTTGTTTAGTCATCTTATAATTATTCCTTATTTAATGGAAAGCAATGAGCATAAGTGTAATGTTGTGTCTCAAATTATGCAAACTCACAGATCAGACATAAGTCTTGTCATGGGGTCAAATTGTTGTTAGATAATACAACAAACCACTAGCCTTTTTCATGCTACAATTGTCTAAATCTAGGGGGTTTTATGTCAGCCGAGATAAAAGAACACTTCTTCGATATTCGCCAAGATCAAGGTATGGCAGTCACTTATGATGATGTGACCATAATGACTGAGGCCTCAGATTATGACCCTGATGAAGTCTCTACAGAATCTTACTTTACAGCTAACGTTCCGTTAAAGGTGCCTTTCGTTAGTGCGGCGATGGATAGCGTTACTGGCGCTGAAATGGCTATAGCTATGGCAAAATTTGGCGGTATAGGTGTTATTAATTACGGTCTTTCTCCAAAAGAACAGAAACGCGAAGTCCGCCGTGTAAAGCTTGCTCTAAATGGTATGGTTGAAACTCCAGTGAGCTTTTCTCAAGATATGAGCTTGGAGAAAATACTTCGTAAATGCGACAAAAAAGGTTGGGATTTCAGGAGCTTCCCTATTGTTGATAATGCTGGAAAATTAGTCGGCATGTTAACAAGCAAAGATTTTATATTTTCTACAGACATGGCCGAGCCGGCATCAGCCGCAATGACTCCACGCGACGAACTAATGGTAGCCGACCCTGATACAAGTATTAAAGAAGCCTACAAACGAATGCAGAAGGAAAAAAAGAGTACCTTGCCACTTGTTGATAGTGAGGGTCGTGTTGTAGGGATGTATGTCTATTCAGATGTTGATCGAATCCAGCGCGGCAATCCGAACCGGTACAATCTGGATGATGATAATAGATTACGCGTTGCTGCTGCAGTACCAACGACCGAACAAGGTCTTCGTAGAATTGGTTTAATGCGCCGGTATGTAGATGTCGTAGTGATCGATACATCCACAGGAGACAACAAGCACGCCAGAAATTATTTGAGAGAAATAAAAGTTTCATTCCCAGAACTTGATGTTATGGTAGGCAACATCAGTAACCCAAAGTCAGTTAAGTTGTTAGCTGACTTGGGTGCGGACGGTATTAAAGTTGGTCAAGGACCAGGGTCAATCTGTACAACCAGGCGTGAATTGGGCTATGGAGTTCCCCAGGTTACGGCGATCTATGGTTGTGCGCAAGCCGCCCGACAACTGAATCGACACGTTCCAATATGTGGTGATGGTGGTGTTGTATTTCGTGGTGATATATCCAAGGCAATTGCGGCTAGAGCAGATTCAGTAATGATGGGTAGTATGCTTGCTGGGACAGACGAAACCCCAATAAAGCCAATAGTTCTTGATAATGGAGAAACCGTAGTGCCTTATCGTGGTATGGGATCTGAAGGAGCGATGCGTGATAGTGCTGCGGCCAAGGCCAGGTATGACGCCAAATATGGCAACTCAGAATCTAGAAGACTACCTGTTCCACAAGGTGTTGAAGCGGTCGTTGCCTATAAAGGCTCGGTAATTGGCATACTTCGAGACGCTCTTGAGCAACTTCGTAAAAGTATGTCAGGGGCCAATGCAGGTACAATCAAGCAACACCAAGATAATACTGAGTTTTGGCAAACAACAACTGCGGGTATTCGTGAAGCACACCCCCATGATGTAATGATTACAAAGTAGTCTTTTAGCCACTATTTGTTTATAAAAGGCGTATAATAGCCCCTGAAGATATTTGTGGGTGGCACCGATAACTTCAAGGCTAAAATGTGAATAAATCGCAGAAGCTGCTTATTATTTCAAATCGTTTGCCAGTAAGTGTGATTAAAAAAGATGGCAAACTTATTTTTACCCACAGTGATGGTGGATTAGCTACGGGATTAAGCTCGGCTGGGAAAGGCATGCAGAAGCTATGGATGGGGTGGCCTGGCATAGCATCGGATGATCTAACATCCAAAGAAAAACGACAGATTATATCCGAGCTTAAGAAAGTTAACTGCATACCAATCTTTCTGACCGATAAACAAGTTAATTCATTCTATTTTGGATATTCCAACACCACGATTTGGCCGTTGTTCCATTACTTTGCACTTTATACAAAGTACCCTGCTGAGTATTGGAAGGGATACCAGGAAGTTAATAAAATTTTTTGTCATGAAGCCGCTCGATACACAGACACTAATACTTTGGTTTGGATTCATGACTATCAGCTGATGCTACTTCCTGAGCTTTTACGTAACGAACGGCCAAAAGCATCCATTGGATTTTTCTTACATATTCCCTTTCCATCATTTGAGACATTTCGTTTGCTTCCTCAACGTGCTGCAATTTTACGAGGTCTATTAGGGGCTGATCTCATCGGCTTTCATACTTACAGTTACACCAGGCACTTTTTAAGTAGCGTACTGCGTGTTTTAGGCTGTGAAATTAACTTGGGCCGGGTTACTTACGGAGATCGAGTTATTAGAACTGATGCCTTCCCTATTAGTATTGACTATAAAAAGTTTGCAACTGCCGTTAAAAAAGCTAAGGCACAAAAAGAAATTGCCAGCCTGCGAAAAGCTAAGGATCAAAAGATGATACTTTCACTTGATCGATTGGACTATTCCAAGGGTATCTTAGAACGTCTAAAAGCTTACGACTTGTTTTTAGAACAAAACCCAAAGTTCCATGGGAAAGTTACAATGCAAGTAATTGCCATCCCATCTAGGGTAAAAGTTAGTGCCTACAAAGGTCTAAGAGTTGATATTGAACAAACAGTGAGTAGAATTAACGGGAAATATTCAACCTCAAGCTGGGCTCCAATTAATTATCGCTATCGTTCAATTCCGTTCGAACAATTAGTCGCACTTTATTATCAGGCCGATGTTGCTTTAGTTACGCCACTACGTGATGGTATGAACTTGGTAGCTAAGGAGTACGTTGCTGCTAGTCAAAGTGGCCGAGGAGTTTTGATCTTAAGTGAAATGGCTGGGGCGGCTAGTGAGCTTACAGAAGCCCTGCAAGTTAACCCAAATAATAAAGAACAAGTGGCGACAGCAATTCAAAGAGCTTTGACTATGCCAGTCGACGAACAAAAAATTCGTATGCGTTCCTTGCAGCATCGAGTGTCTAACTACGACATTAAAAAATGGACCAATGACTTTTTGGAACAACTGAAAGTTGTTAAGAAAGATCAGCAACAACAGCTTGATAAAAAACTAACGACTCAGCACAAAAAACAATTGATAAATGCCTACAAAAAATCCAAAGCAAGTTTGATACTGCTTGACTACGACGGCACCTTAATTGACTTTGCTCCTGAGCCACACCACCGACTTGCCTTTCCAACTAAACAAATGAAGGAAATACTGGGCAAACTTAAAAAGTCTAATGATGATGAAATTGTAATTGTTAGTGGACGATCTAAAGAAACTTTGCAAGCTTGGTTTGGCAGGCTGCCTGTTTCTTTAGTTGCTGAGCATGGTGGCTGGGTAAAGCAAGGGCCTAATTGGCTACAGCAAAAAGAACTATTAAAAAATTGGAAGGATAATCTTCGGCCAATTTTGCAGCGATACGTTGATCGTACGGTGAATTCGTTATTAGAAGAAAAAGACTTTTCGCTCGTATGGCACTATCGTAATGTTTCACATTCACTTGCCGGTATTCGTAAAGCCGAGCTGCGAAATGATATATTGGCGGCTATTAAAAACACTGACATTGGTCTTTTTGAAGGTAGTAAGATTTTTGAAGTAAAACCCTTGCATATTCAAAAAGGTATTTTTACTCAAGCAAATGCTGAGAGAAAAAAATGGGACTTCATACTAGCAATTGGGGATGACTATACTGACGAGGACATGTTTAAGGCCCTACCAAAATCGGCCTATACAATAAAAGTTGGTCTAGGAGAAACAGCCGCAAAATACTTTCTAGCAAGCAGTGAAGACGTACTTGGTCTACTAAACCAAATGACGTCCAAGTAATAGTCCGTTAAGTCTATAAATTTCGATGCGTTTTTATATAATCATCAATTAATTTAATGTCAGCGAGATCTTTAGGTCTTTTGCCACTTGCCTTCCATTTACGGACTTCTTCCAGCGATGCGAACGGAACGCCATCAATAATGTCGGCCGTTTCCAACAGCTTTTCAAGGGTTGGTTTATAGCTACTAAAGTTCCAGTTGTCATGGGCTTCAAAATCATCGCTTGTTAGGGGCTCATCGTTCGGACCTTTTTTGACTGGCTTCCAACCGAGCCGAGCAAAATGTTCCTTTAGTTTTGGAGAAACAAGAAAATCAATATCGTTTGACTCTCGAATGCCGGCGGCAGCCATCGGACAGCTGCCAAAAACAATGTACTCACCCTCAGGTAAATTTAGTGATTTTACTTTTGTAATTATTTCGTGCAACTTCATATTTATAAATGTGGTTTGTGTAGTACAAAGAGTATAGCATTTACGATTAGCAGACTGCCAAGTATTAGGCTGATATTACAAACTAACTTTTTGCCATATTGGCTTAGCAGTTTATCAGAGGTAGTGAGTAAATGCCGCCTTTTTGATTTAGGTGCAATAATGAAAAGCACAATGATTGCCACCTGAATAATAAGTGCTGCAATAGTATAAGCCAGGACCCCGCTTAATAGCCTTATGTTTGATAGGTGTAGTTGACCAGCATGTATCATGGCAATGATAAATACACCGTCAAGCAATGACTGTATTGTAACGAGTAAAAAACCATAACTGAATAAAAAGAAATCGTTTACATTTATATACCTAAGTAAACGCTTTGGCCTGGTTGTTTTGTCTCGATTTTTAAGTGAGTACAGTCCGAACCCCAGCATGCGATTCCAATAAATAGTTGAAATGCCGGTACTATCCATTTGTGGCCATCCTCTGCTTTTACTATTACTTCACCAAACCCACGAGCAAAAAGTAGCCCCATTGCTGTTAGGGCTAAGGCACTGCCAAGCAAAAAAATAATCCCCCTTTTGATGGGACGCTTTTGTGTCAGGAGTACAATAATTAGCCCGATGCCGACTGGGTCAAACGCCGCCAAGCCTAGGAGTGCCATAGAGACTAATAGTGTAAGCATTACTTTTATGATATCAAAACTGCTGGACTCATGCTCACATCAAGCGTACATTATTTGTATGAAGAGTAAGTGGACAGTCATCATTATATTGTGTCTAGCACAGTTTGTTATGGTACTTGATAGTACGGTTATGAATGTCTCACTCACTACTGTTGCCAGTGATTTGCATACGACCATTTCTGGTATGCAGGCAGCGATTACTTTTTATACGCTTACCATGGCCGCCTTAATGTTGACCGGCGGTAAAATGGGCGATATTTGGGGCCGTCGCCGGGCCTTTAAAATTGGGGCGGTAGTCTATGGGGTTGGATCACTAATAACAGGGCTTAGCCCGAGCTTGCCAGTTTTACTACTCGGCTGGTCGTTCATTGAAGGTTTAGGAGCGGTATTGGTGATACCGGCTATTGCTGCCCTCGCAGCTGTAAATTATAAAGGTAAAGATCGTGTAATGGCTTTCGCGTTGATAGGTGGCGTATCAGGAGCAGCTGCTGCAGCAGGGCCACTTATAGGTGGTTTTGTTACCACTTACCTTTCTTGGCGTTATGTGTTTATTGCCGAGACGGTAATCATGGCAGGTGTCTTGCTAGTAACCAACAGAATTGCTGATGAGAAAAGTACAAACAAACAAAAAATTGATATTCCTAGCGTGATCCTTTCAGCAACAGGAATGGGTGTTTTGGTTTTTGGTGTTCTGCAGAGTAAGGTCTGGGGCTGGGTTAGACCACTTAGTGCTCCAGTGGTAAACGGACATGCGATAAAGCCTTTTGGCATTTCTATTGTCGCGTATTTAATCTTAGCCGGTATTATTGTCTTGTGGCTATTCTACACTCGTCAGTCAGACCGTGAAAAACGTAACAAGCCGGTATTGCTAAAAGTATCCTTATTATCAATCAAAGAACTTAGAAGTGGCTTATCAGTTCTTATGTCCCAGTATCTTATTATCGCTTCAATATTCTTTGTAATCCCTGTGTATTTACAGATTGTGCTTGGATATGACGCGCTGAAGACGGGTATGAAGATATTGCCACTGTCTGTCGGGCTGATTCTGGCATCCATGATAGGTACAAAACTGGTTACTCGTTACTCACAACGTCGCGTTGTGCGTATAGGCCAAGTTGCATTGATAGCTGGTAACTTACTGCTGATGGCTGCAATTAACCCTCAGCTGCGCGGTTGGTTGTTTGGGGCAGGCATGCTTGTTGTTGGGCTTGGGCTTGGCTTACTTGCCTCTCAACTGGGCAATATAAACATGTCAGCAGTTGGCAAGGAAAATTCGGCTGAGGGCGGCGGATTGCAAGGAACATTTCAAAATCTTGGGTCATCATTTGGAACGGCTCTAGTCGGATCAATATTTATTGCGTTTCTTACTTCTGGTTTTGTCGCAAATATTAATCGATCGAACCTCCCTGCAAACATTAAGACTTACATTTCAAATAATACTAAAGCCGGTGTGCAGGTCGTGTCAGCATCAGATGTTCAGAGCTATGCTCTATCAAAAGGAGTTTCTGATTCTGACGCTCAGACGATTGCCGATAATTACTCCTCAGCTCAAATTGATGGGCTAAAAGAATCCTTTTTCTTTATTGTAGCCATATCGACACTTTCGATACTTTTATCTAGAAATATATCGAACAAAAAAGCTGGATAGTTTAGTACATTTATAGTTTCGTTTTAGCATTTGCTACAACAATTAAAACTTCTTATGATAATTTTACAACGTTTGTGCACCTCTGTTAGGCTTGACTTCAAAAATATAGTGTGTAGGATTAAAACTTGTGTCTTTTTTACTCGTGAGGTGGAAAAGCACAAATACAGAGATATACCGTAATTGGTGTCTTCTGATTTAATTAGAAATATATTCCCTAAAAGGAGGGTTACATGCGTATCACCGCAATTTTGGCGGGGGTGTTTTTAAGTGCTGCCGTATTTTTGGCAGCCAGTTCGCCGGTGCACGCCGAAGCACCACAACAATTAGCTCTCGGCAATTCAATAAATATTAGTAATGAACAGATTGTTCTGACTGCGGTCAATACACAGCTGCAAGTCGCACAAAAAACGTCTGATCAAAAGTCGGATCCAGTTTTGCATACGGTCGTCGAAAATGAGACGCTGACGAGTATTGCTAGCCAATATCAAACAACTTGGCAAAGATTGTTTGCCAAGAATACAAATCTTAGCGACCCAAACGTTATTAGTGTCGGGGATGTTCTTGTGATACCAAAAAATGATGAGCAGTTGACCGAACGAGTTGTGCAAGAGCCACAACCGATAGTTGAAGAGCCGTCAGTACCAAAGCCAGCGTCTGCACCTAAGCAATCTAAGCCAGTCGTCACTGCTAGTGCCCCGCGCGGGGGTTCCGGGGGTAATACATACTCTCCTGGATACTGCACCTGGTACGTTAAGAATCGTCGACCAGACTTGCCTAATAATTTGGGTAATGCAAATACTTGGGTAGCTAGAGCTGCTGCACAAGGCATACCTACGGGTAGTTCACCAAGAGCAGGTGCTATTGGTCAACAAGGAATGCACGTTGTCTACGTTGAGTCTGTAAATGGTGACGGTACAGTTACGATTAGCGAGATGAATCACGCTGGTTGGAATGTAGTTGATACGCGTACGGTGCCAGCCAGCTATTTCAACTACATATACTAGATTACTTGCTAGACTATTATTGCTTGCCATAAGTTAGTTGATGTAGGATGAATACATGATTAGAAATAAAGTTGCTGAAGGCGTGGTTCACAAGCTACCACCCGATCTAAAAAAGGCACTTTTAGGCTCAAAAGAGGCTTTAATGATGTGGGAAGACATTACTCCCCTCGCACGTAACGAGTGGATTTGCTGGACTGTCACTGTAAAACAAGAAGCGACCCGGAAAGATCATGTAAGACGCGTTGTCGAAGAACTTATGCAAGGAATGAGACGTCCTTGCTGCTGGGCTGGTTGCCCGCACAGAAAGAAATAATTGAGAAGTTTTTTAGCTTGCCAGTGTAGCGGCGAATATTTGCCAAGCTAGCAAAGATTTGGCCACGAAACTTAGAATGATATAGGCCTTTTCACCGCGTATATAGTTGGCCCACTTGCCTTTTGCGCGGTATTGCTTGTACTGAACGAGCGCAAAGCAATTAAAGAATACAAACAGTGAGATGACAATCCCGTAGACAAAGCCCGGAGCCGAAGTACCTACAGGACCTTTTGGAGTAAGTAGCTGTATGAGTATGATCACCCAAGGAATTATTCCTGCAATACAACCAAATATAAACGGTAACCATTGGCCGTCGCCTGGCTCGGCATACTTTTCCTGAAGCCAACCAAATAAAATCATCGAAACATTGACTCCAAATATGGCTAGTAAGGCAGCGTAGTCACTAATGCCATTCAACTGAGCTATTAGGAATATCATTACTGACGAGCTGATTGAGTATTCAACCCACCGAAAAATATTACGATTGTGTTTTAGCCCTTCTGAATATTTAGGGAAAAACTTTCTGGATGACACAATAAAGTGAAACAGCGCGGATAGTCCAAAGAACAGAGCGATTGTGTAACTTACGTTATTGCTAAACAGCAGTACGGGGTTTGTGAAGGTTGATCCTGGAGGTCCGGTCATGTAGGTTGCCGTGACAGGCAATGAGAAATTATTAGAAAGTGTTACTACGGCAATTAGCGAAGCTAGGTGTACTAGCCCAGCTGCAATGTTCCATGTTCGTAGTGGTTTAATTTGTGCATCCGTGAGTTTATTCATGAATTTATAATATCATGCTAATGGTTAAAGATTCAGCTCACTAACATTTCTCGTCTATCGGCTCAAATCCATACCAAAAACAAATGAGCCCACCAACGACTTTTAGGCCATTGCCAGACTTATGGATCTCCACCTGCCAGTGGAGTCGCATGGAAGTTACTAACTAGTACTCGTCAATCACAATTTTCTTTTGTTTCATTAGGGTAGCGAAAGCATTTGGCTTTTGCATCAATTGGCCCATGTTACTAGGAATTATTTGCCAACTAAGGCCATACTTGTCTTTGCACCAACCACATTGCTGTGATTCAGGCACACTGGAAAGTTTATCCCAAAAATAATCAATTTCCTTCTGATCTTCGCAAGTGACCGAAAAAGACACCGCTTCATTGAACTTAAACTCCGGGCCGGCATTAATGGCTATAAAAGTCATGCCATCTAGTTCAAATTCAACAGTTAGTACTTGGCCTGCTAAATTTTTTTGAAAATTTGCTAACCCTTCCGCTGTACTTTCAGGATAATATTCGGTGGATAGTATTTTACTATTTGGAAAAACCGAAACATAAAAATCAGCAGCTTCTTTAGCGTTTCCATCAAACCACAAATTAGGTGTAATTTTTAGGCTCATTATTGCCCTCACCCCCTTTAATTACTACATTATCTCACATTATGGTGCTACCTCAACAAGGAGGCTATCAAAATTACAGCTATTTCAACCGAGGAATATCCCCATACTCATCTCGGCCAAAGCCTTTAATTCATCATATTGACGTTTTGCAGCTAATTCTTTCTGCTCATCAGGATTTAGCGTAGCTTTTTTGAGTAGCGGGTCACTCGAGCCGAACGACTCCATCATGCATCTATTCTGTGGGCCACAAATCTGACTACAAACCATTCCAAGATTCTGCACTACATCATTACGAAGTGCAGTAAGCCCTGCTTCTACCTCATCAGGGTTAGCAGTGCCTAGTGCGGCATTTTCTCTAGCACTTTTGCTAATTGTATCAAGTAATGCTTTTGATTTTTCTATATCCACACAGGGATGTGCTGGATTACCGAATTCTGCTGGCATAGGGACTCCTTTAGTTTGTGATTTTAGCTAGATGACATGTCTATTGCAAGCATGAGCAAAACAAGAAGCACCCCTTTCAAAATGCTTATGCTTGCTATTAGTTTATTCTGCTTCGTACAATGCTAGCATATGAGCTTAAAGAAATCATTACAGGAAGTTTCTGAAGATGCCACAACACAATCCGTAACAGGAGCTTACGAAAAGTGGTATGATGGGCCACAAAGTCCAGAAGTCGTAGGCGACATTGCTGCTATTGCCAAGAACTACCATGCATTAATGATGGGGCCAATTATTTTAGAACGACTGTTGCAGGATCATGGTGTATCAGCAGATGAGATTGACAGAATAACCTGGGGTGCTCGGCTGATGGTTGTCGCACTTGTTGACATGGCCGAAGCAGCAGAATTACCACCAATTGATTAATCAGGGTATGTTGGATCTCCATGGCTCTCTGTGACAATGGAATTTAGAATTAATCTGGCTGGTTATCGTACAACTTAAGTTCGGCTTCATCAGGTCTTTCAAATTGTGCAGACCATTCTTCTAGTCTTCCTGCCAAAATAACATCATCGCCTTCCATACCACGCTTTTCAAGGCGACGCCGTAGTTCATCGTCTGGAACATCTAAATAATGTAGCTCGACCCCAACACCTAGCTTTCTTGCGTCCTGAAGCTTTTCATCTCGTTCTGACTTCCCCCAAAAGCCATACTCTAAGATGACATTTTCACCTAGCTTTAGTATTTCTTGACCGAGTTGCCAGAATCGCTTCTCTAATTTGTCACGAAATTTCCCTTCCAAGAGACTTATCCCTAAATCTTCCATCCACTCATCAGGGCAAAACCTGATACCAGGCATTTGCTCTGCAAGTTCTTTTGCATGTGTAGTCTTGCCTGCACCAGGCAAGCCACAAACAATAATAAGTTTTGGTACTTCTTGACTCATAATGTTTATGATAACAAAAAACACTTCTTAAAGAAGTGCTTATTTCGCAATAGTAAGACTTCGCCTACTGCACGGTAAACTTGGCTCGCTGTGGTCATGGAAGTTAGAAACTTGGTATCTACAAGATGATTTGTCAACGCAACGGGAAGTAAGGCTCTATTGAGCATAGGTCACTGCTTTACTATTCTCTTTGCCTATAGCTTCGTGTACATCCTAAATGATGTCCACTGTACTCTTAGATATTTGGAGTTCAATTTTTGGTTTCATTACACGAGCCACATCTCTAACTGCACCATAAATGTCAGCAAGATTCTGTGGTGTCTCGGCACACTTTGAAATAATTAGCATCGCAACAAACATATGTGAAGCACAATTGGGTGTCTCCATAAAGCGGTCAATATGCGCCTGCTTAATAGCGGGGTTATCAAACCCGTGCATAAACATCCAATCTTCAGCCTGTTCACTTGAGATCACTTGAGACTTTATCCTCACATGATTATTTTATTACACAAAAAATACCATACTTCATGTGTTTTGAGTATTGCTTATGCTTGGCTCCGGGCGGATTCGGTCACTTTATATTGGAGAGGATGCGCTCACTGCGTTCGCTTGCACGGAACTCGCTTTATCGAAACTAAGAGGTAGCTTCTCAAAGCTCCTTCCTGTACGAACCTTCCGCAAACTTCGTTTGCTCTACTCGGTTCGAATCGTTTCCAGGAAACAAAAAAGCCTTGGAACGATCCGTTGGATCATACCAAAGCTTTTGGCTCCGGGGAGAGGATTCGAACCTCCGACCTGGTGGTTAACAGCCACTCGCTCTACCACTGAGCTACCCCGGACTATCGCCTTCGGCATATAAGACAACTCAGGAATTATATCTGATAGCTAAACTGGTGACAAGCGTCACTGCTTCGGTAGACGAATAGTGACTTTTGTACCGACGTGTGGTTTGGAAAATATTTCCATAAAACCACCAAAACGCTCGATAATTAGTTTGCTAACGTGTAGGCCAAGACCCATGGTATATAGCTGGACACGCGAAGGATCATTCGGTTTGTTGTCTTCAAATCTTTCTGATCTTTGGAACAGGTTCTTCTGCTGTTCGTTGCTCATTCCCCTACCTTGGTCCGTGATAATAATAACTATGAAGTCTTTATCGTGCGATAGCTTTACATCAACGGGCGTGCCGAGCTCACTATAACGAAAGGCGTTATCAATGATGTTATATAGGGCGGTATGCAGCTGATTGCTATCAATGGTGATTTTGACATCCTCATCAAGCTCTAAGTTCAGATTGCCAATACGGGTGGCACTCATGGCACAACTTCGGGCGGCTTCGCGAAGAACTTCTGATACGTTAGTTAATGTTGCGGTTTGTCCAGAGTTAACTGGATGCTGTGAGGCCGCCATTAGATCAGATATCATGCTATTCATCTCTAAGTTTTCTTGTTTGAGTTGACCTAGAAGTTGTTGCTGATGTTCACTCATACTTGAATAACTCTCGTCGTGTTCGAGGGCATCAACAATCTGAGTAATAACTGCTCCCGGTCGCCGTAGTTGTTGCCTAAGCATGGCTAGCAGTTGATTGTAGGCTACCTGTTTTTCGTTAACGGCATTGGATGCACTAAACCTAGTAACAATCGCCGCCAGAATAACAAATGCTACTGGATAGAAGACGAGTGGTGGGAGCATCTGTTGGAGGGAATTTGGCTCACCGCCCATGGCATAGCGAACGAGCAGTATTAGGTCGTATGCGGCGCCACTGAGTCCAGCCGCTACATAAGCCGATGGTCGTAGTAATAAAACACCAGAACTTAGAATTGGTACAGCATATAGTACAGTAGCCCGACTCGGAAACCCTCCCTGAGCAAATACTATGCAGGTGGCAAGAACTATATCTAACAATATTTCGGCGTATGCGCTTACGGTGTAAGTTTTTGGGCTGCGTGAAGACGAGCGAAGTATTAGGCCGATAATAGAATTTATTACGATACCGCCTAATGAAACTACGGTATAACTTACAATTATTCTTAAGTCACTACGGGCAATGATGCTGCTGACTATGCCTACACTAGCTAGAAAACAAATATAGTAATAACGGATACGGACCAGAGCCAAACCCCGATTTCGAGTTTGCAAGCGCTGTTCTTCGGCGGCATTTAAGATGTACTGACTGATTGCCACAAGTATTCTCCTTACAACTAGTATAACCTTAAGCTATTTATAAAACTATCGCACTTTGTTAGCGAAGTTACACTATAATATGAACAATGGCTAAATTGAAAAAACGAGTTCACTACCAACATGGTAAGCGACTTAAGAAGCGTAATTATCGCAAACTTGGGTTAGTTTTGGCCGTTGTGCTTATAGCCTCAGGAGCTTACTTACTTTATTTATTACAATCACCAAGCACGAAGCCCTTGAGCACTGAAGCTCAAAAGGCTTTCATACCGGAAGAAATAGCTGACAAACGTATTATCATCCCCAAGATTGCAGCCAAGGCCGATATTTATGAAGGTGACTACACAGTTTTAGATAAGGGAGCCTGGCATCGTCTGCCTGAGCTTGGTGATCCCGAGGCTGGCGGTAATTTTATTGTTTCTGGCCATCGTTATGTACTATCTGCTACACCAGCGCGCACCAAGGAGCAGTCTTATTTTTACAATATTGACAAATTAGGTGTCGGCGACCAGATTTTTGTGGACTGGCACCATAAACGACACAAGTACGAAATAACCAAGATTTACCAAGTGAAGCCTAACGATCTTTCTGTTGAGTCGCCATCAACTGACAATAAACTAACACTATATACCTGCACTTTAGGGGGTAGTCTTGATGGGCGAGTGGTTGTTGAAGCTAAACCTGTAAGTTAAATATTACGCTTGATGTCGCGCTCTTGGTCACGTTTTTTGAGAGATTGGCGTTTATCGTATCGTTTTTTACCTTTACCAACAGCGATTTTGAGCTTAATATGACGACCCTGGGTCAAGAATTCTAATGGCACAATCGTTCTACCCTGCTCTTTGGCACTAACTAGTGCTTTAATTTCTTTTGATTTGGCTAGCAATTTGCGCGAACGAGTCTGCTCTGTTTCATCGATAATAAATGTGTTGGTGCTGTTTATAGTGGCGTTGACTAGCCACAGCTCGCCTTCTTTGACTGTCACAAAAGCTCCCCGAAGTTGACCATGCCCCATTCTCAGGGCTTTAGTTTCTCGGCCAGTTAATACAATCCCCACGAGCAAGCTATCCCCGAGTTCGTAATCAAAACGAGCGCGGCGATTCACAATTTTATGCTGGGTATTGTGCTTTTGCTTCTTCACAATGAATCTATTGTAGCCCACTGGTAGAATATAGACAAATCAATGTTTATATATTATAACTTGCAAAATATAACTTTAGCACGGAGACTTCGAGTTGCCAGTTTGACTGGCTGGTTGCGCAGCATCCAGATTACTGCATTGACCATTTGCAGTAGTAAGCTTATGAACTTCTTGCTTGGCTGTATCCCATAGTCCAGGATCGTTGTATTTAACTTTTCGCCAGTACCACCACTCTGCCCCCCACATATCAATTGTACGCATGCCCGTTGCTCGTCCATATTCAAAACGGTCTTTTAGTCTTTCAGGATTCATGGACTTGTTCTGCTCGTCGATTGGTGCGGATTTTATATCATAATTATCAGGTAGCCAGGCCTCAGCTTGCAGTTCATGAATAATCATATCCTTGCCTGTTATTAGTTCTCCCCCACCAGCTAAGAACGCATAAAACCATGCTGGGAACGGATATTCAAAATAACGTTTGGTTATGGTTTTGTCCCAAACACGTTTGTAAACTGAAATCCCAAATTCGTCAGGTTGAGGTTTACCAATTGGAAAACCTAGGGCGTTGTTGCTTCTGCTAACAATGACTTTGTGATTTGGGTCGAGTTGCTTAACATAGTTATACTCGTCGACAAGTCGATCGCGACTAAAATCAGTACACTTTCCGAAGGCTTTCAGAAAATATTCGTTCTCTAATTGGTAGCTGTCTAGGGCGGGGCTATTTTTATATCTTTCAATCACAGCCTGCATGTACTGTTTGAGTTCTGGATACCACTGGTCTTTTGGCTGGCTCTGTGCCCAGGTAGGCATGTGGCACTCTGGCCAACGAGGCTGACGCAAGCCGATGGCTAGAGAAATTTTTGAGTTTGAAGCCTCGGCTTTTTGAAACTCCCAGTCAAGATCGGTGAAGTCATACTGCCCTTTTTGAGGTTCGCCTTCTTCCCAGTAACTAACTAGTCGGAATCGACGCATGCCCAGGTCGTCAATCATGGCTTGCATAGTATCTTTAGCATCAAGATCAAAGAATCTTGCGTAGGTTGGGATGAATGTTACGCCCACTTGCATGGGTTCCTTAGCGTGTTTAGCGATGTACCAACGCGCAATACCATACATTGTGCTGACAATCAGCATGATAAGCACAGTTAGCCATATAAGTAACTTCTGCCAAAGTTTACGAGTTTTATACCAGCTGTGTCCGCGTACAACGTGTGGCTTAACTTTTGAATGCACACCAACAACTACGCGTTTTGCATGGTGCGCAACACGTTTAACGCCTTTTGGCTTCGTTGGGCTTTTTTTACGTTTACTCGGCATTTTGTTACTATTAGTGCGCCTATGCCAAATCAAGCACAAGCAGTATCAATAGTTATACCAGTTTTCAACGAAGAAAACTACATAAAAGACTGCCTCGATTTAATTGCCAAGCAGACTATTCTGCCGGGCGAGGTTGTGATTGTCGATAACAACTGTACAGATAAAACAATCGATATTGCTAAGAGCTACGACTTCGTGCGAGTTGTTAAAGAAAAGAAACAAGGGGTATTATTTGCCCGCAACACTGGTTTTGATGCAGCTAAAGGCTCGATTGTCGGCCGTATTGATACTGACTCACACTTGTCAGAGGATTGGGTAGAGAATGTTGCCGAAGCTTTTAAGGATCCTGAAGTTTCTGCGGTTACAGGCCCGGTGTGGTATTACGACATGCCATTTGTATCAGGTGGTTTTTGGCTTGATAAAAAAATTCGTGGTTCTGTTGCCAGGACATCAGAAGTCTTTCCGTTTCTATTCGGTACCAACATGGCGATAAGAAAAAGTGCCTGGCTTGATGTTAAATCTGATACATGTACCAAACGAAAAATGTACGAGGACATCGACCTGGCTATTCATCTGTACGAACACGGACTGCATATATATTATCTCGACTATTTAACTTGCGGTATGGCTGCACGACGTTTCGACGATACACTAATGAATTTCTATCGCTACATAAAACTTTACAAAGTTACGTATGAAATACACGGCCTAAAAGCAAAATCAACGCGCCTAGCGATGGGTGTGTACATGATCTTTTTTGTTTTGTGCCAACCTTTTAGATGGGTTTATGATCCGGTAACCAAAAAACGTTCCCTCAAAAACCTTTTCCGAAAAACCAACGCCCGCAAAAACCCGATGTCTTAGTTCGAGGCGTTGTTACTTGTGTAACCACCATATTGATTTATAGTTGGGTTACATTCATACCAAAGGCCTATTTTTTGTTGCATGGCATTTGTTTGGTAGTTTTTAAACTCATCTGACTTTGCAAATGGAAAGCCCAGGTACGCAAAGCCATAACCTTGTTTTATAATTTCGGCATTAACAAGTCGCCCATCAGGCAGATAGATGTATCTAAGTAACCTATTATAACGATCACGATTAGTATTAAGCGCATCAGCTTCAAGCCGAACCGGATTATTGCCAATAAGATTTTTTGTAAACGCAGCTGCAGCTGTCCCGTAGCATTGTACGGCTTTTCTTGGGTCATGAGTTTCTGGCGTGTCGACACCAATAAAGCGTATGGTTTCAGTATGACCATCCATATCAACAGCAATGGTATCCCCGTCATCAAACTTAGTGACCTTATAGAAGCCCGGTTGAATATAGCTTGATGGAGTATTTATATGTATAGGGTGTTTAGTTAAGTAGTATCCTAGCCCTCCTAAAACACTTACAAAAGCAATCAAGATAAAGATGCTGAATACCCTAGATCGTCGATCATTCATTACTAAAGCCCGAGTATATCTTTAATGTACTCAGGGGTTACTTTAGTACCATCAACTTCTATTGCTGATTCATCTTCTCGAGGCTCTTCTAAGTTTCTACTAACACGTTCAAAAGTATCTTCTGGCATGTTACCTAGAACGCGCGTGTGTTGTGTGTGGGCATCGGCAGTAGCACGCTTTTTAGCTAATTCTTTAGGAGTTGTAACCCAAAGTAGAACGGATTTGGCGCCATGTTTTTTGGCAATTTGCCTAAGATGTTCACGATCACGATAAAAATTGAAATTCGTATCAAATATCACACTTTGTCCAGCTTCTAAAAGTTGCTCGGTAACATTGTTTAAATATTCATATAACTTAAGATTTTCTTCATGAGAATAAGTAGGATTGCCGATTGACTCGCGCCTAACAGCATCGGCCCACAAGTGCACTGCGCCAGTTAGTTCATGAATTACTTTTGAGGTTGTTGTCTTACCCGAACCAGGATATCCAAGCATAAGGTACAGGGTGGGTTGATTCATGACCTTAAGACTACCCCTTTTATACAAAAAAGTCACCATGTATTATGATGAGGCTAATGACCGAGAAACTATTCATAACCCGTAAACGCAAGAAGTGGAAGTTCCACCACTTTAATCAATGGCCAAACTGTTGGCAGGCTGATGAAATTATGCCAAAAGTAATTAGTGATTTTGTTACGAATAAAAAATTAACCATCGAAATCGGTGCCGGTACGGCAGACCTGAGTTTAGAGCTAGCCAGACGTTATCCTGATGAATGTTTTATTGCTTGTGATCTTAAATCTGATCGATTGTATACTGGCGCCAAGCAAGCATTGGCCGAAAAAGTTGATAACATTAGGTTCTTACGCGTTTTTATCGAAAAAATTAACGATACATTTCCTAAAAATTGCGCTGACACGATTTGGATTACCTTCCCTGATCCATATCCCAGAAAAGGTGCAGCTAAACACCGATTAACTCACCCCAACTTTTTAAAAATGTATGAACGTATGTTAAACCCGGGTGGTCACATAAATTTCAAAACAGATAACCAAAAATTATTTGAATGGTCTGTTGAGCAGTTCAAGAAAAATAAGTGGGAAAAGCTTGATTATACAAGAGACTTACAGGGATCTACTCTTGGTGATGATAATAAGATCACCACTACATTTGAGCGTCGATTTATGGAGCAAGGTTTACCAATTTATTTTGCTAAATTTAGCAAATCTTAATTGCCTCCGGAATGACCCTTTGTTTTTACTAGGTCGTTCTTATGACCAACATCAATAATTGCTATACAAAACTCCCCATTTTCATCGCGATAAGGGACGAAGTCGATACGAGTATTGCGCCCAGTGTCACCAATCGTTAAGCCAGTACGCTTGTTAGGGTTTAGGTGCCACTTGGAATATTGTTTATGATGCCGGTCACTAATTTCCAATGAGACATTGCGAGCATTAAGTTTATTAGCACCATTGCCATACGGCTCACTTAGTAATGACTCAAGCATAGCAACTACATCATCTTCGATCTTTGGATCTGAACGTCCTTTTAGGTAGCTCTTAACCTGTGGTATATCAAGCAGAATATCTCTGATTGGACGTTCATCCTCATCGATTAACAAAGTGTCACTAGTAATAAATCCGCGTGTTCCTAGGCTCCAGCTTGCAATTGCAGTAACTTTTCGCTCATCTTCTTTTGCCTCTTCTGGTAAAAATGAATCAGGGCGGCTTTTAATTGAACTTCTACTGTTTTGACGACGATTGGCCTTGCGAGATTCCGTGTTCGGTTTGCCGTCTGCGCGAGACATACCATTATCTAGCATTACAGTGATGTCATCCGGATCAATAAAGAAATCCTTTGTATCAACATGCGGGCGCAATAGCTCTTTGTAGGCATTATGAATCGCCCTGAGTAGTTCTTCATGAGCCGAGACTAGTTTTAGTCTCAATGGTTCTGGCCATTCTTCAAATGTAATACCCGCAAAATAGTCGCCAATTGAATCTGCTCCCACTAATTCATTCCTAACAAAATTAACCCATTCGATGTTTTCTGTACCAATTGTCTCAATTGCAAATTGCCGGACCTCGTCATCTTCACTAAAACATTGATTAATAAAATCACAAAAAACGCCGACATAATGTTCAGGCTTTTCTGACAGATCTGCAAGTCGATTTTCAACAAGATTTTCGGCAAAAGGATCAAACATATTTTTTGCAAAAAACCGTAAGAATGGTTTGTACTCATCTATATCAAATTGTTCGGAGCCAATATATGACAAAAGCTCTACTATGTTTTGTGGATCAAGCCCCAAGAACAGCCTAAGGTCGTTGTATAATTCTTTCTCGGCTTCGCAAATATCTTTTTGAGCTTCGAATACCTTTACCCAACTATCAGCTTCGTAACGTACTATTGGTAGTTCGTTCTCATCGTTAGCTATTGCAAAGTAATGTGCATAGGTGTTCTTGATCTTGTCGCGAACATTATGAGGGTCATCATTGCTATCAATATTTTCATCAAAAATAGAATAAGCCTGAGCAGATGCTCGACCAAACACAACTAGTGGCTTAGTTTCCTTTTTAGTATTTGTTATTTTTCGTTTAAATTGTCGGGCTTCATCACGATTCTGAGGTGCTTCGGTCATACCCAGAGTATCTAAGACGACCATAGTTAGCCGATCTTCATTTAATACTGAGGTTGTTAAATCACGAAGGTGTCTTATTGCAGTACCAAACTTTTGTGTACTATCACCAATTTGCTCAAAAAAGACCTCTACTGGCTTGTCTGATGTAGCAAGTCTATGTTCAGCGAGTTCACCTGCACCAAGTCTAACTTCTGTTTCATCTGGCATAAAACAAACAATACCATAAAACTGTCTAAAAAGCTATTTTTAGTAGTCAATTCCTTTATTAGCAAGATACTTGTCGTCGAAATGGTGTTTGATCTTCGTCATATTAGTTGCGATGTCAGTAAGTGGCAAAAACTCCTCAGGAAAGTCTCGGCCCGTAAGACATAAGCTAGTATTGCTAGCTTTATCAGTGATAAGTTTTTTAAGTTTAGATTTCGGGATCAATCCGTTATTAACAGCATTATTAATTTCATCACAGATAACTAGGTCGAATTTGCCACTGGTAGCAGCTTTGTAAGCTTCTTGATAGGTTTCTTCAGCAGCCTGTTTGTGTTCTTTTTCACTTACACCCTTGGCGCTCAGTTTTCCGGCATTATAAAAACCTTTACCACCTTTGAAAAAGTATAGTTTTTTACCAAATAAGGGCTGAACTTTAGCTATAAATCGGTGCTCGCCAACATCCCAGTGTTTGATAAATTGAATAAAAGCGACTGACCAATCGGTACCAAGAGCTCGGGTCATAAGACCCATGCTAGCGCTAGTTTTACCCTTCCCTTCGCCAGTGTAAACCACTACAACTGCTTCTTTTTGTTTGAAATCCTCAAAAGTCATTATTTTATGATAACTATGATTTGGTAAGACAACAACTATATTCGTTTCTCAACCACACATTGCGCAACAGCGTACTTGCCAAATCGCTCGCTCAGCTCGCAGGTGGTTTCGAACATAGTGTTGTACCGATCATCTAGATATCTACGGAGACCTGAATAGGCTTGTGAGATTGCTGAGTTTAAAGGGATCGTATCGGCTATAAGTTCATCTATATCATGAGATTGATCAGTCGCTAGCAGCCTAGTATATTCATGACCTCTTTTTGCAAGCAGCTCTTCCATGTCAATATCCACAGTTTCGCCCATGCTCCTAAGTAATTGCCTGAATAAATCTAAGGGTGATGTATCGACTCGCAAAGTCTTGGTTGGGTCGGGGTTCATGACGGCCCGATTAAAGAAATTATTTCGGTCAAATTCTGGATCAATCTGGCCATGAAATACTGGGGTTGCTAGGACGGCAAGCCTATTTTTGGCCGGAACAAGTTGTTCAAGTTTCTCAGGCTTGTGGTTTGTAGCCATTTTCGCCTCCATACTGGCCAAAATTGATAAAAAAAGGCCCTTTGAGGCCATTTGTTTTTGTTGAAAACTCAAGTTTGAATTGGTATTTAAGTATTTTCATACTAACTCCCACCTAACATTATAGTGGAATATTACACCCGTGCAACAGATGTGAGAAATATCACACTTTGGCTAGGCGGGCATCAATTTGATGGCGGTCAAAACCTACGATAATCGCGCCATCCATGTCAATTACTGGCACGGCCAACTGACCAGTGTTCTCAAGTACCCACTGTGTTGCGGCCTGATCTTTGGTTAGATCTTTTTCTTCATACTTAACGTTCTTTTGTCGAAAGTACTCTTTAACGGCATGACAAAAAACGCAAGTCGGAGTTGTATAAACAGTGATCATTAGTCTTCCTTTATCTTATCTTTAGCGATTTGGGTTCGATTTTGCAAAATGCGTTTCACCACAGTAATTCCTAAAATTATACTTAGAACAATTGGTGAAAAGCTAACCATATAATGAATAATGAATTGCCATTGACTCTCAAAGTGATGAGCTCCAAATAAATGTCCAAAATTCATACTTATATTGTAGCACAAAATCACATCTACCATTAGCGCAATTTATCTCTATAAAAAGGCTTGCAGCTATAGAGGTCAATTTGATATACTAAGAGGCGAAAATGAAACAAGCCGCCGCCGGGACTATGACGACGACTCTCTTAAAACGGAGTGAACCTATCCATAAAGGACAACAATATGGGTGCTAGTTTATTGCGCATGTTTGCCGCTCCAGAAATTCATGTCAGCCTTAGAGCCCAGGAGATCTTTACAGTCGGCCCTCTTCATGTAACCAACTCGATGATCTACGGGCTAATTTGCTCAATCTTCATAGTTATATTGATGATATCCCTAGCACGCCGTATAACGGTCATACCTAAAAAAGGTTTCTTTACTGGTATTGCCGAGAGTATGGTGGAGTTTGTTATTAATCTTTTGGAAGGACCGCTCGGCAGTCGTGAGCAAGCTGCAAAATATACACCTATCTTTGGCGTTTACTTTATCTTCATTATCTTCTCTAACCTATTAGAGCTAGTGCCGTGGGTTGGCGAAGGTTTGTATCGTACGGCTGCTGGTGGAATGAAAGAAGCGTTGTTCCGCCCTTTCACGGCAGATCTTAACGGTACAATTGCCCTAGCTGTTATAGCTATTGTTACGGTGCAAATTTTAAGTATTAAAGAGCAAGGCGCTAAAAAGCACTTGCAACATTATTTCAGCGATAAACCCCAACAGCCAATTAACTTTTTTATTGGAATCCTAGAAGTATTTGGTGAGTTTACGCGTATCCTAAGCCTTAGCCTTCGACTCTTTCTGAATACGGCAGTTGGCGAGATTTTAATTACTGTGTTTACGTCTCTGATTTTGAGTGAGGGCCGTACGCCGCTGGCTGTTATTCCGATTTTTATGTTCGAAGCATTAGTTGCTGGTATCCAAGCATACGTATTTACCGTACTTAGCGCGACATACCTAGGGCTGGCAATTGCCCACGCGCACGATCACGATGACCATCAAAACACCCCCAATAAACAGGTCGAAACTGGGGTTAAAAGGATGGCAGAACCATTACAAGGTAAAAATTAAATCATCAGGGGTCTATAATATAGGCACCTGGGAAGGAGAACTATGGTTCCATTAACATTTGCCGAAGCTGCTACAAGCAGCACGCCTATCATGGCTAAAGCTATTATGCTTGCTGTTGCACTAGGTATGGCAGCGTTTAGCCTTGGTTGGCTTGGCGCAAACTACATGAAGGCTTTGGGACGTAACCCAGAAGCTGGAAAAGCCGCAGGTCAGATCATCATTATTGCAGCGATGATCGAAGTTACTGCATTGTTAGCGTTCCTATTAGGCGCTTTCTTATTGTCATAAGATTAAAGAGGAGTAAAACGTGCTAGAAGTTGTTAATTTACTAAGATTTATGGGTTCCGGGGCTGAACAGCCTGCCGGTATTGCCGCATTAGGAATTGACCCACTTGCCATCTTGGCCCAAGCTGGCACGTTTTTGGTCCTCTTTTTCTTGCTTAAGAAATTTGCCCTAAAAGGTATTGTTGAAACATTAGAAAAACGTCGTAAGACAATTGATGATGGGGTTCGACTTGGTATGGAGATGGAAGCCGAAAAAGCTAAGCTCGACGAACAAGTTGAAGTTATCATTCATAAGGCACGTGTAGAAGCTGATAAAATCATTGCTCAAGCTCACGAGGAGTCGAGCGGGATTATTAAAGAAGCTGAAGACAAAGCTGTGCAAAAGGTCAATGTTATGATTGCTGATGCTCATAACAAGATTGATGGCGATATTAAGCAAGCTCGAAAATCTCTTGAGCGTGAGACTTTGCGCTTGGTAGCCGATGCTACCGAAATGATTATTAAGGAGCGACTTGATGTCAGTAAGGATGCAAAATTGATCGAGACTGCTTTGCAGGAGGTTGGAAGATAGTGGCTAGCCCTACTCGTACAGAATTATCAAAAGCCTTACTAAGTGTCATTAATAAAACTAATGATCAGCAGAAGCTAGCTAAGGCTATAGCTCACTATTTAAGTGAGAAGCGACAGACGCGTGAGCTAGATGCCGTTATGCGTGACGTCGCAAGACTACGTGCCGAAAAAGGCATAATAGAGGCGACGGTCATAAGTGCCTTCCCTCTAAATGAAACATTGAAACGTGACATTCGTTCACTAATTGCCAAGGAACAAAAGACTGAAAAGATCATAATCAATGAGGTTATTGACCCATCAGTACTTGGCGGAATACGCATTGAAACTGGTGAGCAACAGTTGGATGTTACGGTTCAAGCTAAATTACACCGATTAAAAAGAGCAATTGCCTAAAGAACAAGGAGAACATGAATGGCAGAATTATCCGTTAAAGAACTAAGCGCAGACATTAAGAAAGCTATCGATGACCTAAAAGGTAGTAGCCAGCTAGAAAACGTTGGTATTGTTACTCGAGTTGGTGATGGTATCGCCTGGATATATGGTTTGAGCCAGGCCGGCTTTAACGAAATGCTCGAGATTGAGGCTACCGATGGTGGAAGTGTTACAGCTTTCGCGCTAAACCTCATGGAAGATGAGATTGGTGCCGTTCTTCTAGGCGAAGACATTCGTGTTAAGGCTGGTGCTAAAGTTCGTTTAAGCGGAAAAGTTGTTGAAGTACCTGTTGGCCCGGAACTTGTCGGGCGTGTTGTCGATCCACTAGGTCGTCCGTTGGATGATAAGGGCCCAATTAAAACTAAAAATGTTGGCTTGATTGAGCGCCCTGCCCCAGGTGTATTAGCCCGAAAAAGCGTCCATGAGCCACTCATGACAGGTCTTATGGCAATTGATTCAATGATTCCAATTGGTCGTGGTCAACGTGAGCTGATTATCGGTGACCGTCAGACTGGTAAAACGGCTATTGCGATTGACACGATGATCAACCAACATCGCCAAGGCACTGGTGTTATCAATATATATGTTGCTGTTGGGCAAAAACTTAGTAAAGTTGCCCGTATCGTTGAGCGACTTAAACGTGAAGGTGTCATGGACCAGACAATTGTTGTAGCTACTAGCGCATCCGACCCTGCTTCACTGCAATATCTTGCTCCCTATGCTGGAACGGCTATGGGCGAGTACTTCCGTGACAATGGCGAACATGCCTTGATTATTTACGATGACCTTACCAAGCATGCCGCAGCCTATCGTCAGATGTCCCTCTTGCTTCGACGACCTCCAGGCCGTGAAGCCTATCCTGGTGATGTCTTCTATCTTCACTCTCGTCTTCTTGAGCGATCTGCAAAAATGAGCGACAAAGAAGGTGCTGGTAGCTTAACTGCACTACCGATTATTGAAACCCAGGCTGGTGATATTAGCGCTTACGTTCCGACTAACGTCATTTCTATTACCGATGGTCAGATCTTCATGGAAACAAACCTGTTTTACCAAGGTATTCGACCTGCTATTTCAGTTGGTTTGTCTGTTTCGCGTGTTGGTGGTTCAGCACAAACCAAAGCCGTAAAGAGCGTTGCTGGAACACTTCGCCTGAGTCTTGCTCAGTTCCGTGAACTTGCCGCTTTTGCTCAGTTCTCAACTGACCTCGACGAAGAAACTAAGCAACGAATTGAACGCGGACAACGATTAACTGAGCTACTAAAGCAGCCACAGTATTCACCAATGAGCGTTTGGGAGCAAACTTCTATTCTATTGGCTGCGAACGAAGGTGCTTTTGATACTGTCCCTGTAAAACACATCAAAGCTGCTCAAGAGAGTCTGCTGACTCGTCTAAAACAAGATCATAAAAAGCTTATGAACACTCTTGATAAGGGCGATAAGCCAAGTGATGAAATGAAGAAAGCCATAGTAGATACTGCCAAGGACGTGGCAAAGAGTTATAAGGAAGATTAATGAGTAACATTGGCGAAACAGCACCAGATATATTCATGGAACGAGCACGAAACATTGCAGCTGATGTGCTTGTCGCTCGTCGAGATGATTTTATGTCACTACGACAAAGCGCGGGTGATGTATTTGCTGGTGCTGTAGCTGCAGGCGCTGATTCTGATACAGCTCGTGAAATAGCTGTTCTTGTTCATACGACCTCAATGAGAGACAGAATTGCCTCACAAGGTGGTCTGTTGCTTGGTGCGCTAGCTTACTTTGAAACGAGGGGTATCGATGGCTAGTACTCAGCAGCTAAAAAGCCGTATTGGTAGCGTCAAGAACACCAAGCAAATTACTAAAGCTATGGAGTTGGTGGCGGCTAGTAAAATGCGACGGGCGCAAGATAATGCTGCTCGTTCTCGTGATTATCGAGATATGGCCAACCAGATCCTTACTCGTATCCGTGAATTAACAGACGTGTCAAAACATGTCTTGTTTGAACAAAGGCCATTAAAGACACGTTTACACATTGTCATATCAAGTGATCGAGGGCTTGCGGGCGCATATAACAATAACGTTTTTCGACAATTTGCGGCTGAATTACAAGAAGACAAAAAGAATAATGTAGCCAGTCAAGCTATCGTTGTCGGTAAACAAGCTGCACAATTTGCCGGTAAGTTAAGTGATTGTGAAGTCATTGCCGTATTTACTGACTTCCCTGATCGACCAACACCTAACGATATTCGCCCATTACTAAATACAATTGTTGACTTGTTTGTTGGCTTACCAGCCGCTCCAGACAAGGACGTTTGGTCTGAAGCCCAGGAATTAACCGACGTTGATGAAGGTCATCAAGGTCATTCCCAGCCTAAGGTTGATGCTGTCGACATTATATATACTAATTTCTTAAGCAGTGTCCGTCAGGATGTAACATCGCAACGTTTGTTGCCTGCTGCTTTTCAAGAGGTTGAAATTACTAATGATCTTGAATTAGCAGTATTTGAACCATCAGTAGAGCGAGTACTTGAAGGTACGGCGCTGCGACTTATTGAATCACAGTTGTCTCAAGCCTTTTTGGAAAGCCAAGCTAGCGAGCATTCTATGCGCATGATGGCGATGAAAAACGCAACCGATAACGCTAACGAGTTGATAGATGATCTTACACTTGAATTCAACACAGCACGACAGGCTGCTATTACCCAAGAGATTGCTGAGATTACTGGCGGCGCGGAGGCTATAAAATGAGCCATTTCAATATAAATGCTATTGAAGCAAAAGGCGCCGAATTGTCAGCTAATTTTGGCGGGCAATATGACCCCGAACTTATTGAACAACTTTCGTTCTATGTACTTGGCTCCAAAACACCTGAAGTACATACCCTGGACGTTATGGCTTCGGGGCTTTCATTTATCACACAAGAGCTATACCCACCTAATCGTGCCAGAGCAGTAAGCGATACCTTACTGGGCGACGAGGATTTCTGCAGAGCAATAATAACCGCTAAACAACAATTCTAGATAAGGAGAAATAATGGCAACAATAACGAAAGAAAAGACTAATATCGGAAAAATAACCCAGATTGTGGGTGTGGTTGTTGACGTGGCATTTAAACAAGATCAACTCCCCGCAATATTTAATGCGCTCCAAGTTGAGTTTGACGGTAAACAGATTATATTGGAAGTTGCACAACACCTTAGTGAAACAACCGTTCGCGCTGTAGCACTTAGCTCAACCGACGGTCTAGACCGAGGGCACAACGTGGTTGATACTGGTAAACCAATTAGTGTGCCTATTGGTAAAGATACATTAGGACGTATGTTTAATGTTATCGGTGAGCCAATCGATGGCAAAAAAGGTGATTTTAAAGTAACTGCTCCAATTCACCGTGAACCGCCTTCTTTATCAGAACAATCAGGTCAGGTTGAAATCCTAGAAACTGGTATTAAGGTCATTGATCTTATCTCACCAATTACTAAAGGTGGTAAGGTTGGGTTGTTTGGTGGTGCCGGTGTTGGAAAAACTGTGCTTATTCAGGAATTGATTAACAACATTGCTAAGTTTCATAGTGGTTACTCAGTTTTTGCTGGGGTTGGTGAACGTACCCGTGAAGGTAACGACCTTTACTATGAAATGGAAGAGTCAGGTGTGCTTGATAAAACATCACTTGTCTTCGGTCAAATGAACGAACCACCTGGAGCTCGTTTGCGTGTGGCGCTTTCCGGCCTGACGATTGCGGAAGGTTTCCGAGATCAAGGTAAAGATGTCCTATTGTTCGTCGATAACATCTTCCGATTTACTCAAGCTGGTGCTGAGGTATCTGCTTTGCTTGGACGCCTGCCATCTGCTGTGGGTTACCAGCCAAACTTGGCTCAAGAAATGGGTGCACTACAGGAGCGTATTACTTCAACAAAAGAAGGCTCTATCACGTCTGTACAAGCTGTCTACGTGCCGGCTGACGACCTCACCGATCCGGCTCCAGCTACGACATTTGCCCACCTTGACTCAACAATTGTGCTGTCTCGTGCTCTAACTGAGCTTGGTCTCTACCCTGCTGTTGACCCGCTAGACTCTAGCTCAACAATTCTTGACCCAGAAATCGTTGGTAAAGATCACTACGAAGTTGCGCGTGAAGTGCAGCGTATTTTGCAGAGGTATAAGGACTTACAAGATATTATTGCAATTTTGGGTATGGAAGAACTTTCGGATGATGACAAAAAGACCGTAAACCGTGCCCGACGCGTTCAGCGTTTCTTGACTCAACCAATGCACGTTGCGGAAGCCTTTACTGGTCAGCCAGGAGTGTATGTCCCGTTGAAGGACACAATTGCTGGTTTCCAAGAAATCTTGAGCGGTAAACATGACGATAAGCCAGAATCAGCCTTCTATATGAAGGGTAAAATCAACGAGGTTAAATAATGTCAGATGCAGCCTATACCCCCAAGGATGACTTAAACCAATATTTATCTCCTGAACTGGAACAATATTTTAGGCATGAGTTAAATATGGGCTACGGTCAGCCAAAAGATGAGGTTGATCCTGAGTTCGGGCACACGAGAGTTGCTGGTGAATACATCGGCACTGATATAGATACTCAAGTGCCTGATGACATAAGGGAGATTACGGGAGAATGATTCGCTTTGAGCTTGTAACTCTTGATGGCACCAAGTATAGCCAGGATGTATATGAGGTTCGTTTGCCTACCCCAGACGGAGAGATAGGCGTTTTTACGGACCATATGCCACTCGTTACTATTGCTACTCCAGGGATAATCTTAGTTCGTCCAAAGCAAAGCACCCCAGATGATTTAGAAGAAGTCTTTGCAACCAATGGCGGTGTAATTGAAATTTCTGATAACGTCGTGCGTGTATTGGTAGACGAAGCTGACCATGCCGAGGACATTAATGAGAAAGAAGCTCTTGAGGCCCATGAGCGTGCCCTTAAACTTAAGAGCGAGGCTAGAGATCAAGTATCACTTGAGGAAGCCCAAAGTCTTGTTGATCGTAGCGCTGTTCGCTTGCGGGTTGCCGAGCTCAAGCGTCACCGTCGCGTTCGACATTAAAACATTATATTTACAAAGTCACAAAAGCTCGCTATGCTAAATCTAATAAAAGATAACTTTGGAGGATATATGTTTTCTCGTAAAAATATTGCTATGGTGGTAGCAGAACTTGTTGGCACCGGGCTACTAACTGGTGTGGTACTAGCTGTTAGCCGATCACCCATTGGCCTGCCTTACTTTGTGGCGTTAGCCGCAGGCTTAACACTGGGTATGTTAGTACTAACTGTCGGCCGTGCTTCTGGAGCACACGTAAACCCAGCGGTTACCCTAGGTCTTTGGACTGCTCGAAAAATCGGCACGATTAAGGCAGTTATCTACATCGTTGCTCAGTTTGTTGGTGCGATTTTAGCTTGGAGACTTTACACGTACCTTGTAAATGCACCAGTAAAGAATATTGCAGGCTCAACTTTTGACTGGCGCGTAATGGTCGCCGAGTTAGGCGGTGCCGCAATCCTTACTTTTGGTGTTGCCACAGCAGTAAGCGAAGATCAAGATTCAACTGGCAAGCAAGCCGCAACTGTAGGCTTATCTATTGCACTTGGTATCATGGTTGCATCATCAGCATCTAACGGCATTATTAACCCGGCCGTTGCTCTAGGTGTTCAATCATGGAGCAAGGCATACGTCTTCGGCCCACTTGTTGGCGGTGTTGTTGGTGCAATGCTTTACGCACTAGTATTTGCCCCTGAGGGCTTAAAGATTGCTACAGCAAAGCTTACTGTACCAAAAGCGGCTAGTACCGCAACAGCTACTAAGAAGAAAGCTCCTGCTAAAAAGAAAGCTACTTCTAAAAAGCGTAAATAGTAAACTTTCGTACTGTAAAACACCCCAAATTGATGGGGTGTTTTTTTTATATCCTGTTATTTATCAAGTCTTCTTCAAAATCTAATATACCTGCCATATCCTTGCTGTACTTGGAAACGTCTGGAAAATTTAGGTCTAGGACATGTTTGTACACGGCTTGAACTAGTTTTGTAAATCGTTTTAACTCTTCGGAACTGGGCTCAAGTGCTAGGAACATTTTAGACACTGTCTCAGCTTCGACGTATATCATCTGCCCTTTAATCTGATCAGCCTTGAACCTATCGCTATGACGTAAAAGCAAGCTATAAAATAATAATTGGTTACGGTTTCGCCAAGCCTTAATAACCTTTGTCCTATCTTTAGTCTCAAAACTATATAACGGCTTCCCTGTCTTATAGTCACTAATCAAAACGTTATTGTCACTTTGGTTTATGCGGTCGATCTTACCGCCGATTATGGCTGGTCCAAGACGGACATCACTAACCTTCTGCTCACTTAATCCCCCTTGAGGAATAAGCAAAGGCATATCCTTAACCAACCTCTCCAAAAGCTTATGGCCGCGCGAACTAAATCGTTGAAAATCATTGGGGGGCAGGTGCTCATCCTCAAACGTGCGATCAAACCGGTCAAGCACGGGGTCTAACTTAAATCCGGTTGTATTAACTAATCGTTGAGCGGTTTCAAGTGCCGCATGAACTGCTGTGCCATAGCTACCTATAGCCGATCTTGCTCGAGGTAAACGCAATAAGTGACGTTCCTTAAAGCTTGCAGGGCCAGATTCGGCAATATCAAGAAAGTCGTTTAATGATGATGAGCTGAGTGAAAAGTTTTCTAACCTATCAGCAAGAACTTTACGTTCGTCGGTAGTTTTTAAACTTGGCCAGCGTAAGTTTTCTTCTATGACTTCAGCAGCATCTTCTAGGTCTTTATCGATAGTCTTAAGTGGTAGAGCTGATAATAATGGTGTTGGAAGTAATTCCTGTCCTTTGTCATCTTCTTGATAACTCGTAGCCACAAAAACTCGTTTTGCTCGGGATGCCGCTACGTAAAGCAGCCTTATATAATCATCGTACTTCTCGCCGTATGATTGCAGTCGTATATTAGCCGGTGATGACCTTCCACCTGTTCGTGGGCTCCACATTGGCTCAACACCATCGACTACAAAAACATGCTCAAACTCAAGGCCTTTAGCCTTATATATTGTTAACAGTTCGACAGCTTCTTCACCGCTCACAAACCACGTTTCGTTAGCTATAACCCTGCCAGTACTGTTATTTAGTTGCACAAAGCGCACAAAATCTTGTAAAGTTGCTTTTTTGTTGGCGAACTCGCTAGCCATTGACACTAACAATGATATTGATGAAATATCGTCTATGTAGGCATTATTTATCTTTTCAGATTGCAGAAAATAACTTCTAACCGGACTTTGTATGTACTGACCTTCGTTAAGCCCAATTATATATTCCAGGGTTCTTGGCAAAGGATTATCGATTTGTCTGGAGAGCCACACGAACCACTGTCCAATGTTATTTAGACTTACATCATGACTAGTTAAAAGTGAATCTAGCCAGTCTGGAGAACTATAATTAGTTTTAGCCAGACCCCAAAGCACTTTAGGTTTTATGTTCCACATTGGATGACGTATTAACGAAGAAATTAACAAATTAGTAGTAGCATTGTCACCGCTAGCTATGGCAACAGCCAAATGTGCTATATGACAAACTTGAATAACCGCGTTGTTATCTAAGATATTGCTTTGTTGCTCGTACTTAATTGGCACTTTTTGACGAAGTAATTGGGCTGCGATTTGTCGCAAACTCTCGTTGGTTCTAGCCAAAACGGCAATGTCTTTATTGCCCTCTTTCCAAAGTGAAGCTATCTCTTCTGTTACACCATTAAATTGATGCATTCTAGTTGGATAGGTTTTATGGGTAATCGAAGAATCGCTTTTAGGCGCATTTTTAGCTATCAAGTCTTTAGTTAGGTTCTTTTCGCGTTTTACAAGTCGGTCCTCAGCTAATTCAATGATGTTCTTGGCGTTATCCAGTATAAGTTGTGATGATCGATAATTATCCTTTAGTACTATAAGCTTAGTGGCTGGATAGGCTCGTTGGAAGTTGAGCATATTGTTAAGCTCAGCGCCATTAAAAGCAAAAATTGACTGATCGTCGTCGCCAACCGCCATTATATTAGGGCGGTTATTAGCCGCGTAGTTATCCGCAACCAAGTGAGCTAAGCGTAGTTGTGCAGCATTTGTATCTTGAAACTCGTCTATCAGAACATAAGGGTACCGCTCTTGTATGTCAGCCAGCATATCTGGTTGATGCTGTAACTGCTCAATAACTTCAATCAACATGTCTGAATAATCATAGTAGCCCCGCTCATGTAGTTGGATACGATACTCTTCGTAAACATCAGCCACAGCTAACCACCACATATTGCGTTTGCGTTCGGCGAACATTCCTTTATCGCCATTAACTGTTTGAACCCATTTGGATTTCCATTTGCCAGTGTTTTTTGTCTTTCCAGCTGGCATGTCTTGTTCGATGGCTAGATCTAGACTTTCGCTAATCACAGTATCGAGTGGCAGTAGTATATTCGCTAAACTTACGGTCTGTTTTGGTAGTTTCTCAATTTCAGTTTGGAGTTCTGACAAGGATTTAAAACTCAGGGTCTTGGATAAAATTTTTACTAGTTTTGGCTCGAGTTTATCCAGAAATTTTAGATTATCTTCAATAACATCTCTAAGTTCAGAAGGGTTAAGACCAGCCTCTTTAATAAGTTTTAAAGCGGCCTTAACGTCTGGTAGCGCAGTGTATGCCCCTGCAAAGGTTGCGGCAAGTGGGCTGTCTAACGGTAACTTGGCCAGTATTGATTGAATAATATCCTCTTGAACTGCTTCTGGAGCAACACTAAGCCTTGCTCCGTTCCAGAAATAATCCGGATACTGATTCATTATTTCAGCCGCAAAACTATGAAAAGTGCGCACAACAACAGAATGTGCTTGTGCACCAATAAGAGTCTGTAAGCGTTGTTTCATAGCTAGGACAGCCTTATTAGTAAAGGTCAGACATAAAATGTTTTGTGGGTCTGAGTCGGTCTGTTTTAGTATGTTTGCTACCCGTACACTTAGTAGCTGCGTCTTACCGGTTCCTGGACCAGCAATAACCAGTACAGGGCCGTCTAATGTATCCACAGCAGCTCTTTGCGCGTCGTTTAACCCTTTATATGCGTTTTCAAAGCTCCCCATAGTACACTATTGTACCGTTTATCTCTGGAAAGTATATTGCTCTTACCTGATTGAAGGCGTATTCTAAATACAAATACTTAATAGGAGATGATCTTATGTCAGCTTTATCACAACTAGAAAACAAAATAGATGAGGTAGTTAAAAAAGCCCCTTTTCAACTACCTGAGAGCGCACGAAAGTGGATCGCCGATTATGCTTGGATCTTTGCGCTTGTAGGTCTCGTTTTAGGAGTATTGTCATTCTTTCCGCTACTAGCAGTTGTTGGGCTTGTATCAACCTTTGGTGTCGCTGTTGGCGCAGGTTTTGCCGTATTAATGGCTTGGCTATCACTTGCAGTACTGCTTGGTTACCTTGTAGTGCTTGCCATTGCTGTTCCGAAGCTTAAGAATAAGCAACCAATGGGTTGGGATCTTTGTTACTACAGCACACTATTCTTCTTTGCCTACGATGTACTCAACTGGGTACGCTACCCAGCCGGCATATTTGGCCTTATCTGGAATGCTATCGGAACTGCTGCTGGATTATACTTCTTATTCCAGGTTCGAAGTTACTTCAAGAAAACAAAAGTAGCCACCAAAGCAGCTGATAAGAAATAAGTAGATAAAATACTTCAACTATACCCCGTGATAACAACGGGGTATTTTTATATCAAAGTTTTCCAGTAATACCAAAATCGAATAATAATCAGTGCGATTATCAATACATACCAGCCGATTAAGATATCAAGATGATGGCGCTGAGCAAATTTAACTAACTTTATTAACTTAGGTGGCGTTTTGATATGTCCTTCACGGAGATTATAAAGTAGCGTGTACCAAAAGGCTGCAATAGTAACCACCCAGACGAGCATACAGTATATACACAATGCTCCGATACTGTAGAGGCTTTCGTAGGCTAGCCAGTGAACAAATAGCAGGCCAAATATCGTTCCGCCTTGCAGACCAAGCCAAAACCAACGCTTAAACTTAGCTCCAGCCAACAATCCCACACCTATCGTTATTAAAACCGCATAGCTAGCTAGCCCAATAAATGGGTTTGGGAATCCAAACGCTGCAGCCTGTTTAGTTCGGATTATTGATCCACAGCTTAACACTGGGTTAATATTGCAATTTGGCTGATACCCAGGATTTTTTAACAACGACATCTTTTCTTGGGTAAGAATAAATGCTGCCAACAGACCAACTACTCCAACTACAATTAGTAAATAAGGGTAATATCTTTGAAACTTTGTTTGAGCTTTTTTCACCATAAAAGTAGTATAGCTTATTCTCGGCATATAACTATAGAGGTATAATTATTTAGTAGTGATTAGTAAGTTTAAGCAGAAAAAACTCCGATATTCGATCGCTGGTATCTATTTATTAGTGTTAATTGGCATCTTTGCTGTTGTGCGGACATTTTGGACCCCCGACTTAATATTCATAAGTCTTTTGGGTTTATTCATTATTCTTGGCGAAGGTAAGCAGTTCTTCTTACACTTTTTGCCATTTGTTATTTTGTTATTGTCCTACGAGAAGCTACGCAGCCTTGCACCACTCATAAACTCTCACGTTCATTACACAGAAATGATTAGTTTTGACCGCTGGGTATTTGGGGGTACCACGCCAACACAATTGTTCCAAAGTTGGTTATTCCACGGCGCCGTACAGTGGTATGACTTTGTGTTTTATTTTGTTTATATGATGCATTTTGTAACGCCACTGATACTTGCGGTAATGATCTGGAAATTACGCCCCAAATATTATTGGACGTACGTAACCGCTCTATTGCTTCTATCTTATGCCGGATTTTTAACCTATGTAGCATTTCCGGCTGCGCCACCATGGCTAGCGTCTGAGCAAGGTATCCTAACACCACAAATTACTCATATCTCGACTAGCATCTGGTATGCCTTTGGAGTGCATAATTTCTCAAGCTATTATAAACAACTAAGCCCTAATCTTGTGGCAGCTATGCCATCCCTACATGCTGCATATCCTTTTCTTCTCACCCTGTTTGTACGGAAGATTTGGGGCAATAAGTGGTTCTATGTCAGTCTAGCCTACCCTCTTACTATATGGTTCGGTGTTATGTATCTAGGCGAACACTATTTGATTGATGTGATCGTCGGCATTATATATGCCTTGGCGTGTTACTTTGCAGCACCGTATGTTCTAAATTTCATACAAATCAACGCCAAGAAGTTGCATAGACGTTTTACGCATAAAGAACGCAAGCCAAACAAGAACTAAGCTATACAGCATTTTGTTTGTGTCACAAAAAAGTGTTGTAAAGTTTGTTGCATTGTCAATTTTAGTACCCTGTAAATAAAAACCTTCATAAGAATATTGACGAAGCTGTAAGATATCTTACAGAAACAAGATATGATGAGCCATATTGTCATAGTACGTGCGTGGGGCACGTTTTGTGTTTATAAATAACTAGGAGGGTATCAAAATGGTACAACAACAATATTATAGTATGCGAACAAACATGCTTTCTACGTTCATCGCGACGTTGGTGGCAATTCTTGTAGCAGTACCTGTTGCAGTCTTTGTTGCAACAACATTAGCAAAGTCACAACCTGCATCAGCAAGTACGTATGCACAAACAGCTCAAGTAGGGCCAGCGGCGTCAGTTGTTTCAGCTGGAAACGCATGTGTAGCACCAAATTCAAGCTCAGCACAGGGCCAAGGCACGGGCTCAGCATCAGCTGACAGTCAGGGTGCCAATGTTGGTACAACTGGATGGGGCGGCGGTTCAGGCGGCTTCTTTAGCGCTCTTTACCAAAATCAAACTGAAAACCACTACAAATACATTGATTCATTCAATACTACTAACAACACATCAACATCTAACTCAAGTTCAATCGTTACTACTACATCAGTTGTAACTACAAGCACTGACAACAGTCAGCATGACTCAAACAACACAACAAATTCAAACAATACCGACAATAGTAACCAGAACAATACAACTAACTCAAACAACACTAACAACAGCAACCAAAACAACACTACCGATTCAAACAACGGTAACGGTTCTGGTAACGTATCAGACAGCATTGTTGATTCATTCAACAATAACACTCTAAACGCATTGCCAATTCTTCCATAAAACAAAACCAAATGTTAATAAGAGCGGCCTACATAGGTCGCTTTTATTTTACTTACATTCAACTGGTATACTTTCTACATGAATTCAAGCATCCAAGGAGTTGTGAAGAAGTACAAAGGCAACGGGCGTAAACTTGGCTACCCTACCGCTAACATTGATGTTAAGTCCGACCTCAAAGACGGTGTGTACTTTGGCTTTGCCAACCTAGCTGACTACAAACACTCGCCTGCTCTTATATTTATAGGTACACCAACGACTGTTGGTGATACCGATAGACGCGTTGAGGCTCACCTACTCGATATTGTTGATAAAGATTATTATGGCTTGCCTATTAGTTTAGAGGTTCATGAATTCCACCGATCAAACCAGACCTTTGATTCTATTGAAGAACTGATGAATTACATGCACGATGACGAGAAAAAAGCTCGGGAGTGGTTTAAAAGCCACTAGCGCTTGCATCTGACAGTTTTTTAACTAATACTTCTAGGGTATGTTTACAGGGATTATTACTAATACAACTAAAGTTTTGTCGCAAAAGTCTAATAAAGACGGGCTGTTGCTTGAGTTTGCTCGCCCAGGTGATTGGGATGATCTAGAACTTGGCGAGTCAATTGCTACGGACGGTGTTTGCCTGACAGTAGCTTCCAAAACCGACAAATCATACACATGTCACTTAATCCCAGAGACTTTGCGAGTTAGTACTTTTGGCACGAAAGTTCCAGAATCTGTGAACTTAGAGCGTTCGCTGAAGCTCGGCGACCGTCTGAGTGGCCACATGGTGCAAGGTCACGTTGATGCGGTGTCTAAGGTGGCTAAAATCGATAAGAGCGACGGCTATCAGTTATATATAGAGACTAACAAAGATTGGCAGAAGCTAGTCGTGCACAAAGGTGCGATTACAGTAAACGGTGTTTCACTCACTGTGGCCTCAAAAGACAGCAAGTCCTTTAGTGTTGCATTAGTGCCCTACACACTTGGTCACACAACTTTAGGTTCACTATCTGACGGTGACCTAGTAAACTTAGAGTTTGACATTGTTGGTAAATACATTTTGCAAGATAAGGAGTAATAATGCAGCAAGCTAAACAGGGCGACTTTAAACCATTTGATGCATCCGTCTGGAAGATCGGCATAGTCGTTTCAGAATTTAACAAACCCATTACTGACTCATTACTACGTAGTGCACTAAAGCGAGCTAAAGAATACAAGCTTGAAGAAGCTAACATTACAGTTGTTCATGTTCCTGGCTCAGTAGAGATTCCTTTGATTCTGCAGACTATGGCTAAGTCTGGTAATTACAATGCTCTACTAGCGATTGGTTGTGTAGTCCAGGGTGCCACACCGCACTTTGATTATGTTTGTAAGTTTGTTACAGAGGGCGTGCTACGAGTTCAACTTGATAACGATATGCCGATTGGCTTTGGCATTATTACCTGCAATAACCAAGAGCAGGCCGAAGAACGCAAAAACCTTGGTGGCGATCACTTAGATGCTGCTATGCATGTCGCCAAACTCATAGAAGAATAAAAGCAGAGCGCATTATTACGCCCTGCTTTTTGATTATCAGCCCTAAATATGGGCAATAATCCAGACTGCACCCGCCAGGGCAAGTATAAAAAGGCCTAGCCCTACAGGTGAGCCCCAACTGAACCATGACCCCCAAGAACGCCAGTTCTTGTGCGTTTTGTCATACCAGTCGATCTGTTCTTCTTTTGTCATTTTTGACATCAGATGACTCCTTATTTAGCTAATAATGAGCCTCATAGATAGTGTTTGCCAGCTGACGGTTATTCCTTTGAGACATTGGCCCGTCAAGAAATCCTGGACTTATTAACAATATAATTATATCAAATAGATAATTCAATGGCTGGGGAGGAGGGATTCGAACCCCCGAATGCATGGACCAAAACCATGTGCCTTACCACTTGGCCACTCCCCAATGTGAACAAGGCTAATACCTTGATTCAGGGGGTAATTGTATCATAACCACCGAAGGTATTCCACCTTAGAATATATACAGTTGATACAATTAAGTTATGCCTTTCAATCACTACGTTAAGATAAAAAGAATCCTGCAAGATTTCCCTAGTAACTGGATTATTAAACGTATTAATAAACCAACTAAAGCTCAGAACTTTAAGGGTGAGGTTATTGAGTTTGATCACTACTACCGCATTTACACATTAGATGGGCAACCAATCAAATATTGTAAGTTCCAGCAAATAGAACGACTAGCTAAAACTTTGAACATGCCAGTCGAATCACTCCCAATAATCGAAGAGTAATAAAAACTACAGATTTATTTTGTAAAGTCACAAGTGCAGAATGTACAATAAACATATGCACGTTTATGAGCCTAAAGTACCAAAACACAAGAAAAATCTGAAGGTACTTTTGTCTCTCCTCATTGTGATCGGACTCGTCGGAACAGCTTTTGTTACACGAAATTACAAACAAAAAAAGGATGTACTTAGCAGCCAAAATGTTAGTGGTACAAGCAGCGCTAGCACAACTTTGAAGTACCTAAACGGATACGAAATTCAGAAAATTTATGACACGGCACCAAAGCCAAACACCACAGCACTTAAAGAATCGCCCGCTATCACGGGATCGAGTGATGTTGATAAACGTATACAACGGATAGCTGAGAGTCGTGGCTACAAATTGCAAAAAGTTCCAACCGAATCACTAATGACAGTTGATGACGTACGTATACAGCCGCTTGCTGCTGACGGCTGGAAGAAACTCATGAAAGCAGCAGATGTAGATAAAATACCAATAATCATTACAGCTGGCTATGTGGGTATTTCTGATCAACGTGATCAATTCGTAGAATTATTTAGAAGTAAGGTTGATGAAGCTAAAGTTACGTCAGGCCAAGTTGATAATGAAATCAGCTCACTCGTGCAAGCCATTGCCCCGCCAGGATATTCCAGAAATCAAACAGGCTACGCCGTTACCATTAGCTGTGCGGATGGTTCTAGTAGCTTTGCTAATTCAACATGTAACAAATGGCTGAACTTAAGTAACTATGCCCACGCTCGCCAAGCCGGCTTCTTGCCGTCGTATGCAGATGGCGTTGGAATGCCAAGCTCAAACCCACAAACTGTGCAATATGTTTGGGTTGGCACAGCTATTACGGACTAATTGTAGCTAGGCGCGGGTTCGAGACCAAAAAACTCTTCTAACGTCTTATTTGTTCTATTAACTTCAGCTGCCAAGTCTTTGCCAACATACCGGAAATGCCATGGCTCATACTCATAGCCAACAATGTGTTGTGAACCTTTAGGATAGCGTAAGATAAATCCATATTTTGGCGCGTGTGTGACCAGCCATTTAGCTGCGTTAGTGTCGCCAAAACATGTCTCAAGCTCACATTTACGGTCTATTGTGCCGAAGTCGGCTGCTAGGCCTGTTTGGTGCTCACTATGGCCTGGACGGGCGCTAGTTGCATCAGCTTTTGCTTGACCATCCTGGGCAACAAAACTCTGGTAAACAGCTTGTTGGTCAGCAAACGACCGATACCCGCTCACCAGCATTAAATTTATACCCTCCCTTTTAGCGTCGGCGACCATGGTTTCAGAAGCAGTTGCGGCCTCATCACGGAGCTTCATTTCAGGGCTACCAGCGTCTAGCCTCAAGGGAACATTCGGGTTTCTCAGGTTAGATGGCACATATGCACTAGGCAGTGCTTTATGCTTATTGACAATTACCCAAAGGCTAGCCGGATCAGTTGTTGAGTTAGCGTTCTTATTAAAAGTGTGTTGTTTAGATGCCTTCTCTTCACTGGATTGGCTCATTCTTTTTTGAGTTAACCACCATGTGCCACAGATAGCTAGAATAATTATACTGATGGTCAGTAGTTTCTTCATACCATGCCATTATACCCCATGAACTATTTCCGCTTATTCTTGTGTCCCTTACCTTATTGTTGTACAGTTTTAGCAGCTTTATTATGCCAAAAACAACGGATATAAACTTAGCCGACTATATTACCCCATTGCACATGAATGGTCTTAAGGGGCGTGTTCTTCACTTGCCTGCTCCTAAACATAAGAAGCGGGATATATTGGTAGTTTATGGATTGCACTCAAGCATTGAGCGCTGGTTTGGTATTGCCGAAAATCTAAACAAGTACGGTTCAGTGACAGTTCCTGATTTGCCTGGCTTTGGTGGCATGGATAGCTTTTATTCAATTGGTGAAAAACCAACCCTTGATAATCTGGCTGATTATCTTGCAGCATTTGTTCAACTAAAGTTCAAACGTAAGCGCATCACAATTATTGGTATGTCATATGGCTTTTTGATCGTGACCAGAATGCTACAGAAATATCCAAAGCTGGTAGACAAAGTTGATTTAGTTGTGAGCTTCGTTGGTTTTGTGCATCATGATGATTTCCATATGAAAAAGACAGACTTTTATATGCTAAAGGCAGTGTCATGGATGGGATGCAATAGAGTCTTTGCAGGTTTTGTCAAAACGTTCATATTTACTAGACCTATTATTAATGCAACATATCGATTAACTGCTAAAAATCACCGTAAGATGCATGATGCTGATAAAGAAGAGTTGGAACGACGTATTGATTTTGAAGTAGAGCTATGGAAAATGAATGAACCTCACACAAAAGGACGTGTGGTTTTTGATATGTTAAGGGTTAACTTGTGTAATCAGCAGATAAAGCTGCCGGTCGTACACGTTGGCATAGCCGATGATCATTTCTTTGACAATCACGTTGTAGAACAACACATGAGGGTTATATACAGTGGCTTTGAATACATTCCAGCGGTTATTGACGGTAAGCATGCCCCAACAGTGATAGCTAGTGCAAAAGAGTCGGCACAATTCGTTCCAAAACGATTACGACAGTTATTAGCCAAGCAAAAGTAAGCTATAATACTAATAGTTATGAAAATTGGGCTAATCTGTCCTTATAACATGTTTAAAGGCGGTGGTGTACAGGAGTGTATCCTGGCCATGCAAGCCGAGCTAAAAGCACGTGGTCACGATGCGCTTATTATTACGCCTAAACCTCGTGACTTTTCTGGTGAGCAACCTGACTCAATGATTCTGGTGGGTACGGCAACTGATGTGAAGTCGCCCTTCCATACAACTGCGCAAGTTTCTGTCAGTGTTGAGCCAGACGAACTAGATAAACTACTGTCAAATCACAAGTTTGATGTACTTCATTTCCATGAACCCTGGGTGCCAATTGTTAGCCGACAACTATTAATCCGTTCCAATGCTGCAAACATCGCCACCTTTCATGCCAAACTACCTGGCACTGTTATGAGTCGAACTATCGAAAAAGTTATCACACCCTACACGACGTCAATTCTTAAGTATCTTAATGAACTGGTTGCAGTATCTGATGCTGCAGCTGAGTACGTAAAAACTCTTGATAAGCGAAGCCCGCATATTATTCCAAACGGTATCAATCTAGAAAAATACAAAAAGCCTGCTAAAAAAGAAAACAAAGGTAAGACAATTCTATACATTGGACGCTTAGAAAGGCGCAAAGGTGTGAAGTACTTACTAAAAGCCTTCAAACGACTTTTAGACGTTAACCCTGACGTACAACTGATAATTGCTGGCGATGGTGTGGATCGAACTAAGCTCGAACTTTACGTTAAAGATAACAATATCAAAAATGTTACCTTCAAAGGTTTTGTAAGTGATGATGAAAAAATTAAACTCTTGCATGAGGCTGACTTATTCTGTTCGCCCGCGGTATTTGGTGAAAGTTTTGGGATTGTATTACTCGAAGCTATGGCCAGCGGTTGCGTAGTAGTCGCAGGTGATAACCCCGGGTACAAGTCGGTAATGCAGGGTCGTGGCAAACTTTCGTTAGTTGATCCAAAAGAAACTGGTGAATTCACTCGTCGACTCGACGTGTTATTACATGACGAAGAGTTACGCTCAATATGGCTTGAGTGGGCAGAAAACTATGTACAAGATTTCAGTTACGACAAGATTGTTGATAAGTATGAGCAACTTTACCAAAAAGCACTTAAGCATAAATCAGTAACCTAGTATGAAAATTGGTTTTGTAGTTGATGACACTTTGGATAAACCTGATGGGGTTCAGCAATATGTTTTAACGCTTGGTTCATGGTTACAAAAACAGGGCCATGATGTTCATTATTTAGTTGGCGAGAGTTACCGTGACGACCTCAATAATGTCCATAGTCTTAGTAAGAATGTTAGTGTACGATTTAACAAAAATCGGCTTTCAATACCCCTGCCTGCCTCAAAAAGTAAGATACGTACCGTACTGCAAAGGGAAAACTATGATGTTCTACATGTGCAAATGCCACATAGCCCACTATTGGCCGCCAAAGTAGTAAAGTTGGCTTATCAAAATACAGCCATCATCGGCACATTCCATATTGCGCCATTTTCTTCAGTTGAAACGACAGCCACGAGAGCACTTGGTGTTCTGCTGAAACGGAACCTAGGCTATTTTGACCAAATAATTAGTGTCTCAACAGCTGCTCAGAACTTCGCCAAGCAAACATTCAAGATTAATTCGATAGTTTTGCCTAATGTAGTTGATCTAGACAGTTTTAAGGTTAAGATAAAAAAAGCTGAACCCAAGACCATTACCTTTTTGGGGCGACTAGTCCCCCGGAAGGGCTGCCAACATTTGCTCCATGCTATCTCCTTGCTTGACCAAAAGCATCCGGATACAAAATATTTCCTGCGAATTTGTGGTGACGGACCAGACAGAGGAAAATTATGGAATTTACGCCAGAAACTAGCAATACTTGATAATTTTAAGTTTACTGGCAAAGTTAGCGAAGAAGATAAGAAGAAATACTTAGCTGACAGCCATATTGCAGTATTCCCTTCTACTGGAGGTGAGAGTTTCGGAATTGTACTTATTGAAGCCATGGCTGCAGGATCAACAATCGTGCTTGGTGGTAATAATTCAGGTTATAAAACTGTGCTCGGAGATGTCCCAGAAAGTATTTTTGACCCGCAGGACTACGATACTTTTGCAGATAAGTTAAACAAGTTTTTAACTGACGAAAAACTAACAAAAGAAATTCATCAAAAGCAGCAAGAACTAGTAAAACAGTACGATGCTGCCGTCGTTGGACCCAAGGTAGTTAATCTCTATAAAGAAGCAATTGCAAAAAAGTCGAGGGAGCATCATAATTAAGCTTATGTCAAAAAATGATACGGTCGATGTTAGCTTTTCTAACCGTACCATCATCCGAATAATTGTACTTGTTACTTTATCAGTCTTAGCTCTTCGCTTTCTCGCGAAGGTTGCGCATCCATTGACGCTAATATTTATTGCCGGATTTCTAGCGATTGCTTTGAACCCTGCTGTTAGTTGGATTGCTAAACGTCTTAAGAGCAAAAGTCGGATTCGTGCAACCGGTGTTGCTTATTTGATAGTTGTGACACTGATCATTGGTTTTTTATGGCTAGTTATTCCACCAATCGTCCGACAAGGGGTTCAGTTTGCTAAAGATTTGCCGACGAGTACCTATGAACTACAGACAAAAAATACCGCGACTTCTCGCTTTATAAAAAGGTACCATTTGGGTGCGACTCTAGATAAGACAACCTCAAAGATAAAAAGTAACATTGATAATCTTGATTCATCCGCTGTCACAACTGCAGGTAGGGTTGGTAGCGTTGTCGCTTCAGTAGTTACTGTTTTTGTGCTTACTTTTATGATGCTTGTAGAAGGTCCTGTATGGCTCAATAAAATGTGGAGCATGCAGGATTCTGATAAGGTTGCAAAACGAAAACATACTGTACACCGCATGTATCGTGTTATCACGGGTTACGTGAATGGGCAGTTACTGTTAGCAATTTTGGCTGGAACATTTGCACTGATTGCCCTATTGATAACTAGTTCACTTCTTAATGTGAGTATTAATGCGGTAGTTTATGCGTGTATCGTGACACTTTTTGGCCTCATTCCCCTTATTGGTAACATGATGGCAGCAGCAGTTGTGGTTATATTGTGTGCATTTGCATCACTGCCACTGGCCATAATTATGCTCATATACTTCATTGTTTATATGCAAATTGAAAACGCAACACTTCAACCCTATATACAGGCTAAACAAAATGAGCTTACACCATTGCTGGTTTTGTGTGCCGCACTAATTGGGGCTGGGTTTGGCGGGCTGTTAGGCGCTTTAGTCGCCATACCAGCCGTTGGATGTCTCAAGGTTTTTATTACCGAATTTTATGGTGATAGATTAAAACTTACTAAAGAAGAAGTCGACACCAAGTAATTTGTTAAATACGACTCCAAATTTGACCGTATGATGTATCTCGGATTTCAAGACCATCTTTTTTGAGTCGATCTCTTAGTTGATCTGCCTTCGCATAATCTTTATCATCCTTAGCTTTTTGACGCTGAGCAAGAAGATCTTTTTGTACATCCGATATATCTTTGCTTGATGCTAAGTCAAGACCTAGAAGTTGGTCAATGTATTTAGAAAGCTCATTAATTGAATAACTATCTGCGTCTAAATCGTCTACTCTACTTATAGCGCCATTTATAAAGCCCAATACTTTTGGTGTATTTAGATCATCACTAATTTCTTTATTTATAGCCTTTTTTACCTCGATGTAGTTTGTGTTAAGCTTTGTTGACTTCAAACCCTGGAATCTCATATCAGCCCATGAACGGAACTCTTTTAGCCTGTTTTGAGCGGCTTCTAGGTTATCCCAGCTAAAGTGAGCTTCTGTACGATAATGAGACTGTAAAACGAGAAGTCTAAAGGCCATCAAGTCAAAACCTTTTTTCTCAATGTCCTCTAGCGTGTAGAAGTTCTGAGCTGATTTAGACATCTTTTTACCATCAACTAGTATGAAATTCATGTGTAGCCAAAACTTACCAAAAGGCTTACCAGTTGCAGCTTCGCTCTGGGCGATTTCATTAGTATGGTGAACAGGAATATGGTCAATCCCGCCAGCATGAATATCAAGTGTCTCACCTAGGTACTTCATGCCCATGGCAGAACACTCCAGGTGCCAACCTGGGAATCCCTTGCCCCATGGGCTATCCCATTCCATGTCACGTTTTTCATCTTTAGGAGAAAACTTCCAAAGTGCAAAGTCACTGGCGTTACGCTTTTGTTTATTCACTTCAACCCGTGCGCCTTCTTTTTGATGTTCTAGATCAAGTTCAGCCATCTTCCCATAGTCCGCAAATGTTGATGTATCAAAGTAAACGCCATCATCAATTACGTATGTATGACCTTTTTCTTCTAGTCTCTTGACTAGCTCGATTTGCACATCAATGTTTTCAGTGGCTTTCGGTAGCTCGGTTGGCTGATCGATATTTAGACGTTTTAAGCCAGCTTCAAAATAGTCAGTATACTTTTTGGCCACATCCCAAGCTGTTTTGCCTTCACGTTTGGCACCTTTTTCTAGCTTGTCTTCACCCTCATCAGCATCGCTAACTAGGTGACCAACATCAGTAATGTTCATCACCCAGTCAACTTTAAAACCATTGGCTCTCAGAACCCGATTAATTAAATCGTATCTTATAAATGTATACCAGTTTCCAATGTGCGGAAAATCATATACTGTTGGCCCACAACTGTAAAAAGTAACCTTCGGGGGATTCTGCGGAGTAAATTCTTCTAATTTTCGACCAAGTGTATTGTATAGTTTCATTATTTTTCCTTATCCAGCTTATTCAGTAATTCAGAAGCAACTTTTATACTCTCTGATTTAATTTCTTCAAAAGATCGGCCATCGGTTATCTTAAAACCACTGGCATAAGGATGACCACCACCACCAAAGTGTTCGGCCAATTGATTAGCTATGCCTTTACCTTGATTGCATCGTACTTTAGCGGTGACACGGCCATCATTATAAACTTTAAAACCTATTGCTACGTCGGTATTTTCGGTCAGTCGCATATCTTCCATAACGAGCATGGTCGGATTGTAGGCATGGCTATATTTTTCGATTTCCTTCCACGGGATTGTGACCATTGCGATCCGATTATTATCAACATACTCAACACGTTGCAATAGCTCGCCTTTGTAGCGAACGAGTTCGGGACTTTTACGCATCATTTCTCGACGAGCTTCTTCGAGCTCGGCTAGTTTTACGCCCGCTTCAACAAGCTCACCAATAATATAGATACTACGAGCTGTTACCCCCTCGCTGGTAAGTCCTAAGCTGTCCGATAGAATTGATACAGCTAGCATATTGTTTGTTATGTCATTAAGAGGCCAGTCGAGCTCCTTAGAAAGTTCGTAGATTACTTCACCTGTCGAAACCGCTGTCGCATTCAAAATTACGCTAGCAAAATCAATATTGGCCTCAGTTGTATGATGATCAAGAATAATCATTGGTTTTGCTGCCATCCAAGACAAGTGACCACGTTTCTCGGCAGTTTCAAGCAACGTTTTAACACTACAATCAACTAAGATGCTGGCATCAAACTTATTAGGCAAATCACGTGTTACTCGATCCCAACCTGAAAGATAGTGCAAGTATGAAGGTATATCTACTCCACAGTACATAATTGGTTCCTTGCCCATTTCGTGCAAGATTTGCTCGAGCGCTAGACTACTAGCAAGGCTGTCACCATCAGGATTATCAGCCTGAATTATGACGATAGTCTTGGCCTCATCAATAATTTGTTTGATTTGTGGAGTTTGTCCGTACTTGGTCATAGAGCTTGTCGCCCTTCTAGTGCTCGTGTGAGCGTTATCTGATCAGCATACTCTAAATCAACCCCTATTGGCAAACCTCGTGCTAATCGAGTAAGTTTTACATTTCTATCGCCAATCTCTTGTTGAAGATATAAGGCGGTAGATTCGCCTTCTACACTAGCGTTGGTTGCCAAGATAACTTCTTTTACTTTATCTTCATCAATACGCTTCACCAGTTCTTTAATATGAAGTTGTTCGGGACTTATCCCATCGATTGGCGAAACTAGGCCTCCTAACACGTGATAAGTACCTTTGTATTGTCCTGTTTTCTCTAATGCAATAATGTCAAATGGCTCGGCAACAACAGCAACGACAGTTTTATCGCGGTCGTTTGCGGTGTAAAGATCAGAATACTTCTGCCCTTTTTCAACAAGGGCATAAGTTTTTTGACAATAGCCAACACTGTCGTGAAGCTTGTTGAGGCTATCACCAAGTGCTTGTGACTTACTCTCATCACTCCGCAGTAGATAGTAGGCGTAACGTTCTGCCGAGCGCGGTCCAACTCCAGGCAAAACACTGAGATTATCGATTAATTCTTGTAAAGATTTTGGTAGGACCTGCATAGAAGAACCCTATAAACCAAGATCACCAAGCATGCCCATGAATGGCTGCATCTTTTCAGCTGCAACTTTCTGACTCTCTTGAATAGCTTCCTTGACAGCGTCTTCTACCCAACGCTCCAATTCACCAATATCGTCAAGATCTACTGATTCGGGATCAATGTGGATTTTCTTGATTTTTTGTTCACCTGTAATCTCTACGGTGACTGCCCCATCACCCTTTTCGACTGTAATTATTTGTTTCTGTAGCTCTTTTTGAATTTTCTTAACTTTTAAAAGCATTTTCGCTTGATCAAAACGACTCATGTAATCTCCTTATTACTCTATATATTGTAACAAATTATCTAATCAATTGATGACTATAAGTGCGCATTGTTTCAGGGCTATGTCGCCACGCTACAAAATAGCGGTTTAATTGGAACCAGCATGAAAATAATACTGCCACTGTCATAACACCAAAACCTACATTGCGAGCTAGCGGGTTTATTGGGAAAACTGTAAACCATTGCTGAAGAAGTAGTGTTATGCCACCAACAACCAGTAGATATACAATAGGCAAAACAACGACTGTAGGTATATTCAAAATGGCGATAAGGACTAATAATGTAACACTTAGCCAAACAATAAACTGTGTACGGACAAGCGTAAATCGTAAATAGTAAGCGTAGAAGCCAACAACAAACATTGCCCCCGTGAACATATCCATAATTGGCAGCCGACCAAGCCAGTAACTATCAGCAGGCCCTCTAACAAATAATTGCGTCGGAACTATAATAATGCGTTTCGCCATTTCAAGTGGTAATAATGTCTGCGGGATTGAAAAAATATCCAGAACAAAGTGAAAGTCTTTGAACGTGGCGTAAACGGCAGGCATTAAGAGTAGGCCAAACAGTACACTAGATAATACCCATAACCATACTGGGTTTTGTTTTAATAAATTGATAATGGATTTAAATTGCCAGGCTACACCCAGCACTAATAGCCAGGCCATACCCGGCGAATAAACCAGCAACGCCGCACATATTGCGGCGAGGACTAGTGAAATCTTTGAAGCCTTCTTTTGATGGACCAAGGCTCCTATAAATAGAATGCTCAAGACATTAAATACATACAAAATTGTTGGTGTTGCGCTTCTTGATATCGCCAAAAACCAGCTAGAGCATAGAAACATTAATCCACCAAGGATGGCTACTCGTGGTGTGTGCCACCTTTTGAGAAGTAAGTAAAAGCCCCAAACACATGCCAGGCCAATTAGTGCGCTAATGCTTCTGATCTCAATAGGTAAATTCATATGCAGTTTAAATAAGATATACTCACCTAATTTAAATGGCAGGAACATTGGATTGGCTAGTATAGTTTTGAGAGAAGTAGTACCTTGTAAATATAGGAGTTCTTGTTCAGAAAAACCTCGAGTAAGACTACCCAAGCGAAATCCTAATACAAATATTGCAAAACATGTCCCGAGCACCACAGTTAGAACAGGCTTCCAAACTTTAATAATGAAAGATTTCAGCTTTTGCATAAAGATTATGTTTAGTATAACACTTTTAGAAGATTCAGTTACTGCACAAAAGGATCACTATGTTTATTATCGAGCGATCGAAAACGCTGTTTTTCCTTTTCAAAGTAAAGTTCAACACCACCAGTAGGACCGTTACGATGTTTCTTGATTAAAATATCTGTTATGTTTTTTCTTTCGGTTTCCGGATTGTAATAATCTTCACGATAAATAAAGGCTACAACATCAGCATCTTGTTCGATTGATCCCGATTCACGTAGATCAGCCAACTGCGGTATCTGTGGGCTACGACTTTCAACTGAACGACTTAATTGACTTAATGCTAGAAGTGGAACATTTAACTCCCTGGCGATTCCTTTTAGGCCTCGCGAAATCTCTGAAATTTCTTGTACACGGTTGCCGTCGCCACCGTATCGTCCTCCACCACTCATAAGTTGCAAATAATCAACAATAATCAGGCCTAGCTTACGTTGATGGGCCTCACGACGGGCTTTAGTACGTAAATCACTAACTGTAATACCAGGTGTATCGTCAATATATATCTGAGCTTCAGACAATGTTCCCATAGCTTGACCGATTTTCTCAAAGTCAGTATCACTCAAGTTCCCAGTTCTAAGCGCCCAAGCATCAACACCTGATTCCATAGCCAGCATGCGATCGACTAGCTGTTCTTTACTCATTTCCAGGCTAAAAAGCAGCACAGGTTCTTTAGACTTGACCGCAACGTTATGGGCGAGGTTAAGTGCTAGAGCTGTTTTACCCATAGACGGTCGTGCAGCAAGAATGATTAGATCAGAACGCTGTAGACCAGCTAAAATGTTATCAAGGTCTTTAAAGTTGGTTGGGACACCGCGAATACGCCCCTTGTCTTTATGTAATTCATCTAATCGATCAAAACTTTCGCTTAAGATCGTCTCAAGGCTTACGACATCCTGTTTGACGTGTGTTTGACTTACATCAAAGAGTTTTGACTCCGCCGCTTCAATTAATTCTTGCAAGCTAGTAGATTCGTCATAACCCATACTTAAAGTGTCTTGACTGGCTTTAATTAGGCGTCTCCTCAACGCTTTCTGAGCAACAATTTCAGCATATTGTTCAACGTGAGCTGCAGTCGGTACATAATTAGTTAACTGTGTTAAATAACTTGCTCCACCGACCATTTCCAAAAGACCGTTATTCTTAAGTTGGTCAGTTAGCGTTAATACATCAATTGGGCTGTGTTTTTCGTATAACTGGGAGATGGCCTCAAAGATACGCTGGTGTTTTTCGTCATAAAAATCAACAGCTGATAGCATGTCAGCAACTTTTACAATTGCATCGCTATCAATGAGTAGAGCGCCAAGTAGACTAGCCTCGGCGTCAACATTTTGAGGTGGGATGTTGGCTGGTTCTGTGGCCATAATTTTAACTTTCTAGTATTTCCCCACCCCCGAAGATATCGGTGATAGTTTCTAGTGTATCAGACTTCACCTCCGTATGCTTAGCTTTGACAGGCTCAGAGGAGTCATTCGTGTCTTTAGTAATACATACAATAGTAGCTTCAATTCCAATCTCGTCAGCAATAACAGATTGAAGTAGCTCACGGTTTTTTGATTCACTCATACGTTTTTGATGGAAAGGAAAACCAAAACATAGTGTTAAGGCACCATCCTCAATTGTCGGATTAGCCATGCGGACAATCCCATATACAGTATTATGGCGTTTTTTGATTGCTTGAAGTATTTTTTGCCAGTTCTCAGGCTCAATTAATTTCTCTAGGTCAGATGACGATAGCTTTGATGGCGGTTTACTAACAGAAGTTTTCACCGGAGTTGTCACATCTACACTTTTTGGAGCTGGTTTTACTACTGGTGGATCTAACTCATTATGGATAATTTCTTGTTTATCAGAATGAGATAATAAATAGTCAAATAGTATAAGTTCCAGACTTTTATCAGGACTTGCCGCACTTGGAACATGCAGTAACTTTTCCATTAAACCGAGGCCGTCAGGAAAGTTATTATCTTCAATTATGTTTGACTTTATACATAAAGACAGTTGGTGAGCGATCTGTGTCGGTTGAATACCCTGTTGTTCCATAATATTGAGTTGGTATAACAAATCTTTTGGCTTCCCATGATGTAAAACTTCAATGAGCTCAGCAATGGCAGCTTCTGGAGCTACACCAAGCACATGTTCGACATCTTTGACAGATATATTATCGTTAGAACTTAACTGATCAAATAAGCTGATTGCATCTCTAAGGCCGCCCTGACTATGTTCAGCAATTAGCGATAGCGCATCATCAGATATAGTGATCTTTTCCTTTTTTGCTAGAGATTTCAAATGTTTTTCAATCACTTGATTGTCGATGGGTTTCAGATTGAACCGTTGAGTACGGCTTATGATTGTCTCTGGGAGCTTATGTACCTCAGTTGTGGCCAGTATAAAAATCACATGCTCAGGTGGCTCTTCAAGTGTCTTAAGCAGTGCGTTAAAAGCTTCTTTGGTCAACATATGTACTTCGTCAATGATATAAACCTTATATTTAGCCGAAGTCGGTGCTAGTCGTACTTTTTCACGAATATCACGAATTTCATCAATTCGTCGATTACTGGCTGCATCAATCTCAATAATGTCTAAGTGTGATTGATCACTATATGGTAAATTATTGACTTCAAACGCTAATATTCGGGCAATACTTGTCTTGCCTACACCCCTCGGTCCAGTCAGCAAGTACGCGTGACTGATTTTACCGCTTTTAAGAGCGTTTTTAAGCGTTGTAGTGACGTGTTCTTGTCCGACTACTTCATCTAACGTCTTTGAACGATATTTACGATATAAAGCCTCTCCCATAGCCTATTTATTATAAAACAATATAAGTCTCTTGTTGTTGTGGTTTATATTTAGGCGACTGTTCGAGTCAGGCCTTGCTGATCGTTGAAATCTTGTACCCGTTGTTGTAGTCCGTTATGAATTTGAGCAATACGGCTAACTATGTGAGGTTTGTAGTTTGGTTCATAAGTAAGTTGTTCAACGGGAGTCAATGTAGCCATTTCGCCGATGACGCGTTTGTACTCAGGCACTGTCTGTAGCCCTCGAACGAGACCAATGGCACATAATCCGGTAGCTGTAGTAGTTAATGCCTTCGATGCTTCAGGATATGGTTTTTTTAGACCAGCACCTAACACTGTCCAAGACAAACCGGTGCCAACCCACCACATAGATTCTTTACCTCGGTCGGCTGATGGGATTGGAACAGGCCAGCCCTCGCCGTGTTTTATATAGTGATTAGCTAGAGTAGTAAAACCTACTGCACCTGTTACGGCCTCCTTTAAGACCATAGTCCCAACTACAGCTTTTGCTTTAGGTGGTACCTCTCTTACGGTCAAAACAGATGCTCCCAATGCGATGTTTCTTAATCTGTCAAAAATCTGATCTGTCCAGCCACCTTCATTTTGGCGTTTTTGGGCAGCCTTTGGGTTTCTCTTAGCAAATCTTCGTGCCTCTGCCCCATCGGCCCAGTCAAAGGCTGCAGATGCGGCGGCCAAAGCAGCACCGCGTACAAAACGTCGCTTAACAACTTCTCTGGCACCTAGAACACCAAGCGCACCACCCACAGCTGAAATATGAGATGCCCAACATCTGTCTTTTATCGGGTGTAATCTTTCAGGAGATGTATCTTCGAGGTACGCTCCATTTATGTGTGATTTCATAAGTTATAGTTATACCATCTTTCTAGACTACAACCATGAGCATTAATATCTAAGTGAAAAGTATGCCCAGGCCAGCATATATGTCGCTACTAGCAATAATAAAATGATTAGAATAAAGAGAAAGAAGTGCCAGAGCTGCCTTGGAGATTTATAGAGGGGATGGTACTTTGATCGAGCATAATCAAGATCTTTAGGGTCATTGGGGCTTAGTGGTTTACGGGTGGTCCATACCCAGACAAACATTATTCGTTCAGCAATATTTGCAACTACAGCAAAAAAAATCTCTAACAATCCCTAACATTTACAATGCGGCTTCGAGAGCGGCCCATTCGACGTTTTGGTCGTCTTCTGGTAGGTTTACGCTGACTTGATCACCAGGCTTCGCCTTGAAATATGTAACACTTGCGAGAAGTACACGATATTGTTTACCGTCGATATCAACAAAGTAGTGACCTTCTTCCATTTTGAGAACGCCAACTTTTTGAACACGTGGCACAGGACCAATTTGTTTGTATAAGAAAGTTCCATCATCTGAAATACTGAGCTTTAAAATATCCCCTTGTACTAATTTGGACTTTGAGGCGTAATTTGCAGGTACAGGATAATTCTTGCCATCACTTCCGACCATACTTTGCCCATCAAAAACTCCCTCTATTACCTTACCAATTTGTTCTTCGGCAGCTTTGTTTACAATTTCATCATCTTCACCAACAAGACTTACAAGTAATTCCTTGGCTGCAGCTAAACTAGTCTCAGCCTCTTGGATAAGAATTTTTAATCGCTTTACTTGTTTCTCCGGTACGTCTGGCATTTGTATGTCTCTCTAGTGTTTGTTTATACACTTACTTCCCTCACGCTATCATGCAAGGGCTAAAAAGTAAAGGTAGCTAAACACTAAGCTGTGGAAAAAACGAGCATAAAACAAAAAACCACCCTTGTAGAGTGGTTTTTGACCAAAATGATTGGATTTAGACAAGTTCGACAGTTGCGCCAGCTTCTTCAAGAGCTTTCTTAGCAGCTTCTGCGTCTTCTTTCTTAGCCTTTTCAAGTACAGGCTTTGGTGCACCATCAACAACTGCTTTAGCTTCACCAAGTCCAAGACCAGTGATATCCTTAACAGCCTTAATAACTGCAACTTTTTGAGCACCGGCGTCTTTTAGTACAACGTCGTACTCACTCTTCTCTTCTTCTGCTGGAGCAGCATCGCCGCCGGCAGCAGGACCAGCAACTGCAACTGCTGCTGCAGCTGGTTCAATACCGTATTCATCCTTAAGGATGTTCTTAAGTTCGTTAACTTCTACTACAGATAGCTTGGTGAGCTCTTCTGCAAGTTTCTTTAAATCTGCCATAATCATCTCCTTAGTTGTTTAATTACTTGCCTTAGCTTCTACAGCGTCCAGTAATCCGTGAAGATTGCCTGAAATTGCTGACATAACATCGTTAAGTGGTGAGCTAAGGGTTGCGAGCACTTCAGCAATAAGCTGAGGCTTGCTTGGCAACGTGGCCAAAGCCTTGACTTCATCTACACCAAGGAACTTGCCATCAGAGCTTATTGCACCGACAAACTCTAGGTTTGGGTTGCTTTTAGCAAAGTTTGCAAGTGTCTGCGCTGGTGCAACTTCATCTTCGCTGTTAAATGCATAGAGAAGTTGACCTTTAAGACCATTAGTGTCGACATCTTTAAGCGATTCATTGCCTTCGATTGCTTTAATAACTAGACGGTTTTTTAGAACTCGTACTGTTGTTCCGCCAGACTTTGCGTCTCGACGTAATTGCTGCATAGCCTTTACGCTTGTACCTGGATAAGCAGCCACAACTGTCATTTTAGCGTTTGAAAGCAAGGTGCTTACTTCGTCAATGACTTCTTTCTTCTGTTCTTTTGTTAAAGCCATATAATTTCCTTACTTCTTAATTTATCGACCTAGATTGTAAAAGTTCGGTGTTCCAAAGTAATAAAAAAGTCTTTGGATGGCCAAAGACTAAAAACGTGTATACAAAACAAAAAGTTGACTTGTACCTCGGTGGCAAATTAAGCTTTCGCAGCCACTGTCTTTGGCAAACAAGATAATATTAACAGATAGAGCTTCTTGGGTCAACACCTTTGGAAAAATGGATTTTGATCTGGCTCACTTTATTGGCTAAAACGATCAATTTCTGCCTCAGGAACGGGAGCGTGCCACTTAGTATGAGTTGCTAAAACTGTCTCTAAACTTTGGGTATGAGGCGCTTGGAACCCAATTAGCACTTTTCCGCGGTCACCACCGTTATTGCGATATTGGAAAAGGCTAATGTTCCAGCGTTGTCCAACATGCGTTAAAAATTCTGTAAGCGCCCCGGGCCGTTCTGGAAATTCAAGCTCGTAAAACGCCTCTTCACCGCGTGTTGTATCATGACAAGCTGTCCCAAGAAGATATTTGCTATATTCGGCGAACGAGCTAGCCGATATATCATCAAAATTATATCCGTTGTCAGCAAGTTTAGTTTTAAAGTTTTCAAGATCGTCTTGATTACTAATTTCTACTCCCACCATAAAACGTGCTTTATTTGGATCAGTAAGACGATAACGAAACTCTGTAATACTATGACCATTTATGACATCCCTACACAATTCTAATAAGGCGCCGGCTCGTTCAGGCAAGTCAATTATGAATTGCCCCTGTTTGTGTCTGCCAATCTCACTACGTTCGACAATGGCCTGTAGTCTTGAGAATGACATATTCGCTCCCGAACATATAGCAACTGGAAGTATGTCACCAACTGTTTTTGCAAAGTCACTATACTGTGCAATGCCTGCAATGGCTAAAGCGCCGGCAGGTTCCAGAATACTTCTTGTTTCATTGTAGAAAGCTTCAATTGCCGCAGAAATTGCATCGTTATCAACTGTAATCACTTCATCCACGTATTGTTTTGCCATATTGAAAGTGAGATCGCCAACTTGTTTTACGGCAACACCATCAGCAAAGATTCCCACGTGATCAAGTGTAACGGGGTAGCCTGCTTCTAACGATAGTTTCATGGCATCACTATCCTCTGGCTCAACACCCACGATTCTTATATGCTGAGTATCATTTCTATTTTTGAAATAAGATGCGATACCAGCGATTAAACCTCCACCCCCAACCGGTACAAACACGTGCGATACAGCTGTTGTATAACGAGCAATTTCGTGTGCAACTGTTGCTTGGCCGGCAATAACATCAGGGTCATCAAAAGGATGCACGAAACTCATATTAGTTCCTGATAATAAACGTTGGCTTGCTTCATATGCGTCAGAGTAGCTGTCACCCTCAAGTATGACATGGCCACCTAGTCTTTTGACTGCATCAACTTTAATCATAGGGGTAGTTCTTGGCATAACAATTGTTGCCTTTGTCCCAACCTCTCGTGCAGCAAATGCCACACCCTGTGCATGATTGCCAGCACTTGCGGCAAGCACACCTTCTTCTAGAACATTTTCGGGTAATTTCAAAATTGCATTAAGTGCCCCCCGAACCTTAAAAGAATGTACTTCAGTCAGGTCTTCACGCTTAAGGAGTAATTCCATTCCGAGCTCTTCTTGAAGTATAGGGGCACTTTCTAAAGGGGTCGGAGGTATATAAGTCCCGATGCGTTCGGCTGCCATTTCGGCTTCCTGGATAAATTTGTTAGCCGGCATAAGCTTACTCATTAGAAATCCTTAGTATTTAAAAACAAAACCGCATTCTTGTGGGGTTGCTCTTAATGTTCGACAAATAAACTCTTAGCCCCGTGTAGTGTCCTACCAATAACACTAATAATTATTGGTTGAGTTATTGTTATATAGATTGCACTTATTTCAGTTGTTTGTCAAGCAGGAAGGTTAGCCCTTATTTCCCAATAGCTTTGCTCAGGCTGCACGGAGACTTTTGTTACATCAACAGTGTCTCGTACTGGTGCGTTACCACTGCCACGACTAACTTTAGCTAGCAACTTTGGGTCAACATCACCACTTAGACGAGCCATACGAATCGTGTGCTCAATCTCTGCTCTTACGTCCTTATCGGTACGATCGACTGTTGTGTCTCCACTCAAAATAGCTCGATGTTTCTCACCAATTTGTTTAATCCTATCCATTTCTATTCTCCTAATATTAAAAAGACTTCTTATTGAAGCCTGATTTTAGGGCTGTACTAAAGCGAATTTCGCTCAGGCTTCAACACTTGCGAAGCACAGCCCGTTAAGGCCGAGGAGAAGATTTAGAGACTTCGCAATGATACCTGACATATCTGCCGATTGTACACTTAGGTAATTGGCTTGACAAGACCCGCTCACAGGAGTAAATTAGTTCCTCGTGGCTACATTACACCAAACAATTGTGAAGATCTGGCAATACCGCCCATATGGTATTGTGCTCGTCTTTGCCTAATTGGTTGGATCTGTAGTTTAATAACGTAAACGAGTACAAGCCGGATCCAACAATAAGGGACCGGCTTTTATAATGCATATGTCAGAACAATTACTAGAAATAACCTGTGATTTTACCGCTCCAGAAGTAGTACTGGATTCTTTTGTTGATCCAGAAACAAGCGAACCATTAAGTGAACTACTCAAATGCGAGTCAGTACAACTTCTTCACAAGGCTCAGAGTGAAGGGCTTGATGATATTGATGCACTGGCAGAGTTAGAACAGCTTGCACTGTATGATGGCATTGAAGCTGTTAGAGCTTGTGTCAAATATGAGCCTGGTAAAAAACCATGGCAAGAACAGCCGACAGGAGATTGTTTTACTTATACTTGGTTAATCTCAGATGTTGCTACAACACTTGGCTTTGATAACAAAATAGCATTTTGTAATGGGCACGCCTTTAATCTTATCGCTACGCCATCAGGTAAGTTTCATATGATTAGTGGTGAAACAAAGCCGATGTGGCTATTTGACGTTTTAGGCAATGTTTATGGCAAAGATGCTTTACCTGATCTTACAAACTTGTTTTCTGCAGCGTCAAGCCTTGAATATTATTCAATGTATACAAGAGGATTAGAAGCATACAGCGAACGAATCCATAATCAGGGTAAAAAATTGCATTTACCTTGGGTTGGCGATGATTTGCCCGCTGCAGCTGTGATGGATCCGGATACTGGAAAACAGGCGTTATTCACATATACTTGCTTTCAATCTGAATTATACTGTTCGTCACCAACAATGAGAGGGGTCAGGACCAGTCTTAACGCCTTAAGAGGAATTAACCCTCAGGTTGAGACACGGGAACGTATTAATGACGATTTACGACAATTTAGACGACTTGTTAAGGCTTGGACGAACGACTCTTCATTAACGGATGAACAGATTGTCGATTGTATAGCAAAATATACTGCGATAATGCCTGATACGAAAAGTATGAACATTTTCGAGGGTGATTGCCTTAGGATTATCGGCACAGTACGACAACATGTTGCTCCACTTGAACTAGCCGCAGCAAGCTACCAAGCGGCTGCAAGAAAAACTAAGAAAACAGATACTACCTTGCTTGGAAAAATTAACGCCAACAATCAACGACTTAATGAATTTAATGGAACATCACAATGAATGACATTATGAGTACTGCCGAACAACTTTCATTTAATGATGTAAGACCCGAATTAGATCCTTCAACAATCGAGTCACGTGCCTTTAGTGATGCAAGTAACATTGCCGAACATTTTGCAAGATATGGTGATGGTGCTGAGCAAGACATGGGACAACGTTACTTCTTTTTTGAACATCCCTTGCATTATGCAACTGAGAGATCACTAGTGAGTATTTTGGAGATTGAGGCGACTCAGATATTTGAGTCAAGAGATATACCTGAGGTTACAGTATATAAGTTAGGTGATGCTTTTATCTTTCGTGAAGAGATTGCATATGAAGACAGACCTGGAGCTGTTCTGTACACTGGCTACATAGATTGTAATTAATCGATTTGTTGAAGCTTGAACTGAGTATAACGTTCGGCTGCTAGGCGTGTAAGTTTCTCGTCTTCGCCTTGGTTGACGAACTTCATTGATTCGGCCATCAAAGGATGAACTTCAGCCAATTTCTCATGCATTTGCTGGACTAGCTTTCGATAACCAGGATGCCCCTGCGGCGATGTTCTGAGCTCGTGAAAATGAAAAGCTTCGCGAGCATTATAAGTGATCTTCCAGCGCATTTTATGCCCCAATAATGTTGCGTACTGGGCCTCCAATTGGTAGCCAGCAGATTGAAGTTTACTGTAGAGCTCAAGGCTAAGATCAAAAGCTTTTTCGAAAATGTCAGTTAGTCCGGCGTCTTCGACCAACTGCGGAATGTCATAACCAAATCTTGGGGTTAACATTTGCCACTGAAGATCATCAACAATACGATGGCGCTGCAAGTCGCGGAAAATACCATAGTCGCACATTATATCCCAGCTATAGTGAGCCTTTTCCAGTGCTCTGCCAGGTTTGTGTCGACGATTTAGACGTTCGCCCATATATGTCTTGAATACTTTTTCGCGCTTAATGTATGGTAGTCTTTCAACTTCATTCTGTATATCTTTTAATGATAGGCTGCTGTGTTCATACAACATATCCGGGACAAGATCTAACTCATTTTTTGGCCAGTAAGAACTCAGGGTTACTGGCTGCAGATCATTGCTGTAGGTGTCAGGTAGTATTTCACTGGTCAGCTCTTTAACCGCTTTGTAGGTATTTGCTCGGTATGCAATCATTGCGCCACCTCTGTCCGGCTTGTCGGCACGTTCTAAGAATGTTGGAATAACCTTACGAGCTTCGTTTAACAGTTTCTGGCCTGTTGATCGTGCTTCGGGCAGTTCATCACTCAGTAGATGCATAATTAAGCTCTCTAGGGCTTGCCCAGAAGCATAAATGCCTACTGTGGCTGTTGTCGCAACCGGAAGTAGCGGACGAGCCGCATCGCAGGCTTGAGCCCTTACGGCACCTTTCCAGGCAGCATCACGCTCATCTTCAGGTGTGTCTGAATGATCGCGAACATAACTGGTTAGCTGATGTACCAATTCAGAATAAAGCCCAAAAATTTTATTCATCGTTTCTTCATATGTGTGCGCCGTCCGAGCATCAAGGTGCTTAGGTGTGTGGTACTTATACTTACCGTGGCTATCTTTTTGATCGAAGTAAATGTATCTAGTCGATTGCTCTAAGTAGGCGGCCAAACGACCCCACTCAAGCTTCTTCGTAAGTAAATTTGAAGCATTTTCAACTACTACATGCTGGCCAACCAACTGCTGCACCGAATCGTCACCATAAGCTGTAATAACCCGTTTCATCAATGCCTCATCTTTACCGGCCGCTAAAGCGAATTCATCCAGCAGGGTTATACGCATATCATCACCGCGTCGACTCAATCGGGCCATTGCTGCGGAAATTGTAACAGTGCTCAGCTTGTCGTTTTTGAAGGCATAAACATCATCGTGAACGTTAGTGATAGCATCCTGCAAGAAATCCATACCATCTTCAGTAATTTCATAAATACCATCAGTTTTAACAACGTATGGGTTTACGTTAGTTGACGTTTGTTTAGTTACTGCGCTTTTTGCGGTCTTTGATGGTTTTGGGGGTAGCAATGGCTCAATATTTTCCCAAACATATTTATGGATTGTCTCCCTATCCATCATTGAGCTACCACGAACGCAATCAATGCGTGAAAAATCTTTAGGGAATAGCTGACATAAGTCATCGTAAACGTCGACAGATTTTTTAAGGTGGGTCAAATCAGCTTCATGAAGATCTCGCTTTTTGTCGGTATAACTCCTGGTTTCTTTCTCATCAACTAGTCTTTGAGCAATCTCGGCCGGGACACGTAAAACAATATTTCGGTCTGGTCGTGGTATGCCAAGCATTTGAAACTCTAAATTATCAAGCCATATAAAAAAGCCTCTGCGTTCTTCTGGATGGGAGAACTTCGTACCTTGGTGGGCCATATTTGAACCGGTAAAACGGTTGGCAAGTACAACTTTACCCGAGTCTAATGCTTTCTTCATTTCTTTGGCCGCTTCATAGCGATCCAAAGCAAAAAATAGTGAGCCTGTATAGGGACCTACTTCGTCGGCAGTTCCATACTTGCCGTTTAGGTATTCTTTTACAAAGTAACTTGACGGCTCTTCGTAACGAGGAAAATCAAATGTTGCAATATCATAACCTTCGGCTTCAAGTCTTTTAGCCAAAAGTTTAAATTGCGTCCCCTTTCCGGAACCATCAGTACCTTCTAAGGTAATAAATAATCCGTTACTCATATTTTATACCCTTTACTTTTATTGGATCGCGTCGCTTATCCTTATAAGCGCGTGGCAACATTTGTTCTGGAGTCCAATCACTAATTAAATCATTCAAGTTGTCACTGTAGCCTGTTTGATATTTGCCGCTGAGCTTCTTATATTCGCTATCAACTGGGCCCGTTTCATAAAAGACCATCTGGGCAACGCGTTCACCAACTGGCAGGACAACACTTTCGTGTTCATTCATGTTATATATTTCCATAGTCCAGCGGTTTATATACCCAGGATCCCCCCATCCAGCATCAAGACAAACAGCAACGCCATTACGGCCCCATGTACTGCGGGCCTGCATGGTGCTAGTCCCAGGCGCTTTAATGCCAATAAATTCATGGGTGTGGGCAAGAATTCGTTCTCCTGGACGAAGAACAATAATTCTTTGTTTAAGAGGAATGTTCTTAAAAGGTCGGCGACCATGTTTTTTGGCCCATTGTTCATGAACTTCTGCCTGATAAGGGCCGCCACCAAAGTATTGTTCGACGGAGGCTTTATCAAACGGATTATAAAACCCACCTTCGCTTGGCCGCTCTGTCCTGTAGAACCAGTTACCTAGTGTTACATCTACGCTGCTGCCAGCAATATGTTTTTCAACATAAGGATGGAACACGATGTGACCATCTTTAATAGCTTGTTTGATCTGTCTATTACTATAAACTGACACCTTTTCCCCTTATTTAGTCCTTACATTGTACGCAATAAATACTCAACCATACAAGGGTGAAGGCTGATATTACAACAGGATTTAGCAATGACTGGTATAGTATGTCTTTTTAAGCTGACCAGTTTTAAGGTCATTTATGAATATTTCTGCGCAACGTGTAACTTCATCTATACCTGCATCGCTGACTACGGTAACATCAATGTCTATGTTGTCTCGTTCTCGCTCTGTAGGATCTAGTGCATCATACTGCAGGTGTCCCGGTCGATAGACTTTTACAATCGTGCCACCAGCAGTATGAACGATCTTACCATCATTAGGGTACCTCAAACCGCCTATAGTGCAGAGTTTTACTCCTTGTTGGCCAGCAAGATTAACGCGCTTGATTATCTCGCGATACCATATACCTGGCTCAACAAACCGTACTAAGTAACCGCCAAGCCATTGCAGTATTGGTCGGTAATTTTCCTTATTTTCTAGTGTAATCTTGTGATGTTGTAGTTCTGAGTCATGAGCTAGGTTATCTATGTGTAGAAACAACTTTTCGTATTCAACTGGATGTCGAAGAACTCTCTCTGGGTCTAGTTTAATTTGATCAAAGTTACATTTAACACCAAATTTTTGGAGTAAGATCGCTGGTAAAGTACGTAGCCAGTTGTTTATGGATTCAATGTCGTCTCTCTCTGGTACTTTATCCAAAGAAGCATGCATTGCATCCACAACTTCAGCAATAATCATGCTAGATTCAAAATGAACGAACGAAGGTTCAAGCTTGTGTAAAGCAGCAGAAAATGTACTTTTGCCGTGCCCAATAGGCCCGGTAAATCCAATGATCATCATATGCTCTTAAGTATACTATACTTCGCTTAAGGCAATAGCGATACTCGGGCCCATGGTAGTCGTTAGATGGATTGCTTGTATGTAAGAACCTTTAAGTGAGCTTGGTTTTGCAGCCTTGATGCTCTGAAGAACAGTTTGCAGATTTTCGAGTAGTTGTGCAGATGTAAAATTAGTTTTACCAATTCCAAGGTGAACAATACCAGTGCTATCAACACGATACTCTACTTTACCGGCTTTAGCTTCCTTAACCGCTTTTGCTACATCGGCAGCTACAGTACCACTCTTTGGGTTAGGCATAAGTCCTTTTGGTCCTAGTATGCGAGCATATTTACCAAGTTTTGCCATCATCATTGGTGTAGCAATCAAAACATCAAAATCCATCTGACCCTTATCAAGTTGTTGCAAAAACTCATCACCACCTGCAATGTCAGCTCCTGCAGCTTTAGCTTTTTTAACATCATCAACATCAGCAAAAACTGCTACTTTAAGACTTTTGCCAGTTCCTGCAGGTAAAACTACATTATCACGAATGTTTTGATCGGCGTGGCGTGGGTCAACACCTAATTTAACGTGCAGCTCAACCGAGGAGTCAAATTTAGTAGTATTGGTTTTAAGAGCTAATTCAACTGCTTCCTTTAGAGAATACTGTTTAGTTTTATCAATAAGCTTTGCTGCTTCGCGATATTTCTTACTTCGTCGTTCTAGACGACTACGTGTAGGTTTAACAGGTTTTTTAGCCTGTTTAGGCTCTTCGTCTTCTGTCTTTGAAGCCTTACGCTCTTCTTTTGCTTCTTTTGCCTCGGCCTCTTTTAAGGCTTTCGCACTACGCTTACCGGCTTTAGCGACTTCTTTGTCATTAACTTCGTTATTGATTGGTGCATCAGTACCTTCGGCTTCAACTTTATTTACTTCTTTTGAAGTATCTTCAGCTGTTTTTACTTCTTTCTTAGTTGCTTTCTTGGCTTCTGACATGATTTCTCCTTTCGTGGTACTAGCGGCGTTATCACCTCCCACAAATATTATTGATTTAGTTTACTACTCACTTGATCTAAATACCATTGTGCCTGATAGCTATTGCCCTGTGATGCAAGTGCTTTAAGACGGTCAAGCACAGCCGTATCAAATTCTTTAGTCTCGTTAAAATTATCGAGTGTGTGCCTTGCCGCCCGTCTATCGGCTTCAGTAAAAATCAAACCTTCGGTTTCACCTGCCATAAGTTCAATTTTTCCAAAATTGGATTGACTAGAGTACTTAGACATACTTTATTCCGAATGATCAAACAACTGGTTTCTAGCTGCAAGAAATGATGGATCCGTAAACTGGGCACCAGCTAGTCTTTCATCAAGCCAGGCTTTTGCTCCATCTGATGCATCGCAAAAATCATATACATCAGTTACCGAAAGCACTGCCCTTTTCCCTAACGCTGTGTCGGGACATATATCTGTAGCTGTTTCTGAGTTAGAAAATTCACCTGCATCAAGTCTTGCTTGCAGTTCATCTGCATCTAGGGTTTTACCACGAGCCATACTGCGAAACTGTTTTGCTTTTTCTTCTGCATCAACTGCCGCGGCTTCCCATGCGCTTGCTTCGCCAAGTTTAATTCTAATAGAAAGACGTACGTCATCTACAGTCGTTTCTTTCATTGGTGCTTCTGCGGACATTATTCTACCTCAACACCCATACTGCGAGCTGTGCCAGCAACCATCTTCTTAACGGCTTCAATATCATCGGCGTTCATATCTTTGGCTTTTTCTTCAGCAATAGCTGTAAGATCGGCATCAGATAGTTTCTTTGGGATTTTTTCGCTGTTTGGCTTCCCTGAGCCCTTTTGAATACCCAGTTTGGCACGAATTAGGTCATCGGTTGGCTGGCTAACTACACGAAAATCCATAGAACGATCGTCATAAATAGTAATGTGAGCTGTTAGAGTTCCGCGCATTTCCTTGGTCTGGTCGTTAAATGGGGTTATAAAGTCCATCATATTAACACCATACTGACCGAGTGTTGAGCCTACTGGAGGAGCTGCGCTAGCTTTTCCAGCTGGGATTTTCATCTTAAGATTTGCAGTTACTTTTTTCGCTGCCATATTTTCTCCTTGTAGGGGTTGAAGACAAACCTACGGTTTTTCTCCACGCACCAGGCAAAAAATGTGATTTTTGCTCGGGCCGCTCTTCTCCCTTTTAGAGCCTACTTTAGAAGCACTTGTAGGCTGATGTGCGTAACTAGTAGATTCTACTACAATCCACCTCTGTCGTCCAGTGAATTTATCGCCTTCTATCAGCTTCAGAAGCAAGTACTTGCTCAAGACCCAGATAAATCTGTCCAAATGAGCCACCTTCATTTGGATCATCTCCGACAGTGGCGCAGTGTCTTACAAAACTAATCTTGACCAACTCTCTTATCTGGTCTATGTCTCGCCTTTGTACGGCACCGTTTGCTTCTATATTCAAGTCCCCTGCTGACATGTGCTCAATTTTATGTATTTCTTCAGGGCTAAAAGGAGGCATGGTTATACTCGCTTGACTTGCAAACTATCAAGTTCAACAGGTGTTTCACGGCCAAACATATTGACCAATACCTTAAGTTTGCCCTTCTGTTCGTCAATTTCATTAATTGTGCCGTCGAAGCCTTTGAATGGACCATCTATAATATTTACGACTTCACCAACTTTGTAGTCGATCTTGTGTTTAGGCTGGTCAAGACCCATTCGTTTATTGATCTTATCCATTTCGTCTTTACTAATAGGTGTTGGTTCATTCCCAGTCCCCACAAAACCAGTAACATTCGGTGTATTTCGAACAATATACCAAGCATCTTCAGTTAATTTCATTTCGACAAGTACATATCCTTGGAAAATACGTTTTTCGACGACTCGTCGCTTACCATTTTTGATTTCAATCATTTTTTCCTTTGGCACAAGAACCTGGAATATCTTATCCTTCATATCCAAGCTATCTGCACGTTGCCTGATAGATTCGGCAACCTTTTCTTCATAACCACTATAAGTGTGGATAGCGTACCATTGTTTTGATGTATCGTAACGTCGTGACATTAGCTTAATAATACCTTTCTAAATACTTTATCTAAACCATAGTCCACCATTGCAACAAATAAGGCGAAAATAATAGCAAAGACAAATACGGCAATAGTTAGCTGGATTGTTTGCCTTCTATTAGGCCATGTTACTTGTTTAAGCTCCTTCCAGCTCTCTCGAAAATAACTTGGGACAAAACTCCGACGTTTGTTAAGGAATCTACCAACCTTATTGTCAGGCAACGGTAAATAAACTTCCTTTTTCCCGAAATCAACGACTTTTCTTACTGGTTTTGCAGCTTGAGTAGCAGTTGCTTTCAGTTTTCGTGGTTTTGCAGATTTACTTCGTGACTGTTCCGCCTTTTGACGAAACGAAGTGCCTTTGCTAGATTTTTTAGTATCTTTAGCCATATTTCTCCAATTAAAAAGCCTACTAATATAGTAGGGCTCGATATGTCAATATTACCTTACTTTATTACTGAGGTCAATACATGGAAGGCATTGACTAAAGTTACGCTAGGTGGCATAATATGTGTATGGTTGACATCCAGGACTTGCCTATTTACTACGATACCGAAGAGATTGAATCGCCACCTAGTTTTCGTTCACGAGCTATATGTGCGATTGGTTATACTTGCGCGTTAATATCTGGTGTGAGCGGCGGTGAAGCAATTGGTGAACTAGTGCGTGGCGATAACTCGCTAGCTTTGATAGAAGGAATTACTGCGGTTACTTGTCAATTTGGGGGTCAAATGACTCTACGTCTAGCCAAAATGGTGGAGTCAAATCATTCCTGATTTAAATCAGGAATTCTAATCCGAAAGGTACTCCCCTTATTGAGCTCACTTTCAAGATCTAATTCGGCATGAATTAGACGAGCTAGCTTCATTGTTACATATAGGCCTAGACCAGTTCCATTGTTTTTTCGAGTCCTGAAGTCTTCTGAGCGGAAAAACTTATCGAATACACGCTCCTTATCGCCCTGGCTTATGCCTATCCCGGTGTCACGAACATAAAATTCAACGCCACCTTCTTTGGCTATTGCTCCCATAGTAACCGAACCCTGTTCGGTATATTTAATGGCATTGGTTACAAAGTTCTGGATGATTTCACGAACATATAATTTGCTTGATTTTAGAAGCTCTAGTTTGGGGTCAAGTTCAAGATTAAGTTGTAAGCCTTTTTGTTCAGCTTGAGGTCTATAGGTATTAACTAGACCTTGGAGTAGTTCATGAATGTTAATTGGCTCAACCTCAACTGCTAGTTTACCTCTTTCGGCTCGCGAAAGCGTTGAAAGATCATTGATCATATCACTAAGAAAGATAATTTGGTCATGGGCTTGAGTTAGCGCATCAATAATTTGTTTGCTGCTATTGGACTTCTGGGCTATCAAGAGAGCATTACTAATGTTACCCTCTGAAATAGCAATTGGCGTTCTCAGCTCATGACTAACAACACTAATGAATTCATCCCTTTCCTCTTCTAACGATTTTTCTCGGGTAATATCACGAAGCAGTAGAACATAGCCGCGCTCACCACGTTGGCCAAAACCAAGATGTACCGGCGCAATGCTTAGATAAAGGTTGATTGTACTTTTGTCCGGATACTCAATTAAATAATCTCGGTATGACACAGGTGTTTTGGCATCATAGACTAGTTTCTGGATGTTTACTTCTTGCTTATTTTTGTCGACTAACTTGAACAAACCAAGCAATTGTTTGCCCGTCATCGAACTATTAACGTCAAGAATGTTCAAAGCAGCACCGTTATATATGACCACTCTTTGTTTTTGATCAACAGCTATAACACCGTCGGCCATGCTATTAATTAAGCTAGTTAGACGTTCATGATCGACAGCCCCACTTCTTGTTGTTGGCAGAATACTTGAAAGATTTGGACGCATGGGTACATTATGCCATACTTGCTTATGCTATTGTGGTAATAATTGTGGATGAAATTGATGCATTTCCTTGCGTAGACTCTTAGCATCAGGCACTAAATCAGTTAATGCTTGCCAAAACTCTGAACCGTGATGCATGTGCTTTGTGTGCGTTAACTCATGAAAAATCACATAATCAATGTATTTCCATGGAAGTTGGATCAAGAATATGTTAAATACTAAGTTCTTGTTAGCATCACAGCTGCCCCAACGCCGTTTCAACTTTTTAAAATGCAGAGTATTAAAATCTAGACCGAATTCGTACGACAAATCATGAATACGAGATGTTAAAAGTTCCTTTGATTCCTTAAGTAGGGCTCTCTCACAGGCTTTTAGGATAGTGTCTTGGTTCTCAACACTTTCAACATCAGAATTGCGCGGAATTAACACTTTTACTTCTCTGTCTGTAACTCGTGTTTTCGGCTTATTGATGTCAGCTGACTCAATAGTAAGTTGATGTTGTTTGCCAATTAGAGCCCCAGTTGCCAAAGTTGGCCTTTGTGTAATGTGTTCGTGGATCCATTCTTTTCGACTGTACACAAACTTTACAGCTTCGCCGTAACTAACCCAATTAGGGAGCGTTACTCGAACGGAATGCCCTTGAATGTGTATTCTTACAGAGCCTGTTCCACGCCGTTTTTGGAAATAAACCATGCCGACATCTTTGACTTCGAGCTGTTTAACAGCCATGGCCTTAACGGATGGTAATATTTCGTCGGCTTAGATCAACACGGCCAGCTGACGGCACGAGATTGACCATACCCGGCTTAATTACACCCTCTGATACCTTCTCAGCGTTAGTTAGGTTGAGTTCAAAAAGTCGTTTCATCAATGTACTTCGTTGCATAGCAAAAGAATGTTTACCACTAAGTACAAAAAAATCTTCATCCTTGGTTGGGTGCTGCATGGTATTTATATAGCTATCAAACTCAGTCCGATTAAAATCTCGGGCAAATTTATCATCGATTTTACGCTTATCACGCTTATTGACTCGAGCAAATGCACCCTCAATATCAATCTGGAACCAAGCTAATAAGTATTGGGCATGTTGTTTGCGGGCTGTTTCACGTAGTTTTCTGCGTTGTGAGACCCTATTAACATCTGCATCATAGATAACACTAACACCGGCACTCAGAAACTCATCCATCATATACTCAACTAAATGATCGACTACTTGATTTTCTGACTTATCAAATCGAGGTTTTTGAAATAACTCAGCGCGAATTCTATCTGATTGAATGTGAACAGCTTGTAAGTTGTCGCATAACTGTCTGGCAAAAGAACTCTTACCAGAACCTGGAAAACCGTAAAGTACTAATAGAAGTGGTTTATTCAAAATTGTTTTTGACATCAGATATACTTATATCAGTTTTACTGGGCAATGGAAAGTGCTTGCTGCTGACAAAACAGGGAAAATCGAGTAATATGTTTATGTTCGTTCCCTAGTGAATTACAGGAGCACAGTTTTAACAATTTAGGGGTGTAGCTCAGTTGGCCAGAGCACAGGTCTCCAAAACCTGGTGTCGGGGGTTCAAGTCCCTCCACCCCTGCCAAAGTCCTGATATTTAGATTCGTGAATCCTCTCACGAATTAAGGTACATTAAGAAAAAACCGCCTTTTGGGCGGTTAATTTATTTCTTAGGCTTTACTTCGTTTCGGCCAAGGTTCTTCTTGGTCTCAACATATAAGACGTGCTTTCTAAGTACTGGATCATACTTCTTAAGTTCCAGCTTTTCAGGACTATTCATAGTGTTTTTGACAGTATAATAATGACGATGTCCAGACTCTTCTGACACCAATCCTATGATCTTTCGTTTTCCTGACTTCTTTGCCATAACTTGTAGATATTAACAGATAAGCTCTTACTTGTAAACAGATAAAAATTGGAGCCGTTGACGAGAGTTGAACTCGTGACCCCTTCCTTACCATGGAAGTGCTCTACCACTGAGCTACAACGGCATATAACTTGAGTGATTTTACCAGATATTGGCAATTTATACAGCTACTACTTGTTGTTTGTCATCACTACATTCAAAACCGTCGCCCCCTGAGGTAAGGTATGATTCTCTATCAAATACATCATTAATACTGTCGGTGTAAACCTTACCAGGTAAACGTAGATCTTGGACGACTCTAATCATTTTAACTTCTTCATGAAGCCTAAGATGATCTGTAGCTTTATAGCCAAGAATGCGATAGTGAGCCGTCAACTCTGGGTCATATTCAACACTTTCTACACCAGCAGTAATATGCTGATCATGCTCAACGTAAACTTTTGTTTTTAGGGCTGCCTCCTCATGATCAGTAGCTCGCACATGAAAATATGCAGATCCTAAACGCTCTGGCTCTCCCATCTGGACATGAAACCAACTATTTTTTGGCATTTTTGTCTCCCTACTTATCTTGACATTAACATATAGTTAGACGATCGTAAAGAAGCTTAAGCTAGATTTTATGAGTTTGGTTTTGGTTCAAAAGCCATGGAAACTACAAGTGCACTCATGGTCCGGGAAGCATCATGGCGTATTTCACCAAATTCGATTGCTGCTTGTGTACCAAACAGCTGTACAAGTGTTTCCTTAGTGACCGGGTTCATTGGATCATACAATATAGGTCTTACACCTGCATTCCACGAATAAAGGTTAATTAGAGATTTATCAACTGTAAAAGCGTCATCCTCTATGGTTTTCCTGATAACTGCCCCACCGAGATAGGAGCCTAAAAGTGCCGCTTCAGCCAACTCCGGTCCACGTTCTTTAATTGTAACTTCAAACATTTTTTCAATAGCAGTTGAAAGTGGCGCTAAATTTGCTACTAGCCAGTCATGCTCTTTTTTGCGATATTCATCTGGATCTTGAGATCTAGCCTCTAGAAGAGCGCCACGTACAGTATCAGGATCAATGCAATCAATTCTTAATAATTCTGAAATGTCAGGTATATCTGTAGGTAGTGGGCTATGCCGTCTTTTATGGCTTCTAGTTTTCTGCACTCCAGTATAGGTCATTATTACTCCAGTTTGGTGCAGGGGGAGGGATTCGAACCCCCGAAGGCATAAGCCAGCAGATTTACAGTCTGCCGTGTTTGACCGCTTCACTACCCCTGCTTGTATGAAGGCCGAAGCCTCCAAATTGTTAACACCTGCCTGACTTCCCTCACAAAGAAGTACTCTAGATTTAGACACTCTCGCAATAGGTCTAAATGGAGCCGCCTGTATTAGCATACAGTTGCTCCTCGGAAACTTCTTGCCAGCATGCTGACAGAGCTTTCCTCTGGAGCCGCCTGTCGGATTCGAACCGACGACCTACGGTTTACAAAACCGTCGCTCTAACCAACTGAGCTAAGGCGGCAAAACGCTTCAATAAGCACTGAAAAAGTGTATCAGAACAGAGGTTAAAAAACAACGATTATATAACAACACGTCGTTTAGGTCGTAAAATTCGTTTTGGCTTCTTTGCAGTTGATGCCTTATTAAGTTTTTTGGCAATTATTTTAGCTTCTTCTTCACGACCATGAGTTTCATAGGCTTTCATGAGTAAGGTCAGAGACTCTTTACTTGGCTCAAGTTCAACGGCTTTTTCTAGTTCTTGAAACAGTAATTTTTCGTTGCCAAGTTTTTCTTGAACTTTGGCATATGCAATATGTCTAGCTGCTAGTGTGTCTTCTAATTTTAGGGCTTGTTCAAAGGCAGTTGCCGCTTTTTCATAATTCTCTGTTTCGTAATAAATCAAGCCAAGGTTATGTAAGCTTGATGGGCTAACTTCCATGCTGGACGCAATCTCAAAGCAGTCGATAGCATCTTTATACTCTTTCTGCTTGGCATAAAGAATACCGAGGCGGTTGTATGCAGCCGCATTCTTTTCATCAATTCTTAAAATTGTCAGAAGGGCCTTCTCAGCTCTTAAAAACCGATTTTCTCGCATTCCTTGATGCGCAATATCCCATAGATTACCTAGCTTATCACTTATCTTACGCGGCAATGGCGACAATTCTTCTTCACGAAGTTGAGCGCTTCTGTATGCGATGATTCCGAATCCGACTACAAGAGCTAATTCAAACATATGTTCTTCAATTATACTACAGACTCATCATTATATGCGTGAGCAGTAGTTTATTTTGGGGCTTATAGGCAAGTTCGTCTTGAGCACTATGAATGGTCTTACAGCGTTTGTACCATTCTGTAATTCGCTTTTGATCGTCCTTTTCAACAGCAACTTTTAATGCTGCGTTGCAAACACTATATATAGCGTTAAGTAGTTGAATCGTGTCCTTATTTGCTAACTCATTAACTAACAGTAGCCTTTCATAAGTCGTCTTTTTAAGTATTTCTTTAGCCAAATTGATATTTGCCGCCAGCGGATGCTCTTCATCGGTATTTAGCAGTGTATGCATTAAACCTATATTGCCATCACTCATATGGTAGGCTTTTATTACTTCTGGCTGATCATTTGTACTAAAGAATTCTAAAACGTCTGCTTTGGCTGGTTTCATAATAGCTATCTCGCGTATTCTTGAACGAATTGTTGCGAGAAGTTTTTGGGGCTGACTAGATGTTAGTATTAAGACCGTATCTTTAGGAGGCTCTTCTAAAAGCTTCAGTAATGCGTTCTGAGCCTCTAAAGTCATCAGCTCGGCCTGCTCAATCACAACTAATCGTCTTATTGAATCACTGCCAGTAGTTTTTAGTAGTAAAAAGTTCTTTAGCTCACGTACTTGATCGATGGTTATACTGCCCTCAGGTGTAATTTGTTGGTAATAAGGGTGTCGTAATAGATTTAAATGGTCGACGTTCAACAGTGTTGTGGCAATGTATTGAGCAATACTTAGTTTACCGACGCCAATATTGCCTACAAGTAGAAGGCCATGAACAGGTTTTTCCACAAAAACAGTAACTTGTCCCAACGTTTTAGGATGTAAAACTAGCTCCATAGTTATTTCATTATAGCGTTGAATGACTCAGGTAGCTTAGAAATGAATATTTTTCTTTCACGAGAAGGCAATGTTAGTTCTAATTTATTTGCGTGAAGATATAGTCTCTCAGCATCTTTGCCCCCATAAAGTATATCGCCTACAATTGGATGACCTAAGTAGTTTAAGTGAACTCGCAGCTGATGTGTTCTTCCCGTCTGAGGCTTTAATTCTACAAGGCTATATTTCTCTGACCTTTTTAGGGTTTCATAAGTTGTAATCGCGGGTTTACCACCAGATCCGGTTCGAAAGGTCTGTGGTTTACGAGGGTTTCGTTCAATCGGAACGTCTATTAAGGCTGTTTGAGGCTCTAAACTGCCCTCTACGACGGCAATATACGTCTTCTTGGTCTTGCGCGTTGAAAACTGCTTCTGCAGCCATTTAAGCGCTTCAGAAGTCTTAGCGGCTATAATTACACCTGATGTTGCTCTATCTAAGCGATGAACAATTCCGGCCCTGTCACCAGTCATTCCTGTTATTTTAGACGCAATAAACGTTGCAATTGTAGCTTCAGGATTAAAAGCTCCCTTTGAATGTGTCAAAATTCCAGTTGGCTTGTCGATTACAATACAATCTTTATCCTCATAAATAACAGGTAATTTGATATCTGGGATACGTCCTTCTTTACTAAGGTCATAATTTAAGCTGACTTTGTCGCCAACTTTTAACTTATAGCTGGTTTTTTCTATGGAGTCATTTACATATAATTTACCACTGCTTACAAGCTTCTGAATCGAGCTGCGGCTTAACTGGGGTAGTTTACTTGCTAAAAACAAGTCGACTCGTTGGTTTATGGCGTCTTCTGTTACTTTCCAGTTCTGCATCTTATTATTTGCGCAAACCGATTGTTTTTTGAACTTTATTCAATGTTTGATTTGCTATTTCGTTCATTGCCTTTTCAGAAGACTCAAGTCTATCTAGCAGTTTTTTCTCATCAACGGCCTTAAGATTTGTCTGGAATGTGGTCAAGAAGCGCTTAACTGCATCTGAAACATCTCTTTTGAGTTCGCCATAACTTGTTTGTCCTTCATACCTTTTAGCAACTTCATCAAGAGTTGTATCGGTTAGTAGTGCATAAATCTGTAGCAGGTTACTTATTCCTGGCTGTTTTTCATAATCTAAGTTTACCGAACCGACGCTATCAGTTGTAGCGCTCATGATCTTTTTGGCAGCCTCATCTGGGTCATCGCCTAGGAAGATTATGCCTTTACCTGAATCATCGGACTTACTCATTTTTTTAGATGGATCAACTAGATCTTTAATACGTAGGCCTTGATCTTTACCGAAGAACTCATGTTGTTCTTTGACTGTGTTAGGCAATATAAATGTGTCACCAAACTTGTTATTGATACGCTCACCTATGTCACGTGTTATTTCGATATGTTGTGACTGGTCATCACCAACCGGAACATGCTGGGCTCCATAAAGCAAAATGTCAGCCGCCATAAGAACCGGATAATCAAAAAGTCCAACGCTCACGCGATCGGCACCAAGTTTTGCGGACTTATCCTTAAACTGTGTCATTCGGCTCATTTCACCAAAACCAGTGAAGCTATTTAAAATCACAGTCAGTTCTGAGTGGGCCGGAATAAAGCTCTGTCGATATATGTGTACATCAGGGTTATCGAGTGGCAATCCTGAGGCCGCAAATATTTTTAAGTTATTCATGGTTTGTTCGTATAACTGACCGTGATCAATTGGAGTTGTAAAGCTGTGTAAATCTGGCACAAATAAGTTTATTTGATACTCCCCAGCGTGTTTTTTTGCCATATCAATAAGAGGTAACAGAGCTCCAAAATAGTTACCTATGTGTAGATCGTTATTGGCCCTGAGGCCTGTCAAAATTACTGGTTTGTTCATAGTTATTACCTTTATTATACTTACTTGAACCACAAGCGCCACTCCAGGCTGAAAATCCTACATTCGCTTCGAGTTCTAACTTCCTTTTACTGTTGATTTCATCTGCTACCTGGTGTGCTCTCTCGACAAAAAATTGATCAACTAGTGCTGTGTGTTCTGTTGGGCCTGTAACCAAACGTAGTTTTTCAATCTTTTCACTTGGGGTCATATTAGCAGTAGTATATACGATCCGTAATGTTGTTGCTTCTTATGTTAAAGCTAATTCACCCATTCTTTGCTTCGTAGGCAATTTAAGCTCTACAGATTGTTCGTAAATAGCCACGTTCTTCCTATGTTCAACCACTACATCCATAATTGGACAAATCGGTGATAACAGGAATGTCCCCATACGCTTTGCCATGTAGGGGTCGTCTACAGCCAAAGCATCATAGTGTTTACCATCTCCACTAAAAACAGTAGCTCGGTATTCTCGACCATTTACTTCCATAATTCTTGGTTCTGGTGGTAAATAGGATTTTCTTCCTTCTGTCATAATATTCTCCTAAAAATAATACTGGTTCGCACTAGGCCTTATAACTACAGGTTGCTCCAAACTCTCACCTCTACTTGCTTCATATAAATAGGCTTGTTCATTCTGGCACATCTTATTGTCAGGCTCACAATATAAACAAGTTTCAATATCTGGAGCTACGCATCGGCCGAGTGTCTCAATGACATCTTTAGCAGCCCTGTATCGTGGTAATAGGTCGTGTCGATTTTTGTAATCAATCTCACACTTTATTTCTGCTAACGCTCTAATCTCATTTGGCAATGCTGCCATATAACTTCTCCTTAAAAAACAAAAAACCGCCTCGTGGCGGTCGATCTTGTTTAGTTATTTTCTACACTAGGAAGTCGCTCGCCACTGTCGTGGGTTTGTAAACCAGAAAAAATAGAACTGATTAATGTTTCGACTCATAAAGATTAAAATACTCTTATTGTAAGAAGTTGTCAAGGATATAAAAAAGCCCCTGTTCGGGGCTTTTATTAACGTTTTGTGAACTGGCGCTGTTTTCGTGCGCCTTTGAGACCAAACTTCTTACGTTCTTTCTCACGTGAATCACGACCCAATAGATCAGCACGCTTTAGGGTGCTCTTAAGATTTTCGTCCATAACAGCTAGTGCCTTTGCAATGCCCAGTCGAATAGCATCAACTTGGCCGCTGTGACCACCGCCAGATACCCTAGCACTTACATCAAACTTATTAACTTGATCAAGCACTACAAAAGGCTTCTGTAACTCTTCAAGCAAATATTTACTATTAGCTAAATATTCTTCTGCTGGTTGATCGTTGATAGTAATTGAACCTTTACCAGTCATTAATCGAACACGAGCAGTAGCACTCTTTCTTCGGCCTAATGCATAGAAATACTGTTTTGTAGCCATCTATTTGCCTTCCTTTACTGAATATACTGCGGGCTTTTGAGCCTCATGATTGTGCGACGCATCATTATAAACCTTAAGACGAGCTAAACGTGCTGGACGAAGCTTGTTAACTGGCAACATGCCACGAACTGCGTTAGTTATAACATCGCTAGGGTTTTTATCCATCTTTTCTTGTAGAGTTTGTTCTTTAATTCCACCTGGATAATTCGTGTGTCGGTAGTATTTCTTATCAGTCATTTTCTTACCGGTTACCACAAGATCTTTAGCATTGATAACAACTACGAAATCACCACAATCAATGTGTTTAGTAAACTGCGGTTTGCCTTTACCTGTTAGTAATTCAGCAATCTTAGTTGAAAGACGGCCTAGTGTTGCCTCAGAAGCATCAATTACATACCAAGATCGAGTGACATCACCTGGTTTTGCACTATAAGTTTTCATTATTTGCTCCCTTTCGTTGCGGTAGACTTGGCCTTAGTTGCTGGCTTAGCAGCAGTAGTCTTTTGCTTTTCAGCTGTTTTAGCAACCGGTGCTGCCTTGAGATCGTCAACAAAACTAACTCGCGCTAACTGAGCATTATCACCCCGTCGTGAAGTAGTTCGTTCGATACGTAGATAACCGCTATTTCGTTTGCTGAGTTTAGGAGCAATTTCATCAACAAGTTTATGGGCAGTAGAAATAGTCTGCAAACTAGCTATAACTTGTCGTCGATTGTGCAAATCACCTTTTTTGGCCTTAGTAATTAACTTTTCAACATACGGTACGACTTCTTTAGCCTTTGGTAAAGTTGTCTCGATAGATTCTTGAATGATCAATGCTTCAGCCAAACTCTTAATAAGAGCTTCGCGCTGATCGCGTTCTCGTCCAAATTTTCTACCTTGATATCCGTGTCGATGCATTGTTTAGAGCTCCAATTCAGCCATTTTCTCTTTAACTTCGTCTAATGCTTTCGCACCAAAGCCCTTAAGATCACGTAATTCAGCGTCACTAAGACTAAATAGATCTTTTAGTGTATGAATTTCATTGTTGATCAGGGCATTTGTTGTTCGTGCTGAGAAATTCAAATCTTCAATAGGTGTCATTAATTCAGCAGGATCGTCAACATCATCCTCCGATTCAGACTCGCCAAGTGGTGCTTCTGCCTCTACTCGAGTTTGTCCTGCTAGAGCTGTGTACTGATTAACCAATATTGCCGCTGCTTCTTCAAAAGCATCACGAGTTGAAATTGATCCATCAGTATCAACACTAATGATTAGCTTATCTAGGTCAGTCATTTGACCAACACGGGTATTTTCTACTTTATAGCGTACGCGAAGTACAGGGCTAAATATTGCGTCAACAGCAATCATATCAGTGGCTTTTCGATGGGCACCTTCCTCAATAGGACGATAGCCTCGGCCAGTTTCAACTGTAATATCCATAACAAAGCTACTTTTAGCATCATCAATGGTTGCAATCACATGATCTGGGTTAACAACCTCGACATCGGCGTTTGTCTGTATATCCTTTGCAGTAACTGGTCCTTTACCTTTTTTAACAATACGTAAAATCTGAGGTTCGCTTGCAAAAACGCGGAAACGAATTCCTTTTAGGTTTAACATTATGTCTACAATATCTTCTTTTACACCCGGTAGAGTAGTAAACTCATGGCTAGCACCCTCAACCTGAAAACCGGTAACAGCTGCGCCAGCAATGCTTGAAAGCAATACTCGACGAAGAGAGTTACCAAGAGTCATACCGTAACCAGTATGTAGTGGCTCAATTACGAAAGTTGCGCTGTTGGCGCTGTGGTCGTCTACTTTGACGATTCCTGGAGTGTGGATTGTTTTTGACATAAGCTTGTTATAGCCTCCCTTAACGTGAGTAATACTCAACAATTAGTTGTTCATTAATATCTGGTTCTGCCTCTTCTCGTTTAGGCATACCACTCATTGAAATTTCTAACTTCTTGCGGTTGACTTTTAGCCAACTGACTTCATTTTCCTGCCCGCCAGGGCTAACTTCATCAAGTTTTTTGAAGTACTCGGTATTTTTACTGTGATCACGCACAGTTAGGACATCACCTTCTTTGATTCGGATAGATGGTACATCAATTCGTCGTCCGTTTAACATAAAGTGTCCGTGACTAACTAATTGACGAGCAGCTCGTCGACTTACGGCAAAACCGCTGCGGTAAACAACGTTGTCAGCCCGTTGCTCTAGTAATCTAAGCAAGACTTCGCCTGATTGGCCTTGTGTCTTGTTAGCTTCTTCCATAAGTTTGCGGAACTGTCGCTCCAATAGACCATAAAGTCGTTTGACTTTCTGCTTCTCACGTAACTGCAGAGAGTACTGGCTAGGTTTTCCATGGCCAGTGCGCCCGTGTTGACCTGGAACTGTCGATCGCTTTACGAGAGCTTTGTGAGCCTTAGGATGAAGTGCATAGCCTTCACGACGACTCATCTTAACTATACTTTGTAGATCACGTGCCATTTAGACTCTCCTTGCCTTTCGTGGCCGAACACCACCATGTGGCACACCAGTAACATCAACAATCTTTTCAACATGAATATCTACAGAACCCAAAGTTCGAATAGCCGCTTCACGACCTAGGCCGATACCCTTTACATAAACATCAGCTTTAGTAATACCATGAAGTTGCTTTGCAGTGTTGGCAGCCTTTTCAGCAGCAACCTGAGCTGCATAGGCTGTACCCTTCTTAGAACCGCGGAATCCACAACCACCAGCACTTGCCCAGGCTAATACGCCACCTTTGCTATCAGTGAATGTGACAATTGTATTGTTAAAACTAGCCAAGACATGAACCTGACCATAAGGTACAGATCGCTTTGACTTCTTCTTTTTTGCCGTTGTAGTTAATTCTGCCATGATTTTCCTATGTCTTCGCTGGAGCTTTCTTCTTGGTTCCGCCAACTGTTACTTTCTTACCACGACGTGTTCGAGCATTGGTTTGAGTCTGTTGACCGCGTGATGGTAAGTTTGCTTTATGACGAAGACCTCGATAAGAGTTAATGTCCTTTAGGCGCTTGATATTAGTAGTCACAACTCTTTGCAACTCGCCCTCAACTGTATAGTCATTATTAATAACTTCTTGGATTCGTGAGATCTCAGCATCAGTAAGATCTTTAACACGAGTGGTTACTTCTACATCAGCAGCCTTTAGAATGTCCTGAGCTGATTTATTACCAATGCCATAAACATAGGTAAGGGCAATCTGAATCTGCTTCTCGTTTGGGATTGTTACACCTGAAATACGAGCCATTTACTAACCTTGCCTCTGCTTATGCTTAGGTTTAAGCTTATTAATAACATAGATTCGTCCTTTTCGGCGGACGATTATATCATCTGGACTAATTTTCTTGACACTTGCACGCACTTTCATGCGGATCATCGCTCCTTAATGCTAGTGATGACACACTGCTTAGTTTATGATTTGCGGTAGGTGATTCTGCCCTTCGTAAGATCGTAAGGGGTCAACTCAACCGTAACGCTGTCTCCTGGGACAATTCGGATGTAATGTTTCCGCATTTTCCCTGCGACGTGAGCTATAATTTGATGACCGTTTTCGAGCTCTACTCTGAACTGAGTCCCTGGAAGGGTCTCGATAATAGTTCCTGTTAACTCGATTACTTCCTTATTTGCAGCCATAAATATATAACAAGAGTAAATTGTAGCAAATACCTTATCTGTTGTAAAGTGTTTTTTCAGAGATAAATTTATTCACCTTCAGTTGTGCCAGACGGTTTAGTGCTGCAATCATATGCGACAGTTTTAATATTTCGTACACCATCTAGTATTTGATAAGTGATTGCCTTAACAATCCTCTCAGATATATCCTCCCCTGGTACCGCTGGCCGCCCGGTCATAAAGTCTTTAGTTATAAACGGTCGTAGTATAGCCATTCGTCTACCCTCGAAACCAAAATTTTGATATGAAAGCATTACTGGGAATTGACTCACAGCCTTATGCTCACCACTTCTTTGCATTAAAACATCTGTAACGTAATCGGCTTCCTGCAGGATACTTACAGTTTCCGGTGTAACACGTGTATGGGTTGCACTCATTGCATCACCTATGGCATCAACATTTAGTAATTTAAGTACTCTATTTAGCCCGTGAATATGCCCGGGTATCTCTTGTGCCATTTCAAGTGCATCACCCCATGACACATAAGAAGGCAGAGCGACTGTTGGTTTATATGTTCGGTCATCCCCTTGAACACCAACAAGCTTTTGACGAAGGACCTTTGCGTGCACCGATCTTGGTAAAAAGTCATCCAACCTATCTTGCAGCTTGCCGAGTTGGCGTTTTTCTCGCTTTGACATGTGTGTATTACCCAAAATGCGTATTCCTAGGCCTGGACCAGGAAACGGTTGTCGCCATACAAGTTCATTTGGCAGTCCAAGCTCCTCAGCCACAGCACGTACTTGATCTTTGTATAAATTTTGTAGTGGTTCGCATACTTTGCCTGCATCGATTAGTGCCTGAGCGGCAGGAGAAGCATTATGATGAGTTTTTATCTTCGCTGATTTTTTACTGTCGGCACCACTCTCAATCTTATCCGGACGAATCGAACCCTGCACAAGTATGGTATCCTCATGCATACCTTCTTCGCTAATTAGACGACCGAAAACATCAATAAATTTGTTCCCCATAATTATGCGCTTGTGTTCAGGATCAGCAGTTTCAGACAAAGGGCCAATGGTTTTTTTACGTCCAAACCGGCCTTTTACTTGAGTTGTTGCTTCAAAGAACTCAGCCGCAGCGTCAACCACTGTCACATCAATCCCGGCAGCACGAAGTTTATCTAATACTTGTTTTGATTCCCCTTTGCGCATACATCCGTGATCAATATGAAATGCTTTGTAGCGTTTACCCATCGCTTGCAGTATCTTGACAGCTGTAGATGAATCAACACCACCACTCAGGGCAATTAATGCCTCTTGATCACCAGGAAGTTTTTCTTCAATCGAAGCTTTTATTTCATCTAGTTGATCCTTTAATGTGAAGTCTGGCTCGATTCCAGCAACATTAAGCAAGAAGTTGCCAATTAGTTGTTTACCAAATTGGGTGTGTTGAGACTCAGGGTGAAACTGAACACCATAAATTCTACGCTCGTGATTGGCAATAGCTGCCGGAATATCTCCGCTCCAGGCTATAACCTCAAAACCTTGTGGTAATGTCACCAAGCTATCGCCGTGACTCATCCATACGATCTGTTCATCAGGCGTATCAGCAAATATAGTGTCATCATTATGTTGAATTGTTCTTGGGCCGTCCTCACGTTTAGAAAGTCGACGCATCTCACCACCAAAATGTTTTACAATCAGGCCCATTCCATAGCAAATACCCAGGGTTGGCTTTTCATCATCAAAAAATTTAGTATCACATTTTGGGGCCCGTTTTTCATATACACTGCGCGGGCCACCACTAAAGATTTTTGCTTGAACTAGGTCAAGTGACTGGTATGGTACATCATGAGAAACAAGTTCAGAACGCACATTATTTTCTCGCACAACCCTGTCAATGTTAGCGGCAAGTTGTCCGCCAAAATCAATAATTCCAACTGTAGTGTCAATAGGCATGAGTTCGCGATACCCTGTGTTATCACGATCTAATACATCTGACATAGTCTATCCTTACTTTTTGGGTTTACGCCTTATTTTTAGGCTTTTAAATCGACCGATCTTCTCTGGTTTATCATCGGGACCAGTTAAATAGTCTGGGGCTTCATACTGATCATAGGTAACCATTAAGGCCTGTGACTCAATCTGTCGAAGCGTCTCAAGTGCTACAGCTACAAGAATCAAAATACTCGTGCCGCCAATAGCGATATTTGTCTGCAAGAAAGCTTGGGCAATAATTGGAAGCACGGCTAATGCACCTAAACTCAAAGCTCCAAATAAAGTAAGACGATTTACGATTTTACCCAAGTACTTTTCGGTTTGATTACCGGAGCGAACGCCCTCAATAAAACCTCCTTGCTTCTGCAAGTTCTCGGCAATTTCATGTGAGTCAAATGTAATGCTTGTATAGAAGAAGGTGAAAACAAAAACTAACATAAAATATACAACCGGGTAAATATACGCATGCCAGCCGCCTTGAGCAAACGTTTGGGCTGAAGGATTTTGGAACCATTGTGTTAGTTTGGCGCCAATTTCTTGAAAATGATTATTACTTGACCCGGACATTAATTGACCTATAAAAGTAGGCACACTTAGAAAGGCTAAGGCAAAAATTATCGGTACAACACCCGCTGCAATCAGTTTGACTGGCAGCATAGTGGTGACACCGCCGTAGGCTCTGTTTCCTTGAACCCGCTTAGCATAGTGAATTGTAATATTTCTAGCCGCTTCATTTAACTTAACAACAAGAACTGTAACGACAATGATAGATAAGATAATAAGTCCGGCATAAAAAAGTGCCGTGCCATTAATTGAAATATGTTTCCCAAAAATTGACCATCCACCATTACCTTCTTTTTGGAAAATAGATGCGATGGAGCTAGCGATTGTTGAAGGTAAACGACTAACAATACCGACAGTAATAATCAAAGAAATACCATTGGCAATATTTTGTTCTGTAATAAGCTCTCCGAGCCACATCAGCAGCATAGAACCGCCACTTAGTGCAGTGACCATTAGTATCCATTGTCCAATCGACGCGTTGGCAGTAATATCACCCAATCCAGCGAGGCTAGATGCAGTTTGTCTAACTAAGTAAATAGTACCGATGGATTGGATTATTGATAACGGTAATGCGATGATACGCGTATATTGATTAATCTTTTTGCGACCATACTCACCTTCTTTATTCAAAGCTTCAAGTTTAGGGATTGCCCTTGTTAAGAGCTGCATTATGATCGAGGCGTTAATAAAAGGTCCTAAACCAACTAACATGATTGAAAAGTTGGCCAGTGCACCACCAGACAGAACATCAACAAAACTTAAAAATTGTGATGATTTTGTTGAAGTAAATAAAGTTTGAAGGATCTGCTTTAAAGTTTCACCGCTACCAATAGGGATTGGAATATGAGCAAGGATTCTAAAAACAAGCAGCATACCAAGTACCGCAAGAAACTTCTTGCGCATATCTTTACTTTTTAGTGATAGCCAAATTGTTTTCCAACTCATTAACTAGGTTACCCTTATTCTCCCTTTATTTCGGTGTATTGCCCTCAAGTATAGCGTATTAACACGCTGTTATATAGCCCTATTTCTTAGCTTTTTTTGCTTTATCTTGAGGTGTGCGACTTGGTCGTTCAACAGTATCAAACTTGCCACCAGCTTTCTTTATGGCATTAATTGCCTCAGAACTAGCGCCCTGTAGTTTAACATCAACTTTGGTCTTTAGCTCACCACCAACAATTACCTTGACCTTAACATATGGTGAGCTCGTAAGCCCAGCTTCAGCAAGGCTAAAGTTATCAACATTTCCTTTGAGATCATTAAGTTGACCAGTGTAGATTACTTCAGCTGGCACGCGAATGCTCCTGAACCCGCGTAATTTAGGTAGGCGCTGCATCAATGGATTTTGACCACCTTCAAAGCCTGGGCGTACGCCACCGCTCTTTCGAGCATTTTGACCTTTGGTACCGCGACCAGCAGTCTTACCTTTTCCGGCAGCTATACCGCGACCAACTCGAGTTGATGACTTATTAGAGCTAATATCCAGTTCATTGTACTTCATACTATTTTGCCTCGGCCTTTACGGCTTTCTTTGCCTCTTTTTTAGCTTGGTCGATTCTTGTAACCCACTTGTCGGCTGGTTCCATAGCTTGCAAAGCAGCTAGTGTCGCATAGGCAGTATTAATTTTATTGCTTGAACCCAATGACTTCGATAGAGCATTATGAACACCAACAACTTCGAGAATAATTCTAACCACACCGCCAGCGATTAAGCCTGTACCCTGGCTTGCAGGCTTTAGAAGGATTCTAGCCCCAGAAATCTTACCTTCTGTTTCATGGACTAAGGTTCCTTTATAGAGTGAGACGCTTATCATGTTCTTCTTAGCTACTTCTGTAGCTTTAGTAACAGCTGTTGTTACATCAGCGCCTTTTGATACACCCACGCCAACTTTTCCTTTATGATCACCAACAACAACTAAAGCACGAAAACGAAAACGTCGTCCGCCCTTAACTACACGTGCAACTCGGTCGATATGAACCATTCGTTCATCGAACTGCTTTTCTTCGTTCATTAATGAGTTATCATTTCTAGGTTGTCTTTGCTGTCTCTGTTGCTGGGCCATTTAGAACTCCAATCCTTCATCACGGGCTGCATCGGCTAATGCTTTAACACGACCATGGTATAGTTTACTTCCTCGATCAAATGCAACTTGTTTGATCTTAGCAGCTTTAGCTTTCTTTGCAATATCCTTACCAACCCACACAGCTTTGTCAGTCATAGTTTTTCCAGTATCTTTATGTCCGGCTGTCGTACTGTGGGCAACAGTCTTGTGACTGTCATCATCTATAAGTTGAGCTACAACATGAAGATTGCTTATCTTTACACTAAGACGTGGTCGCTGGGCAGTGCCGTTTATAACTTTACGAACACGGATTGCTCGTCGCTTGGCTTGTTTCTTGGCTAAATCTAATCTATTCATAGCTATTTCTCTTTCCCGCTTTTACCGCTCTTACGGATAATGTGTTCACCTGTATATCTAATACCTTTGCCTTTATATGGCTCTGGTTTCTTGAGTGAGCGAATCTCGGCAGCAACTTGGCCTACTTGCTGTTTGCTAATACCGCTAACAGTAATATTATTTTGGTCGACTGTGATAGTAATTCCTTGTGGTATATCAAAGATTACATCATGAGAAAATCCAAGATTCATTTTTAACTGTTGTCCGGCAAGTGCGACTCGGAAGCCCACGCCATGTAATTCAAGCTGTTTGCTAAAGCCTTCGCTTACGCCCACAACCATATTTTGAATTAGTGATCGCATTAATCCGTGACGTGCTCGATGAATTGGTTCATCATCAACTCGAGTAACAATAACTTCTTCACCTTCTTGTTTTACAGTAATTCCAGGCAATGTGAACTGGCTCAAACTACCCTTTGGACCATTTACAGTAATGGTGTCAGGGTCGATAGTGATTGTCACACCGCTTGGGATTTTGATCGGTAGTTTTCCTATACGACTCATATTATTCCTTTAATAAACTTTACAAATTAATTCGCCACCAAGGCGTTTGTTCTTAGCTTCAATACCTGTCATAAGACCTTTAGATGTTGACACAACTACAAGCCCACGACCTTGTTTTACAGTAGGGATGTCTTTGACGTTTGCATACATACGACGCCCTGGTTTGCTAAGTCGCACAATCTCAGTAATTCGGGCGTTGGTGTCTTCTGGAGCAATTGTAATTTTTAACTCTTTGCCAACTGGTGCGTCAACAACTTCTAGGCTATCTAGAAACTTGCTATCTACTAAGACTTTAGCTACTGACTCTTTCATTTTAGAGTGCGGCATTGTCACTTCGTGCTTACGTACATTAATCGCATTACGAATACGAGTAAGCATGTCTGAAATTGGATCTGTTGAGGTCATTGTCATGATTATTTCCTTTCTACCAACTCGATTTCGTTACGCCAGGAATTTCACCTTTGCTAGCATGTTCTCGGAATGAAATACGGGATAAACCAAATGTCCGCATATAGCCTCGTGGACGTCCTGTCTCCTGGCAACGATTCTTTCGACGTGTTGGAGATGAGTTTCGAGGCAACTTGTGTAAACCTTCCAGGTCACCCAGTGATTTTAATTCAGCGCGCTTGTCAGCGTACTTATTGATCATCTTTTCACGCTTTTTATCTCGCGCTATGTTAGACTTACGAGCCATTTATGCGTTCTCCTTTTCATATGGCATACCAAACTTACCAAGCAGGGCTTTTGCTTGCTCAGCATCCTCAGCTTTAATTACAAACACAACTTGTAGACCATGTGTTACAGATGCATCTTCAAAATCAATTTCAGGGAATACTGTTTGATCGTTTAGACCGATTGAATAATTTCCTTGCTTATCAAAAGCCTTATTACTTACACCATGAAAGTCACGAAGTCTTGGAAGAACAATATTTATAAATCGATCCATGAATTCATACATTCTTTGATCGCGTAAAGTAGTTTTAAGACCAATCTTATTACCTTCACGGAGTTTAAAGCTAGCAATTGACTTCTTGGCAGTGGTTTGAACTGGCTGTTGACCAGTTATTTTGCGAATTGTAGTTGTAGCAACTTCAAACAACTTCTTATCGTCTTTACCTCGGCCAAGACCAATGTTTATAACGATCTTTTCAAGTTTTGGAACTTGATGGGCGTTTTCTAGCTTAAATTCTTCTTGAAGCTCCTTGGCATACTTGGTGTTATAGAGATCTTTCAATCGAGCTGTGTATTGTACGGATTTAGTCGCAGTCATTACTTGATCTCCTTTCCTGATTTCTTGCTAACGCGAACTTTATTACCTTTAGCGTCAACTTTGTAGCCAATTCTAGTTGGCTTCTTAGCAGCGGTTTCAAGTAACCCAACCTTAGAAACCCAGATTGGCTTTGTAACTTCAATAATTCCGCCTTGTGGGTGCTGACGATTAGGCTTCAAGTGCTTCTTAACAATGTTAATACCTTCAACTGTAACTTTGTTCTCTCTCGGATGAACGGATACAATCTTACCTGTTTGGCCTTTGTATTTACCTGATCGGACCATCACAGTATCACCTTTTTTCAGTCGTATCTTATATAAAGTCATTAGAGTACCTCCGGAGCTAAGCTAATGATCTTGCTATAACCTTGTTCTCGAAGTTCTCTTGGAACTGGGCCAAAGATACGAGTAGCTTTAGGTAATTTATCTTCACCAATTATTACAGCTGCATTATCGTCAAATCTGATTGAAGAACCGTCTTTTCGTCGAATAGTATTACGAGTACGAACAACTACAGCGCGAACCACACTCTTCTTCTTAACGTTACCATTTGGGCTAGCGTCTTTTACGGTTGCCACAATAATATCGCCAACATGAGCATAGCGACGACGAGTACCGCCAAGTACACGGATACAAAGAATTTCCTTTGCTCCAGAGTTGTCACATACAACTAGGCGTGATTCTTGCTGAATCATTTGTCGTCTCCTTTAGATTCCTCATCGTCTGTCTTTTCAGCCTTTTTTGTAGATTTCTTTGGCTTCTCTTCCAAGCTATCTACAGCAGGTTTATCATTTTTCTTCACGATGTCTTTCTTTTCAGGTGCCGGTACTTCAACGTCACCAACAACACCTTCACGAAGGACAGGTTTCTCAATAACTTTAAGTAGTTTATGTCGTTTGTTTGCACTTAGAGGTCGAGTCTCAATAATTGAAACCTTATCACCAGTTTGAGCCTCATTCTCTTCATCATGAGCCATAAACTTCTTAGAAATACTATATTGCTTGTGGTACAACGGATGTGTCTTACGTGTAACTACTGTCACGACAATAGTCTTGTCAGCCTTATCCGATGTAACAACACCAACTAATGTCTTAGCCATTACACGCTCTCCTTTGTTAATTGTTCACTTAATACGGTTAACATTCGGGCTAAATCTTTACGTTTATTACGAATTGATCGAACATTCTGGATTTCACCCATTGCAAATTGTCGTCGCAATTCGGCAATTTCTTCACGAAGTTGGGTGCTTTGCTTCGTAAGATCGGTTGTTGATAATTTTCGAATTTCTACCATCTTCATCTTCTTATGCCTCATCTCGCACTAAAAACTTAGTTTTTACAGGTAGTTTGTGCGCTGCAAGTCGCATTGCTTCACGAGCAATTTCCTCTGATACACCTTGCATTTCAAACATAATCGTACCCGGGTAGACTTTGGCTACAAAGAATTCTGGATTACCTTTTCCGGAACCCATCTTAGTACCGAGTGCTTTTCGGCTAACAGGGGTGTGAGGAAAAATTCGAATCCAAATCTTACCGCCACGCTTGATATAACGAGTCATGGCTTGTCGCGCGGCCTCAATTTGGCGAGCTGTAATTCGATCCATACCTTGTGATTGCAAAGCATACTGACCAAAGGCAATTGTTGTGCCACGAGTAGCAGCCCCACTCATACGTCCAACACGCTCTTTGCGATACTTTGTTCGCTTTGGCATCAACATGGCTAAGCTACCTCTCCTTTGTAAATCCAAACCTTAACGCCGATAATTCCGGCAGCTGTCTTAGCTGGTACATACGCATAATCAATATCGGCACGAAGGGTATGTAGTGGTACTGAACCTTGAATCTCTTTCTCACGTCGGGCCATTTCAGCTCCATTTAATCGGCCTGATACTTCAATGCGAATACCTTTGGCACCAGCCCGCATTGTGGCTGCGCCAGCAGATTTAATGGCTCGGCGGAACGAAATACGTCGTTGCATCTGAAATGCGATATTTTCGGCTACTAACTTAGCGTATAGCTCAGGTTTTTTGACTTCTTCAATATTTACACGAACTGGTACTTTATAAATTTTCTCAATAGCGTCTTTAAGCTCTTGCACACCTGTACCGCCACGGCCAATAACAACACCGGCTTTGGCAGTGGTTATAGTGACTGTAACTAGGTTAGGTGAACGCTCAATGTCAACTTTATTAATAGCAGCTCGAGATCCAAGCTTGTCATCAATAAGTTTACGTACTGCAAGATCTTCACTTAAATACTTGGCATATTCGCGCTTATTTGCGAACCACTTAGATCGCCAATCTTTATTGACTTGGAGACGCATTGAAATTGGATTAACTTTTTGGCCCATTACTTAGCCTCCTTCTTTTCTACTGGCTTCTTTGTAGCTGGCTTTTTAGGTGCACGAACTTCACCATCGACTTCAACAAAAATGTGTGAACTTTTACGCTCAAATGGTAACGCTCGTCCATGAGCTGCAGGACGGTATCGCTTAAAGCGTGGTCCAGGTGTAACTGTTATGTGAGTAATCTTTAAGGTATCCGGCTTCATATTATGGTTGTGTTCGGCGTTGGCCTTAGCACTGGCTATAACTTTGCTTACAGCTACAGCTGAGCGACGAGGTGTGTGCTCAAGAATAGTCAAGGCTTCGCTAACAGTTCGACCACGAACTAAAGCAGCCACAACTCCAACTTTTCTTGGAGCGACTCTTACACCTTTTGCGCTTGCTTTAACTGTCATGGTTTAACCTTTCGCTATCTTTCCACCGTGTGAACGGAATTTACGTGTTGGGGCAAATTCACCCAATTTATGACCAACCATATTCTCTGTAATAAATACTGGAACGTGAACCTTACCATTGTGTACAGCAATTGTTTTACCAACAAATTCCGGTGAAATGGTGCTAGCACGAGCCCAAGTCTTAACAATAGTTCGGTCTTCATTGCCTAACGCACCGACTTTCTTGGCCAGTTTAGGGTCTACAAATGGTCCTTTTTTCAAACTTCGGCTCATATTTTATCTCCTCTTGCTTTCATGTCGGGAACGGACAATAAACTTATTACTTACCTTGCGACGTCGTGTCTTGTAACCAAGTGTTTTCTGGCCCCAAGGAGTACGTGGATCTTTGGCTGTACCATGTCGCCCACCATCACCACCACCATGAGGGTGATCAGTAGCGTTCATAACGACACCACGAACAGTTGGACGGAAGCCCATGTGACGTTTACGTCCGGCTTTGCCGATCTTTACGTTCTGATGTTGTTCGTTGCCAATAACACCAATGCTAGCCGTACAGTTAACATTAATCATACGGACCTCGCCGCTTGGTAGTTTAACCTGTGCATATTCGTCATCTTTTGCTGTCAACTGAGCACTTGCACCAGCAGAGCGAACCATTTGAGCGCCTTTTCCAGGCTGAAGTTCAATAGCATGAATAACGCTACCAGTTGGAATATTCTTAAGAGGTAGTCGGTTACCGATTTCAATTGGAGCTTCTTCATCACTAGCAATCTTTTGGCCAACTTTCATGCCCTGAGCAGCTAAAATGTAGTGATACTTGTTTTCAGAATCTTTAATTCGAGCAATGTGAGCTGAGCGATTAGGGTCGTATTCAATAGCTTCAATTGTAGCTGTAACACCAGGTGCCAGCTTAAAGTTCATAATTCGATAGAAGCGACGAGCTCCACCACCGCGGTGACGGACTGTAATCCGTCCTTGGTTATTTCGTCCGTTGGTTCGCTTCTTTACGACTGTAAGTGATTTAACTGGTTTCTTAGAAGTAATAGTATCGAAATCACGATTTGTCATACCGCGACGCCCAGGAGTAGTTGGCTTATATTGAGAAATAGCCATTATTTACTACCTCCTCGATCTTGAGTTTGACGTTGAGTTCGGCCAAGTGCTTGACGTAAACCACCACCACGCTTTTGCTTAACATCAGTTTTGGCGGTTGTCTTAGGCTCAGTTTTTTCAGATTTCTTGTCGGTCTTCTCTGACTTCTTGTCTTCTTCGCCAAAAATATTGATGCTATCACCGTCTTTTAGGCGAACATAAGCTTTCTTAGTATCAGCTCGCTTACCGGCAACTGGTCGACGACCTTTTCGATATGACTGCTTAGACTTACCTTTAACGACAATAATGCGTACATCTTCGACAGTTACGCCAAATTGATCAACTACTGCATCAGCAACAGTTAATTTGTTGGCAGACATTGGCACGCCAAATACGTAGGTATTGCCTTCAATGCTTTGGGCGTAAGCTTTTTCACTAACTCGCGGGCGAAGTGCCATAGATTTACTCATTATTTTGTACCTCCAAGCCACTCATGAACCATTTCAAGTGCGTCTTTAGTGATAACAATTGTGTCAGCGTTCAAAACGTCATAAACATTAAGATACTTCGCCTGTGTAACTTTAAGTTCGCTAATGTTGCGTGTTGCTTGCTCTACTTTGGCATCCTTAACATCGACTACAAACAGGACATTTCGTTTAGCGCCAAGTTTTTCAAGCAAATTTACTGTCGTCTTAGTCTTAGCGTCTTTATTCTCGTATTTCTCGATGACTATAAGTTTGTCTTGACTTAGAGTTAAAGCTTGTCGAAGAGCCTGTCGCTTTGTAGTCGTATTAAGTTTATGGCTGTAGTTCTCGTTGCCAGTAGGACCGAAAGCAATACCACCGCCACGCCAGATTGGGTTACGACTTGAACCAAAACGTGCACGGCCTGTACCCTTTTGACGCCATGGTTTCTTACCACCACCGCTAACTTCACCGCGCTTCTTTGTCTGCGCAAAGTTACCTCGGCCATTAGCAAGATAAGCAACGTAGGCTTGCTTTAATAACTCATGGTTTTCGACGTTAACACCGAAAACTGACTTGTCCAACTTAGCAGGAGTTGTGGCCTTTGAACCTGTCTTAGTAAAAGTAGCGACGCTCATTTATTTCACTCCCTTTACTAAAACAATTCCTTTGTTTGGCCCAGGGACAGCACCAACAACACCTATAACGTTAAGCTCGGTATCAACAAGTGCGATTTTAAGGTTCTTAACAGTTACTCGCTCATCACCCATCTGGCCTGGCATCTTTTTGCCCTTGAAAATACGTTGTGGGTACATTGAACCAATTGAACCAACTTTACGTGTATTACCCTTACCACCATGTGTTTTACGCTGACGGTGGAAGTTATAGCGCTTGATTGTTCCGGCCCAACCTTTACCTTTGCTTGTACCAACTACATCTACAACATCACCAACACTAAAAATGTCGGCGCTTAGTTTTGCTCCGACATTCATATCTTCATTAAGCTCATCAACACGAAATTCACGAATAATTTTAGCGTTGGCTTTCGCGTTCTTCATGTGCCCAGCCTGCGGCTTGGTAACATGCTTTGCTTGCTCAAAACCAACTTGAAGTGCTGTATAACCGTCTTTTTCTGTATCTTTTACTTGGGTAATAACATTATCAGTGGCAGATAAAAGAGTAACAGGAAGCATAGTACCGTCATCTTGTATGGTACTTGTCATGCCGATTTTTCGGGTAATGAGTGCTTTCACTCCTGTCTAAACCTTTCTGCTGTAGTTTGATACAGACATAAAAATGCTTGGTTGCTGCTGGTTTTCACCTCTGTTAATGGCGGGTGAACCTTGCCAACTAACCAAGAATAATTTAAAGATACCATAACAGAGTACTACAAAATCACTACCTCTGTCAATATGTTGTTTATTCTACAAGGTTATATACAAACCAATTGGCGCCCAGAAGCCAATCAGCATAGCGACCAAAAGAACCGCATATTCAATCTTACGATCAATCTTAAAGTGTTCATGAGTCGTAAATATTAAGCCAACAATGAATCCAGCAGGAATAGGTATCTGCATATCACCTCTTGTTATCTTGACCCACAGCGATCCCACAATTAGATACATTACGAGCTTAAGAAAGTATGTGCTGTCTGTTTCATTGTTTCTAGGTTTCTTTGATTTCGTCATTTTTGGTTCTTTCTACTCTTAAACACATTAGAAAATATTATTGGTTTCTGGTAGTAGTTCCCGATCCAAATTACACTTACTAAGCCAACGGCGAATAGATGTCCGTACACTTCAGTAATACCTAGCAAACATGCTGTCGTTATCATTGTTAGGAGTATACCCAGAACTACGAGCCTAGGAACAATGTTTAGAATCAAGAGGAGTCCAAATAACAACTCCATTGCTCCCATAACCACAATAAACAGTCTATTTGGGACACTTAGTACAGATAGAAAGTTCCAGTTATGGATTTGTAAAAAAGCAAAAGACAACTCTGGGTGAAGTAATTTTTCATCAAGCGCTAACAATACTAAACTAAAACCAATTAGTTGCTGATACAGAAGATACGTACGGTTTTTTAGCGAATCATAAGGTTTGTGCCATAACTTTAGGAAGCTGTCTAAAGAGTACTTGCCAGCACCAGACACAATAAGCAAGATTGCGGCTGCAAGATATTCTAGATGCTCAAGTACATCATCAAGGGGTAGTTTAAATAGCAGTAGACCGTAAATAATAATCATCGCTAGCGCTGTAAACCTTGTGAGCAGACCAAAGACCCATGATAAGCCAATAATAAGTAGCACAGTCATCATAAGTTCACTATGCCAATGTATATTTACTGCAATCAGCTGATCTTGATAGTAGGCAACTAGTAGACCGCTACCAGCCACTACTCGAACAATTGTAGGTATGTATTTAACAAATGTCTTAGTTGAGTTATCAATTTTTTCATTTAGACCTCTAAAAAGTTTCTCAACGAATAGGGCCACGAATACTCCAAAGACAACAATTAGGGCAACAACTATCCATTCTAATAATGACAGATGCGGGACAACAGGGACGTTGTTCGTAACAAACCATTTAACATGTGCAATGTAAAACATAGTAATTATGCTTATTATAACCTAGTTATTTACAAAATGTCTTCAATAGGTACTACAAAGCTATCGTCAACTAACCTATCGGCCATTTTTTGCATTTCGTATTCAGCATCACGCTGTACGGGTGAAGCGCGTCTTATTTCCGCTTCAACCATGGATGTTATCGCTGTTGCACCCATATACCCAAGTGAACACAAAAACAAATCTTGGCGCTGCTGATCGACGGGCCTTGATGGGTTATCAACATAGCTAAGCACCCTTGGATACCTCGGCTTTCGTAAGTGATCGACAAAACTTGAACCGACGTCACGAACACGATCCTCAAGGTCCCGGGTGGCATCAACTGGTCCTTTCCGTATTGCGGCTAAATTTTCTATTGAAACAGCTCTAAATCGTGGAAATAGTGCATTTCCAAGTGCACCTTTGGCAAACGCAGCCCCAAATACCAAGCCATATTCAATAGCTGCAGGAAATGGTTTTAGTTGATCAGTATCAAATCCTTGTTTGGCTTGATGATCTTCAACTGTATTTCTAATCTCCACACTAAATTCATGGCCAATCTTCTTTCTTGCATTTTTAAAGAAGTCAGCCATCTTACTTCCTTTTACATCCCTTAGGAATTGCCTGGTAGTTCTGTCTATCCTTCTATCAAGCCTGTCTACGGATCTTCGTGATAGAGGCAGTGCGTTGTATGACTCGGTCATGTTACAAAATATTACATTTTGATTTCGGCATCACAACCTGCTGGTAGTGACAAGTTCATAAGACTATCAATAGTCTTTGGAGTTGGGTCCAAAACATCAATTAAACGTTTGTGAATACGCATTTCAAACTGTTCACGACCCTTTTTGTAAACATGTGGGCTTTTTACAACCGTATAGACTGTTCGTCGAGTTGGCAATGGTATTGGGCCAGCGATAGTTGCGCCTGTTCGTAGCGCAGTATCAACGATCTGCTTGGCTGATTGATCAATTACTTTGTGATCGTAAGCTTTTAAGCGAATACGAATACGTTGTTTTGTACTAGCTTCAGGCTTTACTGCCTTATCTGAGGTTGGCTTTTTTTCTTCAGCCATAATTTAGTCTCCTTGTGATGTAACATCTTTGCAGTCTTATTGAGAAGATTTGCAACGACTTTTAGTCATCACGATTAGTTTACGTTTGTATTTTATAACAAATCTATCTATTTGTATAGGTTCTGCCATACTTTCCACAGCTCAGCACGGTATAGAGAACGAGCTTGTTCTTCTGAAACTTGACCGCCATATTGACAATCATGATTCGCTGGCTGCGATAGAAAATTCCTTGAAAAACGATTAAACGTGTCTGTGTCATCTGTTTCTAAGGTACCCTCGCTTACAATTTCATTGGTATCAATTCGTGTCCAGTAATGTCCAATCAAATCACCTTTAATAATGCCTAGTAATTCTTGGCATGAAAATGTGGTCCCTGCAATAGGAAAAGCCATAGCACTTTCTTGTGTTCTAGAATGTATCTCAAAATTTTCGTCCTTCATGGAAGACAATTATGTCACTTTTTTGTAAGAAAAGGAAGTACACCCTTGGAATATCAGATTCATATATGATGTGAAGTTCATTACTCTGCTGAATAATATTCATAACTTGTTTGAAGGACTGAAGAGTATGTTGATCTTTAAACAAAACACGCCGACATAAGCTATGACGATTGGCGTTCATTTGGTGATATAATTTGTTAATGAATCAAGAAAATCAACAACCACAAGAAACGCAACAGACACAGCTTCAACAACCAACAATTAAAACATCTGAGCCTGCGCCAACTCCACCACAGACTCCAGACCCAGTTACACCTCAAGCACTTGAGAATAATAATCCGAATATTACTTCTACATCACCATCGTCAACAATACTGGTTTCTTCAGATCCAACACTTCAAAAACTAGTAAAGAACTCCAGCCTAGCATTGCTAATAATGGGTGTGATCCTAATTCCTGTTTCTTTGTTTTTATTCTTATTTGTTAACTTATTCTCTGTTATAGACTTAGCTTTCGCGATTATATACGTCATTATCGGCATTAAATTAAGATCTGCAGATATAACAATTGCTAAAAGTATTAAATACATGCAAATTGCTGCCGCTTGCATTATTGTGACCATATTATTAATCATTGCGTTGTCAATTGTTACAGGAAAGTTTGGTAATGTGGGTCTCATCCAAATACTGTCATTATTCTTCATCTCTAAAGTGTTCTCTTACCTTTATGACAAAGGGCTTACGACGAGCAGGTCATTAGCAAGCGCCAAGTTAAAATAGTAATCAACTTAAAAGAGCTCCCATTTTTGAATTTTGGGAGCTCTTTTTGGCTTCTCGGTAGCTAAGGCTGCTACTTGCTGATTTTAGTTACAACACCAGCACCAACTGTTCGGCCACCTTCACGAATAGCAAAGCGTAGACCTTGTTCCATGGCAATTGGAGCAAGCAACTTAACCTTAAAGGTTACTGTGTCACCTGGCATAACCATTTCTTTGTCAGCTGGAAGTTCAACTTCACCAGTTACGTCCGTAGTACGGAAGTAGAACTGTGGCTTGTAGCCCTTGAAGAATGGAGTGTGTCGTCCACCTTCTTCTTTAGTAAGAATATAAACTTCAGCGTCAAATTCAGTATGCGGTGTAATTGTACCTGGCTTAGCCAAAACTTGACCACGTTCTATATCTTCACGCTCAATACCTCGGAGCAATACACCAACGTTGTCCCCAGCTTGACCTTGATCAAGATTTTTCTTGAACATTTCAACACCAGTTACAACTGACTTAGTTGTATCTTTAATACCAACGATTTCAACTTCGTCGTTGATCTTGACGATACCCTGCTCAACACGGCCGGTAGCAACTGTACCACGACCCTTAATTGAGAAGACGTCTTCGATAGGCATCAAGAATGGCTTATCAAGATCTCGCTTTGGCTCTGGAACGTAATCATCCATAGCCTTAACAAGTTCCATAACTGCATCTTCGTCAGCAGCACTACCTTCAAGAGCTTTTGTAGCAGAACCCTTGATAATAGGAGCATTTTCGTCAAAGTCGTACTTAGCAAGCAATTCACGGATGTCCATTTCAACTAGTTCAACAAGTTCTGGATCAGCAAGGTCCATCTTGTTCATGAATACTAGGATTGAAGGAACACCAACCTGCTTAGCAAGAAGAACGTGTTCACGAGTTTGTGGCATAGGACCGTCGGCTGCAGATACAACCAAAATAGCACCATCAACCTGAGCGGCACCTGTAATCATGTTCTTAACGTAGTCTGCGTGTCCTGGCATGTCCACGTGAGCATAGTGTCGCTTTTCTGACTCATACTCTTGGTGAGACGTAGCAATGGTAATACCACGAGCCTTCTCTTCTGGGGCGTTATCGATTTGTGAGTAATCAACTTTCTTGTTTACATCACTTGGTAATTTTTTTGCGAGTACAGCAGTAATCGCAGCTGTTAGTGTTGTTTTGCCGTGGTCAACGTGACCCATAGTACCAACGTTGACATGAGGCTTGCTTCGGTCAAAATCTGCCATTTAATTAGCTCCTATTATTTACTTATCTGATTAGTTTTCGCGCAATCTAAGCACTAGCTCGCACGAGTTACCAAGATATCTTATCTGATCTTAAGAAGTTTGTAAATAGTTATTCAGAGGTATCGTTTGTTTCATAGCCGGCGCGCAAATCACAGGTTGCTTTTAAGGGACATTTGAAGCCTCTTATTAGGGTTTTCTTTGGTCCTTTACAGTTAGCATTAATTTCAACTGTTACTTCAGACGGTAGCTCAGGGTGAAAAACCCTGTTCATAGTGTAGTTAGCGACTGCTTGACCCTTTAAATAGTCAGCAATGCCTTCAGGGTTGCATGTCCTGTAACACATATCTGAAACTTGTAAGTTTACTTCAGTAGCTGCTACAACTGTCAAATTTTCTCGATCTGTCATGGGCTTAATATGTTATGAAATACTCTAAAACGCAAGCTTAAGCATATTATTTGCTGTTTTTAGCGACGATAGCTTCAGCAACGTTGTTAGGAACGTCAGCGTAATGGTCGAGCTCCATACTTGAGCTAGCTCGGCCTTGAGTCATCGAACGTAGGTTAGTTGTGTAACCAAACATTTCACCTAGTGGCACGAATGCTGTAACTTCTTTGATGCCACTTGTGAGGTCTTCCATTGATTCGATACGGCCACGCTTTGAGTTAAGATCACCAATAACGTCACCCATAAAATCTTCTGGAGTTACAACAACTACTTTCATGATTGGCTCTAGAAGTACTGGTGCTGCTTTTTTAACACCGTCTTGCAGTGCCATCGATCCAGCAATCTTGAAGGCCATTTCTGATGAGTCAACATCATGATAACTTCCGTCGTAAAGCTCAGCTTTGATGTCAACAACTGGATAACCAGCCAAAACACCGTTAGCCATAGCTTCAACGATACCGTCCTGAACAGGCTTGATGTATTCAGATGGTACAACTCCACCCTTGATAGAGTTGATGAATTCAAAGCCCTTTCCGGCCTCGTTTTGACTAAGTCGCAACCATACGTGACCGTATTGACCACGACCACCAGATTGACGTACAAACTTTCCTTCGACTTCAACGGCATCTTTCCGAATAGTTTCTCGATAAGCAACTTGTGGCTGACCAATATCGGCCTCAACGTTAAACTCACGCTTCATTCGATCAACAATAATCTCAAGGTGTAGCTCACCCATTCCAGAAATAATTGTCTGGCCGGTTTCATCGTCCACGTGAACTCGGAATGTTGGGTCTTCTTCAGCTAGACGTTGCAAAGCCAGGCTCATTTTTTCTTGGTCGGCCTTAGTCTTAGGCTCGATAGCAATACTTACAGGTGGTTCTGGGAAGGTAATACTTTCAAGAATAATTGACTTGTTAGTATCGCAAAGTGTGTTACCGGTGGTTGTGCCCTTAAGGCCAACTACAGCCGCAATGTCTCCTGCGCCAATTTCTGTGATATCTTCACGCTTATCGGCTTGCATTCGAACTAAACGTCCAATGCGCTCTTTTTCACCAGTAGAGCTATTCAATACGTACGAGCCGGCTTGGAACTTACCAGAATAGACGCGTATAAAGCACAACTTACCTACAAATGGGTCGGTTGCAATCTTGAAGGCAATTGCTGCCATTGGCTCGGCATCATCAGGTTTTCGCTCAATCTCATCACCAGTCTTAGGTTGAGTGCCCCAAACTGAGCCACGATCAAGTGGACTTGGTAGAAAATCAGTAACTGCATCAAGTAGCTTCTCAACAATTACACCACGTCCATCGCCGCCAGTTACGGCAAAGAACTTACCAGACAACACGGCTGTACGGATAGCTGATCGAATGTCGTCTTCACTTAGACCTTCTTCACCAACTTCAAAGTACTTCTCAAGCATCTTTTCGTCTTCAGCAACAGCGTTTTCAATAAGTAGACTACGGTATTTCTTAACTTGGTCCATCATATCGGCTGGGATATCACCTTCAACAAGGTTTTTATCAGTAAACTCGTTGTATGTGTAGGCCTTCATAGTAATAAGATCAACTACACCGTTGATACTTTGCTCGAAACCAATTGGTAGATGAATTGGAAAAGCTCGTTTTGAAAGACGATTGTGAATAGATTCAAGAGACTTGTAGAAATCACCACCAGTTTGGTTGATTTTGTTGATAAAGCAGATACGTGGCACACCGTACTTATCAGCTTGGCGCCAAACAGTTTCAGACTGACTTTCGACACCCATTTTACCGTCAAAGACAGTCACAGCACCGTCAAGAACACGAAGTGAACGCTCAACCTCAGCAGTAAAGTCAATGTGTCCTGGAGTATCGATAATGTTAATCTTATGATCACGCCAGAAACAGGTTACAGCAGCAGAAGTAATGGTAATACCACGTTCACGCTCTTGAGCCATCCAGTCAGTAGTAGTTTCGCCCTCATGAACGGCACCAATTTTGTGCTTTAGTCCTGTTCGGTACAAAATACCTTCTGTAGTTGTGGTCTTACCAGCGTCAATGTGCGCAATAATACCAATATTCCGGAAATTCTTTAGTTCAATCTTTTTATCTGCCATCATGCTCCCCTACTTTTATTGTCTCTATAAATGCATCCATGTAAGCTACGCCACCAAGTACTTTGGCATATTCGCCCCAGCCTTTGGTCATGTCTGCGACTTGATCAGTCGTATCAATTAGAAAAGCTGAATGTTCGTCCAAAAAAATTTGACCTTTTCGGTATGCATCAACAACAAATGCGACACGTGAAGTACTAATACCTCCATCGTCACCTCGAACCGCTTCACCTAAAGCAGTGTCACGCAAACTTTCAAACCCAACAGTAGCCAAATCTGTATTACTTGTCATATCTTATCTCGCAAAGTGGGCAAAGGCTCGGTTAGCCTCAGCCATCTTATGGGTATCTTCTTTTTTCTTTACAGCTGTACCAGTGTTGTTATAGGCATCTACTAACTCAAGAGCTAGTCTGTCTTCCATGCTCATACCCTTACGAGAACGAGCAGCCTGTACGAACCACATATTTGTAAGATGTTGCTGTCTTTGGCCTTTAACTTCAAATGGGATTTGATAGTTGGCACCACCAACTCGACGTGAACGAGTTTCCAGGCTTGGTCGAATGTTGTTCATAGCCTGCTCAAACACTTCTAGTGGGTTTTGAACTTTTAGCTTCTGGGCAGCCTTTTCCATACCATTGTATACAAGTCGTTCGGCAATTTGTTTCTTACCGTCTTGCATTACACGGTTGATAACGCGTTGTACAGCTACAGAATTGTAACGTCGGTCAGCTGGGATATCACGAACTAGTGATTTAGTTTTTTTACGAGGCATTACTTAGAACCCTCCTTCTTAGCACCATACTTAGATCGGCGCTGTTTGCGGCCTTGAACACCCTGAAGGTCGAGAGCACCACGGACGATGTGATATCGCACACCTGGAAGGTCCTTAACACGTCCACCACGAATAAGTACAACTGCGTGTTCTTGGAGGTTATGGCCTTCACCACCGATGTAGGCCCAAACTTCATATCCGTTTGTAAGTCGCACACGTGCAACCTTACGAAGAGCAGAGTTAGGCTTCTTTGGAGTCTTAGTTGTAACCTTAATACAAACACCTCTCTTAAGCGGTGATGATTTCTCATATGAGCGAGTCTTAAGGTTGTTTACCACGCGGTGCATGGCTGGTGACTTTGATTTCTTAGTCACTTTGACTCTCGGTTTTCGAACTAATTGATTGATTGTTGGCATCGAGGATCTACCTTATCACTTTTCTTTAGTCTCGTCAACAGGGGTGTCCTCTGAGGCGAGTTTTTTAGCATAGGCGTCATAGCCAGTACCGACCGGAATCTGGCGACCTAAGATTACATTTTCTTTCAAACCACGAAGTGAATCTACCTTGCCACTTGTTGCAGCAGCAATCAGCACACGAGTTGTGTCTTGGAAGCTTGCAGCTGACAAGAACGACTCAGTCGACAAGCTAGCTTTGGTGATTCCAAGCAATAGTTGGTTGTATTGAATAAGCTGTTTATTAGCTTTAGCAAGCTCCTCATTCTTCTCAACAACTGCTAGTTTGCTAACAATGTCACCCGTCACAAATTCGCTATCACCAGCGTCTTCAATCTGTACACGGCTAAACATTTGTCGAACAATCACTTCAAGGTGCTTATCGGCAATATTCTGACCCTGTGATGCGAAAATACGCAAAATTTCGTTCATGATGTAGCGCTGAGTAGATTCAATACCTTGTAGGCGCATAAGCTCATGAAGGTTAATTGAACCATTCGTTAATCTCTGTCCTGCTACAACTTTGTCATTTTCTTTGACTACAAGCTGTTTGTAGCCTGGAATCTCATAGCGCAAAACACTTTGACTGGATGGAGTAATTACAATCTTGGTTGGAGAAAGCTTAACCTTACCTTCTAGAGGTGCAGTTAACGGCTTAACGCCTTTTTCGCCACTGGCAATTACATCACCAACTGCCACATCTGAACCATCAGCCACCTGTGGTTGTCGATCGTCAAGATTTAGGGTTACTTTTTCTTTGTCATCAGCCGTAACTTGAACGACGTAATGGTCGCCTTCTTCCCAAGTTTGGACCGTTCCAGAAATGTCACTTAAGAAAGCTTGTCCCTTAGGTGCTCGCACTTCAAACAATTCTTCTACACGAGGCAAACCTGTGGTGATATCTTCACCAGCTACACCACCGGAGTGGAAGGTTCTTAGTGTCAACTGCGTACCAGGCTCACCGATACTTTGTGCGGCAATAACACCAATTGGATAGTGATCAGCCACAATATTTCCAGTTGCTGGATCAACACCATATGATTTGCGGCTTACACCACGTACATCAGTACAGCTAAGTGCACTCATGATTTTAATGCCATCAAGCGCCTCATCGGCTTCTATAGCCTTGGCGATTTCGCCAGTAAAGAGCTCACCCTTCTTGATGTGGCCCTTAACAGGTTCAGCTGCAAAACGACCTTCAAGTCGACTGGCAAAACTTACCCCGATTTCATTGGCATCAGCCCGATAAATTGGGAATCCTGGGTCTTCGGCATCTTCATCAATGGTAAATACATCTTGCGACACATCTACCAAACGTCGAGTCAGATAACCAGAGTCGGCAGTCTTAAGCGCAGTATCGATCATACCCTTACGTGCACCTCGAGTGGCGGTAAAGTACTCAAGTGGGTTAAGACCCTTCTTATAGCTTGATCGAATTGGTAGCTCAATTGCCCGACCAGTCGCATCCACCATAGTTCCAAGCATACCGACGGCGGTCATAACCTGACCGATGTTACCTCGGGCACCAGACATAACAGCCGTACTCATCGCGCTGTCTTCTTGAACGAACTGTTCACTCAAGGTTGATTGCACATTTGCAGCCGTATCCATCCATGTCTCAACAGTCAAACGATAACGCTCATCGTCAGTAATGAAACCTTGGTCATACTGATGACTAATCTCAACTGCCTTCTTTTCACCGTCATCAAGCAGTTTGTGAAGGTCAGCAATGTCACTAAAGTCATCCATTCCGAGTGAAAGACCTGATCGTGTGGCGTACTCAAAGCCAAGGTCCTTAAGGTCATCAGCAATGTTAGCCGTTTTGTCTTGACCATATTTTTGATAAGCCACAGCCATAACAGCTGCAAGCTTCTTCTTGGTCATTGTGTCATCCTGGAAAGGAAAATCCTCTGGGAATACTTCATTGAAAAGTAACCGTCCAAGAGTGGTTTCGCGCACTTCTCCACGGAACATAGTTCGTACCGTATTCTGTAACTTGATTTCACCGCTATCTAGCGCCATTAGTGCTTCTGAAAGATCACTATATGGTTTTGGCTTGTTATCTAAACCAGGACGTTCATACGTTAGGTAATAACAACCTAGCACGATATCTTGTTCGATATGTAATATTGGCGACCCATCCGCTGGTTTAAGCAAGTTTTTGTTGCTAGCCATTATTTCTTTAGCTTCTTTTTGAGCTGCGTCAGAAAGTGGCAAGTGAACAGCCATCTGGTCACCATCAAAGTCAGCGTTGAAACCTTTACATACGAGAGGATGAAGCTGAATAGCTTTACCTTCAATCAGTACTGGCATGAATGCTTGGATACTAAGTCGGTGAAGTGACGGTGCACGGTTAAGTAGCACGTACTTTTCTTTAATTACTTCATCTAACGCATCCCAAACTGCTGTTTCACCAGCTTCAATCATGCGAGTAGCACTACGAATGTTGTGGGCATGCTCGTTTTCGATCAAATGACCGATAACAAAAGGCTTAAACAATTCTAGAGCCATCATCTTTGGTAGACCACATTGATCAATCTTTAGCTCTGGACCAGCAACAATTACTGAACGACCAGAGTAATCAACACGCTTACCAAGAAGGTTTTGACGGAAACGACCTTGTTTACCTTTGAGCATATCACTCAAGCTCTTTAGACGACGTCGTTGACCAGTTGCAGCTACTGCACGACCAGAACGAGCGTTACCGTTGTCAATTAGAGCATCGACAGCTTCTTGAAGCATACGTTGTTCGTTTCGGCGAATTACTTCTGGTGCATTTAAGTCCATCAGTTTCTTGAGTCGATTGTTACGGTTGATAACTCGACGGTATAGATCGTTAAGGTCGCTAGTCGCAAAACGTCCACCGGTTAGTTGAACCATAGGTCGAAGATCTGGAGGGATTACTGGCAGAACAGATACACAAGTTGAACTTGGCTTAATACCAGCTCGTTGCATGCTCTCTAGAAGTCGTAAACGCTTCATAATCTTCTTTTTACGTTGTCCCTTGGCTTCTTCAGCTTCTTTGGTCAAATCTTCAATAAGTTTACCTAGGTCAATCTCATCAAGAAGCTCTTTAAGTGCTGCGCCACCCATACCAACTTCAATAATGTCTTGTAGATCGTCACTGAGGTTTTGGTATTCACTCTCAGAAATAAGATTTAACTTCTCCAGAGATGTAACTTGATCTTTGAATGTTTCAAATTCGCTTGTTAATTCTTCAAGCTCTTTAGTTCGCATTTCAGCCAAGGCTTTTACGTTAGCTTCTTCAGCTTCAGCTTCTTTTTCGTAACGAGCCTTTATAGCTTCCTGAGCCGCAGCATACTCCGCTTCTTTATCGGCCAGCATTTTATCGCGTTTTTCTGTGTCAACTTCTTTAATGATGTAACTAGCAAAGTAAGCGACACGCTCAAGATTCTTAACTGTCATTCCAAGCAGCAAGCCTATTGCTGATGGTGTTCCACGAAGGAACCAAATGTGTGCAACTGGGCAAGCTAAGCTAATATGGCCCATTCGCTCACGTCGCACAATACTTCGTGTAACAATTTCGCCATTTTTATCGACTGCAGCTTCGCGTGAACGAACACCCTTGTACTTGGCATCATGAGGATTTATATCTTTAACTGGACCAAAAATACGCTCACAAAATAGACCGTCTCGTTCTGGTTTTTGTGTTCGATAGTTAATAGTTTCAGGCTTTGTAACTTCACCATGTGACCAATCTGTAATATCATCGCTGCTGGCAACAGCAAGACGTACAGCATCAAAGTCTGCAATATTTGGACCGTTTGAATATCTACGCATTACTTTGCCTCCTCTTCATCGTTAGTATCCGTGGCCGTGTCCTCGTCATCATCTGATCCTCCAGGGACACTTGCATGAACTTGATCGTCAAGTTCAATAATTTCAAATTCGTCTGTTATAGCATCGGCTGTAACATCAATCTCCGAAGCCTCAGGAGCTGGGACATCAACGTCAGACTGGTGCTCGCCTTCATCTTTTATGTTTTCGGCTAGTACTGCTTCAGCATCAACAGTTGCATCAGAGGCCATTAAGTCAACCTTAAGTCCAAGTCCTTGCAATTCTTTTACAAGCACATTGAAGCTTTCTGGAACTTTTGGACCAACAATATCCGTTCCCTTAATGATCGACTCATAAGCCTTTGAACGTCCGTAAACATCATCAGACTTAATAGTAAGCATTTCTTGGAGTGTAGTTGCGGCACCATAAGCTTCAAGTGCCCATACTTCCATTTCACCAAATCGCTGACCACCGTTTTGGGCCTTACCACCAAGTGGCTGTTGAGTAACCATAGTGTATGGTCCAGTTGAACGAGCGTGGATCTTATCGACAATCATGTGGTTTAGCTTAATCATGTACATGCTTCCCACAGTTGTCTCTTCAGAAAATGCCTCACCTGTTCGGCCATCATAGAGTTGCTGTTTACCATTCTGAGGTAAGCCAGCTTCTTTGAGTAGCTCTTGGATCTTTGGTATCGGCACACCATTAAATGACGGGCTAGCAACTTTCATACCAAGCGCCCGTGCGGCCATACCAAGGTGAGTTTCAAACAACTGACCAATGTTCATACGTGATGGCACACCTAGCGGGTTAAGAACAATATCAACTGGTGTTCCATCTTCCATGAATGGCATGTCTTCAACTGGCAAAATTCGAGCGATAACACCCTTGTTACCGTGACGACCACCAAGCTTGTCACCAACTGCAATTTTACGCATTTGAGCAACAAAAACTTGAATCTGCATGATTACACCGGCTTTTAGTTCGTGGCCGTTTTCCCTAGAAAAAACCTTAACACCAACAACTTTACCGTGCTTACCATTACTCATTCGTTGTGATGTATCACGCACATCTTTTGCCTTCTCACCGAAAATAGCTCGAAGTAGGCGCTCTTCACTTGAAAGTTCTTGCTCACCTTTTGGCGTAATCTTACCAACTAAGATGTCACCAGGGTGGACTTCAGCACCAATGCGGACGATTCCATCATCGTCAAGATGTCGCAGAGCTTCTTCAGAAACGTTAGGAATATCTCGTGTTACAAGTTCTGGGCCAAGCTTAGTTTCACGAACTTCAGTCATGAAGTCGACAATGTGAATTGAAGTCAAGGCATCGTCTTCAACCAATTTTCGAGAAATAATTATGGCATCCTCGAAGTTGTAGCCTTTCCATGGCATAAATGCAGCAACAAGATCACGTCCAAGAGCTAATTCACCATCAGCAATTGACATACCTTCTATAAGTGCATCGCCTTTTTTAACCTTTTGGCCAGAAACAACAACAACTTTTTGATTGATACATGAACCTTCATTACTTCTAATAAAGTGTTGTGGGTGATAGGTAACCTTGCCGGCTTTTTTGTAGCTAACAACGACTTCTTCACCGGTAGCTTTTACTACTTCACCATCTTCTTCTGCGGCAATCAGCTGACCAGTATTGGCTGCGACAACTGCCTCAAGACCAGTACCAACAATTGGACTAGCCGGAGTAATTAGCGGCACAGCTTGACGTTGCTGGTTACTACCCATAAGTGATCGGTACACATAGTTCTTTTCGACAAATGGAATCAAACCAGCTGAACTACCAATAATTTGGCGCCGACTGGCGTCCATGTGAGTTACTTCGTTTGCATCAACCTCACCTGAAACAAGATGAGCACGCGCTGAAACACGTTCGTTTACAAAGTGACCATTGGCATCCACTTCCTCACCTGCACTAGCGATAACTGCTTGTTCTTCTTCAGAAGCATCCAAATAAACAACTTCTTTTTGGACAACAGCTTTTACGGGCCATGTAGCTCGTTCTTTAACTGCAGCTAGTTTTTTGGCATCTGCAGCCGTGATTTTTGCACCGGCTTTTACTAGAGTTTTACCTTTAGCATCCTCAAGATTAACAGCTGCAACTCGTCCTACAGCATCTTTGGCTGTAGTGGCATTGCTAACTTTAATGTAAGGAGTTTCAATAAAACCATATTCGTTAATACGAGCGTAGCTAGCGAGGTTTAGAACCAATCCAATGTTGGCACCTTCTGGCGTTTCTACGGCACATATACGTCCATAGTGAGTAGCATGTGCATCACGCACTTCAAATCCAGCACGTTCACGAGAAAGACCTCCAGGTCCCATTGAGCTCAAGCGTCGTTTGTGAGCAAGCTCAGAAAGTGGGTTAATTTGGTCCATGAACTGCGAAAGCTGTGAGCTCGCAAAGAATTCACGAACAGCAGCCACAACTGGACGAGCATTAATAAGCTGTCCGGGTGTTACTGTCTCGATTTCACACATGCTCATGCGGTCTTTGGTATTTCGCTCCATTCGAAGCAAACCAATTCGGAATTGTCGTTGTACAAGTTCACCGACTAATTTCACGCGTCGATTAGCAAGTGAATCAATGTCATCGGCAGGTTCTTGAGTATTATTAAGACGAATAATCTCCGAAACTATGGCTTGAAGATCTTCAAGTCGCATAACACGATTTTCGGCAGTATTTTTAACGTCTAGATTAAGCCGCTTATTGATCTTATATCGTCCAACACGGCTAAAATCAAAACGCTTAAAGTTGTAGAACATATTCTCGAGTAAGCTTCTAGCGTTATCTACAGTTGCTAGGTCGCCAGGACGAAGTCGACGATAAACCTCGATCAATGCTTCGTTCACGCCACGAGCAGGATCTTTTTCTAGGGTAATATCGAGATAGTTTGTTTCGCCTTGGTCAACATGCGCGAAAGCCTCTTTCATAGCTTGATCGCTCATACCTAATGCTCGGAACAGTGTAGTAACAGGAATTTTTCGCTTTCGATCAATCTTGACATAAAGTGCACCATTAGCAGCTGTTTCAAACTCAAGCCAAGCACCCCGACCAGGGATCACCTTGGCACCGTAGTGGTTTTTGCCGCCTACTTGGTCAGATGTGAAGAATACACCGGCCGATCGGATCAGCTGACTTACAACAACACGTTCAGCACCATTTATTACAAAAGTTCCACGTGTAGTCATCCATGGATAGTCACCAAGATAGATCTCTTGTTCTTTGACTTCACCAGTAACTTTATTTGTAAGAACGACCGTAGCCTTTAGTGGAGCTTCGTAAGAAACATTATTCTCACGAGCTTCCACTTCTGACATTTTAGGATCTTCAAAGCGATAATCTTTGAAACTTAATGATAATTTTGTACCGGTATAGTCATCAATTGGACTAATTTCGGCCAATAATTCGCCAAGACCTTCTTCTACGAACCATTGAAATGATTTATTTTGGTGATCTACTAGATTTGGTAGATCAAGGATGTCATCTGTTTGTGTAAAGTACGTGCGCTTTTTATGCGCAATATTTGACGCCTTCGCCATATATGACCATGCTCCCCTGTTATCTACAGAATTTTAGACAACTAAAAGACTGTAAGATTAACTTAATTTTATAGATACGCGTGAAGATCTCTAAGGGTTAATTGGTATTTTCTCGAGATAAATACCAGCAAGGCCCTTACCCTACTTCTTAAAGTCTAGTTTGAATGATTCCAGCTCAGATGTCAATAGTATATCAATACTATTTTTTAATAACTTTGTCGACGATTCCATACTTCTTGGCATCATCGGCATTAAGCCAGAAATCACGTTCGACGTCTTGTTCTATTTTCTTCAAAGATTGTCCGGTATTTTTAGCCAAAATTTCATTCAAGAGTTTCTTGAGTCTTAAACCTTCTTTAAGATCAATTTCCATGTCGCTAACTCGGCCACGAGTACCTGATGAAGGTTGATGAATCATAACAGTCGCATGCGGAAGCAAGAATCGTTTGCCTTTAGCGCCTGAGCTAAGCAGGAAGGCCGCGGCGCTAGCTTGTACACCAATACCTACGGTTTGAACGTCACATTTCACATACTGCATTGTGTCGTAGATAGCGAACGCATCATAGACGCTTCCACCAGGACTATTTATGTACAATTTAATGTCTCTCTTTGGATCTTCGCTCTCTAGAAATAACATCTGTGCAATGATTAGGTTAGCGGTATGCTCATTTACATCTGTGCCCAAAAAGATAATACGATCTTTAAGAAGCCTTGAATAAATATCATATGCTCGCTCCACTCGGCCATCTTGCTCGATGACAGTTGGAACTAATACTGAACTGCTTGGTTTCGTCATAGTAGTCTTAGTTTAGGTCATAAATTAGCACTCGTCAATCCCGAGTGCTAACTTTTTGTACTACTTGTTCGTAAACATGGAATAAAAAACCGACTCTTATTCTTGTATCTGAGGTTAATTCTACGCCATGCTCTACTTGATCGTCAGGATGACAAAGATTATTAATTGTAATCACATCGCCAGGAAAAATCGGTATCCCGTTTGGGTATTTTGATTTGTAACGTCCTGAGAAAAACCAATTAACTCTTCCCCCAGCATTGGCCATGACACGGATATCTCTTGCCCCATCAGTATGTATACCGAGTCGGTTATTACCACTGGCTTGTGACATCACACGAGCATATCCGATTATTTGTCGCCAATCAAAATCAACAACATTAAAAAGTTGCTCGTAAATCCTCATTCTCGCATTGTGGGAGTTTTGGACTAGCTCTCCTTGTAGTTTTTGATCAAAACCTAGGGGAGCAACATTAGTTAGCATAAATGACTCCATACCTTTGGTATGAGTTGAAAAATGTTTTATCCCACCTATGTTCGGATTAGACATAATGTCAGATGAAGCTTCGAGTGCAAGCTCAGGCGAAATAAAACCAGGTTGGTAGCTTAACTCTCCCTCTTCAGGAATAATTAGTCGAGTGGGCATAAAATCCAGATTAGACCCACCCAGTTTATACTGTCAAGGATAAGCTATTTACATATTGCGAGTAGCAAAATCTAATACTCTATGTGCAACAGGTCTAAACTTATCTGAAATTGGTACTTCAACTACAAATGCACCAGCTAATCTAGCTAGATAAGAGTCTGAGATGTCAAGGATTGCATTACCACGAGATTGCAATAAGTCTGGGCTTTTCATATCAACACCCAACCCTACATCATTCTTTGCAACTCGGGTGATTATCGTTTTACCTCTTATAGCTTCTTCGAATACATCCATATTACTATATTACAATCTATTTTACTTTTATGCGACTATGTAGCAAGTTCTACAAGTTTGTTAATTGTTTTCTCTGTTAACATTCGTGCCGTAATATCCCGGTGGACCTCGGGTTTATCAAGTTCAGCTTGCATTGCAGGATCGTTATACTGCATTTTAAGTACTTGGATACGGGTAGCAACTTCTTCGGGGGTAATTTGTAAGTTTTCAGCCTCTGATACTTCAGCTAACACTAGACTTGTCTTAACCTTTTGTTCAGCACGCGGCTCAACAACATCTTTCTCATAAGTTTCTGCTTTCTGACCTTCGGCCTCAAGAAATTCGTCATATGTCAGTCCGCGTGTGGCCAGGCTCTGCTTCAATTCCTTAAGATCGTGGTCAACCTGATCAGCGATTAATGTGTCAGGAATACTAACTTGACTCTTATCAGTAAGCTCATTAATGATTTCTGTTTCGAGTTTGGTTTGGGCTTCACTTTCCTTTTCAAGTTCTAATTGCTTCTTTATGTCGCTTTTAAGATCGGCAAGACTCTTAAAGTCACCGACCTTCTTGGCAAAAGCATCATCTTCTTTTGGCTTCACAATTTCATTAACTTTTTTAACGGTAGCTGTAAATTTCACTTTGCTACCAGCCAGGCTAGTCGCTCGATAATCTTTAGGGAATGTTAATGTAAAGGTTTTTTCATCGCCAACTTTTGCGCCGACTAGGTTTTCTTCAAACCCAGGGATAAACGTATCGCTGCCAAGAACCAATGGATAGTCCTTACCATCGGCACCTTTAATAGGGTCACCTTTAGCGTTAACCCCAGTAAAATCAATCCAGACCTCATCACCATTCTTGGCTTCGCGCTTAACTTCCTTTTTATCAGCTAAGCGAATCTTTAGGTTATCGATTACTGTTGCGACATCCTTATCGGTTACTTTCTCGATTTTCTTACTTTTCTTGATCTTTTTATAGTCGCCTAGCTTAACTGGGCCCAGTACTTCAACAGTTGCATCAAACTCAATCTCGCTAAATGGAACAAATTTCTTTAGAGTAACTTCCGGTCGATCAATCGGTCGCAGTTTCTCTGCTTGAGCCGCCTCCATATATAGCTGACCCATAGCTTCTTCAATAAACTCTGTTTGAAGTAATTGCTGGTCTAGGTTCTTTTCTACTAGATTAAGGGGCGCTTTACCATCGCGAAAGCCTGAAAGTTTTACCTTTGGGCTCAAACGCTGCAATGTGCGCTCCTTAATCGGGGCTAGATAAGCCTGGCTAGCGCTAATAGTTAAAACTGTTTTGGTGTCTGATATGTTCTTCTTAGTTACTTGCATGAGGAATTAGTGTAACAGATCAAAAAATTATTTGCCAGTCGCTCTAGCATAAATAACAATCACAAAACCAGCCGCTAACAGTGCCAAGCCGAAGCCTTGAACTAAAGAAATCTTTTCTTTATATATGAAATAACTCAGAATTGTTGAGATAAATATTGCACCCCCGAAAACTGCCGGTGCCACTACGCCAACTTTATTTGTTGCATATGCTTTATTGATTGACATAACAAAAAAGGCAATTAATACTCCTGTTGCAACAGCCATCAACATACCAAAACGCTGATCATGAAAGACTTTCTTACTCAGTATTGGTATAGAAACGGCAATCGGGACAGCTGCCGAAACAGCGTTAATGATTGCGGCAGCGATATTAGTATTTGTATTGCGTGACGCAGCTGTAGCAAAAATAATAGCCACGCTATATAGCAACATTGCAAATACTATCCAAATCATAAGCTGTATTGTAGCAAAGTTCTTAAATGGTTAAACGAAATAAAGTTGCTGACATGAGAAAAAACCATACTAGTTCAATTATTATGCCCAGTTTGGTTTCTGACCACTGGATCTTAGCGTGAAATTTGGCAATAGGGATTAACTTTTTCTTTTGGCCCTTAAGCTCGTAAATAAGGTAGTACAGCCACATTAAATCTGGGCTAGCACATGCAATTCCGCCAGCTACAAGCCAAGGCCAATTCGGCAAACCCAGTATGGCCATAGCCAGCAGAATTGATGCAGCAAAACCCATATCGGTCGCAAGGACAACAAGAAATCGCATATCTCGTTCTTTAGCCCCAAAGTGCGGGAGGGCATCAAGTGCAAAATGTGTTAAAAACGCCACTGGAATAGCAATTAAGGGTTTGTCGATCAAGGCAACTACAACTGCGCCGGTTACAACGTGATTGGTAGCTGTCACTTTTTACGATAATCCTTAATCATACTAACTATTCTCTCCAAGCTGTGTGATTCTTCATTACCTGTTTCCAGATTTTTAAGCTTGAATTGACCGTCTTCGAGCTCCTTATCGCCAATAATCAACACATAATGTATGCCTTTTTTGGCGGCACTTTTTAGCTGTTTGTCCATCTTACGACCAGTACTATCAACAGCTAGATTAACTCCCATACCCCTAAGGTCACTTAATATCTTTTGTGATTTTTCAAACACATCACCTATAAGTGCTACGTATACATCGGTTTCGCTTCGTAGCTCGGGCATTAGCTGGTGTAGCTCCAAAAAGTTCTGGAAGGTCACATCACCCATACCAAAGCCAACTGACGCAACTGGCTCTACTCCAAATAGACCTACCAAGGCATCATAACGACCACCACCAAACATTGAGCGATTGTTCTCGGGATGATTATCAAATACCTCGAAAACTAAGCCTGAATAATAGTCAAAGCCGCGCATTAAACTAATATCAAATTCAATATTACTTATATGTGTCTGTTTAGCTAAATCTAATAGCTTTTGAACTTCTGCTAGAAGTTCTGGAGCAGCGATCTTGCCAGTTAGTTCTTTTAGACTCTTAATCTTTAATAGCTCGACGATTCTTTCAGTCAAGCCCGAATCACGTTGCGTTGGGGTCAAGACAGCGTCAATCTTGGATATAAACTCTGAATGCTCGATTTTATGCATACGATCAACAAGCCTAATTAGAGTTTCGGTCTGTACATCATTAAGTGCAAAATGCTCGTCAAATAAATAGTTCATGAGCTTTCGGCTATTAACCTTTATGGTGTACATATCTCGTTTAGCACCAAAACTTTGCATAATTGCATCTGCCACTTGAATAGCTTCGAAATCAGCTTCAATGCCCTCAACTCCAAACAAATCGACATTTAGCTGCCAGAACTCTCGCAGACGACCACGTTGTGGACGCTCATAACGCCAAAAGTTGGGTATTGCGTACCAACGTGCCGGATAAGACAGTTCTTGACGTTTAGCGGCTACCATACGGCTGGCAGTGGGCGTCATTTCGGTACGAATAGTTACGCTCCGTCCGCCTCGGTCTTCGAATGTATAGGTTTGCTCACTAACTACTTCTTCACTCGTTTTAGCAGCATATAACTCAGTTGACTCAAGAATTGGTGCGTCGTACTCTTCATAGCCAAAACTTTCGACAACTTCACGCCACTTACTAAACATCCACTTCTGAAAGCGTTTGTCGACCGGGTAAAAATCACGGGCACCTTTATATGGTTGTGTAGATAAAGCCATTAGCTTAATTCTCCATCATCTGGCAGTTCAAAGCAAGACTCTGCTCCAGTGTGACAGGTTTGACCTTTGGCATCGACATCGTAAATAATAGTATCGCCATCACAATCAACATATATTCCCCTTATACACAACGTATCTCCACTAATTTCTCCTTTCGTCCATAACTCTGAACGTTTTCGGGAGAAAAACGTCGCTAGACCCGTTGCAATTGTCCATTCAACGGCACCAGGGGTAACAAACCCAACCATTCGTATTGCTGCTAAACCATCAGTTGCTAGACGAGCACTATCAACAGCTATTGCCGGTAGAACATTTTCGCCTGAAATTGGATCAATCAATTTTGAATAATCCAACTCCGCCGAATTTTCAAGTTTTCTTAAATTACTCATTTCTTTTCCTTTCTTAAAAATACTACAAACTAATAAAAACGCCGGAGTGATCCGGCGTATGTTTGCATTTTAGGACAAAAGTAAACTAACCGATCATCTCCGGCAATGTATGAGTATGGAATTGATTAGTTTGATAAATCATAGATTTATTGTAATATATCATTCAAATATGTCAATTGAGAGAACCCCCGAGTTTAGAGATACCCATGTTCTATATGTAGTTGATGGTTCTGCCAATAAATTTGGCGGCGTGGAAGATCATGTAAATACTATTGCCGGTTTTGGACGAGCCTACGGAATTGAGCCTCGAGTAATGGTAGGTGAAGGTAAAAACCCAAAAGAAATTTCTGAAACGTTATTAACTAGCTTTTTACCAAATGAAATTTTTGTTACTCGTTCAAGATTTAATGAAAGTGATGCTCCTGACTTAGTAGAAAGAGTAGCCCAAAACCTAACTGGTGCCCAAAACTATGTGGCACCTTGGGCTGGAAATGTCCAAAGAGCTGTAATCGAACGAATGCAGCCTGATATCGCTCACTTTATGTTACCCTGGCAGCCTCAACACGGTGGTCGCATTGATAAAATGACCCGTACTACTACAACACACCGCGATTTTGCGCGTGTTGGTACATACCACATCGATTCTGATGATCCATGGGTAAATCGTTTAACACGAGCAACTGGCCATTTGGGTCGTAAAGGACTTTCGGGATTCGATAAAATGATTGCTGTCAGCCCCGTAGCATTAGATCACATGCACCGAACAGGTTTTTATAAGGGTGATGTAGAGATTGTGCCTAATCCAGTAGACGTCCACTGGTTTGCCGATGCCAAACCTTTTAATGATGATGAGGTGGTAGAGCGTGGTGGCCGTAAGGCTGATAAATATGTAGTGTTTGTTGGTCGTCCAGATGACCGCAAAGGCTTGTCTGAGCTAATAACTGCTTATTCGGAGTTAAATGACATGCTTTCTTCACAGTCCGATGTGGAGCTTATTATCTGTAGTGACGGCCCAAACCTAAAGCCAATTAAATATCAAACTCAATTGCTCGGTATAAAGAATGTATCGTTTGTTGGTAGAGTCTCCAACGAAGATAAAGCACGCTGGCTAAGCACCGCTGATCTAGCGGTGTTTCCGGCAAAATATGGCGAAACCCAAGGTATTGTTCTGGTCGAGGCGATGGCGGCTGGAGCTGGCGTTGTACTTGGAGGTAATAACAAAGGTTATAGATTCACTTTTGATGACCTAAGTGATTTAGACAAAGAACAGGTTTTGTTCAATGCCGACTTTGATGGAGCAGCAAGCCCAGCTGAGAGACAAAACAGAGTTTATAGACTAGTTGAAATGATGCATACCTATTTGGTTAACGAAAGTCTCGCAGATGAAATGCATGAAAAACAGCAAGAGTTAGTCAGACAGTTTGACGTAGGTGTCGTAGGGAAACGTATTCTCCAGATATACAAAGAAGTACTGTCAGGCAAAAAATAAAGCCCTGCATAAGGGCTTATGGTGGGGATGAAAGGACTTGAACCTTCACGCCTTGCGGCACATGCTCCTAAGGCATGCGTGTCTACCAATTCCACCACATCCCCGTGGTTGGTTAACAACTAACAGATTTTACCCTGTTTTTTTGTAAAATGCCAGCATTGCATCGCCGTATTCACGTTCTTTGATACTAAGTAGATCAATGCTGTCAAACTTTGGTGGTTCACTACTCGTCGGCCAAGATAAAACCATTACACCATTTAAGCGAATATGACGGGTGAGTTTTTCAATTAATTCTCGCTTTAAATCATCGAATGGTGGGTTACAAAATACCAAATCAAACTGCATATCTGAATTATTGTCAGACCAGCTCGAAACATTGGCGCGAATAACTTTGGCTTTCCCTGTGAGACCCAGTTTTTTTAGGTTGCCTTCAATTGTTTGGTTAGCAGTTTTATCAACTTCAGTAATTACCGAGTTTTTTGCCCCACGACTTAGGGCTTCAATGCTCAGTGCACCAGTGCCACCAAAACAATCCAGAACTGTCAGCCCCTCAATATCACCAAGTGTGTTAAACAGTGCCCCCCGCATGCGTTCACTCATAGGATGAGTACGATGGGTCTTTGGCGGGTCAAACTGCCTCCCTCCCAGATATCCACTAATAACTCTCATTACTTTTCCTTTACAAGACCGGCATCAACTAGAGCCGTGTACCATGTCAAACAGACAGTTTGCGCCATTGTTGGGCCTAATTTATGTCGAATATCAAATACCAGCTTTGTTGACCAACCGCGTCGTTTAAATCGCTCATATAGGTTAAGTGAGGCGATCTCACGAGCACTGCGTTTAAACCATTCTTTAGCACCTACTTCACGAATAAGCTTTAGTTCTCGCTCTTTAGGAATTGCTTCTGACATAGTCAAAGGAGCCAAAATAACAGATGCACCAACCTCAAAAAGTGCGTGTGTGCTGATTAAACCGCGGGCGCCCCAAACTTTCCAGCTTTTTTTCAAACGTTCTCTTGTTGTGCCTGCTGGCGGAAACCACTTTTGTATAACACTTCGCCTATCCTTGCCATCCCATAACTCATCTACTTCTTTCTCGTATGGATAGTGGTGAGCCGGCGTTAAGCCATCAACCAAGGCATGAGCAAGCCACGCAGCTTCAAATGCGGATCTTTCCTTGTTACCTGCCTTAAGTTCAGCAACCAACTGATCGTAGTGATCCTTAACAATGTTCATAAGCTCAGCGTCCTCATCATCAAACGGGCTGTAAAAGTGAAATGGCTCATCTTTGGCCGGACTTTTACGTTTAATAGCATCTGGACCTTTACGACCCTCAAAATGTAGTATTTGTCTTATTGACGGGAATACGCTTGGATCAGGAATAACCTTTTCAAGGTGTGAATAAGCAACGCGGTCAATCTTCTGATGACCACCGAGAACTCGGCCTGAAAATCTGGTTAATGTTGTTCCTGAATACATAGTTACGGCTTTGCCTTATGAGACAAACCAAATGGTTTTTCTCATCACGCAGGGCATGGAATGAATCCATTGCTCTGGCTGCTCTTTTCTTTTTAACATAATATTTCTTAATTCAAATGAACGATGGCTCTTAAGCGATTTACGCGTTCATGTAACTCTGGGTATTGTAACAGATCTGGGCCAGTGCTCATATACTCCTTGGCTGCCTCTCGAGCCGCTGTAATTAGCTTTACATCTGTTAATTTAGCAATGCGAAGATCTAGCGCACCATGCTGTAAGGTTCCAAAAAGTGCTCCTGGACCGCGCAGCTCTAAGTCTAGTTCAGCAAGACGAAAACCGTCTTGTGTTGATTCAATAGCTTTAAGTCGTTTTGATGGCGCACTATTGTCACTAAGTAGCAGATAGCAGTATCCTTGGTGTTCACTTCTACCAACACGTCCTCGCAACTGATGAATCTGAGCCAGACCAAATCGCTCAGGACCTTCAATCAGCATCACGGTGGCATTCGGCACATCGACACCAACCTCAATAACTGTTGTTGAAACCAAAATATCAGTTTTGTGATCTATAAAGCGTTGCATGATGTTTTGTTTTTCGTCGGCTTTCATTTTGCCATGTAACAACTCAATACTACGGTGTGGAAATGCCTTTTTCATCTCCTCAAAAATTTCTTTAGTTGATTTAGCTTGGATTGCTTCAGACGCTTCGATCAAAGGGCTAACTACAAAGGCCTGTCGCCCCTTGGCTAGCTCTTCATCCATAGTTTTATAAAGTTTTTGTCTGTCAGCGGCGCGAATTATTTGAGTTTTTGTAGGTTTTCGATTCTGTGGCTTGCTAGGCAGTACAGATATATCAAGCTCACCATATAGCGTCAAAGCCAGACTTCGCGGGATTGGTGTAGCCGTCATACTTAACACGTGTGGCATATGACCGGCCTTGGCAATTAAGGTTTTGCGTTGATCGGCCCCAAACCGATGTTGCTCATCTATAATCACTACACCAAGATTCTTCATTGATATTTTTTCTTGGATCAAGGCATGTGTACCTACTAGTAACTTGGCGTTACCGGATTTTGCATGGGTATGGGCTTTTTGTTTCTGCGAGGGTTTCATTCCGCCAACAATTAGGCTCACTTCATCTTGATAACCAAGTGGCAACAATAGTTTGTGTAGTGTTTCGGCATGCTGTCTAGCTAGCAACTCTGTCGGAGCCATAAACGCTACTTGAAAGCCTTCCTTCATCGCCATTACTGCGGTCATGGCTGCTACGACTGTTTTTCCTGAACCTACGTCACCTTCCACCAGCCGGTTCATAGGATGTTTCTTAGTCATATCCTGATAAATTTGCCATGCCGAACGCCTCTGACCATCAGTAAGAGTGAATGGTAGATGCTTAACAAAGTCTTTAGCCAATTTCTCATCAAAAGGTATTGATAATGACGTCTCCTGAGCCACCTCCCTTTTATTAAGTAGGCTTGCCATAACCAGTCCAAATACTTCTTCAAATCCTAATCGAAATCGAGCATCGGCAAGCGATTGTTCACCACTCGGAAAGTGGACCTCGTGCACAGCCGTTGAATAGTTTGTGAGTTTATACTTTTTTATGACGGACTCTGGCAGGTTATCCTGAAGACTCACGCTACTAAGAACACTTTTTAAAATTTTCCGAATCATTTGAGATGTTAATCCCTTTGTAAGGCGATAGACCGGTACAATTCGTGCCGTATTTACTGGGAAGCTACTAACCATCTCTACGGATGGATTGGTTATAGACATCCTACGAGCCTTTAGCCCGAAATCACCTGACACAAAGTAACTAACATCTTTTTTTAAGGAATTCGCACGATAGGGTTGATTAAACCAGGCTAGTCTAACACTACCAGTGTCGTCGCTGAGTATAGCTTCGGTTATATGCAAGCCACCTCTTATATATCGACCTTTAGCCTGCTTAATAACACCTTGGACAGTAACAGTTCCGGGTTGTAACCTATCGATCTGAACGACATTAGAATAGTCATCATAACTTCTGGGATAATAATGTATTAGGTCATTGACACTTAATACCCCAACATTAGCAAATTTCTTTGCCAACTCAATGCCTACTCCTTTTACAGAAGTTAGTGAATCGCTCAGCTCCATACTCGTTTAGTATAAAGCCTTTGATTACTTACTGTGAAACACTTGTAGTGAGAGTAATATAAGTTTTCTCGGTTGTTTCGTTCTTTTGGTTACTTATTGACAGTACCAATGTGCGATTGTCTTTCTTGTAGTCCATAATATTGCCGTCTTGATATGAGCTTTCATGAACGTTTGTCCATCCACCACTAGCAAGTTGGTCGCGATAGTAATTGGTAACTTTATCTACAGAATCGTTTGTCTTGGCACTAGCTGAGTAGCTATTATCGCCCGTCTTACTTGAAGCAACCAGTGTTGATGGCTTATATATAGGCACATCAGTTGGGAAACCGGCTTGTAATTTTGCCCCTGTACCGTAAGTCGCTGAAGTTTGGCCATCATTAGTCTTCACTGTAACCGTTCCACCATCACCATTTCCGTTTACCTTAACGTTTTTTGCGGCATGATTAAAAATGCTGCCGACAAATACAGTCATAGCAATAGTCGCAAGGATACCAAGCCCTACAAGAACTCCAACAATAATTAGAGCGATTTTTAGACCACTGTCCATTTTCTTCTTTGGGGCAGCTGGCGTAGAAGCAGGCCCTGCTGGTGTTGGTGTTTCGTGTTTTGGTGTATCAGCCATAAATTACTCCTCTTTATAGGAGACATAATAACACTTTTACAAGCTGGTTGTTAGCTATTTGGCTTTTTTTACAAGCATCCAAACGCTAGGGCCAAAAAATGTCCTTCCTAACGGTGCCTGCATAACTTTCTCGGCTGCTAGCATTACGCTCTTGGGTACAACTTTTTTGAGGGTTGGTGAGCGAAGGTTAGAAACTGAAAGAATCTTCTCAGCTTTAAGACCGGCATGATTGAGCTGCTTCATAACAGTTTTAGGGTTATGATTCACGAATGCAATCTCATCATCTCGCTTATTTTTCTTGCTCCGAATATCAACTGGATCAGCCGGAAGTCGTTTACCTCTAATGAAATGTTTAAAACGATTGCGGATATGATCGTAGTTAGCAATTTCCAAGATAAAAATACCGTCATCACTTAATGTGCGTGCGATTTCCTTAAACTCTGGGCTCGGGTCTGGCAAGTGATGCATAACTCTAACCATCGTAATCAGATCAAGTTCTTTATCTTTAAAGTCAAGAGCGTCAGCTTGTGTAAGTTTACGGTCGATTTCTTTATGATCTTTTAGGAAATCTTTGGCAATGTCTAACTGTTGTTGGCTTGGCTCGGCCAAAGTGACTTTATCGGCATAATTTTCTAGAAATATACATAGTCGTCCATAACCACCGCCGATGTCCGCCGCATGTCGGAAATGCTTACCTTTTAGTAACTTCTTGATGGCAATTCTTTCGGCACCGTCTTCGTAATCACGACCTTCCCAGTAATGGAGATAGTTGTGTTTAGGATCGTTATATTGGTCGGCTTTTTTCTTGGAATTAGTAGTTTTTTGATTCATAACTTGAACAGTATACCACGTGGGCAATATTAGTTAATTTCTATTACTGCGAAGTTGTTTTTACCCCGCTTAATCAAACCGTTGTGGCCAACTAATCGATCATCGATTGTTAGTTGATATTTCTCGTCTACTTGTTGGCCATTAATATAAACCGACTTTTGTTGCAAAAAGCGACGTGCCTCGCTGTTGGAGGCCGCTAAACCAGCCTCAACCAATGCTGTTATAAGTTCATGGGCAACTTTTGCCTTAACGCAGGGTAATTCAGCTTTTAAGATGGCAAAATCATCGGGCTTTAATGCTGTATAGTCACCCTTACCAAATAAAGTTTCGCTTACCCGTTTAACAGAATCAGCTTGTTTCTCACCATGAACTAGCTTGGTTACTTCATATGCCAATGTCTTTTGGGCGCTTCGGGATGCTTTATCCTTATTGAAGTCGGTCATAAGTTTTTCAACTTCTGGCTTTGTAAGTTCTGTATATATCTTTATGTAATCTTCTACACCATCATCATCAACGTTTAGCCAAAATTGGTAAAACTTAAATACACTAGTTTGCTCAGGATCAAGCCAAACTGCACCTTCTTCACTCTTGCCAAACTTTTTACCAGTAGCCTTATTAATAATGAGCGGGGCTGTCCAAATATGAGCTTCTTTCCCTGTTTTGCGACGTATTAAGTCAACACCTGCGATGCTATTTCCCCATTGATCAGCGCCACTTAACTGCAAAGATACATCATGTTTTTCAAATAAATGCAGAAAGTCATAACCCTGAATTAATGAGTAGCTGAATTCAGCATAACTAATACCGGCACCGCCTTCACCAAGTCTGGACTGGACAAAATCACGAGCAATCATCTGACGCAGTGGTACATGCTTACCAATTTCTCGCAAGAATTCTAGGTATCCCATATCCTTAAACCAGTCATAGTTATCAACAACCTTAAAGTCTTCGCCCTTAAATATTTGTTTGTATTGCTGAACAATTGCTGCCTTATTTTTGGATATTTCTTCGGGAGTTTTTAGGTCTCTTTCTTGAGCTTTGCCATCTGGGTCACCAATTAGCCCTGTTGCACCCCCAACCAATAAAACAGGCTTATAGCCATGTTTTATAAAAACCCTGACCATCATAGCAGCGGCTAGGTTTCCGACTTGCATAGATGATGCACTGGGGTCAACACCCCAATAAAATCTCAGCTTATTCTCATCTAACTGCGCTATTTTGGTAAATGTGGTCTGGTTTACAAAGCCACGCCAGGTAAGTTCTTCTGAAAGTTTCATATATAGTTATGCATCCTGTTTTTATGATTCACCTCTGATTATACCGTAGGCATCTGATGAAGAACAAATTATAAAAAAACTAGCTTTGTGCTACAGCTTATTTGATATAATATGGCGTAGGAAATGGAGTTATAGATTACACGCATGAATACATCCAGGCGCCGTGGGCGCGTTAGCAAAAATCAGTTTACGACCAGGAGCGGAAACACTATAAAGATTCATCGAAGCATCTCCGATAAGTTACAGGCACGCAAAGATCAGCGTGTCCGAAGAAAAGCAGAACGCTTGCAAGGTTTACCAAAATCACCTGTTAAGCGATTCTTTTATCATTTTCAGCCAAAACGAATGTATCACTATTGGTTTAGTCGTGATGGTGGCATCATGGCTCTTAAAATTCTTGGCATCGGATTTATTGCCGGTTTCTTATTATTAGTTGGTTTATTTGCATATTTCCGAAAGGATCTTCCAAACCTTAAGGATATATCAGGCAACAATATTGGTGGGAGCATTAGATATTATGACCGTACAGGCCAGACATTGCTCTGGGAAGATTATGATGCTGTTAAACGTATCCCTGTACATGAGAATGAAATTAACCAAAACATGAAGAATGCTACGATTGCTATTGAAGATAAAGACTTCTATAAGCATGGTGGTTTTGACGTACGCGGCATTGGTCGTGCAGCAGTAAACGATGCTTTAGGTAAAGGTGGTACTCAAGGTGGGTCAACAATAACCCAACAGCTCGTCAAGTTAACCCAGGACTGGTCTAAAGACCGGACTATTACGCGTAAAGTAAAAGAGTTGATTCTAGCCGTTGAACTTGAGAGAAGTTATTCCAAGAACGAAATATTAACTGGTTATCTTAATACTGCACCTTACGGCGGTATTGAGTATGGTGTTGAATCAGCTTCGCGTGACTACTTCCAAAAGTCAGCCAAAGATTTAACATTAGCTGAAGCCAGTTTCTTAGCCGGGATCCCTAAGTCACCATCCTATTATTCACCGTACCAATCAGACTTTGCTGACAGCCAAGGTAAAGACGATCTAATTGCTCGTCAACACTATATTCTAGATCAAATGGTTGAGCAGAAAATGATCACCAAAGACCAGGCTGAAGAAGCCAAAAAAGTTGATGTAGTGGCCGAAGTAAAACCACCTCAACCTAAATTTAGTGGCATTAAATCTCCATGGTTTGTACTTGCAGCCAAGGAAGAACTTGAATCAAAGTTTGGAAGCCAAACTGTAAAGCGTGGTGGCTGGAGAGTAACAACTACAGTCGACCTGAACTTACAAAACATTGCTGAGGACCAAGTTAATAAGGGAATGCGTCAAGTTCGCGCACAAGGTGGTGACACGGCAGCTTTCGTGGCTGAAGACGTAAAAACTGGTCAGGTTGTAGCCCTTGTCGGAGGTTCTGACTTTAGCAATCCTACTTTTGGCCAAAACAACTATGCCGCTGACTATAAATTGCCGCCAGGCTCTAGTTTCAAACCATATGATTACACGGCTCTAATTGAACACAACAATAACTTTGGTGCTGGGTCTGTACTGTATGATACTGAGGGTCCGCTTCCTGGATATCCTTGTACTAATCACGCACACAAAACCGGTAACTGTTTGCAAGATTATGACTTCCGTACACCTGGACCTATGACTTTACGCTATGCGCTTGGAGGTTCAAGAAACATTCCAGCAGTAAAGGCTATGCTTACCACTGGAATTGATAAGACCATTGAAACTGCCGATAAGCTAATGGGTAATAAAAACGGCTATCAATGTTTTACTGACGAACAGCTGACCAAACCTGGTCCTTGTTATGCCTCCTCAGCTATTGGTGACGGTGCCTATCTGCACGTCACTGATCATGTGAATGGCTATAGTACCTTGTCTCGAAACGGATTGCAGTATCCTCAAACCTTCATTCTTAAGATTGAAGATGCTGGCAATAAGAAAGTTGACGAATGGAAACAGCCTAAAGGTGATCAAGTGGTTCGCCCCGATTCAGCTTATATCGTAGCCGATATGATGAGTGATCCAAATGCTAGTTACTTCCCTGCTGGTCGTAAACCACATCGTTATAACAACGGTCAAGGCACATGGAAATTTGCCATGAAGACTGGTACGACCAACGACGGAAAAGACGGTTGGATGATGGGCTTCTCGACTCAATATGCTGCAGGTGTTTGGGTTGGCTATCACAACCGCCAAAAAGTTATGAGTGGGACCATGGAAAACATGACTCAGCCAATTTGGCAGGGTTGGATGGACGCAGCACACAAGAATCTCAAACCAGAGGATAGAGTCAAGCCTAGTGGGGTTCAAACATTGCCAGCATACGTTGTGCGCTCGCATGTTGGTATAGGTTCGGTTGAGCCAAGTCCAGCGACAGACTTGTTCCCATCTTGGTATCAAAACAATAAGAAAGCTACCAACTCTAAGCGAACTATCGACAAAGTTTCTAACAAACTCGCGACTGATTGTACTCCACCATTGGCACGACAAGATGTAACTGATGCTGCCGCAGATCAGTTCTCAGGCGACCAGTTTACAGGAGCAGGTGGAAGTAATGCTGACACGTCTTCACAAGATGACGTTCACAAGTGTGAAGATGTAAAACCTTCGATCAGTCTAAGCGCTTCACCAAACGGTGATGGTAGTTATGAACTTAGCGCTACAGTAAATCAAGGAACCCACCCACTATCTAGTGACAAATTTAAGGGCACCGTAATATTTACTGTTAATGGGCAGCAATTAGCTGGTGGATCCTTCGGAATCGACAGCCCCGGTACAGTTACATATCATAACTACCGACCTGACGGAGACGTCACTGTTAACGCCCAAGTAATTGATAGCGTTCTATACGATGCAACAAGTAGCGCGTCAGTTGCTGCAAGCGGCTCTGCTTCCACTCCACTAGGAAACTTACAACGAAGTGGTGGCGTTTACACATGGACAGGAGGTGTTGGCACTGTAACAGTCTTTAAGGGAACTTCTGGTAGTGGTTTCGAGCTTTGTCATGCACCGGCTACAACAACAAACTGTTCAGGGATACCACCAGGTGGTTCGTATTCTGCTCGTGACAGCAACGGCACTGTTGCTGTTGGCTCCTAATAATTTAGATCTCTAGAAAAGTATTGAGAGCAGTTCGAACGTTTGCTACCCCATGAAGTAAGGCTGGTTTTTTACCAGTCTTTACGACTGGACCAATCGCAGTATCGAAACCAAGTTTTTTGGCTTCGGCGATGCGTTTTTCGATAAACGGTACGTGACGAACTTCACCAGATAGCCCAATTTCCCCAAAAACCACAGCATTTTGCTTAAGTTGCATCCCCTTGCTGGCCGAGGCGATGGCCATACAAACTGCCAGATCAGCGGCCGGCTCTGTCACCCGAATACCACCAACCATATTTATGTAGACATCTTTATCGAACAAATCAAGCTTGGTGCGCCGTTCTAACATAGCAATGAGTAGATTTACCCGATTGAGGTCAATACCACTTGCGGCACGCTTAGGATAGCCATACGAAGTCTTATTCACTAAGGCTTGGACTTCGACAAGCACCGGCCTTGTACCTTCCATAGTAGCTAGCACAATTGAACCGTCGGTTACTTGCCGTTCAGCCAACAATGCTTTCGATGGATTATCAACTGACTGCAACCCATCATCAACCATTTCAAAGATGGCTACCTCATTAGTTGAGCCAAAACGATTCTTGACGCTTCTTAGGACTTTAAAGCCACCATATCGGTCACCTTCGAGCTGCAAAACAACATCAACTATATGTTCTAAGATTTTTGGCCCGGCTATGGCGCCTTCTTTGGTGACGTGACCGACCAATACGACCGCTGTGTTCGACTTTTTGGCTACTGACATCAACATATGAGTGCTACTCGTTATTTGGCTAGCTGTACCAGCCGCACTTTTTAATTGCGCACAAGTAATAGTTTGGATTGAGTCAACAATCACCAGATCATACCTGCCCTCACTTATGCTTTGGGCAATATCATCAGCAAACGAAGCCGTGGCTATTTCGAGTTTAGCATTATTAGCCTTAAGTCTTTTGGCTCTTAGCCCAACCTGGTGTGCCGATTCTTCACCGCTGACATAAAGTACTCTGTGATTCTTGGCAACAGCATTGCTGATCTGCAACAGTAAGGTACTCTTACCAATACCTGGTTCCCCGGCAATTAGTATTACACTGCCCGGGACAATTCCTCCGCCAAACACGACATCAGACTCACCTATTGCCACATTTAGGCGCTTAGAGTCATTTTTGGCCGCTACAGTTACTTTTTGAGTTACAAGTGCTTTACCATTCGAGGTTTGGGCCTGGTCGTCATTGAGTTGCTCCTCAAGGGTATTCCATTCGCCACACACATGGCACTTACCTGCCCATGTGCTGCTTTCTGCGCCACAGTTATTACATACATATCGCATTGCACCTTTTGCCATCGTCTTAATAGTCTAGCAGACTCTCTACTGGGTCGAAATGTTCTTAGGTCTAGAATCTATGGCTTTTGCCAGATCATTCACTTCCAGAGCTAATTCATTACGTTTTTTGACAATATCGTTATACTCAGCAATAAGCGCTGTAGTAGACTTCGCCAAACTGTTATAGGAGGCAACTTTAGCATTAAATGAGTTCACACCAGCGTTATATTCAGAGTAGTTTTTGTTAGCTAAAAGCTGGTTTAACTGGGCTCTTTCTGACTGGAGTTCTGATTCTTGTTGACTTAATTTCGCCTGGTTTTGATCAATCTGTGTTTTCATTGCACTTAGTTGTTGATCATATGTTTTGACTTGGTTTTGGCGAGAGTTAAATTCGCTCTCATACTTGTCTGAGTAATCAACAATCTTCGAACGATTAGCAAAATACTTACTATAATGGGCTTCTAATTCTGGAGTTAAATTTCGAACTTCACTACCGAGTATTGAGTGTAATTCATTAGGTACAACACTAGGATCGGCTTTTCGATATTGCTCCACCGTATCACGTATACGCTGATCTGTTACCTTCGAAAAAGCTTCAGCCGTCATGGCATCGACTTTCTTTTTATCAGCCGACGAAAGTCGATCGTATTCAGCGTGAAGTAGTTCGTGAGCGGCTGTGACTTCCTTTATGCCGTCAAGCCGTGGATCAGTGACATTATAAAGATATATACCGCGACCATTAACGTAGCACCCTAGAACAATGGTATGTTCTGCCTGAGTACAGTTATTTACAAATTGTTCACTACTCTCAATGGACGGATGATTAGCGTAGAAAACATTAGTGGTAGCACTATTCATAGTCGTGTTTGTTGCCAGTGCTTGAATCTCAGCAGGAGGCGTATAACCTCTTAATCGCCACCAATCGTATATTTCAAAACGATTAACCCAAAATAAAACAGGTAGCGCCAGCAGTATTAGAAAAAATAATAGCTTTAGTAGCGAGCGAAAATTAGATGATTGTGGTTTTGGGGGCATTAGCTATATTATAACGCCAAAAAACTTAGATTATTCTGAAATAATACTGTAGTTCAGGTCTTTGTTCTTGGTTCCAACTTCTATAATATCGCCCTTATTGTAATGCTCGTGGAGCAATTCTGAAGCTATGTAATCCTCAATTGTATCTTGAATCAAACGACGCATTGGTCGAACACCATTTTGAGCATCATAACCGTGTTCAAGTAGATAGTTCTTTGCCGAAGCATTAAGTTTAAGGCCAAGCCCGTGCTTGACTAATCTCTCGCGTAAATCATTAATCTGTATCTCAAGGATTCGTGAAATATCATGTTTAGTGAGCGCTCGAAAGACAATGACTTTATCAATTCTATTGAGTAGCTCGGGACGTAGCATCTTCTTAAGCTCTTGTTGGACCTTATCTTTATTGGCTTCATGGAGCTTATCAAGATCCTTAAGATCTGATTCATCATTAGCTGAGAAGCCAAGGTCAACTTCTTTTTGAAGCTTATCAGCACCGAGATTACTGGTCATTATGACTATCGTATTCGTGAAGTCAATCTTGCGACCTTTGGCGTCGGTAAGCCGACCGTCTTCTAGAATCTGCAATAGCATATTGAAAACTTCAGGGTGAGCTTTTTCGATTTCATCAAATAACACCAAGCTGTATGGCTGTCGCCTAATCTTATCTGTTAGCTGACCACCCTCGTCATAACCAACATAGCCAGCTGGCGCACCAACAAGTCTAGAAACAGTATGCTTCTCAGCAAACTCACTCATATCGATTTTAATCATAGCTTCTTCGCTGCCGAAGAATTCTCGGGCAAGAACACGTGCGAGCTCAGTTTTACCAACGCCAGTTGGTCCCAAGAAGATGAATGAACCTATAGGTCGTCGACCATCACTTATCCCAGAACGATTACGTCTGACTGCTTTGGACACTACATCCAAGGCTTCCTGTTGGCCAATAATGTGTTTCCCTAGTGTTTTTTCAAGATTTAACAAATACTTGGCTTCTGATCGAATAACTTTTCTCACAGGTACACCGGTCATCCTGGCCACTACTTCAGCGATATCTTCACTCGTCATGACGATTCTTTTGGTAGCCTTCTCATGGGCCTGCAACTTCTTAAGTTCCTCATAAATCTGACTAGCGCGCGTCTTGTATTGGGCGGCCTTCTCATAATCTTCAGCATCAACGGCGTCTTCAATTCGAGTATTAACCAGTTTCAATTCCTTCTGAAGTTTGCGTACTTCAGGTGGTGTACGACCTTTATCAATTCGAAGGTGCGCAGCAGTTTCATCCAATAGATCAATCGCTTTATCTGGCATATAACGGTCATTAATATACCGTTTGGCTAGCCCTACAGTATCCTCAAGAACTTCATCACTAATTTTTACTCCGTGGAACTTTTCATAATGCTTTTTCAAGCCTTTTAGAATAGATAAGGTTTCGGCTGGGGTTGTTTCAGGTACTTGTACAGGCTGGAAACGTCGTTCTAGAGCGGCGTCTTTTTCAATATGTTTACTGTATTCGGCAGTCGTTGTCGCGCCTATGACCTGAATTTTTCCGCGAGCTAAAGCTGGCTTTAGAATATTGCCAGCATCCATAGCTCCTTCTGCAGCTCCGGCACCAACAATCAAATGCAACTCATCAATAAAAATTATAGTCTTGCTATCATTTTCTAATTCGCTCATGACTTTTTTAAGTCGTTCTTCAAATTCTCCCCTATACTTCGTTCCAGCAATCATACCTGCTAGGTCTAGTAGTACTATTCGCTTATCAATTAAGCTATCTGGAACATCCTCATTCACAATTCGCTGAGCTAACCCCTCGACAATCGCAGTCTTACCCACACCTGGCTCCCCAATCAGCACAGCGTTGTTCTTGGTTCGACGGTTAAGAATCGTTACGACTCGACGTATTTGTGCCTCACGTCCAACAACCGGGTCAAGCTTACCTGAGCGGGCTTGGGCAGTTAAATCTGTACCAAAGAAATCCAATGCCGTTTTACGTCCCTTTTTAGTTCGACGTCGGGCGGTACCTTGCCCATCCTCCTCATATTGTTGACGATTCAGAAACTGCTCTAATTCACTGACAAGTGAATCTACGTCAATACTCATATCTTTTAGGAGTAATGTTGCTCGGGCGTTTTTTTGACTCAAAATACTGTATAGAATGTGTTCGGTACCACAATGCTCTTGATTGAAATCTTGAGCAATGTCATAGGCCATCTTGAGAGTTAGTTTAGCTGTTTCACTCAAACCCTTGGCGCCCATATTCATAACCATAGTTTTTGGTGTCAGATTTAGCGCCACTCGCGCACGATCTAGTGTAACACCGACATTTTCAAGCACCTTGGCTCCCATAGAACTTTCTTGGGCCAAAACTCCTAATAACAAATGTTCTGTACCAATGTAGGCACTGCCGAAACTTCTCGCAATAGCATCGGCATGCTTAAGGCTCTGCAGCGCATTGTCAGTAAGGTGCTGCAAAAAATCTTGAAAGTCTGGTGATTGTGGCATCATATACTTATTTTACCCCTATCCCGCGATTTTTCTTAGTATCGCTAATAGATAATATAAGTCATGAATTAGCACTCGTCAACCCAGAGTGCTAATTTACATCGTCAGCTATTCTTTATCGTCAGTACCGTGTTCTTCGATAGCTTCAAGTAGACTATTCTCTAGTTCTGATTTTTTCTTCAGTTTTGGAGGTTGCTTTGGCTTTTCCTCGGCTGGTTTTTCAGCTGGTTCATCAGAAGGAGCGGTTTCTTTACTGCCTGTGATATCAAGTTCGTAACCAGTTAGTTTGCTGGCCAGGCGGACGTTTTGACCACTTTTACCAATCGCAATACTCAGCTGATCTTCTGGCACAACAACAGTTGCTTTCTTGTTCTTTTCGTCAATATTAACTTTATCAACTTTGGTTGGGCTTAATGCATTAGTAATGTAGGTTGCTGTGTCTTCGTCCCAAACAACAATATCAATCTTTTCCTGTTCGCCAATTTCACTCATTACTGCATTAACACGTGTACCATGGCCGCCAACAAACGTTCCAACCGGGTCAACACCTGGTACTGTACTGTGAACAGCAATTTTACTACGCACTCCGGCTTCACGAGAAATATTCTTAATCTCAACTGCGCCGCTTTCCATTTCAGGAACTTCACCACGGAATAGCCACTCAACGAACTCGGTATTACCACGAGATACAATCAGCTGTGGACCACGTTGACCACGCTCAACATCTTTTAAAAATACCTTAACGCGCTGTCCAGGATAATAGTGTTCGCCTTGGATTTGTTCGCTTCCAGGCATAATAGCTTGGGCTTTACCCAAGTCAACTCGAACTAAGCGACCTTCTACACGGGCAACAATGCCGTTGATCACTGTTCCAATCTTATCCTCATATTCATTCATGATTATTTCACGCTCTGCTTCGCGTAGACGCTGCAAGATAACCTGCTTAGCAGTTTGAGCTGCCACACGGCCAAAGTTTTTGACTTCTTCGTGGACTTCAATAGTTTCACCAACTTTAGCGTTCTTTCGTCGCACTTGCGCATCAGCTAGGCTGATCTCAACACGATCATCATCAACTTTGTCGACAATTTCTTTAGTTACGTAGGCATCAACATCGCCATTGTTAAGATTCATCGTTACGCGCACTTCTTGCTCTCGATCGCCATAATCACGTCGGTAGGCAGCAGCAAGGGCTTGCTCAACGATACTTTGTACTTCTTCTTCTGGGAGGTTTTTCTCCTCAGCTATTGTTCGCACCGCTAGTGCGAGTTGTTTCATATCTAATTCCATATTTTTTTCCTTTCTAAAATGGTCCCTCAGAATGTAAAAAATCGACCTGCCGGCCGACTTAACACTATTAATAATACTAGAGATCGCCAATTTGGTCAATCAGATCACCTATCTTAGGGACACGTGGTAAAATGAGCCTCATGAGCAAACAGGTAAAACGACTCTTCGATCAATTTGATCCAACAAATTATCAGCTTAATTTAAGTCTCGACAAAACTAAAATGACTTTTTCGGGCATAGTTACAATAAGCGGCAAAAAGAAAGACCGACCATCACAGCGACTCACATTTCATCAGAAGGATTTAAACATTTCTAAAGCCACCATTTCCTACAAAGGCAAAAAGGGTGTCGAAGAAAAAACTGTCGACAGAATTAATACTCAGAAATCTTACGACGAAGTTCGCTTACACACCAAAGAGTTACTCTACCCTGGAGAATACATTGTAACTCTAGAGTTTAGCGGCGTAATCACCAAGCCAATGCATGGATTATATCCGTGTTATTTTCAAGATAAAGGCAAAGAAAAAATCATTTTGGCGACACAATTCGAAAGTCACCACGCACGCGAAGTTTTTCCGTGTATTGATGAGCCAGAAGCTAAAGCCACTTTTGACATGACCTTAACAGGCCCTAAAGGCGAGGCGGTCATTGCCAACACACCTATAAAATCTCAGAAACAAGCCGGCACAAATACAATCACTACGTTTGAGACAACTCCAAAAATGTCCTCTTACTTGCTAGCCTTCGTTGTAGGCGATCTTAAATATAAAGAAGCCAAAACTAAAGCTGGCGTAAAAGTTAGAGCCTATGCCACACCTGATAAGGTTGATTTCACAGATTTCGGCCTAGACGTCGCCGTAAAGTGCTTGGATTTTTATAATGACTATTTTGGGCAACCATATCCGCTAGCCAAAAGTGATATGGTCGCGTTACCAGATTTTGCCTCGGGCGCTATGGAGAACTGGGGCTGCGTGACTTACCGCGAACAATGCATGCTAGTTGACCCTGCAAACACTAGCGTTGGGACCAAACAGTACGTTGCAATGGTAGTCGCCCACGAACTGGCTCACCAGTGGTTTGGAAACCTGGTTACAATGCGCTGGTGGACAGATCTTTGGCTTAACGAAGGATTTGCTAGCTGGGTTGAGTACCTGGCTGTTGATTACATATTCCCCGAGTGGCAAATGTGGACACAATTTACCGCTGAAGAACAACAAATAGCCTTTAGGCTCGATGCGCTTGATAATACTCACCCAATTGAAGTACCGATTAATCACCCGGATGAAATTCGATCAATTTTTGACACAATCAGCTATAGCAAGGGGTCAAGTGTCATTCATATGCTGGAACACTATCTTGGAAGAGATGTGTTTCGGGACGGTCTAAGACATTACCTAAAGAAACATGCTTACGGGAATACAGACACTGTTGATCTATGGGAAGCTTTAGAGCAAATCAGCAAGAAACCAGTTAAGAATTTTATGCACGCCTGGACAAGTCAGTCAGGATTCCCAATTGTTTCAGCAAACATCAGTCTTAGATCAGTCGGAGTCTCGCAGTCAAGGTTTATAGTTAGTGGTGCCAAAAGTACTGAAACGTGGCCGATTCCACTACTTACAAATGAGGAAGTATTGTCAGACATCCTTTTCGATAAAAAGACGGCTCTGTACAAAACCCAAAATTCAACAAAGTTGCTTATAAATAGTGGTCGGAGTGGATTTTACCGCACAGTTTACAACTCCGAACATCTCCAGAATCTTACACAGATGATTAGTACTGGAGAGGTCGATGTACTAGACCGACTTGGACTACTCTCGGACGTTTTTGAGGCGGCCAAAGCCGGTAACGGCTCCACTCTAGATGCTCTAAAACTACTGTCTAGTTATCAAGAAGAAGACAATGCGGCTGTCTGGGACGTAATTAGTGCTCAAGTGGCTGAACTTAGAGGGGTTATGGATGAAGAAGACCTTAGAGAAGCTATGAAGCCTTACATAAGATCGCTCGTGAATCGTCAACTTGAACGATTAGGTTGGGACAAAAAACCAGATGAGCCTTACTTCGACACCTTGCTTAGGCCAACAATTCTAGGAATGGCGGCAGTAGCCGAGGAGCCATCGGTTGTAAATGGCGCCCTTGCCCGGTTTAAAGAGATGAAAAAGCCCGATGACATCCAGCCTGATCTTCGTGGCGTAATTTACACGACTGTCGCGCGAAACGGCGGCAAAACCGAGTTCGACAAACTTCTAAAAATTCACAATTCGTCTACAAATAGTGAAGAACGAACAACTATTGCAGCAGCTCTCACAAGTTTTAAGCAAGCAGACTTAGTAGATAGTTCTCTTAAACTTATTAACTCCGATACGGTTAGATTACAAGACGTGAGTTATTGGTTGCTCTATAGTTTTATGAACCGACACGCCAAAGATAAGACTTGGTCATGGATGAAAACTAACTGGAAATGGCTATCAGACAATCTCGGCAATGATTTGAGTTTTCCCCGATTTCCGGTTTATGCAGCTAGATCATACAGTGATAAAACATTTCTTAAGGATTATTCAGCCTTCTTTAAAAAAGTTTCAGTGCCTGCGCTAGAGAGAGCTATAAAACAAGGCGATGAAATCATTCACTGGCACATAGACTGGAAAACACGTGACTATAAAGAAGTTTTAGATTATTTCAAATTGAATCAATAAAGTTTGTAACTTCAAATTGGTCACCAGAAATTTCAATTGCCGATAGCTGATATCCGCCATGCCACTTATTTTCACTGACCCAAAACTCAGCTGCAAAAGCCATTTGTTTTTGCTTTTTTGGGGTTATGTACTCCAGACCTGAACCATGAGCGTTAGACTGACGATATTTTACTTCTACAAAATATATAACTCCGTTTTGGCTGGCGATGACATCAATCTCACAAAATCGGGTACGCCAGTTTTGTCCCAAAATATTGTAGCCCAACCTTTTTAGGTATTCGGCAGCAGCAGCCTCAGCTTGCCTCCCCGTAGTAAAAGTTGTCATAGCAAAGCTTGAATTGGCTTATACGAAAGTCTGTGAATTGGTGAAACGCCAAATTGTTTTAACAGATCGCTATGAAGTTTTGTCCCATAACCCACGTGTCTTTCAAACTGATATTCTGGGTAAACCTTGGCTAGATCTATCATCAAATTATCTCTCTTTACTTTGGCGAATATACTAGCAGCACTCACAATTGGATACAAGCTATCAGCCTTAATTACCGTTTTAACTGACGTAAAGCTAATTGGACAATAGTTAATGTTTCCGTCCATGATAATTTCTTCGTTACTTTTGGCATTCAAAGCCGTCAAAGCTCTTTTTACAGCAAGCCTCATAGCTTCAGACAAGCCAAGTTGATCAATTTCATCGTGCTGAACCCAGCCTTCACCTAGCTCGCATGTCTGTTCAATGTCGTCAATGAGAAGCTCTCGACGTTTTTTTGTAATTAATTTCGAGTCCTTGAGGGATTTTGGCAAGTCTGATATTTGGCGTGCGGCAACAACCAACAAGGGTCCTGCCCAGCAACCACGTCCTACCTCATCAATCCCAATCATAGTAATATTATACTTCTTGTTTCTTATAGTAGTAATGCTAAACATCTGCTAAGCTAATAAAAAGTAAAGAAGGAACATTATGGAACCACAAACTCCACCACAACAACCGACGACGCCACAACCAGCACCAATGCCTGCGGCACCAGCACCGACTCCACCACCACAACAACCTGCTGAACCACAACCAGCACCAATGCCTGCGGCACCAGCACCTGTTAGTACGGATCCTGGTAAAGGTTTGGGTATCGCTAGTCTTATCTTAGGTATTTTTGGGCTCGGCCTTATTGGGCTAATTTTAGGCATCATCGGTCATAACAAGTCCAAAAAAGCTGGCATGAAAAATGGGGTTGCCGTAGCCGGTATTATTGTCTCGATAATTTCGATAATAATTGGATTGGTCGTAGGCTCTCTTATTGTTTTCGGTGCTATGTCACTTGTTCAAAAGTGCCAAGAACTTGGCCCTGGTGTACACGAAGTAAACGGCACAACTTACACTTGCAATTAAAAAGCCGCCAGTTTTAGGCGGCTTCATTAACTATCTGGGAAAGAATTAATCTTCCTTTTTGTCTTCTTCCTTGGCGTCAGTAGACTGTTCGTGTTGGGCTAATGCTGCTTCAACTTTTGCCTCTTCCTTGGCATCTTCTTCGGCCTTCTTGGCGGCTTCAGCTTCATGTTTTGCTTCAGCCTCAGCCTTCATCTTGGCTTCTTCAGCTTCAGCCTTTTCATCTCGAACGGAGTTCACAGATTCTTTATCAAACTCAACGCCACTAAGTCGTGCTGATTTTCCGGTTCGTTTACGCATATAAGTAAGGTAATTGCGTCGTACTTTGCTTCGCTTAGTAACTTCTACCTTGGTTACAAGTGGAGAATGGAGTAAATAGGTCTTTTCAACGCCGATACCGCTGGCAACACGTCGTACTGTAACAGATGAAGTGTGACTGCCTTTGCGATCAGTTCGGATAACAAGTCCTTCAAAAACCTGAATACGTTCTTTGTTACCTTCTCGAATTTTTTGGTGAACACGCACAGTATCGCCAGATCGTACATCTACGACTTGGCTTTTTTTGTACTTGGCGTTGATTTGCTCCATCGCTGTTGGCATAACTAGACCATCCTACACTATTTTCAGATGTAATGCAATAAGTTTCTATCTGTTATTACGTTTTATTCTTCGAACAATATCAATTATGTCAGCATCAGGAATCATATCAGGATCAATACCTCTATCTTCTGGGTAGCTTGTTTCCATTAGCTTACTCATTTCTTCACAAGATTCTGGAATGTTGGTTACCAATCTTATGGATTTTGATTCAACTTCAAATTCTGGCCCAGTTTCGCCCACATTTTCCTTTCTGATTTTTTTGACAATAGATTCCTATTATACATAGCGCTTACGGCTTGTCTATATTCTGTTAAGTGAAAAGCAGTGAGTTGAGTACAATAATCTAGTTATCTTTAGGAAATGTATAGTCCATACATTGACGAGAGAAACTTGGTTAGTGTGCTTACTCAATACTTTGAGGCTGGAATATAGGCAAGTTGCAAGTGCTTAGTGATATGATGAGTAAATGACAGATTTTGGCAAAAAGGCCCTCGATCAACACAAAAAGCTCAAAGGCAAACTAGCTATTAAACTTAAAGATAATCTTGATACTCAAGACAAGCTTAGTATTTACTACACACCCGGTGTTGGCACGGTATCTAGTTATGTTGCCGAACACCCCGATGAAGCTAGAGAATACACTTGGTTAAATAATTCCGCCGCGGTTATAAGTGATGGTTCAGCCGTTTTAGGGCTTGGTGACATTGGACCATATGGTGCACTACCTGTAATGGAAGGCAAATGCATGCTCTTTAAGCATTTTGCTGATATCGATGCAGTCCCGATCATATTAGATGTTCATTCGGCCGATGAGATTGTATCCGCAGTCAGAGCGATTGCTCCAAGTTTTGGGGCAATTAATTTAGAAGATATTGCAGCCCCGATATGCTTTGAAGTAGAAGAACGACTTAAAGCCGAGCTTCCTATACCAGTTTTTCATGACGACCAACACGGGACAGCGGTAGTTGTGCTTGCAGGGCTAATCAATTCTATGAAGATAACTGGTCGTAAACTTTCTGATTGCCGAATTGTTTGTGTCGGTGCCGGAGCAGCAGGTACCGCCATCATCAAACTTTTATATAAGTATGCTAGCCCCGAGATCCTGGTCGTCGACAGTAAAGGAATAATCTCGAAAGACCGTACTGACCTAAATGACGAGAAAAAGAAGTTACTAGACTTTACGAACCCACACAACATTAGTGGTAGTCCTGATGATGCGCTAAAAGGAGCCGATATATTTATAGGTGTTTCCAAAGCCGGGCTTCTTGATGAGCATCATGTAAGGCTTATGGCCAAAGACCCGATAATCTTTGCTATGGCCAATCCAGTACCAGAGATAATGCCTGATATTGCTCACAAAGCAGGTGTCGCAATCATGGCTACCGGCCGAAGCGATTTCCCTAATCAAGTTAACAATGCCCTAGCCTTCCCTGGTATATTTCGTGGGGCACTTGATAACCGAGTTCGCAAAATTACAGATGAGAACAAAATTGCAGCCGCCGAAGTTATTGCTAATCTTGTTGATAGCCCGACTTCCGAAATGATAATACCGAGCGTTCTTGACGAGCGTTTAGTGCCATCAATTGCCAAAGTAATTACTTAGCCGATAACTCTATATACTTCTTCTAGTGTTGTCTCACCGGCAATAACTTTGAGAATTCCGTCCTGCAACATAGTACGCATACCTGATTTAACGGCAGCATCCTCAATTTCTTGAGTTGATAGTCGCCTCCCTTCAGTCTGAAGTAATTTGGCTAGCTCTGGTGTCATTTTAAATTGCTCCCTGATTGGAACCTGGCCCCTGAAGCCGTACGGATTATCCGGTGATTTACCAGGCACATATAACTTCAATCCGTTTAGGTCTGGTTTTTTCTCGGCACTAGGCAGGCTATCGACTACTTCTTGGATCCTTTTGATTGTCTCTTCATCGGGCTCGACGGGTTGCTTGGTATTATCATCGAGTTTTCTAACTAGACGCTGAGCCATGACGAGTCGAATAGCTGATGCAAACAAAGGGTTCTCGCCGACAACATCCATAATTCTCGTTAGCGCAGCCGCTGATGAGCTAGCGTGAAATGTCGCCAGTACCAGATGACCAGTTAGTGCCGCCTGCAGAGCAGTTTTTGCGGTGTCCAGATCACGAATCTCGCCAACCATCACTACGTCTGGGTCAAGACGTAAAACAGCCCTAAGTTTGTCGGCAAACCCCGTCTCATCTGTACCATGCGTTGTCACTGGTATTTGCGTAACGCCCTCGAACTGATACTCAACCGGGTCTTCAATGGTTATTATTTTGCGTTCTTCACTGTTAAGAGTGTTTAGAATCGAGTATAGGGTGGTTGTTTTACCAGATCCAGTTGGTCCGACAACCATAACTAAACCTGCTGGTTTACTTACAATATCATCAACTACTTTACGTTCTGCTGGAGACAACTCTAATTTATCTAGCGTATACATGCTCTGTTCCATGTTAAAGAGTCTCATAACAACGTCCATGCCATTAACGGTTGGTACAGTCTCAATACGCAGATTGACGTCAACCATAGTTCCATCAGCCATTTTGACCTTTTGCGAAATGTGTCCTTGCTGGGCATCTGGCGCACGAGTCGAAACATTTCCAGCACTAGCAATCGCCGAGATTAATATATAAGCCTTTTGTGGGGAAAGTCTGGCTATTGGGTGCAACACCCCATCAATTCTTATACGAATTCTAGCGTATCCTCTCTGTTGCTCAAGGTGAATGTCAGACGCAGCCAGTTTATGAGCCTGCTGTACTAAATACGCCAACATATCATTAGCCCGAACTTGGCTCAGCGTTGCAGAAACACGCTCAATTAGATCTTCTGTGCCAGCGTTAGTAAGCTCGATATCCTGATAGACTACCTGTTTGGGCGGATCATATAACTTCATATAATCTCTAAACCCAGAATCAGAAATAATCCCGAACTCTAGCCTCTGATCCAAAAATCGCTGTTTCAAAGTTTCCAGCGTATTGTTTGATGTCGTGGTTGTGATTCCAAAAGTAATACTGCCACCGGTTGACTCAATTGGAATAACTTTCATGCTATACAGCTCAGGAACGGTCAACACGTCTTTAAATAGCTTCTTATCCTGAATTTCAGCTGTGTTAATATACTCCATACCAAGGGTACGAGCACGTTGCTGGGTTAACTGCTCTTCGTCACGTCGAGCGTCTTGACTCATGACTATATTTAAGCATAAGCACCCCTTGATGCACAAAACTTTCGTGTCAGAGACATCTATCTGCTAAGCTAGCATTTATGAGAGACATACGATTAATAGCTCATAACTTGAGGAGTACTCATAATGTTGGTTCATTACTCAGAACTTGTGAAGGACTAGGCATATCAAAAGTCTACTTAACCGGTTATACGCCCTATCCATTATTAAAAGCTGATGAGCGACTTCCCCACATAGCCAATAAACTTCATAAACAAATCCATAAAACAGCTCTAGACGCCGAAACGATAATTAAGTGGGAACATACTAGTGATATTGAAGCATTGCTAGCAAATCTGGCAGAGTCAGGATTTGAGATTATTGGGCTAGAACAAAATACTGAATCAATAAAACTACCTGATTACACACCAAGCGACAAAGTCGCAATAGTTGTTGGACGTGAAGTCGAGGGAATAGAGTCTGAATTGCTCGATAAATGCGATAAAGTTGTAGAAATTCCAATGTTTGGTAAAAAAGAATCCTTTAATGTTGTTCAGGCTGCCGCAATGACGCTTTATCATTGCACATTTTATCCATTTTAGTTTACAATATGCTTATGCCTACACAAGGCGTGGTAAGGCGTGACAAAAGAAGTCATTCGAACTTGCGCCCAAAACACAAACACACCAAACAGTACCTAAAACATTACTGGCCTTATTTACCGCTGGTGACTTTAGTATTGGTTGGTTTATGGATGTTCCGTCCTGTTCTTTTCAAGACATCAAATAAGAGTGTTCTGGCAGTTTCAACAAATGTAAGCAGTAGTGGCTTACTATCAGCTACAAATAAACAACGTGCCGCGAACAAAGCACCAGCTCTTCATATCAATGATAAATTGAATGCTGCAGCCCAAGCCAAAGCACAAGACATGGTAAACCGTAACTATTGGTCGCACAACACACCAGATGGTAGTCCGCCATGGTCATTTATCATAAATAGTGGCTATCAGTATCAAAAAGCTGGTGAGAACCTGGCATACGGTTTTATAACAAGTGATGATGCAATAACTGGATGGATGAATAGCCCAAGTCATAGAGAAAACTTACTTGATAAAGATTTTGTTGATGTTGGTTTTGGCACAGCAAACAGCCCTGACTTTAATCATACTGGGCCTTCTACAGTTATTGTTGCCATGTATGGCCGTTCAACCAGTGAGACACCGCTTTTAACAGCTACTGGGCAAGGTTCAGAACCCCTAAGCTACACTACAACTGAAAAAGAGGCTTCAGCTGTAAAGCCTAAAGCTGTTAGCAAGGTTGACCTTCTAATTAGTAGCCGATACACCTGGCTTACGTCAGCTATAAGTTTTGTTGTTGGAGCCGCGCTAACCTTGTTTATTATTAAACACCTTGTAGGTATTAAAAAAGCCCTGAAAAAAGGTGAAAAATTTGCCATTACCCATCCTATGCTTGATGTTGTATTAGTAAGTATCATAGTTATTGGCCTCGTTGTAACACGACAAGTTGGTGTTATCCTCTAAGCCAACTTAACATTCTCAGCGCCGATCAAATTACTAAGTTTCTCTAAGGCGCCCGGATCAAGTGAGAACTTGACGGGCAATTTAACCGCCTGCTTACTATCATTAGGTCCTAACACTAACACAACTTCGTATTCGCCCTTGTATTGGTCTATTGTTTGTTTCAATGAAATCAATAGCTCACTATTACCACTGTCTTCTATACGTATGTAGAGCCGCTTTGTTTCTGGCTTACTGTCGTCCTTTTTAGACAAAGGAACGGCTTTTAGCGATTTATTACTAGGTTTCGGAGTTTTACGCTTCTTGCCTGTCGGCTGATATGCTGCAGCCTGTTCGTGAGTAACTTCACGAGCATCATCAACCATAACTTTTATTTCATTTGTAATATTACCGTCCCTATCTTGTGCCGATATCTTACCTTTAACAATTACCACTCGATCTCGCTCCCATATACCGATAGTTTGTTGGTAGATGCTTGGGAACAAAATTATCTCTATTTCATCAACTTCGTCATTAAGTTTTACAAAAGCCATTTTTTGACCCTTCTTGGTCGTAATCTCACGCATATCACTAATACTACCGCCAACAGATACAGCACGGTTATGATGCTCTGGTGTTAGAGTTGCGATAGGTGTTGTCTGTTCTTCAAGTAAGTGTTTATAACTTTCCAGTGGATGCTGTGACAGAAATAGCCCGAGTAGCTCACGCTCCCACTGTAATTGCTCTCTTTGAGGATATGCTGAGTCATTAGGCTCCAATTTCAGCTCCGATTTAGTGTGTTGATCAAAATCAGCATTATCACCGAATATATCAACTTGTCCTGATGATTGTTGCTTGTGAATCCTACTAGCATAAGCCAGAAGAACATCGATGTTGTGAAGCAGTGTAGATCGTTTTTCAAACCTATCAAAAGCACCTGCTTTTATAAGGCTTTCAATGGTTTTTCGATTAACCACCCTAGGGTTTACTTTAGTTAAGAAGTCCTCTAAACTTTTAAATTCTCCATCGATGTTACGAGCTTCAAGAATTTCCTCAACTGCTCCGCGACCGACGTTTTTTATGGCAGCCATTCCAAAACGAATTTGATTTTGCTCTGGAACAACCGCAAATTCAAGAAACGATTCATTTACGTCAGGTGGTAACACCTCAATGCCCATGTGTTTACACTCGTTAATTTCTATTGCCAATCGGTCAGTGTCATCAAAATCACTAGTCATCAATGCTGCCATAAACGCTGCTGTATAGTGTGCTTTTAAATAAGCAGTCTGGTAAGCAATTAGCGCATAACAGGCGGCATGAGCTTTGTTGAAAGAATAATCTGCGAATGGCTGGATTAGCGCCCATAGTTTTTCGGCACCTGATTTTGTTAGGCCTCGTTTCAAACAGCCTTCAATAAATCTAGGTTGCTCGGCATTCATGATGTCACGCTTCTTTTTCCCAATCGCCTTACGAATCAAGTCAGCTTCGCCAGGGGTATATCCGGCAATCAGCTGTAGAAGTGCAATAATTTGTTCTTGGAAAACCATAACACCATACGTGTCACCCAAAACAGGTTCAAGTGACGGGTGGGGATATGAAATACTTGCCGGATTATTCTTACCTTCAATAAATCTTGGGAATTCGGCCATCGGCCCTGGTCTATATAGAGCAACCATGGCAATAATATCTGTGAATTGGTTTGGCTTGAGCTCCTTTAAATATCGCTTCATGCCTGCTGATTCGAGCTGGAAGACACCTGTCGTATCGCCATGCGCTAGAAGTTCATAGGTTTTGGGGTCATCCATAGGAACGTTGTTAATATCAACTTCATCACCGTAAACTCGTTTAACTATCCTCAGGGCATTTTTAATAATCGTTAGGTTAGATAGTCCTAAGAAGTCCATTTTTAACAGCCCTAGCTCCTCTACTGGGACCATAGAATATTGGGTGGCTACTACGCCCTTCTGAGCCATTTCAAGAGGCGCAAACTTTACAATCTCATCTGGGGCAATAACCACACCTGCAGCATGTACTCCATGAGAGCGAATTGTACCTTCAAGTCGGACAGCTAGGTCAAATACACGTCTCGCGTCGTCATTTGTTTTGTATTCGTTAGCTAATTCAGTGCTTTCTTTTAATGATGTCGCAAGGGGTATATGTCGCCCTTGAACTGGTGGAGGAATCATTTTGGCCAATCGATCAGCATCAGCATATGGTACTTGCAAAACTCTGGCCACATCACGGACTGCATTTCTGGCTGCCATGGTGCCAAAAGTTACAATATTAGCTACTCTATCCGTGCCATATTTTTCAACACAATATTGTATTACCTCATCTCTACGAGTATCTTGAATATCAATATCAAAGTCTGGCATGGAAATACGGTCAGGGTTCAAAAACCGCTCAAACATCAAATCATACGCCAGAGGATCAAGCTCGGTTATACGTAGTGCATAAGCCACTATTGAGCTTGCCCCACTACCACGACCTGGTCCAAAAACAATTCCTTGGTCTTTACCCCAGTTTATAAAATCCTGGACGATTAGGAAGTAGCCGCTAAACCCCATTCTCTCAATAATACTTAGCTCGTACTCTGCTCGTTCGACAATTTTGGCTGATAGCTGCTTTTTTAAATCAGTAAGCGATTTGGCTGGCTTTTTTTTGGGCTCATAACGTCTGACCAACCCCTCGTAACTAAGTCTATGCAGGTAGCTTTTTTCATCATCACCTTTTGGAACAGGAAATTTAGGGATTAAGTACTTACCCAGCTCAATAGTCACGTTACATTTGTCAGCTATTTTTTTAGTATTAGTAATGACTTCTGGCATATCTGCCCAGCGCTTTATTAGCTCCTTTGGATCAATTACATGAAGGTCGAAGTTAAGTAGACTCATTCGATTTTCATCCGATAGAAATGACCCTGTTTGAACACAAAGCAAAATTTCATGAGCTTCTTGATCTTCGTGTCGGAGATAGTGAGCATCACAAGTCAAAACGCAGTCGATTTTTAACTCTTTTGCCAGCTTAATAATTTGTTCGTTAACCTCAACTTGTTCATCCCATTTTGATGGATGCTTAGGATGGCCATGATCTTGAACCTCTAAATAGTAATCGTTACCCAATATAGATTTATACCAACTTGCGATCTCTTTGGCTTTTTCGTACTGGCCTTGCCGCAGAGCATCTCCGACCTCACCACCTATACAACCACTAAGTACGATGAGTCCATCGTGATATTTTTCTAGTAAGTCATGATCGATTCTTGGCTTGTAATAAAAACCCTCTAGATTGGCTATCGTACTCAGGCGCATCAAATTTTGGTAGCCCTGGTTATTTTTGGCTAGGAGTATTAAGTGATAGTTTGGCTTATCCTTGCCGGGGTCCTTATCTTGGTGACTCCTGGCAGCAACATATGTCTCCATGCCAATTATTGGCTTTACGCCACTTACATTGGCTGTCTTATAAAACTCGATCGTGCCTGAAAGTGTGCCATGATCGGTAACAGCAATGGCTTCCATCCCCATCGCCTTTGTGGCCTCAACCATGGCTGGTATTTTAGTCAGCCCATCAAGCAAACTATACTGTGTGTGATTATGCAGATGTACATAATCACTTGGTGAGAGTGATTTTTTGTCGCCCATTCGTACTATAAGTATAGAAAAATCAGCTTAAAGAAGCGATGCTTTTTATTACAACAGATTATTGCAGTTATTTTGAAAGAAAATTTTTCAAGCTATCTTTAGCTGAATTTGCTTGTTTAACGGCTTTATCAAGTTCAGGATTATCAGCTTCACCATTTCGAATTGCAGTAATGACCTCTTTAACCTTCTGTTGGGTTTTTTCAGCTGAACTAAGAGCTACAAGGAATTCTTTTTTGGCCTTAGCCCCTTCTTTTTTGGCCAATACTTTGGCCTCAGTAATTACGTCTGATAGTTCAGTATAAAGATTCTTGAGTTGTTTCTCGGCTTCTCGAGTAACTTTTGTCGCCGTATCTTTAATGTCTTTTCGAGTTTCTTTTCCACTCTTAGGGGCGGCTAAAATTCCGGCCACAAAACCTGTTATTACACCAATTGCAGCGCCGATTGCCAGCTTCTTATTTCCGTTTTTACTCATAGTTATTTCCCTCGTTTACGTCCTGTTATGGTTGATACAATATTACTTACCAATTGGCCAATAGCCACTGGAGCAGCTGACTTCCTAAAGAATTCACTTACAGCCTCAACATCATCCATAACAGCATCAGCTTTTTCGGTAATTCCACGTACTTGCTTGGTAAGCTTGATAAGTTGGATCAGTAAGATTATTCCAACCACTAGGAAAATGGCCAGTGTTATAGAGAGAATAATAACTAATACTCCGTATGCATCCATAACTATATTCTACCCCTCTTGTAAACGCTTCTCAAGTAATGCCCTAAAATCGTCGCCTATATCAGGGTGCGATAACGCCGTATCAACGACCGCCTCCAGGTACCCCAGCTTATTACCAGTGTCATAATAACGACTATTCTTTAGCTCGCAACCATAGACTGGTCGGCCAGCTTTAATCATAGGACCAAGCCCATAAGTTGTTAAATAAAATTCATCTCCATCAGCAACTTTTTCTAAATTGCCTTCAAGATAGTCAAAAACATCTGGCGTAAGTAATGATCCCCCAACTGTCGCCAAGCTTGATGGTGCATTTTCTTTGCCGGGTTTTTCAACTAAGCGGCTCATTTTAATAACTCCGTCGCGAAGCACTTCACCGTCAACAATGCCATAACGCTTGTAATCCTCATCTTTCTCAACTTTAATGCAAGGCATAATACTGCCTCCAAGCTCTTCATAAAGTTCCACCATCTGTTTAAATCGATTAGGCTGAGAGGGTATAAGATCATCGGCATACGTAAAGATAAATGGTTCATCACCAATTAAATGCGCAGCATTAACAATTGGTGTTCCACTGCCATATGGTCCTTTTTGACGAATATAAGCAAAATTAGCCAAGCTAGATATTTTTTTTGTCTCTTCTAGCAGTTCTATTTTTTTTCCTTGCTTAAGATTAGCTCTCAGATCCGCACTCATATAGTCGAAATGGTCCTCTATAGAGCGCTTGTGATACCCAGTAACAATTACTATATCTTCAATACCAGCTTCAGCTAATTCCTCGACTATGTATTGAATGATCGGCTTGTCTACTAGGGGTAACATTTCTTTAGGCATAGCCTTAGTTTGTGGCAAAAATCTTGTGCCAAATCCAGCTGCAGCAATAACGGCTTTTCTAACGGGTTTAGTTGTCATCATAAAAATTGTATCACGCTCATAAGCGCTTTGAGACTAAATCCCTAAATGTTTCTTAATAAACTGCTGGGCAAGGCCTGGGTTAGCTTTACCCCTGGACTCTTTCATAACTTGGCCGACTAAGAAACCAATAGCCTTCATTTCACCATTTTTAACATCCTCGGCTGCTTTAGGATTAGCGTCGATCACGGCTTTGACTATCCCTTCAATCTCGGCCTCATCAGATACCTGCAACAAATCGTGTTCTTTAGCTATTGTTAGTGGATCGCCACCCTTTTCAACCAAAACTCCAAGCACCGTTTTAGCACCCGTTGAGCTAATTTGGTTTTCTTGCACCAATTTGCTCAAAGCCTGGAATTGCTCAACATTTAGGCGCGCAGACTCCCAGATTAGTTTTTCTTCGGCAACCATGGCTTGAACTTCACTAACTAGCCAGTTGGCTATACGTTTTGCCGAGGCATCATCACAATCATCCATAACTTGCAGCATAAAATTGCCGGCAGGAATTTCATCGACAAGGGTTTCGACGGCCGATTTATCTAGCCCTAATTTTTCAAGCCGTTTACGAAGCACATTAGGCATTGTAGGCATGTTTTTCTCAACTTCATCAATTACCTTATCCTCGAGTAAGACAGGCGGGATATCTGGTTCCGGGAAATAACGATAGTCGTGGGCATCTTCTTTGGTTCGCTGTGAGAATGTTTTTTGTTTGGCATCATCCCAACCACGGGTCTCTTGAACAATAACGCCACCCTTTTCAATTACTTCAATCTGACGCTTTATTTCATATTCAACAGCCTTCTCAACACTCTTAAATGAGTTAAGATTCTTTGTTTCTGTTCTAGTGCCAAATTCTTTAGGATCTTTGCTTACTGACACATTAACATCAAAACGCATATTCCCATGATATAAATCGGCATCGGAAACATCGGCATATCGCATAAGCAGATATAGCTCTTTGGCGTAAGCCTTAGCCTCGGCGGCATTATGCATATCAGGCTCTGAAACAATCTCGAGGAGTGGAGTCCCAGCGCGATTTAAATCAACTAAGCTGTATTCTTTCCCGGCTGGGTGAGTTGATTTGCCAGCGTCCTCTTCTAAATGCGCTCTAGTTATGCCAATTCGCATCTCTTGCCCATCGACAACAATGTCAACGTGGCCACCCAAGATAATAGGCTCCTCATATTGCGTTATCTGATAACCTTTTGGAAGATCTGGGTAAAAATAATGCTTTCGATCGAATTTACTAAACTTCTGGGGTTTGGTTGCCAGGGCAAAAGCTGCTTGCATAGCAAGTTCAATGGCTTTTTCGTTCAAAACAGGTAACGCTCCAGGCATGCCTAAGCATATGTGGCTAACCACAGTGTTCGGTGCGGCATTCTTTGCGTCGTTACTGACAGCAGCAAAAAGCTTCGTTTTGGTCTTGAGTTGCACATGGCACTCAATGCCGATCGTCGGCAAATAACCATTTACGAAGTATTTTTGCAGTTCGCTCATAAAGCCCCAAGATCCTTTAAGGCTTGCCTAAAGCCGATCAAAGCCTCTTTTACATCAATTTCCTTAAGCTTAAGTTCGGGTTGTTCTTGGATTTTTTTGCTTAACTTGTGCCCGAACCAGACATCATCGTTATTACTAAAATCCTTTTGGGCTGAGACTAAGCGTTCGCCCATATTCTTGCCTTTAAAGCGCCTTTTCTGCAAGGCTTCATCTAATAACTTATCGGCCGCCAAGATCGCATCTGGCCAGGTTGATTTATCCTTACAATAGCTCTGTAACTCTTGCCATTTAGCCGTAAACTTGTCTGCTTTAAGTTTGCGTGGAACCCTCTTGGCAATCAGTTTCATAAAGATAACTATAAAGGTTATCCCAATGATGATTAAACCTCCGATTGCGGTAATAGCTTCGACGCTCATGAATTTATGATTTCCTTTCTGTTGTTGCTGCTAATGATAATAGTTCTCTGTCGTGTTTCTGCGGGGCCATAAGCTGCAGACCAACTGGTAAATTGCCAACCTTGCCAGCAGGAACACTAATTGACGGGACGCCTACTAAATTGGCGGCTACAGTCATAATATCTGTTAAGTACATCTGGATAGGGTTATCAATGTTTTCACCAATCTTAAATGCTACTGATGGTGCGGTAGGGCCAATCAAAAAATCAACGTCCTTGAATGCCTCTTCAAACTCCTTAATCAGTTTTGTCCGCACGGTCTGAGCTTTTTTGTAGTAAGCGTCATAGTAACCGCTACTCAAAACATATGTTCCGATCATAATTCGCCGTTTGGCTTCGTCACCAAAACCTTCACTTCTTGACTGTTCATAACTCTGCTCGAGATTCTTGGCATTCTTTGCACTAAAGCCGTATCTTTGTCCGTCATAACGACTTAAATTACTGCTTACTTCAGCCGGGCAAATAATATAGTAACAAGCCAAAGCTAGCGGCAATGAAGGTAGGCTAACTTCTTTTACTTTTGCGCCAGAATCCTTAAGCCGCTCAATGACGTCTTGAATAACTGATTCAACATCTTTATTCAACCCCTCGCTAAAGTATTCTTTGACAATCCCTATGGTCTTACCTTGTACATCAACAAAGTCAGTGTATGGGTTAGGATCACGCTCGATTGTCGTACTGTCCAGATTATCTCGTCCGCTCATAACATCTAGGACCAAAGCCGCGTCTTCAACAGTTTTCGTTATCGGCCCGATTACATCTGTACTGCTGGCCATAGCAATCACGCCACTTCTGGAAACTAGCCCATAGGTCGGCTTGTAGCCCACAGCGCCCGTAAAGCTAGCTGGAAGGCGAATTGAGCCCCCTGTGTCAGTTCCTAGAGCAAAAGGTGCCATGTCAAGCATAACGGCAGCTGCGGAGCCTCCAGATGAACCACCAGGAACACGTTTTTTATCATGGGGGTTCTTGGTCGTCATAAAATCACTATTCTCAGTACTTGAACCATGAGCGAATGCATCAAGGTTGGCTTTGGCCACACATATTGCACCTTCGGCTTCAAGTTTTTCGATCGCTGTGGCTTGATATGGCGCATTAAAGCCTTTCAGAATGTTACTGGCTGCTGTAGTTTCAGAACCAAAAGTTAAAAAGTTGTCCTTGGCGATGAATGGCACGCCTGCCAATCGGCCAACTTGCTCGCCTTTTTTTATTCGCGCGTCAATTTCTTTTGCCCGTTGATTTGCACGTTTTTCGACAACTGCGATAACAGCATCGAACTCCTGGTGCTTTTCAATTAGTTCAAGACTTTTTTCAACCAAATCAACCGCCGTCAGGTCACCAGATTGAACTTTTTCGGCAATTTCAGCAATAGATGGCCAGACGCTCATAGATCTCTAACCTATCATCCGCTTTACTTTAATTTGGCCGTTTTCTTGCGCTGGAGCGTTCTTTAGTAATTCTTCAGCTGTCACACCATAATCATACAGTTCATCTGGACGCATAACATCAGTTAGTCCGGTGACTTGGTAGGTAGGCTTGAGATCTTTTGTATCAACCTTGCCGAGCTGTTCAACATACTCAAGAATTGCACTTAACTCTTTAGAATACCGTTGTAGCTCATCTTCAGTAACTTGAATACGAGCGAGTTTGGCCAATTTTAATATATCTTGAGGTGTGAGTGCCGCCATTTGTGCTCCTATTATATAAGATTAACTGGTCAGAATCCACTGAATGACCATAGGTTTGAGCTTATTATACTCTTCCTCGGTAAATTGCATGTTAGCAATACAAAAACGCTTGCTGGCTATATGTGAGCAAAAAATTGAATCATGAACATCATAACAATCGTGAAGGAAAAAACTATTTGATATTTTTCCACTCCAGGATATAGAGAAGCTGTTGGAGCACTCTTTACTGTCTTCAAGCCGAATGCAGTACGTTGAGGTATTTGAACGTTGTGATGCAGCAACCATTTCCAGATGCATGCTACTATCACAAAAGAGAATGTTCTGAGAATTATGTACATCTTGTGAGCGCCAAACGTTATTGCACTCATATACCATGTCACTTTGTGACGCATTCAAACCTTGGATTTCACGTTCTGTAGAAGTGAAGTTTACGTCATTCCATGCTGTGAGCATGTCTTCAATTGTAGACATGGGTTTCTTAGGCAAAATCCAGTCATCAACTTCACTACGTTTTCGAGCATTAGACATCTTTATAAACTTAGTTGGGTTAATAGATTGAGCCCACGTTACCGATCCATCTGTCGCATCAGTTACTTGTTGGGGGAGTCGTACATCAAAGGCAAACTTTTGCATGAATTGTTCCAAAGTAAACGGATTTTGGTAACCAAAAACCTGGCCCACTATTTGATCTAGAATATCTTTTGCTTGTTTCTCATCCATACTTATTTCCTTTTGCGTTTATTAACTAATGCTCGGCTCGATGAATGCTCGGCTAGCAACTCACTTAAGCTGGTCCGTACTCGTTCATTTGAGTATTCTTGTGTCGGTTGTGGTTGTGACTGTGGTTGTGGCTGAGTCATAACCTCAGGCGAAGCAACCTGCGCAGGCGCCTGGGCCGCCTCAACGCCTTCTACAAATTTGGTTGGTAGCTGTTTCTTTTCATATGTTTTTAGTTGAGCAGCCTTTTTCTCATCAATCTTAGTCTTTGACATTAGATTGCGTACAGGTACATCAAGAGTTCTTGCCTTTACTGCCGGCAGAATCTGTCCATTAGCTGATACCCGTACCAAACATTCCCTTGGGTGAAGCTCAGTCATGATCTTGACCTTGACCTGGTCTTCTTTGATGCCATGCTTATGCTCTTGCTCGACGAGCTCTTTAGGTAACTCAATGTTTAGGTTACCTTCCAATGCTCTTGCGTCTTCCTCTGAAACTTTAAATGCATAGTAGTTGAAAACGTTACTAAAAATAGCCGCCTTTAGGTCTTGCTCAATCTGACCAAAGTACTGCTGAGTCAATATCACCGACAGGTTAAACTTACGAGCCTCAGCTAAAATCTGGGCTAAAGCCGGGTTCTGAACCACCGAAACCTCATCAATAATCAAAATCACTTTCTGTGAGAATGCCCTAGCTTGAGCCAAGAGGAAAATCTGTTGGATCAATAAGCCCGAAACCGTTTTAACGACTTTTTCGCCCATACTGACTTTATTTAGAGAGAATACTGTCAGAAAGTTATCGTTAATAAGTTTTGCTAAAGATTGTTCACTCTCATTAACAAGCGCTGGTTGCATTTGCATTTCGTCTACAAGAGCAATAATCGGCAATACACCCTCGGTATAATGCTGAGTTCGAATCTCGTTAAAATCAGTGTTAAAGAAATTCTGAATGTTTTGCGGTACGTGGCCCTCAACGTGTTGCAATATCTGAGTTCTAAGCTGTAAATCGGTCAAAAATCGCTTTAGATAGTCCATTGACATGCTCTGGGCTACCAATAACACGTAGATACTAAAGCGCATGACTCTCTCTAGCTTAGGATTAAACTGATCAGCGAGTAGCGATTTAAATAGTGTTGTGGTTAACTCCGTGGCCGCTGAAACATCAGTACCAGCCCCTGGGAATAGCTCGGTTGTTTCACCACTAAAGTTAATGTTTGTGGAATTTGGAATATGCTGGAGATTTTCACCGAGTGCGGCGTGAGGGTCAATCACAATCACCCGGTAATTCATGGCTGCTGAAGTTTTTTGAATTCGATCTACGAATAGTTCAATAAATTTTGACTTACCACTACCGCTAGCTCCGATAATAAACGAGTGCTTGTCAAAATCATAATTGTGAATGTTTAAATAGTAATTGGTCGAGAAATATGGGAACGTATCAACTTCGAACAAAGCGTTGGTGTTGGCACTATCCAAGATATTTAATGTTTTCTCGATATTTAGGTACTTTGGAGGTGTTTTCTTTAGATAGCGGGTGTTTTGGGCAAAATCAACAGCCAGAAGCTGAGCTGGGAAGAAATTAAAAATCTTCTTACCCACTGAGTAGGTACCAGCTGCCGACTTGAACACTAGCTGGCCAGTTGTAACGGCTTTTGAGGCAGCGACAGATCGGATCGTGAATGTTGCCCACTCTAGGTGCTTTGAACGTTTAACACCATACTTTTCTTTAACGTCCAACAAATTTCCACCTGTTACAAAGGTCACAAACCGCTCTTTGCCAGTAGTTTTTGGCGGTGTGCATTCTTCTTTTGTAACTGGCCGTAGGACAATATTTTCTAGATTATTTGACAGGACACCTAAGTCTTTATCCGAGGTGATGAAATATCGAACCACATTGTCCTCAAGTTTTATAATAATCTGGAACTTACCGATGGTACCTGAATATTGTGCGATTGCGGTGTATAGAGCAGTCCAAAGATCCGCGGACAACTGGTCACTTAAGGTATAAAGCTCGAAGTAATATTGCATAATTTTTATCTACTTAACAGATATTGTACCCCTATACTTAAAGCATAACAAACAAAAGCTTTACAAATTATTCGCATAAGCGCATTATTATTTATAGAACTTCTTTACAAGAGGAAACAAACATGGCTATTGTACATCTCCACAGAGGAGGATTTGAACACCAGGAGCCCGACATGGGCACTCCTGAAGTCGCTCCTGCTTTGCAGCCATTACACCCTCTTGAAACCCGAGAGGGTGTTTTATTACTAGAGCAAAAACCTCTCCCTACTTTTTATGACATTGGTATTGATTTTGTCACGCCAGATAAGCATCGTCCTGATCTTGATACTGATTTTGGCAGATATTTTCAGCGCGACATAACGTTTAGCGATGGGACTAAACGGCATCAATTAGTGGGCGTCCCCAATGAGCCTTCTTCAACGGTGCCAATAGTCAAAAAAGGTGCCTGGTTCACTCGATACGACGGTGGCTTCAATATAAAGACCACTGATAAATATCATCGTAATGGTCGGTTTACCCTAACAGAAGGTCACTCACTTAATAGATTTCATAGTCTGTACCGAAATGGCTGGGATATGCACTTATCGGTCCAGCGTGCGGGTGAAGATTATGCTGATCTGTTACAAACCGAAGTTGTGGATGATGAAGGTGACTCTGACGGTGCCATGGAAGCCACGGCATTTGAGGCCTACGATCAGTTTTTTGGGACATATACACGTGATGGCTACAAAGTTGATCCAGCGTTAGTGCGCAAAATTGGCAGAATTGACGTTAAGAAATTCGTAAGACATCCTGAGTATGTATTAAGAGAAATGTACTGTCTTGGCCGCCAAGCTGTACGCTTGGCCCGAGATGAGGAAGAAAACATCAAAGAATATGTTGAGACTGTAGAATTTTCTAAAGAGTTTGCTCTTAGTAATATTTACCTATTCCGTGGACTATTCTGGGGTGAATTTGGCCATGTGCTCGCACATCTGCCACCAAGTCAAAGAGGACACTATAGATTATTTGAATTCAGCATTGCCAACCAAAAGCGTGAGTTTAGAAGTGTGTTGAGAGGCTCGTCTGGTATTGCACGCCAGGGAGTAAGTGAAGAGATAGTACCAGGCACACACCTATCAATTGCTAATCCTCGTACAATTCGTACTAAGGTAGCTTATATGACCAGTATTGAAGAACGACTCGCGGCTTAAGTCGCACTCACAGGTATAACTAACCCGGAACTAGTATTGTAGGTAAAGAGTGCGCCTGTTTTGTTGTATTTCACTTGAGACCCTAACCTTACTCGTCTTCCATTCGCAGTTATACGCTGTGCACTATCATCTAAGTCGACATGCCCAGTAATAACCGTTTTTTCGGTAGCCCGAAATGCATTTGGTGTACGGGCAAGTATGAACGAATAAAGCTGGCCAGGTGTATCATCAAATGAATTACCGCATATTAACCTTTGCCTATAGAGGCCCAGTTCGTTAAATTGATCAGCTAGCGGCTCCTCTGTTAAACCAGCATGTATAGATATAAAGTCATCACCTTCGTAATATGTCGGTAGGTTAAGCAAGAAGCTAACGAATCCTTTACTTTCCATTCGCTCGTACAATTCCATAACCCTATCGGTAGCACTTTTGTACTTTGACGGCTCCACATCATAAGAACGCAAAGCAAATCCACCAAAAGACATCGCCCGCGTCCATAAGCGAACCATGTCTAGGTATTCGGGCAAAGCATTGCCGAATTTTATCTGCATTGCCGCCTGAATGACTTGTAGACGCATAGGTTCATGGTTACCAAGCAAGACATTTGGATCGTCGGGGTCATATAAATCCATAACCCGCCTAAAAGTCTCGACTTCATCTCCAGGACCATCAATAAAATCACCGTTAATAATCGGCTTACCAGGCAATTTTAAGGCCTCATCAAGCAGGTCAACACGGGTGTGCGGATCGGTAATTACATTGTAACCAGCTACTTCACTCATAGCTGAGTAATTCTAATCCTAGTAATGTGCAGTTTCAAGTGAATTTATTTTCACTATTTTATCTTGTTTTTGACCTCGTCTATTAAGTCGCGTAGTTCAGCAGCTTTTTCAAACTCCAGGTTGGCTGCCGCTAGTTCCATTTGTGACGTAAGATCTCGAATAAGTGGTGCGTATTCCTCGGCCGGGATCTTCTTAAGATCAAGCTTTGGCTTGTCTTCTTTTGGTGAGCGAGGCAAGGTATTTTCTTCAATAGCTTTGGCTATGCCTTTAGGCGTTATTCCGTGTTGTTTGTTGTAGTCCTCTTGGATTTTACGGCGTCGATTCGTTTCATCGATAGCGCGTTTCATGCTCCCCGTTATGTGATCGGCGTACATAATAACGTGTCCTTCAACGTGGCGAGCAGCACGGCCGATAGTCTGAATTAAAGCCTGCTCGGATCGAAGGAAGCCTTCTTTATCGGCATCAATTATTGCTACCAAACTTACCTCGGGCAAATCAAGACCTTCCCTAAGCAAGTTAATTCCAACCACAACGTCGTACGTACCAAGCCGTAGATCGCGCAAAATGTCCGTTCGCTCCAGAGTATCAATATCACTATGCAGATAAGTAACCTTAATATTTATCTCTTTTAGGTACTCACTCAGATCTTCGGCCATGCGTTTTGTTAGAGTAGTAACAAGCACGCGCTGACGCTTTTCAACCGTAGCTTTAATTTCGTTCACCAGGTCATCAATCTGATTATTAACTGGCCTGATCTCAATCGGTGGGTCAATCAGCCCCGTCGGACGAATTACTTGCTCAACAGGCTTAGGGCTACGAGACAACTCATAATCGGCTGGTGTCGCCGAAACATAAACTACTTTGTTAATATGCTGTTCGAACTCGGGGAAAGTTAGTGGGCGGTTGTCCAATGCGCTCGGCAGCCTAAAACCATGCTCAACTAACACTTCCTTGCGGGCTCGATCGCCGTTATACATGCCCCGCACTTGTGGCAGTGTCATGTGCGATTCATCAATAAACATCAAGTAGTCATCTGGGAAGTAATCCAATAAGGTGGCTGGTTGTTCACCGGGTTCACGATTGGTTAGATATCGGCTATAGTTCTCGATACCTTTTACAAAACCCGTTTCCTCAAGCATTTCCAGATCAAAATTAGTTCGTTGCTCTAGTCGCTGGGCTTCTAGTAACTGCCCATTCTTTTTGAAGGTTCTTAGCTGCTCATCAAGTTCGTTTCTAATTTTGCCTAAAGCAAGCTTGAGTTTGTCTTGAGGCGTAACATAGTGACTTCCCGGGAATATATCAACTTCCTTTGGTGTACTTAGAATTTCGCCGGTTAGTGGATCGATTTTTACAATACGGTCAATTTCATCACCAAAAAATTCAATTCTATAGGCCAACTCTTCCCCGGCGGGGAATACATCAACTACATCGCCACGAACTCTAAATGTCGAACGATGAAAGTCGATGTCATTACGTTGGTATTGAATATCAGTAAGTTGGCGCAAAAACTTATCACGTACCCGTCGCTCGCCTGTTTTAAGCCGAATCGCGAGCCCATCATAATCTTCAACCGAACCTATACCATAAATACAGCTCACGCTCGCTACAATAATCACATCGCGTCGTGACAACAATGAAGCCGTAGCTGCGTGACGCAATCGATCAATTTCTTCGTTAATCTGACTATCTTTCTCAATATATGTATCTGAGCGCGGAATGTACGCCTCTGGTTGATAGTAATCAAAGTAGCTTACAAAGTAATGCACTGCATTTTCGGGGAAGTATTGTCGAAACTCATTGTAGAGCTGCGCGGCCAGAGTTTTGTTATGGCTCAAGATCAAGGTTGGCTTTTGTTGATTGGCAATCACATTGGCCATAGTAAACGTCTTGCCTGACCCTGTTACTCCTAAGAGAGTTTGTTCTCTTGTCCCCTGCTCTAAATTCTTAACCAAAGCCACAATAGCCTTCGGCTGGTCGCCGGTTGGCTTATATTTTGAGGATAACTTGAACGAGCTCATGTTGTTGTCTCCGCTAGAATTTGAGAAGTAGATTTACTAGTAAGATAGCAACTTTCTTGCGCCAAGGCATAGCTATGCCTATGTTGCGAAGCAAAAAGTTGATAGATTGCAGCAAATCTACTCCGTAGACTAGTGAAGATGACAATATGAGCTCGAGTCATCCTTATATTGTATCAAGAATACTAGAGTGCTTGTATAGTCTTTGCTTCGGCTTTAAAACCGTCCCAAGCAGCCTGTTGCTTAGCTTGAATGCCGGCATCCTGCGAGCAATAAGCCTGTGAGCGGCTCATATAGTAAGCATCGTTGCCGATAACAGCACCTGAGGCAGTGGCAAGATCCCCATATGTTTTACCAGATTGTTCGTCAACATCAGTCTTTGCGTACTTACCAATAGCCACGACACCCGTTTTGTCAGCGCCACACTCGGCATCTGCTGTCTTGAGTGATGTCGTTGATATATAGGCGTAACCATTCTTCATTATGTAGTAGGCGTCTGTAGTACTGTCACCTAGCTCCATCTTTATGCCTAACTCTTTAATCTCCAGGTATTTTTTGGTTACTTCTTTTGGCTTCTCGGCAGCAGGTTTTTGTTCTTGCTTCGGCTGGCTCTGCTGCTGGCCAGAATCGGTAGGTTTGTTATTGCCTTTTTGCTTCCATACCCACCAACCAAGTGCAATGAGTATTAGTATTAGAAGTAGTAGGAGTAAAAGCTCCCAAAATCCAAATCCTTTTTCGTTGAGTTTTTCCATGTTTAATTTACCTTTATCGTCTTAATTGCTCGCTCAACTTCAATGCTTCGATCAGTTTTACCATTTGTAATAACATTTGTTATTACGTAGGTTACTTGTATATATTTTCCATCCTGCTCAAAGTAGTAGTTGTATATTTTATCTCCCACATCTAAGCCAGGACCATCGGCCTCCGTAGCAACTTTATAATACTTATGTACATTTAAACCACTGTCTGTTTTAAAGCTTGATTGTTCGGCACCTTGCTTACTAGGTGCCGAGGCAGGGACATCAAGTGCAAAGAGCATATATCCGCTAATCGGACTATTTGATTGCTCGACTTTCGCTAGCGTTCCTTTTTTATAATCAATGTTGTTTGAATGTAAGTTATCCCCAGCACTTGTTACCAACCAACCATCTGGTATTCTTATTGAATATTTTTGGCTTGGTGCCGAATAAAGAAGCCATCCATCTTCTTCCTTGGTAGCTGGCTTTTCAGCAGTCTTTTTCTTTTCGCTCTTTTGGGCATCACCAGCACCTTGGGATGTATCGTTTAGGGTTTTGTTGGTTTTGCTCTTGGCGTTCCATACATAGTAGCCTACGCCACCAATAGCTAGAACTAGTACTATTATCAGCGCCACCATTGTGCCGGCTATACCTTGTTGATTGAGTTTTTTCATGGCTTCTCCTTATAGAAATTCAAATGTTGCAATTGCCTTTTCGACATACTGTGTCTGGTCTGTTTCGCCTGGAGCGATATCATGCACAACGCTAACAGTATAGCTGCCCTTGGAAAATCGGTAATCGTATTCTACGGTGCCCTTTGGTGGACCAATTGCCTCTGGATCCTTGGGTACTACGTATTTATATTTATCTACGGTAAGTCCGTCTTTTGTCTTAAGTGATAAAGCTTGTTTGTCACCACTTGGGGCGCTGATTTCACTCGTTTTCATATAGTTAACAGCAAATGGTACTGAAGAAAAATCACGACCACCCTCAACCTGGGTTACTGTTGCTAAGGTGCCTTTTGCATAAACAATGTCTTTTGCTGCATTTGCGTATATGCCAGAACTGGCCTGATATCGCTGTAATTTCCAACCATCTGGCATACGTAACTGATATTCCTTACCAGGTGTGGTATACAAGTACCAGCTAGCGGTTTCATCAGCTGTAGTAGATTTAGTTGTGGTTTTCTTTTTTTCGCTTTTTTGGGCTTCGCCGGCGCCTTGGGCAGTATCACTTAGGGTTTTAGTAGTCTTATTCTTAGCTTGCCAGACATAATAGCCTACGCCAGCGACAGCTAAGATCACAAACACAATTAAAACAATCTCAAGCGCAGCGACACCGGCCTGATTTAGTTTTTTCATATTCATGTACGAGATCCTTTTGTATTAAATTAAACTAATGATACTGCTAATGCTTATCTTTATCAAGAAACCAGCTAGCACGATTGTGCAGATCGATATCACCCAATTGTTGTTTCATAAGATCAATAACCTTAGTGACAAGAACTTTTGGGTCTGAATCAATAATGATCAGGTTACGGTGAGGTGGCTCAAGAGCATCTAATAGGCCTGGTATGGCATCAGCCGTGCCTCCACTGCCCAGTAAGATACCGCAAGGCATTCCTGCCTCAACCGCCGTAGTAAACTCATGAAGGCTCCCAAAACGCCCACCAACGGTAATAATGGCATCGCTGGACTGCACTAGATGAATGTCGCGGCCAACATAATGCATACCCGTGAAATTAATAAAATCATACACCCCAACTGGTAGCCGATACTTATTTAGATGTTCTCTAAGGCTAGCGGCCGGTGAAAAACCAATACTCATACCACCAGCCTTATAAGCTGACCTTGCGGCATAATAAGGTAGCCCGATGGTTGCACCGGTCGTGATGATATTACCTGATTTGGCAATTTCTCGGCCAACTTCTTCGGCATATTTACGGGCTGTTTCAACCGTCTTACCACCAGCCGCCCCAGAAAAACAGATAGAATACTTCACGTTAGATATCCTCTGGTGCAATCATATTGTTATTGAGTTGCTTTAATACCTGTTGTTCCAGCGTCTTTTGACCCATATAACGCTCGAAAATCTCAGTCCATAAACTTTCACGAAAATGATAGATTGCTCTGTCTTTATAAGGCAACTTATTAACATAGCTGGCAGCCACATCAAGCACATTAAAGGTTATTGGCCGGCCGGCGTGCATTGTTGCCACGTAATCCAGATCTTGCCAGAATGACAATTCAGGATCGAGCTCATAGAGCATAGTCTCTGCTCGACGCCAGTGTAAATCCTCAGGCTGAACATGTGGTTCGAAAATTTCTGGATGATATTCATTATCGAGTTTGCCGAAATAACGTTGGATAACACGCCAGTGAATGTTCTGGCCAGCCATAACTGCGCCTTGTGGTGGATCGGCAATGAGAGTTGTTACTAGGATTTCACCAAAGTTAGGCTTTACTTGCTGTAGCTTGAAAAACGCTGAGTACAGTCTAATTTCATTTAGATAATGAAACAATAACGGCAAAGCAAAAATAGTAATTCCTCTTAAGGATCCGGTGATTGGGAGCATTAAAATAACGCCTAGCTCTTTAAGGTGAGTTATATTGTGTTTTTTCTTATGAATGAACGGCGCCGCAATATCACCCCAGCGATCGGCCGGCATCATAACAATTTCAATCTGACGAGTTTCAAAATCACTAGGTTTAAGCTTCTTGTAAGTTTCGTCAAAAGCATTCAGCCACTTGGGATCTTCAGCGAACCTTAACGCACCGTATATCTCAGCTAGGTTCTCATTCTTGAGCATGGAATCGATCGATCGATAATGCAGATGCTTCATGATGTTTTTGGGCGGCATGTTCTTAAGTATCTTTTTGGCCACACTCTTTTTGAGTACCCATGCAGATTTCGGCGTCTTAAAATCATCCCAAGCCTTTTTCATGAGTGGCATCAGACTTGCAGCATCATTAGGATCAGTGCCGCCAATCTGTTTTACTAAATGCTCGTCATTTTGCTCGATCTTGTTTAGAAGAGCAAAGTAAAGCTCTTTGCCAGTTGTATCATCTGGGTCTAAGCCGAGTTCTTGGGTTTTAAGTCGTACTTTTCCGATAATTTCAGAGGTCAATCGAACGTCAACACTAGGATTGCCACTGGCCTTTTCTAGCTGTTTTAAAGCTAACGAAAACATAGGTTCAGTAGCGCCCAAAAGTTCTGAAAGCATTTTGCTCATAGTTAACATAAGCATAACACTTCGAGAACTGTTCAGTAAAGAATCTAGGACACCATTTCGTCAATAAAAGATACTTGAGCTAAATTTCGTGCATTATGTAGCTTAAGCTCATGCTGCTCAATCCAGACAAATGGCGCATGGGCTGCTGTAGCAATCTTAAGTCCAGTCGCGACGTGACGTAAGCGGCTATTTACAACAGGGTATCTTTCACCCAAAAACATACTAAATAGTTGTGATGCTGCCATAACATTTGTTGATATCTTGCCTGATTTAACTGATTTTGTATCAATACCACGAGCTTTAAATGGGCCTCTAAGAAGTGTTACACCAATATCCCGGCCAATCGTGGCATAGGCATCAAGTCGGTTAATTGTACCTGAAGGCAAAAGTACCCACAGATCAGTTGCAGCCGATAACAATTTGTCATAGTTTTGGTCTTTGGCACCACCTTTTTTGGTTACACCATCTTTATGGTTTTTTGCCGCAAAGCCATCGACTGCATCGCTGGCATATCCAACGGCCACGAGCGCTTTAGCAAGTTTTTGTTTGGTTTCAGGATCTATATCCATATGGTGGATTGCAAATAAGCCTGCGGCAATTAACACTCTACTGTTTGTTAAAGCATCGGCTGTTGTTCGACCGTGTTCATAAAGAAACTCCTTTATAGCTTGTTCTGGTGTTTCACCATACTTGGCTGCTGTTTCTTGGATTTTTTCTAACGCCACCCAAAAAGCTGGTCGCTTAATAGAATCAAGTACCTCTGGACTAAGTTCGATATCTGGCAAACCGTAACCAACAATCTTATCTTTACCATCAGCCATATCTGGTCTTAGCTCGATTACATCTGCAAGCTTAACTGGCTCACCGCCAATCGTAATAGAATCTTGCCGAACAATTGGGTTAAGCAAAAGGTGCGCATAAATTCGTAAATTTGCTTCTAAAGGATCTCTAATAAGTTTATCGCCAATGTGGCGATTCTCACCAAACGGTCGAGTCCAAGCTCGATGTTCTAGTCCTACGAAGTTTGCCGCCCGAATGCCTGCCGAAGCTTTATCGTCAACCATCGAAGCCTCACGTCGAATAACAGCCCTTGCTTCTTGGTTATTCGGGTTAACGTCGTAGCCAAAATACTGAAGTCCTTTGTACAGCATAACCGGACTTGGTTTACGCTCCCTTGGATGTAATGGTGTTAGTACTATATCCGCATCTGTTTGTTCTTGCCAAGCACTCAAGAGACCACGATCCTTTTTAGTTGTAATATCAAGATTTGTGACCAATGCTAGCCGGTCAATCCCGAACTCTCGCGCCCCCTTAAGATGGTCTACATACTCCTGTACTAGTTCTTCGTTGCCGGTCTCGCCAAGACAAGCTTCGACATCGCTAAAATGCGTACGGACACCTTCTTCGGCCCATTTCTGAAAATTAATATCAGTATAGTCGTAAACGGGAGGTTCCGACGGCATAAACTCTCCGATACGATCAGTAACCCGACCCATTAATAGTGGCTTGTTCACATCGCTCATTGATAACATCTTACACTATGTATTGGAAGAAATGCCAATTAAAGGTTTTTAGAATGGATTGTCAAAGGATGCAATCGAGCATTTTGCTGTAGGATACCGGCTTTGGCGCCGATCTTGCCAACCACACCTGTTGAATTAGCGCTTCCAAAAGTAATAGCTTTTTCAATCGATTCACCCTTAGCGGCCATGGCTACAAAACCACTATTAAAAGCATCGCCAGCGCCCGTTCTATCAATTACTGGGACATCTTCGTACATACCAGCTTTATATAGTTTTTGATCGTAGGCGGCGATAACGCCATGTGGGCCATCGGTGCCAACAACGCAAGGTACGTGCTCGCTGGCTTTTATAACTACTTCCTCCAACGTACCATTTCCAAAGAGCATTTGAAGTTCATCTTTGTTGAGGCACAGAATATTAAAACTCGGCAGCAATTTCTTAAGCTCACTAGCCTGCTTGAGCTCACCTTTGCCAGGGTTAATTGCCACCTCAATCTTGTGAGCTTTAGCATACTCAACAATAACTTTTAGGGCATCAAGATTTCCCCCTAAAGATGAAATATAGAACCAATCAGCTTTCATGCCGTGAAAATCAGACTCGTGAAGTGTAAATTTTGTAGATGCGCCCCTATAGGTTAAGATTGTCCGCTCGCCACTGGGGGCTAATAGTAGGACTGAATATCCGGTGCCGGTATCTTTCTGAGTCTTAACTAATGAAGTATCGACTCCTTCTTTGTGCAAGTCATCTAGTACGGCTTGGCCGGCAACATCGTTGCCAATATGGCCCATGTAAAGACTATGCAAGCCTTGGCGGGCAAAAGTTACAGCGGCGTTTGTTCCACCCCCACCGGTACTAAAGACTACATTTTCAACATCGTTTTTACTGCCCAACTCGAACTCTTCGACAAGTTCGCCGTCATCCTCTCGGTGTGGTCTGAAAATATTACTTTGCAAAAACACATCTTGCACACCAGCACCAATTGCAATTACTTTTGGGGTATTACTCATTGACTGTTACGGCCTTGCTTTGCCCTCGGCATTAAACATATCAATTTTGCTTTCGACAACTTTTTGAACCTCTGTAATAACCGTGCCCATAAGTTTGACCACCGCAAATTCGGTTTTGTTCTCTGCCAATACCTTCTCAAGCGTATGCCGGTAGGCATAGCGCATGTCAGAGTTTATGTTTATCTTGCTGACACCAATTTTGACGGCTTCTTCAAAATAATGCCCGGGCGTATCCGATCCACCGTGCAGACTTATATTACAGTCAATGGCTTCTCGAATTTCTTTTAGGAGTTTTAGGTCCAGATGTTTTGGCACTGGATACTTGCCATGAAGATTGCCAATGGCCGCTGCAAAGGTATCAATTCCAGTTGCTTGTACAAAATGTCGTGCTCCTTCTGGTGTGCTGAAGGTTTTCTTAATTTCTTCGTAATCAATCTTTTTTGTGAAGACATTTGATCCACCACCAAAGTAATGTGGCTCGCTCTCAACTAAGGCACCAGTCAATTTAGCATAATCAACAACTTCGTGGGTGGCTTTTATGATCTGTTCATCTGTTGCATCATGGTTGGCCTGGCTAATATCAATATGAATAAACTCAAAACCGGCCTCAATACCATCACACGCATCTTCGACACTTGGACTGTGATCCAAATTGATATACATCTCAATGCCATACTGTGCTTTGTAGTTATCAACCATGTCTCGGACGTTATCAAGACCCATAGCATCAACTTCACCCTTACTGACCTCTACAAGTACAGGTGCGTTTTTGGCCTTTGCTGCCCGACAAACTGCAACTAAGGTTTCTTGGTTATCGAGATTAAAAGCACCTACTGCAAAGTGTTCAGCTCGTGATCTTGCCATGAGCTCGCGAGCTTTTTGGCAATTATCCCTCATTTGTCTAAGCGTTAGCGGCATGAGTTTTATTTTACCTCAAATACATCATGAGCGGCAGCCATAATATGTTTATAGGTTAAACCAAAGTGTTCGAGTAACTGTTCCGGATCACCAGATTCACCAAAATGATCTTTAACACCAACTCGTCTCATAGGCACCGGATGATTTTCACTCAAAAGTTCAGCCACGGCGCTACCGAGCCCCCCATTTATCTGATGTTCTTCAACCGTGACTACTGCGCCAGTCTTTTTAGCACTCTGTAAAATTGTCACGCCATCAAGCGGTTTGATTGTTGGGCAATTAATAACTTCTGCATCAATTCCAGACTTATACAAATGTTCAGCCGCCTGTAGTGCCGGATAAACCATTGTGCCTGTGGCGATTATAGTAACGTCCGTTCCCTTATCGAAAACTTGGGCTTTACCAATCTCAAAAGGCGTATCAGGAGTTGTAAAAACTGGTGTAGCTTCACGTGTTAAACGAATATAGTTTGGCCGCTTGTCTTTGGCCATGGCCAGAGTTGCCTTTTCAGCCTCAAGAGCATCACACGGAACAATGACAACCATATTTGGCAGAGCTCTCATAAGTGCTAAATCCTCTAGCATTTGATGGGTTGCACCATCTTTTCCGGTGTACAAGCCGGCGTGGGAACCAACAATTTTTACTGGTCGATCATTCAAACACACTGTTGTGCGAATCTGCTCCCAGTTTCGCCCCGGACTAAAGGCGGCATAACTACTTACAAAAGGTATTTTATCCATAGCTGCCAGACCAGCACCCACAGTAACCAAGTTTTGTTCAGCAACGCCAATCTCAACAAATCGCTCGGGAAAAACTTTGGCAAAATCGCCCATTTTTGTAGAATCTGTTAGATCAGCACAAGCAGCTACTACACGCTCATCAATTTGACCAGCTTTAAGTAAGCCTCGACCAAACCCGGCTCTAATTGGGTCTGTAGCAATATCTTTGGCAAAGAGGTCATCAATAACTAAATTCATTCATGCTCTCCTTTGATTTTGCCTCTCAGGGTTCGAAGTTCGTGAAGAGCTTGTTTGGCCTGCTCCTTATTTGGGGGAGCACCGTGCCAATGAAAATCATATTCCATAAAATCAACACCCATGCCTGGTATGGTATGAGCAATAATCATGACAGGCTTCTCAACAACCGCTCTGGCCATGGCGCAGGCGTCAATTATAGCCTCCATATTATTGCCATCAATTTCAATAACGTGCCAGCCAAAGGCCGTCCATTTATTCTTAAGGTCTTCGAGCGGCATTACTGATTCGGTTGGGCCATCTATCTGGATGTTATTGCGGTCAATTATGCCGATAACATTGTTTAGCCTGTACTTGCTCGCCAGCATAGCAGCTTCCCATATATTGCCTTCATCTAGCTCGCCATCACCCATAACAACGTAAACCCAACGATGCAATTCTTTATCCATACGCATAGCAAGAGCCATGCCACAAGCCTGACTAAGGCCACAGCCCAAAGGCCCACTGGTAGTTTCCAAACCAGGTAGCTTAAGGCGTTCCGGGTGTCCTTGGAGACGAGACCCAAACTCACGAAGTGTAAGTAGCTCTTTTTTATCAAAGTACCCAGCATGAGCCATAGTTGCATAGCGAACCGGGGCGCAGTGACCGTTACTAAGCAGAAGGATGTCCCTTTGGTTCCAATCAGGCTTCATAGGATCGTGTTTCAAGATATCAAAGTATAAAGCCGTAAAGATATCTGCCAAACCAAGAGGTCCAGCACTATGGCCGCTACCAGCATGTACCAGCATTTTTATGATGTCTTGCCGTATTTCATTGCTCTTCAGCTCGAGCTCTTCGATCGTGTATGTTTTTTTACCCATAAAATAAGCTTCCCGCTTTTGCTTTAGTTTAGCAGATTCTCGAGAATCTCGTAACGTTCCTTTGGATTTTCAGCACGTTGAATGTAGCCCCCTACATTGAGCACATCAACACCGGCATCAATTAACTGTTTTACATTTGAGTCATTAATGCCGCCGTCCCATCCTACTTCAATACCTGGCTTAAGCTCTTTAGCCCGGCGAACTTTTTCGAGTAGAGCAACGTCTAGACTACCTCCAAAGTGCCCCAAGTCACCACTAAAAACAAGTAAGTGATCGGCGTGCTCAAGAGCTGGCTTTATTACATCAACTGGTGTTTTGGCGAGCAGTGCAACCCCAGCTTTTATTCCAGCTTCGTGAAGTTTCTGGGCAATAACCACAAAGTTTCCTTTGGCCTCGGCGTGCACAATTACCAAACTAGGTTTTATACGAATAATGGCATCCAACTCGTGTTCAGGGTTTTCGTGCATAACATGAAGGTCGGCCTGTAACTTTTCGGGCCACCATGCGTGAGCAATACTTGGTGACTTGGTTGGGGCAAATTTACCATCCATAAAATCAAGATGAACTCGTTTTATAAAAGGGGCCACCCGCTCCATTTGTTCTCTATATTGATGAGTATTCAATGCCGTTACAGTTGGGCAAATAGTAGCCATATGCTTATTCCTAACTCAGTTCGTCGAGTTGTTTTATGCGTCTTAAGAATCTGGATGCACCAGCAAAGGGAGTTTCTAGCCAGGTGTCAACCAATTGTTTAGCTGTTTCAAAGTCTAGTTTTCGGGCTGGTAAGCAAATTATATTTGAATCGTCATCGTTACGAGACGAATGGGCTTCATCTTGATCCCAGACCAAACTAGCGCGGACGCCTTTATATCTATTTGCCGCCATACAAACGCCTTGGCCACTTCCGCAAAGCAATATGCCCTTGCTAGTATCATCAGCTACTATTTCGCTAGCAACCTTGGCAGCATATACTGGAAAATCATCATCTGATTTAAGCTCATCATCGCCTTTATCAATAACTTCACGTCCTTTTGACTTTAAGTATTCCTCAAGCTTTTCCTTGAGTTCAAAGCCATTATGATCAGCGCCAATAAAAATTTTCATACTTTATTCGTGATGACCGGTGTGGTCTTCTTTTTCGTGCAGAATTTTGCCCATGTCGGCAACCATTTCAACAAGTCGATTGCTATAGCCCCATTCATTGTCATACCATACGACAACTTTGGCCATGTTGCCTCCGACAACATTTGTTAGCAACAAATCAACAATTCCCGAGTGACTATTCCCAATGTAATCACTACTTACTAGGGGTTCGTCACTGACATCAATAACACCTTGGAAATATGGTTCTTTGACGGCCTTTTTAAACACATCATTAATCTCATCAACTGTTACATCTTTTTTGAGCAGTAGTGTTATGTCGCTGAGTGAAACAACTGGAGTTGGTACCCGAACGCTCATGCCATCAAACTTATCTTTTAGCTGCGGCAGTGTTAATGTAACCGCAATGGCTGCGCCAGTAGTAGTCGGGACGATGTTCTCAGCCGCTGCTCGTGATTCTCGCATATCCTTAGCTGGCCCATCCTGTAACGCTTGACTAGCAGTATAGCTGTGAACAGTGGTAAGCATGGCTTTCTCCACGCCAAAGGTGCTATCCATAATGGCCATGACCGCTGATAACGAATTCGTTGTACATGAAGCATTACTAACAATATCACCGGCTCCCTCAAGCTTGTCGTCGTTCGCTCCGATTACAATAGTTTCGACACCTTCACTCTTAGTAGGAGCCGATATAACTACCTTTTTAGCACCTGCGGTAAGATGCATACTGGCATCTTCTTTTTTCGTGAATCGTCCCGTTGACTCAATTACAACATCAACTTTGAGTTCCTTCCAAGGTAGCTGTGTAGGGTCTTTTTCGGCCGTAACTTGGATTTTTTCACCATCAACAATCAAATGCGTATCATCAAAATCAACTTTTTTGTCGTAATTACCGTAGTTGCTGTCGTGCTTCAGTAAATATGCAAGCGTCTTAGTATCTGTTAAGTCATTAATTGCAACCACATCAATATCTTTCCGATCAATTGCAATCTTAAAGGCATTTCGGCCGATTCTACCAAAACCGTTAATTGCCACCCGAGTTTTCATTTTAAAAATACCCCCTTATTCAGGAGGTATTGTACCATAATCGCTTATGTTTTTAAGAAATATTGCCAGATTCTTCAACGACAACACGGGCAGTAGCAGCACCATCAACTTTTGAAAACAAATCGTCAAATTCTTCAGAGGTAAGTCCATATGCTGCAACTACATCGAAATTAGCTTCACTAAGCAAGCCCATTGCACCGACTAATTTATACAAATCTTCATCAGAAGTTGCCTGGATTACGTTTTCAGCAGAATCTGCGGCACGTACGTCTAAAACCAAGCCTGCAACACGAGTTGCGGCCGATAAACGAGCCCTAACCTCACGCTGATGTTCCTTAGCTTCTTCTATCGTAGGTTGCACAGGATCTAGATCAAACATACATATATTATACAACCACTGTGGAGTTTACGCAAGTAGGTGATTCGCTTCTAGGTGTTCAAATAACTCTTTGTGCAAAGGATATTCAAACTCTTTTAGAGCCTCATCAAGTGTCATCCACTTGTATTCATTATGCTCGTCACTTATCTTTACATCGTTTGATTCTGTATGGCCAACAAAAAATAGCCATAAGACATTTAATTTTTCGTCTTTGGGCTGCTTGATTGCGTGACTAGTATATATGAGGTCAAGTTCTTTTGGATCGATAGTTACACCGGCCTCTTCTTCAGTCTCACGTGTTGTGGCCTCAGCAAAGTTCTCGCCTTCCTCAGCCCAGCCACCGGGGATGTCCCACTGCAGCGGACGACGGTCATCTGTTTCACTACGGCGAAGAGCTAATAGCTTACCTTCTCCGTTCAAGATAACAGCTTTGCAAACAACTACAGTTCTCATTGCTTACTTCTTTGCACGCGCAATTGAATCTTCAATAACCTTGTGTGCATCTTCAGCGCTTCCCCATCCCTTTAGTTTAGCGCTAACACCCTGCCAGTTTTTCTTCCAGTCTTTGTAGTGTGAATAGAAGTGCTCGATATTCTTTTTGAATGCTTCGCCTAGATCATCAAGTGACTCTATGTGATCTTTGCTAATGTCATCAGCTGGCACACAAATGAGTTTTTCATCCATTTCACCATCGTCTTCAAAGTAAAGAACACCAACGGGTCGGGCTGAGACTACAACACCATGCGGCAATGACTCGTCAATAATAACTAGTGCATCAAGTGGGTCCCCATCTTCACAAAGCGTGTCTGGCACATAGCCATAATCTGTTGGGTAGCCAAGTAATGTACCGTTAACACGATCCAAAAATAGGCGCCCAGTGTCTTTATCCATTTCAATTTTATTTCGAGATCCTTTTTGAATCTCAATAATAACGTTTACAACCTTTGGTGCATCATCACCATAACTCACATATTGTGCCATTTTTTACTCCTAGTTACTTCAATCATATTGTACACTACCTCTTATGATAATAGGTCACCGCGGTGCTGGCAAATTAGCACCCGAAAATAGTTTAGAAGGTTTTAAAAAAGCTAAACAACTTGGGCTGCTATGTGTTGAATTTGATATCCAACTTACAAAAGATAAAAAGTTTGTACTACACCATGATGGGCACTTCACTCACAATGATAAAAAGATTGAAATAAGCCAGCATACACAAAAGGATCTCTCTAAAATGGGGTTGCCTACCCTAGAACAAGCTTTAAGGGCTAATAAAGACTGTATTTCGATGATTGATATCAAAGTCTGGGACTCATCACAGTATTTGCTTCCTCAACTTAAGGGTAAAAACCAAGTTATTCGTTTTACAGGCTCAAACCTGCCAGATATTAAGTATTGTAAGCAAAATGCACCTGACATTTTTGCGTATATAAGTGAAAATAAAAACCCTTTCCGGGCTGTTCGACGAGCTGATCGTATTATAGCAGACGGTATATCCCTAAAATGGTTTTTGGTTAACCCAATAACCTACCGCCAGTGCAAACGCCGAGGCCTGGAAATAGCTCTGTACACTGTAAATATCCGTTTATTAGGCAAATACCTTAGTTGGCTCTACCCTCAGATTTCATTGTGTACTGATCGACCCGAAAGATTTATTGGCAAGCGATACAATTGGTAACTACTCAGTAACTGTGACTTTGCCTTTCATGCTGGGATGTACTCCGCAGATGTAATTGAACGTTCCTGCAGCATCAAATGTAAAGCTATAACTCTGGCCCTTGCTTAGCACCGAACTGTGTGGACCACCGTCATTCTCTGATATAACACTGTGTCCCATGCTATCATTATTCGTCCAAGTGACTTTTGTTCCTTTTTTGACTGATATATTCGTTGGGCTAAACGCCATGTCTTTGATTGCCACGCTGCTGGTTTGTGATGCAGTGCTACTGGCACTTTGTTCAGCGGCTGTTTGATTAGCAGTGCTGTTTTGAGTTGCCGTATCGGCTTTTTGATTTGCCTTGTTAAAGATGTAGTATGCCGCCCCTCCGCCTAGTGCGAGTACGACAACTATCAAAACCGTCATCAAACTTTTATTCATTTTACCCTCCTTGATAATACTAATGATATTCTAGCACTCCGATAGAATATTACTAACGTTCGAGGTACTCGCGGATTCTTAGGGCTGCTGTGGCACCTTCACCAACCGCACTAGCTATCTGCATAGTTGCGCCAGATCGTACATCTCCAGCTGCAAACACACCTTTCATAGAAGTCTGAAGGCCTTCTTCGGCTATCACAAAACCTATTTCGTCTAGTTTGATAGGCGTTTTTTCAAGGAATTGAGTGTTTGGTTGCAGCCCAACGAATACAAAAACTCCATCTGTCTTAAACTCGACCTTCTTGCCATCTTGTGTACCAATGACCTTGGAGACTTTATTGTCTTTGCCAACAATTTCATCTGTTGTAGTTCCAAGATGAACGGTAATTTTATCATTTTTTTCTAGTTCATGTATAAGAACGTCCGACGCCTTGACCGTACTTCTTACCAAAAGATCTATATGGCTTGCAAATCTGGTTAAGAAAAGTGCTTCTTGAACAGCAGAATTACCGCCCCCGACGACAACCAACTTTTTATCACGATAAAAAGCTCCGTCACAAGTTGCGCAGTAATGTACCCCGCGCGCGTAGAACTCCTTCTCTCCAGGTACACCAATCTTTTTATAGTCGCTTCCTGTAGCTATCAGTACAGCACGAGCCAATACATCTCCATCGGTCGTAGTTAACTTCTTGTGATCACCCATGTCATCAATGTCTGTTACTTCACCAAGTTCAATTTTGGCACCAAAGCGTTCGGCTTGTTGTCTGAGATTATCAGCAAGATCCAGGCCAGAGATACCTTTTGGAAAGCCAGGATAATTATCAACCCAGTCGGTTACAGCGGCTAAGCCCCCTGGAACACCTTTTTCATATAAAGTAGTATCGATATCTTCTCGCGTCGTATAAATAGCAGCAGATAGTGCAGCCGGGCCAGCACCGATAATGACTAATGGATGTATCTTGTTTTTCTCTTCACTCATATTTCTATAATTATACCTCACGTTACTAGATTTATTTTGACGAATACTGTGCCAGGAGAAGCAGAGTAATGGAGTGAGTCGTACAAAAAGTACGGTGAACGAAGCACGGAAGCTTCGACACCGCACTGTGTCGTCTAAAATAGATCTAGCTTACGGCTGGTGCAAGTTGTGCCAAATTATAGCCAATAACAACTTCGCGACTGTCGTCGTGCTTTGTAACAACCGTTACTGGCACTGATAATGCCCCGCTTAGTTCAAGCGCTTCAGATTGTTTGTCTGGGTTTTCGTCTAAGTTAATTTCGTTATACGACATACCTTTTGCCTGTAACCACCTTTTGACCATAACGCAGTAAGCGCAGGTGTTAGTAGTATAGATAGTAATGTCTTTTGCCATTGTTTTACCCTCTTATGTTGTCTTTACTTTGTTTATTAATTTTTACGTTTAGCGGTTTTTAGGCCGTAATTTCGTGTTGTATAAGTAGTATACCTAGTGTTTATGTTTATTTCAATACCCCCACATGTTGTGTTTTTTATTGTTGCGCTGGCCCTGTATTAACCAGTTCGATATCAAAAACTAAGTCAGCATTAGCAGGAATTCCGCCTTGTGGAGCCCCCTGCTCACCATAGGCTAATTTTGATGGGATAAGCAGTCGTCTGGAGCCTCCAACTTTCATACCGGGTACGCCTTGTACCCAACCCTCAATAACCGATCCAGAAGCCAGTGTCAGTGGTATTGGCTGTCCGCTATCTTTAGAGGTCTCAAGTATAATGCCATCTTTTGCAAGAGCAAGCGTATAGTGAACAGTCACTTGATCGCCAACTTTGGCTTCGGCTCCATTGCCTTCTTTTGTATCAATTTTTTGTAGTTCAGGTACGCTTGCGACTGGTGTATAGTTATCCAATTTCTTCCCCTTTGATGAATTTGCTGGTGCTTGCTGTTGGTTAGTTGGTGTGTCAGTTTTTTTGCTCTGAGTAATCATCTGGTAAATTACTACACCACTGAATGCAAGTGAGCTTACCAAAAATATTACTGCAGCGGTGAGCGCAAAAACACGCTGGCGCTTTTTAGCCATATATACCTTCCCTTAAGTCAGATTCTATTATAGCCTGCACAACCCACGTGGTGTAAAGACCTATCGTTATAAATACAATGTTTTAACTATTTTTTAGCGCGGATGAGTATCTGTAAGAGTGCCGCGACAATAAAGAAAGCTGCTCCGTAAAAGAACAATTCACCGTATAGCTCAATCTTATAACCCTCTGATGGGTGAAGATACTGATAACGCATTATTGCAACTGTGTAAGCGCTCACACATAAAGCTGCCGTAGCATATATAGCGCTCCTAGTTAGTAGCACCGCCGAACCAATTAGCGGCAAGGCATAAAGCATAACGGCACGACTAGCGATACCACGTTGGGAAAAGATCAATAGCGAAATAACCAAGATATCCAGTAACACCTGTAGATATATAAGAGTTTTGTAAAACATTTCACTCTTAACATTATTTCTTGAAGCGTACCACAGGATTGTATTAACAAATCCAACGGCCCCAATAGCAACCCAACGATCCATGGCCGACATGCTAGGTATAAGATGCCATGCGTCGTCTACTATGGTGTTAACGACGAAGATCGCCAGAAGCACAAATCGAACACGCGTTAAACGCAAGCTGCTTATTTGAAGCCAGTTCGTAAGAGTTTGTTTTTGAGCCATATCTATGGCCATTCAACCATAAGCACAATACAGGTGTCAAATTATGAACTAGCCGATCGCTCTAGCTTTTGGTTCCTTGTCCTTTATCTCATCAAATAAGTCGTGCGCGACCTCTAGTCCGTGTATTTTGTCTTCTAATGATAGATACGTACCGAATGGTATGACTTCCCTTACCACACCTTTTGAATCATATTCAGCTACAGAGTATGCTGGAGTCATTTGTGCAATATTTACCATACTTACATGCATATCTGGAGAAATCCAAAATAACGGAGCAAGGCACTTGCCACCTGATATATGCCCGTCCATTACGTCTCTTTCAGCGACTCTTTCTTCGATTTCACCTTCTCTAGCTTCAATCATATCAACAAAATATTGGATGTCTCCTTCGTGATCAATCGTGACATCTTGCGCCAATATCATACTTACATCACCATTATTAAAGGTTTCGTTTGTAACAATTCTAATTGACGGTGGATCGGTTTGTCTGTTAGTCACACGCTTTAAAACTATCATTAGGTCCTTCGGGTGTTCGTCAACTAATATACTGCCCTCAGAAGGTTTGACTATATCAAACATGGCAAAGCCAAAGCCTTTATGCAGTGCACCAATATTAAGTAATTTCTGAATAAATTTTGCTCGGGTGTCGGCCACATCTCCGTGAAATTTGGCCTGTAAAAATGCATCCGTTTCACCACTAATCTTGGCAATTTCAGCAGTTTCAATATTATCGTGACCGCCTTGAGGATCAAAGTTGCCTATCATAGTACTATTATCCAATCCTTTTTTGTTATTGCAAGCACAACTTGTCAATATTCGTTTTTGTAGTCATAATGATAACCATAAAGGGAATAAAAAATGGTTGAAGACGATTCAGCATTGAAAGAACCGTTAGATCTGCCCGAAGATACGACTTCGCACCAACACGTCCCACTGCCGCCTCCAGTAGAAAAGAAAAATCGAAGCAAAAAAGTACTTGTTATGTTTATTGTATTGATAATAATCATCTGTTTAGTTATTGGAGCGTGGTTTATTCTTAAAAAACCTAAGTCAAACAATGATACTACTGCAAGCACTGGAACTGCTTCTGAAGCTTCTAAAACTAATGAAATTCCGACTTCAAATGGTACAAAGTCATACACCAACGACGTCATGAGACTCACATTGACCTATCCAAATAAGTGGACTGTAACGGAAAAGGAACGCTCAGTTTGGGTTGAATCACCTGATTTTAGTTACGAGACAACCGACAAAGGTGTCGTGAAAGGCAACTTTAAAATATACATACGCCAAGGTGCTCAGACAAATGACAGTAAATACATCGCCAAAGGCGTAGCTATAGCTCCAAGCGAGAAGCTAGTTTATGCCAATCCAGCGCCAAGCCAGCGTAAAGATACATTCCTCAGCTCATTTGGCATTGATACGACTGATAACTTCGCTTACTTTTTAATAGCTGGTAATTTTGATCTCAAAAAAGGCGACACGCTAGGTCCTAACTACGGTAAAGAAACTGATACCTTCATAATTGCCGGGGGTTATGCGACCAAAGATCTACAAGATGGACTTGCAACCAACAAAGTAAAGCCCGATACATATCAAAATACAACCGCCTACAAGGAGGCGGTTGATATTCTTAAATCGATTCAAATACAGTAATTACTGCATTGGTGCTGGATCAGCTGGGGCAGCAGGATCTGCTGGAGCCTCAGGTGATGCAGGTGGATTTTCTGGCGCTGGGGCTGCTGGCTCTTCTGTTGGAGAATCAGCCGGTGCATCTGTTGCAGGTGGGAATGCTGGTGCATCCGTGTCACTTGCTGGGGCTGCTGGCTCACTAGGTGTAACTACTGCGCCTTGGTCTGCTCCAGTATCAGCTGGTGTGTTATCTACTGGTTGATCAGTTGGTTGATTTGCTTGTGGATCCATAAATGTATTTCCTTTTTATTTTGATAACAATGTACTTAAACTATAACTTTTTTTAAGCATAAACGCAAATTATGGTGTAGATTTTACAGTCTTTCAGCTTTCAGAGATTTTTTGGTGCTGGTTGCAATCGATTCAAGTAGTTCGTTTACTTCTTTAGTGGTAAGAGTTCTCTCAAAGTGTGTCAGCGTTATCCTGTAGGTTATATGCTTAGATTTAGCATCCTTTGCCTGATATATATCGATTGGGATAGCTTGTGGTTGGTAGCCATGGTTCTTCTCAGCAGCCAACAAAACTTCCCAAACTTCATCTGTTAATTGCTTATAGCTAACATCATCTGAAACCTTAAGGCTAATATCTTGTTCAGTTTTTGGGAATCTCGATAGCTTAGTATATTGATTAGCTTTTTGGTACTCCTGAAGCATTAAAATATCTAGTTCAAAACCAGCCGAATATGGTGGCAACTTAAGGTTCTTTCGTACAGTACTTTTGAATTCACCAACAATGCCCAGCAATTTTTCACCGGTTTTCACATAAGCACTTCGTGATTTTTCAAAAGGAGCAAGCGCCTGTTTGCCTGTATCAGTTTTGGGTTCATGTGTAATTGGCACGAATTCTGCAGCAATCCCAACTCTTGCTAGTGTCTGCTGAGCATAAAGTCGAGCCATATAGAATGGTGCGCCTGAGTAGTTTTGTGCCACCTTAGGGCTAGCGGCAAAAACAAAGGCTAATCTTTCTTCTTCTATTGGCAGGCCATCCTCATGAACATTGCTCTTATCATGTGTCTTGTTGATCTCAAAAAGACCAAATGAATCATACCCACTCTTGATATTTGGGTGGACCTTCTCAAGTAAGCTCGGTATTAAGCTCAAACGATAGAACTGTAAGTCAGGGCTCAACGCATTGTTTAGCTGGTAAGCAAGAGCAGGTTGTTGGCCAACTTTCTCAAATAAATTACCGTGTACAAAACTATACGTTAAGACTTCATTAGCCCCTGCATCAGCCAGTACATCACGCAGTGTAGATTTAAACTCCAGTAGACGGTTTTTCTCAGTCGGTGTAAGATCGCGCTTTGGCAAAACAAGAGGCAAATGGTCATATCCGTAAAGTCGACCTACTTCTTCAACCACATCTTCTTTAATCTCAATATCGGTTCGCCAAAAAGGCGACGCAACAGAAATTTTCTTTGTTGCCACGTCATAATCAGTCGCAATTTCAACGTTTTCAAGTAGTGTGACGATTTCACTTTCATTAAGTTCCAGTCCTAACCTTTGATTAATAAAGTCTACTGTGAGACTAACAGGCTTATAGTGGTCTAATTCTTGGTGCAAATCAAAGACTTTGCTTGCAAACTTGCCATCACCTAGCTCATGGATTAAATGGGCTGCATAAGCAAAGACTTTATCGTTCTGAAGATTGCTCTGACCTTTGTTAAACCGAGTTACAGCATCCGTAAACAGACCGTATTTCATAGCTGTCCGACGTATAGAATACATATCAAAATTAGCACATTCCAAAATAATATTCTTGGTACTTTCGTCAACTTCAGTGTCAGCCCCGCCCATAATGCCACCAACACCAATTGGCTCTAAATCCGTCGCAATCAGAATAGCCGGATCATCAAAAGTCGATCGCTTACCATTTAGCAAGTTAATAGCTTCCTGCTTATCAGCTTTTCGCACAACGATTGTAGGCACCTTGCCGCTTCTATCAGCAACCTTATCATAGTCATAAGCATGTAGCGGTTGACCAGTCAGCATCATTACAAAGTTCGTTATATCAACGACGTTATTTATTGGTTTCAAGCCCACACGGCTCAAAAAACTTTGCATCAAAATTGGTGATGGCTCGACATGCACATTGCTAATAGCGGCCGCCATAAACCGCGATACTTCACTAGAGTAATTCTTCACGTCTAGTGGTAAATCATCCCCTTTTGATGCAAGCTTAAATTCTTTCAGGTACCACTCTGGTGATTTAAAAGCGAGATGTTGAATACCAGCAATTTCACGAGCAACGCCCAACTGGCCAAAGAGATCTGGTCGATGAGTAAACATTTTGTTTTCTATATCGATAATGTAGTCGTCGAGCTGGTAAACCTTGGTTAGAGGTGTGCCAGGCTTAACATCTTTGTCAATTTCCAGAATTCCAGAGTGATCTTCATTAATTGCCAGTTCCTTACCACTACCGAGCATGCCATTACTGATTTCACCGCGAATTTCACGACTGTTGAGCTTAAACTGCTCTTTATCAAATGTGCTTGGAACAATTACACCCGGCGGTAGCCAAGCAACCAACAAACCCTCTCGGACATTTGGGGCGCCACATACTACCCGTACAAGCCCTTCGCCATCCCGTGCTACACCCGGAACTTTACCGCCATCATCGACTTTGCATAAGCTAAGTTTGTCGGCATTGGGATGCTTATGACAACTAACCACCTTGGCAACGACAATGCCTTCATATCGCTCACCAAGGTTAATAACTTCTTCAACAGCCCCAAGTTGAGCACCAATTTTTGTCACAAGCTCATCAACTGTCAGTTTGACGTCTGTAAATTCTTTAATCCAATTTAACGAAACTTTCATTAGTATGGGCTCTCACTTTCGTCGACAAGGCGTATGTGCTCTTCGTTTTCTTCCTTCCAGGCCGGAGAAACAGTTAATATCATTTCCATCGTTCCGAAATAATGAATACGCGTATTCGGAGGAACAACAACTAGGTCAGTGGCTTTAACCTCAACAATTTCATCATTTAACACAAAAGTTCCTTTACCTTTCTCAATGTAATAGGTAAATGCACTTTTTTTGTCCAAAAACTCCTGAAAGTGGCCTTTCTTTACTGAAACATGACAGACATTTGCCGACGGCTCGTCTTGACCATAGATAATCAAATCAATTCCATGTTTGCTAATTTTGTCTGCTTCTTTAACTGTATATTTGTACTGGACACTCATTAAAACTGCTCCAAAAATTCTAGCTTGCCTGACTCAAAGTAGCGTACGTCATCTATGTCGTACTTCATCATCACAAGTCGATCGATACCGCCGCCCCAAGCAAAACCAGTGTAAACTTCTGGGTCAATCCCAGCCATTTTAAGGACATTTGGGTGAATCATGCCGCAACCAAGTAACTCAATCCAGCCCTCTCCGCAGACTTTACAACCTGCTTTGTCGCAGAAGGGGCAACTCAGTGCAAATTCAAAACTTGGCTCGGTGAATGGGAAATAAAAAGGCTGGGTCTTGATCTCAATCTCTTTTTGATAATACTCACTTAAAAAAGTCTTAAGTGTAGCCATTAATTGACCGGCATGTACGTCTTTGCCAACATAAATACCTTCGTGCTGATAAAAAGTATGTTCGTGACGCGCATCCAAGTCTTCATTGCGATAAACGCGATCTGGAATAATCACGGCAATTGGCTGGCCCTTTTCAAGATTTGCTTTATAGGTGCTGAGTACGCGATTTTGCATTGTACTAGTGTGCGCAGGAGCAATAAGACCCTCAGTTGTTACGAACGTATCGTAATCATCTCTGGCTGGATGATCCTTTGGGAAGTTCAGAGTATCAAACATATGGTATTCATCATCAATTTGCCTTGATGAGGCCACCGTGAACCCCATGCGATAAAAAATATCAGAAATAGTTTCAATTTCTTTCATTAACGGATGTTTGCTGCCATGATCGCTGGTCAAAAGCTTCGGCGCTTTATCCGCGAGAGTATTAACATCAAACGGTGCAGTAACATCAATTGGGGCAAGATTCTCTGTCGTATCACCTGCCTCATCAACAGCTTTTTGTAGTTCATTCTTGAGTTGATTCAGCTCTTTTCCAAAAGCAGCTTTTTCATCTGGCCTCATTGTTGGCAACTGGTCATAAAGCGCTTTAAGCTCTGGCGCACGTAGAATACTTGCTTTGTTATCAAGCCCCTCAACACGCTTTAGTAGTTTAGCCGCAACTTCTGCTACTTTCTTATTTTGATACGTCATAGTTATAAGCAGTATACCATCTGTGTTAACCTGTTGGTATGGCTCAATTTAGTTTTGATATTGTATCCGAATATGACAAGGCGGAGATGAACAATGTTTTCGACCAAGTACAACGAGAAATCACCGCTCGTTATGACTTTAAGGGCACTCCCGCAAGTATTGAATGGTTAAATGCCGAAAAAACTGGTCTTAAGATTACTGGCAATAGCGATTATCAGATTGATGCAATCCTTGATATTGTGCGCAAAAAACTCGCAGCCAGAAATCAAAGCCAAAAAGTTTTGGACGTGACAAAAGAAGCTAGTACAAATAATGTGCAAACCACTAAGGAAGTGCCGTTCCTGCGGGGTCTTGATCAAGAAAAGACCAAACAAATTACTAGGCTAATCAGGGACAAAACGCCAAAGGTTAAAACTCAAATTCAGGGCGAGGAAGTGCGCATTACTAGTGGTAGCAAAGATGACCTCCAGGCTGTTATGCAACTAATAAAATCACAAGATTTCGACTTTCCAATCAACTTCACTAACTTCCGCTAAGAAATATGCCACGTTTTAGATAGCAAATATTCCAAACCAAGGCTCATAAGTCCAATGCTAATAACAATCAATTCGCTCAGTAAAAAACCGGGCCTTATATTATCAAACACAACCTGAGCAATAACAATAACCGCCAGCCAACCCCCAACCAAGGCAGTAATTTTTGTAACTTGCCAGGTTTTCTCACTCTCCCCAAACAACCGTGAGATGTGCAATAGCAGTCTTTTCACAAACCAGGCGATAAAAATCCATAGTCCTGATGATAGTAGAAGCCAAAATACAATCTGGATAAAACCAATATCGAGCTGCTCGAACTGGACGTTACCAGACGGCAAGCTGAAGGTGCCGTCGTTGCTGTAACTAATGCTTAGCTCAAAAATAATTGTGATTACAAATACCCATGGTACAAAAGTCAACAAGTAACCAGGTAACCCGGCTATAAAAATAATCAAACGTTTATATAATGCCATGTTTGTGTTCGCATTCTTTGACATGGTTGCAGTATAATGTAACCATAAGCAAAAAACCAATGTCAAACACAGATAAACCCACGAATGAAAATGACCTCGTAGATCAATCTATTGCTATTTTAGCCGAAAATGACAGAGGTGACTATACCGTCCCAGCCCACGGGCTCTATCCGCACCAATGGCTTTGGGATAGCTGTTTTATTGCTGTTGGTATGCGCCATTATGATGTTGAGCGGGCTCAAACTGAAGTCGTAAGTTTACTCCGCGGACAGTGGAGCAACGGGATGCTGCCAAACATGATTCTAAGTAAAGGTCGCTCTAGTAAGCACACCACCGAAATGTGGCGCAGCCAAGTATCGCCGCTAGCACCAGACAATGTTGATACAAGTGGCATTACCCAGCCACCTATGTTGGCAGAGGCAATTGTACGTATTGGTGAAAAATTGCCAGCCACCGAACGTAGAAGTTGGTATCAAAAGGTTTACCCTGCCCTACTTGCATATCATCAATGGCTCTATGATGAGCGTGACCCACATGGCGAAGGATTAGTACTACAAATTCATCCTTGGGAGACCGGGCTCGACAACACTCCACCTTGGATGTACGAACTTCACGAGCACTTACTGCCTTTTTGGATACGGGCCGTTCATAAGCTGCGTGTTGATAGTCTAATTACACTATTTCGTAAAGATCGGCGTTATGCCTTACCAGGTGAACGTCTAAGCACGGTGGATGGTTTAGCCCTATACAGCATTCAAAGACGCCTAAGACGTAAGTCTTATGACATACACCGAATACTCACTCATTCTATGCTAAGTATTGAGGATCTAAGTTTTAATTGCATTCTTATAAGGGCTAATAATCATTTGTCTAAGATAGCCAAAACTATTGATAAAGACCTTCCCGAGCCCTTGGTTTTGTCGATGAAAAAAACTAAGAATGCCCTGGAACAACTTTGGGATGCCTATACTGGGCAGTATTATTCGCGTAACTTTGCAACACATAAGCTTATAAAAGTACCGAGTATTGCTACGCTTTTGCCGTTATATGCAGGCAGCGTAACAGACGAGCGAGCTGAACATTTGGTAAAGTTGTTTCGCAATCAACACATGTTTGCAACAAAGTTCCCAGTGCCAACCGTCCCTGTTAACTCCGAATGGTTTAAGCCAACCGTTTACTGGCAAGGGCCGACCTGGGTCAATATGAATTGGCTAATTATTGATGGTCTAAATCGCTATGGTTTTGAAAAAGATGCTGAAAAATTACGCGATCAAACAATTAAGATGATCCAAGAGCATGGTTTTAGTGAATATTTTTCTCCGCTGGATGGCAAGCCAGCTGGCGTCATGAATTTCTCCTGGACGGCAGCGCTTACCATAGACTTATTAAATCAATAACTAGAAATCAGCCAGGCGATTGCCTTTTCGCCAGGTTTTAACAGCCCATTTATAGGGTTCAAAATTTTCAAAAATTTCAAGATCGGCCCGTCGCCTAAAGATCCAGGCTCTTGTACCGCTCCATTTGTGCTTTTGGCTTTGCATAACAGCCCACTTACCACCAACTGGGACTACATATGTTGGGTGTAAAACTCGATAATCAATCGGGTCTTTGCCATTGGATACTTTTATAAGATTGCGCGTTACAAATTTTGCATCATGTAGCGCAGTTTGTGCCATGCCACTAAATGGCGTTGAGGCATTGTCGCCGATAACAAATATATCCTTATGTCCTTCGGCACGTAAAAACTCATCCACTTTTACACGCCCATGTTCCATATTGAAAATCTTTGGTTGATTGCCATAAAAATCAATTACTCTATTACCGGCCGTCCAAACGATAAGATCGGCATCAACATCGCCGCCTGCTAGACAGACCTTGCCTTCTTCACATGAATTTACCCTGGTGTTAAGCCTAAGCTCAACACCCAGATCATGGAGACGCTTGTATGCACGTGCCGACAGCACTGGGTCAAACATCGGTAGAACCCTATCTGTACCTTCGATTAGCACAACTTTAGGATGGACAACATGAGTACCGTACTTTCGAGCCACACGCCGAGCATAGTTTTGTATCTCTCCAGCCAGCTCAACTCCAGACGGGCCCGCTCCAACAATTGCGATTGTCGTATCATCTTCTTTTTTAAAAATTTCTGTCATACGGTTACGAAGCATAATCGTTTGAGAGATAGTGCACATACAGAATGAGTTTTCTTCCATGCCTTCTATGCCAAAGTAATTAATTGTATTACCCATGGATAATATGGCCACGTCATAACGATAAGTGTTGCCTACTTCACTTCTAATAAAATGCCCTTTGGGGTCAATCGATGCCGCACTATCAAGTACAAACGTAACGTTTTTGGCTCGATGCAGAATATCTTTAATAGGTATAACCACCTCCATTGGTGAATGCCCAGTTGCCGATCGATATAACGCCCCATGATATTCAAAGTTTGGTGACTGACTAATAAGTATTACCTCGAAATGTGGCTTATTAGCTAACTCTAGTGCAGCTTTCACGCCACCAAAGCCGCCACCAACAATAACCACGCGAGTTTTTTCACTCTTTTTCATGCTTAAGCTTAGTATAGCAAATTATTCTTCTTGAGCCGGCTTGTCTATCAGCAAAGTGTCGATTTTAGTTTCTCCACCACCAATTTTGACTATGTCTTTATCGATCTTACCTAATTCTTTACTGGCATTATTGTAATGACCAACCGTTGCACTTAGTGAATTGCCGATTTTCTTGTAATAAGCATCGTATGCCAGTAGATGCTTTTGTAATTGTTCGATGTTCTTCCGTATAACTTCAGTATCCTTTTGGATTTCAAAGCTCTTAAGCCCCTGGCCAATTACCTGAAGCATTGCTGCCAAAGTACTAGGACCAACTATTGAGACATGTTTATCTACGGCAGCGTATTGCATTAGATCACGCCCTGATACACCAGACTCACCAACTTTATTGGCCAACAAGTCATAATAAATTGCTTCACTCGGTATAAACATCAAGGCCTGATCTAGCGTGCCCTTTTTGGTCTGAATATACTTACTAGTTTCATCAATTCGACGCTTTAAGTCTTCTTTGAAGGCTTTTTCAAGACTTTTGCGCTGATCGCCCTTTGCTTCTACCAGGCGATTGTAGTTTTCTAGGCTAAACTTGCTATCAATCGGTAGGATTTTATCACCCATAATAATTGCCGCATCAACGATCAACCCATCGCCAATTTTGTATTGAAGTTTATATGAGCCGGGTGGCAGCATATTCTCAAGTATTTGGGTTAAATAAAACTCGCCGAGAACACCGCGTTGCTTGGGGTTTTGCAGAACATTTTGTAGTGACTTTAACTCAGTCGCTATATCGCCAACCTGACGGTTGGTTTTATCAAGTTCAGTAAGCTTTTGTGTAACATCACGAATTATCTTAGCGCTGGCCTGGTATTGACGAGCCATTTGTTCGTTACTCTTGTCTAGTCGTTGTGTAAGGTGATCTTTTAGCCCATCATTCAGCTTTTGCAAGCCTTCATTGAGCATATTCATGTCTTGTTTTAATAAACTCGTAGCCGAGCTGTCTTTTAGCTCCTTAATTTTTTGGGTTAACACAATAACAACAGCAATGAAGCCTAAAATAACTGCCGCTAAAATTATAATCCCCGTCTTATCCATAGCTATAATAATATTGTAACTGTTTAAACTTGCTTATGCCAGGTTAGCCAATATACCGATGGGCTATAGCAATAACTGCGCCGACTGACAATGCGCCCAAAATCACCATAAGAATCTGCTCATCAAACAAATTTTGATCTTTACGTGATAATTTTATGCTCGGCATGATGTCACTGGCCCCAATGTAAATAAAGAATCCGGCCGTGGACCCCAGCAACCATGCTAAAACAGTGCCGTTATTACTACCGGTGAAGAAGAATAATGCCGTCCCTACAATCGTGAAAATTATCGCTACGCCGTGGACTACTATAACGCCGCGGCGTTTCATGCCACGCGATAAAAAATATCCCGAGTCAGCAATTTCTCTTGGTATTTCATGTAGCGCAACGGCAATTGTCGTAATAATTCCGGCACTCGAACTTACCAAAAAAGCCGCAGCGATTGCCGCTCCATCAATAAAATTATGTAACCAGTTACCAGCAGCTGCCAGAGCAACAACAGGCTCCGCTTTATCATGATCGTGCTTGTCGTCAAAGGCCTCTTTACTGTGATGGTGAAACCAGTGTAAAACCCCATCTAATACAAAGAAAAATATTAACCCAATCAGTGCCGCCAGCAAAACTATAAATGCTTGGTGATTTTGGACACCATCGTACAAAAAGTCCAAAAAAGCTGCTGAGAGCAAGGCCCCGGCTGCAAAAGGAGTGGCATAACGAACAAGTCCTTTTATTAATCCCTTATGCGTTAAGAACACCGCAGCAGATAAAAAGACCAGTATGTCACCAATCAACGAGACCATAAGCACTACTGGGAGAGTTGCTTTCATAGCAATAGAATACGCTTAAGCAAACTATATTTGCAAATTTGTCGCAATTTATGTTATGTTTGCAACATGAGTAGCACTTCTGATGCATTCGAGAAACACCTCAAAAACGCTGGTTATAGCTTAACTTCAGCGCGAAAAAAAGTATTTGGTGGACTTGAGTCACATGAGCCACAAACTGTGAACGAACTGGTTAAAAGATTAGCAGGCCAAGTTGATCGTGCCAGTGTCTATCGAACAATAGCCCTATTTGAAAAATTAGGTGTAGTCCAGAGACTGCAGATGGGTTGGAAGTATAAACTTGAACTTTCGGATTTGTTTAATTATCACCATCATCATATTACTTGTAGCAATTGTGGTAAGATCGTACCGCTACGCGAAGACGTTTTACTTGAGTCAGCCATTGATTCTGTGGCTCAGGAATATGGATTTTCAACCGTTCGTCATCAGCTAGAAATCCAAGGTATATGCAAAGACTGTAAAAAAACCGCTTAAAAAACATGAGACCCTGATGGTGATACCAGGGTCTATTGGAAGCCTCACACTTCCACTATTTAGCATAAGCCAGATAGTGGGACGTGACAAGTCTAGACATTTTGGTCTTTAAATGCGCTCTTAAGTGTTTCGCGTGCTTGTTTCATAGTTGTTTCAAATGCTTTGTCTGCTGCCTTGAAAGCGTCGTTACGAGTTTTTATGAACTGCTTAATATTGTCAGACACCTTGGCGTCACTCTTACGCTCATTCTTATAGTTTTCCCGAGCTTTTTCTAGATCAGTTTTTAGCTGTTCCCGAATTTTCTCTCCATTTGTTGGATTTGAATTACATGAGGCTTGTGCCGTTGCTATTGCCTGATTTACCGCTGCCTTAAAAGCAGCTGTTTGGCTATCAATAGTTGACTGCTTGTTGCTAATTGACGCCTTGATGCTAGCCCTATAGGTTACTCGAGCAGCATCATACGCAGCACGCCGGGTTTTTACGGCTGCCAATACAGTTGTCTCATAAGTTTTAACGGCAGTCTTCTGTTGATCGGTGGTTGCTTTGCTTTCGAGTTTAGAAAAGTTATCTTGTCTTTGTTTATCCCATTTTTCACGACTCTGAGAAATTTCTTGATCCCACTTAGAAACATCCGTAGAAATTTTACTCTTCTCATCACTCTCTTTTTCTTTATATTTAGAATCTAGTTTAGTAATTTCAGTGGTAAATTTTGAGGTATTTGACTGAAGCTTTGTACAAAATGATGATAGTTCGGCTGATTTATCCTTAACCACTGTTGTATCGGTAGCTCCCACGGGAGCGGCAAACGCTAGAATGCCTCCAACCATTACGCTTAAGAGGCTAAACACATAAAGTCTATTAAAGGTTCGTTTCATTGTATGCCCCTCCTATATTGCTAGCTGCACTATTAGTATTGGCGGTACTAGAAGTTGTCGATGAATCATATTTATCGTTTATACTTTGCTCGTCTTTTGCATCACTTTGAGTTAGCTGATCAATGCTCTCAGTTGTGCCAGTTTTAGCAGTTTGAGTTTGTGTGGTTGCCTGAGTTGTTGTAGCTGAATTATTAGTGGTCGTTGTTTTGCGTTGTGTCATAACCCAGTAACCGACGCCTATAATAAGCCCGACTATAACTACGACAAGAAGTGCTTCAACGACGGTAAAGCCTTTGCTTGTTTTCATAAATTTCATCTAGTTCCTTTCAAGTTTTTGTGTTTACTGTTACCACTTAAGCTTATATCTTCTTTTTTTCTCTGTAAAGATACCTGTTCATAAGTTGTTGATAAGTTACACCCACAAAAAGTCCGATTGCGAAACCACCAACTATATCGAGTGGGGCATGTAAACCTAAGTACATTCTAGAAAATGCCACCAGAAAAACCCATAAGATTAGTAACGGTCGGTACTTTTTCGGGACAATGAACCACAGAGTTGTTGCTAATGCTGTTGCCACAGCTGTATGCCCAGATGGAAATCCAGAGCCTGCCGCTACTTCATAACGCTGCGATATCCCTGGGACTATTCCACTGGGCCTAGTGCGAATGATTATTCCTTTGGCAAATATTGCAAGAATATATGCGCTTAATCCACTGGCCATTATCTCAAGTGCAACTTTTTTGGTACTTTTGAGCAAAGCAACCAGACCAACAACACCCGCCGCCGCAATACTACCAGCCTGAGTTATGAAGTAAACCAACGGGCCGATTATTGTAGGTAGACCGTAGATATTAATGAGTATTTTTTGTTCCCAGCCAGGGAATGTCAAATTATGAGCTAACCAAAGAGTCACGTAGAACAAAGTCACACTAAAGCAGATTAATATAAGGGCGTTTTTGTCAGTTATCTTTCTGCGAGTCATTACCGTCAATCATACCTGCTTATGGCTTTGAAACAAAGTTGTTCCCCTTGATGTAAAATCGCCATGGCCGATCTGTATTCTGACTTATTCCAATGCGTGTAGTGGTGACAATGTCTTCAGCACTTACTGTTTCTCCGACTACCAATTGAAGTGGTGGTTTTGATAAATCATGCCCATTAAGATCTCGAGTAATCTTAAGTGCTTGGCACAGCTTTGCTGGGCCATTTGCAAGATGAACAATATTAGCCTGCTTTCGAAGAATCCGCATGTATTCAATGCCCTCAATAGGCTCCAATGCTCTTACTAAGACAGCGCTTCCTTCTCCAACTTTTCCAGTTACGATATTCATGCAATAGTGCATGCCATAGGTAAAGTAGATGTATGCAAATCCACTCGGTCCAAACATGACTTTTGTTCTAGGTGTCACACCGCGGTAGCTATGGCTAGCCGCATCCGTTTGGTCATAACATTCGGTCTCAACAATTCGTCCGATTAGTTGCTTGTCACCTATTTGTCTTATTAGCTTCCAGCCTAAAATTCTCTTAGCTACTAACTCTGCTGATTGCCCTAAAACTTGGTCCATTAATTGAATAGTAGCATATGTGCAGTTACACTTAATGTATGGCTCCGAACACTCCGGCAATACTAATCAAAGATCTTAGCAAGCAGTATGCTGCTAATGAACCATTTGCACTTAAGAAGTTAAATTTACAAGTTAAACAAGGCGAGGTATATGGTTTTCTGGGGCCGAATGGCGCTGGTAAATCAACTACAATCCGGCTACTACTTAACTTTATACAACCGACCAGCGGTACGGCCACAATCGAGGGAAATGATATCGTAAAGGACACCGTTAAAGTCAGGGGGCGCATTGGATATCTATCAGGCGACTTCGCCGCATACCCTAAAATGACCGGAGAACAATTCTTGAAGTACATGGGTGAATTACAACCCTTGAAGCGCCCGTCATACAAACAAGAACTTGCGAAACTATTTAGAATTGACCTGTCAAAAAGTATTGGGTCGCTCTCAAAGGGGAATCGACAAAAACTGGGGATTATCCAAGCTCTCATGCATGAGCCAGACATTCTTATACTTGACGAACCAACAGACGGAATTGACCCACTAATGCAAGAAGAGTTTTATAAACTTATACGAGAGTATAAGAATCGTGGCGTAACAGTATTTGTTAGTAGTCATAATCTACCTGAGGTGCGCAAAATGTGTGACCGAGTAGGCATCATTAAGAATGGTGTTTTAGTTAGCGAAAGTACGATTGCAGAGCTCGAAGAAGAAGCTGCCCAGACTTTTTATGTTACCTTTAAACAACGCCCTCCTCTCTCCGAACTAAAAAAGCTTAAAAAATTGAAGATTACTTCTGCAGAAGACAATAAAGTAAGTCTACACGTCCACGGCGAACTTAAGCCTCTGCTTGCTGTTTTGGCAAAAGCTGATGTAACCTCACTTTCTACACGCGAACTTGATCTTGAGGAAGAATTTATGCGTTACTATGAGGCGGTCAACAAATGATATCAATTATAAAATGGACTATTTGGCAAAGGCGTTGGTTCATCCTATGGTGGTGTTTGGGTATCGCTGCTTTTATCTTTGTAAACTTGATATTTTATCCATCGTTTAAAGATCAGGCAGCAGAACTTGAAAAATCGCTGGCATCTATACCAGATTCAGCTCGAGCCTTATTCTCTGATACAGGCGACTTCTTTTCCCCTGAAGGCTATCTAAGTAGCCAAGTATTCTACCTAATGATGCCTCTACTTTTAGGAATTCTATCTATAACACTCGGAAGTTCACTCATCGCACGTGAGGAAAAAGAAGGTACAATCGAGTTATTATTAAGTCGGCCGATTTCACGTAGTCGGCTTTTGCTTGGTAAAGCTATCGGCGGGCTTATTGTGGTTGGGGTAGTAAGCACTGTTGGACTAGCAACCGTGCTGATTATGTCCAAGCTCGTCGGTATTCCGATTGCTACTATTCATATTGGTCTGACAATGCTGGCAAGTATTTTAGTCGCGTTGTCATTTGGAACAATTGCCTTCACCATTACTATGCTCGGTAAGGCGAGGGTAGCAAGTGTAGGGCTCAGCACGTTAATCGCACTTGGGGGTTATATTATCGTTTCATTATCAGGTGCAGCAACTTGGCTCAAATGGCCAAGTAAGATTTTCCCATTTTACTACTATCATCCTGCAGAAATTCTTAAAAGCACCTACAATTGGCAAAATATGCTTTATGTCATAGGTGTTATGGTCGCTTGTATTTTTATATCGTGGTTCGCGTTTCGTGGCCGTGATATTGGATAATACTCTTAAAGTAGTACTGCTGCCAAAATCATAATAAAAGCCATTGCCGCCATTACTAAGTCCTCGACTAAGCTAACCGTAGTTAAGGGCAAGCGAATAATATTGCCAAGGCATGCACACTGGATATGACTTCGATGCATAATTGCCTTAGCAATGCCAATAGCTCCTACACTCATAATAATTACTGTGAAGACGTCCCTTGCCGGTGAAAATAGATTGAGAACGTAAATAACCCCAAGGAACAACTCAATGAACGGATATATATAGGCATATATTTTGTGTCGCTTAGCCAAAATATCATAATCTCTAAAGGCAATAACGAAGTTTTCATAACCGATTAGCTTGAAACCACCAAATACTATAAAAAAGCCGCCCATAAACCAGCGCATCCATTCTTCCCAGTTAAGTCCCGTAAGAGAACTTGTTAATGTGGCAGCAAGAAACAAGCCAAAAATTATTGCAAAAAATTTCATGTACTCTTTTTTGCTCGACTCAACTACACCATATAATTCATGGTTGACCAGCTGTGGTGCGGGTTTTTGATCATCGTTGTTTATGTTTATGTAGAATTCTGGATCGTTATTCATGTTTCATGAATATTGTACTGTCATAAACCCTAAATAACCATAGACATTTTACTGAGAACTACCAGCCGCCGCCACCTCCGCCGCCGCCACCTCCGCCGGAGAAGCCGCCACCACCTGAAAAGCCGCTCGATCCAGAGCTACTTGGCGCGGTAAAGCTAACAGCACTTGAACTTGCGAAACTTCCTAAAGAATCAGCAAGATATATCGTATTAAAGGCTGCCCAATTGCCGTGGTACCACTCAGGCGGTTCAGTATATAAATCTTGAAATTGCTTCGCCCAATCTTTTTCTATTCCAAACAGCATGGCGTAGGGCAAAAGTTTTTCGAATAGTTTTAGCTTGTTTTCTTTCTTTGTAGGATCACCAAACTGCTTTACGCCTTCGGGACTTTGGAGATACTTAATTCTATCAGCCTCGGCAAGTTGCATATATTCCTTCAACCCTAACAAGTAATCACGGGTATCAACCCCCTTTTGAGTTCGTGCTGGCATGACTGCTCCACTAATAAACAGAATTACTCCTGAAATAATCAGCCCGATACCTACGAATACCCCAATGCCAGTGAAACAAAAAATAAAACCAAGTATAAATGCCAAGGTTGCTTTACCCACAGCAAAGGTCTTTGCCTTGTCGGGATTACTCGCAAAATAACCTTCTTCAAAGAGTTTTTGGCTTAGGTAAGTATTAATACTGCTGAACTTGGAATACAATTTATTCTTTAGCGAAGATAGCTTAACAACATTACCTTGCCATGAAGTAAGCCCAAAGAACATTACTACCACCCGCTTTTCTTCCTCAGACAAACTTTCAGGATCTTTAATAAGTTCCAACTCGTAGTCCTTCTTGTTCCCTAAGCCCTTTTTATCAATTTCGGTAATAGTTAGCCAACCGTTTGTGGCCAGACCGATAATGGCCGCCGACATGACTTTTGTTTCGAGGCGCTCAGAAAGTATGACACCGCTTTTAAGGACGTTAAATCCTTCGGGTGGTACATATTGAGGAATTATTACACCTTTGCCTTTGGGGTCACGGCCAATTTTGCGCCATTTTATATAAACATAAATCATTGTTAACAAAGGGATAAATATTATGGGTGAAATCCAGGCATAAGGTCTAATCCTCTCCCATATTGTTGGTACATAAGGTTTAAATGTCCCCTTGTTGAAAGCTAATACAAAAGTCAATGTTTCGTATGGCGAAAGTTGTGAAGCTTGTGATGTGACTAAAGTACCGCCTTGTGGGTCAGAGCCACGAGTTATAGTGCAGTTGGCATTATTTTGCTGAAAACTACCTGCAAAGCAAAGTTGCCGATCCTGAAGACTTTTACTTAACTCAGGTGCAACATGTACCCTGGCCGTTACTTCACCAAATGGTTGCGGCCATTGATCGCCATTGACATCCCAATAAAGTTCATCGTGATCGTTTTCGAACGAGATTACGTTGTGCATGGTGTAAGTAATAATGTAGGTCGTTACTCCATGGACATACACATCAGCATTGCCAATCTTTAAAACTGTGTTGTGACTACTGGTGCTCGTAGAATACTTAATGTCATGGCCGTATTTATCCTGCACACTTTCTATTTGCAGCCCAAGCGATTTATTCTTATATTCATTAGGAATAGCCCTGAGAATGCCGTGATTTTGGTCAAAATTAGGAAATACGGCAGTTATGGTTTCGGCCACTTTCATAGTGGCAGCATCTTGTTGGTTTTTACTTACGTAGTAATCAGCATCAAAACTTTGGATAGTGAAATCTTGGGTACTAGCATGCGCAGGCTTTGGAATCAGAAAAAAAATAAACGTACTTACAAGTATTAATAGCGCGCCAAGCCTTTTCACATACACCTCCACTTTGTCTTATTTCTAAGTATACAGATATACTAATGGATATGGAACCGTTAGCTGAGAGACTACGACCCAAAACGCTTGAGGATGTTATTGGGCAGACCCATTTGCTTAGTAAGGGCGCTATTTTGCGTGAAATTGTGAAAACCAAGAAACCTGTGAGTTTAATCTTGTGGGGGCCACCTGGCAGTGGTAAGACAACCCTGGCTAGGATTATTGCCCAACAAACGAGTGCTGACTTTATTGAACTTAGCGCTGTAACCGCTGGCCTCGCCGATGTGCGAGCAGTTGTAAAACGAGCCGAAGAAAATCAACGACTCAAAATGCAAACAATATTATTTGTTGACGAGATCCATAGATTTAATAAAGCTCAGCAAGATGCCTTTTTGCCGCATCTCGAGCGGGGCACAATCACACTGATTGGGGCAACCACCGAGAACCCAAGTTTTGAAGTAATCACTCCGCTTTTATCACGTAGTCGCGTCTTGGTACTGGAACCTCACAGCAAGGATGATACCCTAAAGATTCTTAAAAATGCTGTCGAAGAACTTAACGCCAGCAAAAAGGTTGAGTCAAAGGCACTTGATTATATTGCCGAATTATCTGGCGGCGATGCCCGAGTAGCGCTTAGCAACCTAGAACTGGCGCTACAGCTTAACCCACGTAAAGTTACCATCGAAACAGTCAAAACTGCCGCTCAGCGCAAGCTTCCAGGTTATGACAAACAAGGTGAGTATCACTACAACCTAGTCAGCGCTTTTATAAAAAGTATGCGCGGCTCAGATGCTAACGCCACCTTGTACTACTTGGCACGGATGCTTGATGCTGGAGAAGACCCAAAATTCATAGCACGGCGAATGGTGATATTTGCGAGCGAGGATGTCGGCCTGGCGGCCAGTGCCGCGCTTACTCTGGCAGTTAGTACCTTCCAGGCTATTGAGCGAATTGGCATGCCTGAGGGATCCTACAATTTGTTTCACTGTGCCACAGTATTAGCTAAAACCAAAAAATCTCGTGAAGTTACTGACGCCATGAACAGAGCTAAGGCTGCCGCTCGTGATTTCCCAAATGCAACCGTACCACTGCATCTTCGTAATGCGCCAACCAAACTGATGAAAGATCTTGGTTACTCAAAAGGTACCAAATGGGAGCCAGGCTTCAAACACCCTAAAGGTTTCATGCCCGACGAGATTAAAAATCTCGACTTCTTTAGCTAGCTAATTAACAGATTATTTGCTACAATTTCCACCTGAATTGTAGGATTTCCCAAGTTTTCCAAACCAAGGAGCTTTAGTGACTGTTTGGAGAACTTACAAGAGGCGATGAAGCAACAATGGTTGCCATTTAATCGAAAAAAGTCTTATGATTGGATGGCAAGCCAAGATGCTTACATCGCCGATGGGGAGTGGCCAAGTGGTAAGGCACCGGGTTCTGGTCCCGGCATTCGGGGGTTCGAATCCCTCCTCCCCAGCCATGCAAAGAGTCAGGTCATTTGGCCTGGCTTTTTGCATTTCTCGTGATTCGGATTCGAACGGGAGCAAACGATTTTGCTCCCCGGCACTTTTGGAGATTGATCAACAAAAGCGAATCCCTCCTCACCAGCCGATTATTGCTATAGGGCGTATAATATAAGTAGAAACTAATGCAAGGGGGGACGCTTATGCGAGGACCAATAGACTACATCGTTGTTGGATTTGAAGGCAACAAATTTGATGGCAGTATATTAAAAGCACTATCTGATGCACTCGACAAAGGCGTGATTAGCCTTGTTGCATTAAGTATCGTCAGTCGAGATAAAGATGACAACGTCAGTGTCATCAATATTGCTGAATCTAACGATAATGAGCTGATTGAGTTTACCGAGCAGTACAAAGTTACCGATTCAGTAGATCAAGATGATGTCGATGAAGTTGCCGACCTAATAGAAAAGAACTCTACCGCCGGGTTACTCGTTATCGAGCACTTATGGGCAAAACCACTTAAAAAAGCCCTGCTGGACGCAAACGGCGTTTTGCTTGCAGAAGGTCGCATACATCCAGAAGCAGCTAACGAATTAGATAAATAGGAGGATATAATCATGCCAGGATTACTAAGAGGGATGGCACGAACAGCCGTTATTGCTGGTACAGCAACCGCTGTTTCTAATAACGTAAGCCGGCGGCAAGCACGACGTTGGCAAGCCGAAGAGCAACCAAATCAAGAAGCCACACCACAAGCTACAGCCACAGATACAAATGACGAAATGGCTCAGTTACAACAATTAGCACAACTTAAAGAACAAGGGATTTTGACCCAAGAAGAATTTGATGCAAAAAAGAAGCAAATTCTAGGCTTATAAGTTACTGCCACTGGCATTGCAGGGTGTCACTATTATCACGGATGTTTACACAGTCTTCGCGGTGAAGTTTAAATATGCCTTCGAGCTTTGAAGGCCGAACAAGTATTGGGTCGCCTGATCGAATACGTTCCGTGCAACAACCTGCAACCCTGCACTCCGGCTGCTCCCCAACTGTCGGTATGAGGATGGAACCAAGTATCTCTTCGTCACTCATAGTGAGAGTACTCTCACGTACCAACTTAATTTCGGCCAATTCACCAATGCCTAAGCGATTTTTGATAAGCTGAGCCACTCGACTTGGTTTACCGCTACGATTACCTGCACCAACAATTTCCAGTAGCGTATCAAAGTTCGGCACACCTATGCGGTCAGCCAGCATACGCCTATCGGCCTCATCCAGAACATCAAGAGGATCGGGCAAGCCTAAATCACCGACCAACGATGATATAATCAGCCGCCCCTTTTGCCGTAAATCATCCTGAGCGGCTTTACGCCAACCTTTTTCGATCGCTTTTCTGGCTGATTTTGTATTAACAATTAGGCCCATTCGATCAAAATGGCTGCGATTAGTAGGATAGGCATCTCTATATTCAATATCCAGTAGTGCGCCATGTTGAATGGCTGAAGAAAACCCGATTGGCTTACCACGCTCCATAATATGTTTTGTACGTAGTGCTCGACGGCTATGAACCCTAAAACTAGCGTCAAGCGCAGTTGCTCCACGCGCAATTTGATACATATTACCGTCCCCCCTAAAGAATAGTATGTCTTCACCTAGGATGCCTTCAGTACTACCACCATTCTGTTGAATATGTTGAGTAGCATGGTCTCGCCATCGGTATAACTTTGGTACCGTGCGAAACTCTCGTTTAATTTTACCTGGGACTTCTTTAAATGTTGCGTCGTATGTTTGATGCGATAGCTCTGAATCAGTCTCCGCACGGTGATGCATACCACTAGTTCGAACCTGTAGCTCAAATGGAAAGCCGAATGGTGTATAGAGCGTTAAATGTAAGCTCTGATAACCGGTTGGTTTGGGGTCTGCAATGTAGTCTTTAAGCCGCGTGTGTTCCGACTCAAAGCCACTAGCTACAGCCGCCATTGCAACATAGCACTGCTGGATGGCCTGCTCATCCTCGCCATCAATGATGATTCTAAATCCTAAAAGATCAAAGAGTTCGGCACTGCTTTTATTTTTATCTCGCAATTTTCGCCAAACACTATAGACACTTTTTGCTCTAGTCTGCAGTGAAAATCCTTCGTTGCTTTCGAGTGTCAACTCAAGTAGTTCTTGAATCTGCTGCCCTACATAGCTCAACATACCACCTTCGGCTTCCAGGCTATCTTTAGCATAGCTCTGGCTAATATGATCGTATTCCTCAGGTAAAAGTACCTTAAAAGCCTGATCCTCAAGAGCTATTTTATGATGATACTGGCCAGCAATCTCCGCTGCTGGAGCCCAAATCCAAAAGACTTGCTGCGCCAGAAGTTGCGCCTCATCTGGATTATTTTCCATCGCCTGCCAAACAAAACCAAAGAACCTATCAAGTGTTTTAACGTTTCCAGCAGCGTCCAATGATAAACGTATGTAGTTTTCTAGAGTTGCATCATGGCTAGTTTTTTCATGTATTGCATTATCTGGTGGCAATATTGCTTTTAGACCAGCTAGTCGCAAGAGTCGCTCTGATTCACTTAGCGAAGAGGCTGGCACGGACCAGTCAATATCAAAGGGCGGGACTTCATCAAGAAGTCTTGCACTAATTTGATCAGATATCGGCTGGAATTCTTGTGCTTCGACAAGGTCTTCTTTAGACATAAATATACTCTTGTATAAACTATAAAAGCTAGTGTACTATATGTCAATTTCCTAGCATTCTAAATTAGAAGTTCTCCTAGGCTAAATGTTTCTGTTAGAGTGTATTTATGACTAGTAATCCGCGAAGCGATCGGCAGAGAGCCCAAATGCTACTTGAAATTCACCGTGGTGATGTTGATGACTTTTTTAAACTTTGGCCAGAAGATAAAACGTATTTCTTTTCTAAGGATAATAAAAGTTTCGTTGCTTACGCCATAAGCAACAAAGTTGCCGTGTGCCTTGGTGATCCGGTAGGACCGACTAACTCAATTAAAAATCTCTTGGATGAGTTCAAAGTATTTTGTCACAACAAGAACTTAGGAATTGCTTTTATTCAAACGTCTTCAAAATATAAGGATCAATATAAAGCAGCTTCGCTTAAGCCGGTTCTAATTGGAGCTGACGCAATTATTGATCTTGATGAATTCACAACTCAAACAGTGCATAACAAGTACTTCCGCAATATCGTAAATCGCTTCAGTAAACAAGACTTTTCAGTGAAGCGCTATACGCCGCCGCACAACAAAGCATTATTAAAAGATTTACGTCAAATATCTGATAGTTGGCTAAAGCTTCCTCGCAGAAAAGAATGGAAATTTTTAACTGGGCGTTTTTCACACGAGTACCTGCAACAGCTTACTATACATGTGCTGTATGACTCCTCTGGACACGCGAAAGCTTTTGCTAGCGAACTACCTTCTTACGAACCTGGCGTGGCTACGATTGATCTTATGCGCCATCGAGTTGATGCCCCGCCAAACAGTATTGATTATTTGTTCATAAAATTACTAGAAGATTTATGCCAGAGTGGCTATTTATCATTTAGCCTTGGGTTGTCACCGCTTGACGGACGCCCAGCAAAAACTAATTTGCCATCGAGATTTGCCATCAAGCTATTTAGAGCCGGCAATCATTACATGGGTTTCAAAGGGCTTCATCAATTCAAGTCAAAATTCAAGCCTTCGTGGCAGCAGCGATTTGTTTGGTATGAAGGCTCACCCCTAAGATTAGTCCGTATTGGCATAGCAGTCACACACTTACTAAAGTAGTGTTCTGTTACACTAATCAATGGAATAATTATGTCTCAGCAAACAACATTCAATATTCAACCAAAGGGAGAATTTGATCTTTTGTATCAAAACCAGTTCTTTAATGGCTGGCCACTACTTAGCGACCAAAACACAATTGTTATGGCCTTCCCGGTTGAAGGCTGGCAAGAATCGGCGGCCGTCACATTAAAACAAAATGATGATAAATCTGTCACCTTTACAGTTTATGGGCCGAAAAATATTGCCGAAAAAGCACGTGATCAGGCCCTAGCCGCACTTTCGCTTGATGAAGACGGATCCGGGTGGCACCAAGTCGGCAATCGGGATACAACCCTTAAACAGCTACAGGAAAAGTACCATTACATACGTCCAAGTATGTTTCACTCCCCTTATGAAGCAACTGCCCATTTTATGATTGGTCACCGAATTTCAATGGTTCAAGGTCGCAAGATCCGTGAGCGTATATCACAAGAGTTTGGTGAAAAGTTCATGATTGATGGGCAGACTTTTTATGCCTTCCCCGCTCCGCAAGTATTACTTACAGTAAATGAATTTGCCGGCCTAAATCAAACCAAAATCGATCGTTTGCACGCTTTGGCACAAGCCGCTCTAGATGGTTGGCTTGATCGTAAAACATTACGTCAAATGGATGAAGAAGCGGCATTGGCTAAACTAGAAACGCTACCGGGAGTTGGGAGCTTTTTCTCACAGGGGATTCTTGATCGTGGTGCCGGGCGCGCGGATGGCATGACACATGATGACCTTACTTATCATGCCATTGGCTTGCGCTATAACCTGGGCGATAAACCAACCAAAGATCAGGTATTAAAAATTGCTGAAAGTTGGCACCCTTATCGAATGTGGGCAGTTGTTCTACACCATATCTGGTTAAGAGAATCTGGCAATATGCCAAAACGTACGTTTAGTAAGCGTTAGTACTATAATGGTTAGAGAATAACTAGGAGGAACTATGACAAAAGCAACTAAAACAGTAAAAGTTATTGATAAAAGTGGGCCGACTGGTTTTGTATTTTTTGTAGCCTGGTTTGGGGCTGCGATTTATTTCGTCCAACACTCCGTTGGATTTTGGGGGTTTATACTCGCCCTGCTAAAAGCCTGCGTCTGGCCAGCTTACGTTCTGTACTACGTTCTAAAGTTATTCCACGCCTAAACTACTAGGATAAACAATTTCACCAATCGTGAATGCTTCGGCGCCAATCCTCGGGTTAGGGTCGGGAAATATAATCACATCCTCTGGCTCGGCATATACAGTCGTTCTACCATCGAATGCCACAAAAAGGTTCCCGTGCAAATTTTCAAAATTTTTAAAATTTTTGGCTAACTTATAGGCTGTGTCTTTACGTATATACGCTTGTTTGGCTCGAACATAAGTTGGATTGCCAAACAACGGCGCAAATTGTTCATCGATTAAGCCTTGTGCAGCTAAGAATCTTGGTACAATCTCCGCGCCCAAGCGCTGACTAGGAGTTGGCTGCTGCATGGCCCCAAGCTCATAACATATACCCACCTTGCCCTGTTCATACATATAGCCATCTGTACCACCTGGCTCAGTCTTGCTCCAACCAAAAGAAATAATCGGTGCGCCTATCGCTCTGGCAGTTTCAAAGGCATTTGGCTCACAGATAATAAAAGGTCCTGATCCCATATATTGGTGTTGATGCATATCCATGGCTGCTTGGCTCTCATCCATGTATGGCATTAGCTCCTGGGCGCGCCGTAGCTCGTAAGGCCAATCTGAAGGATCTTGATCTTGCTCTTCTTCAGCTAGAGGTCTAAAACATCGATTTAGATTGGTATCTGTGAAACGTATCCTTTGCTTGACAGCTTCGGGATTGCCAATGGCCATGATAAGTTTGCCACAGTCTATACCCACGTTGTAACGAGCTTGATCAATGACCATTGAACCAGCTAATTCATCACCGTGAACACTACCCAAGACCATAACAGTTGGTCCGGGCTCGTTGCTTTCGTTTATCCAGACGCTTTCAGTGTCTGCAGCTTCCCAATTTGTCGCCATAAATACCTCTTGTAATAGCTATACTTTATACTTTTTATCACTTCTGTCAAATACCCTTTGTTCTCGTGCACAAAAAAAGTACTAGCATTATCACAAATAATGAGTTAAAATCTTCTAGTTACCTCTGTTTGTGAGCGAAATTCTTTCGAAACAATATATGTTAATAACCGATACAAAAGCCCCTGAGCTGCCTTATGATTTTGTCACGAAAAAACGTGTCTCTCTTTCGACGTATTTTCCAAACGGTACGAAATATTTTTATGGTTACCCTGCTGGTCAAGCCTCGGGATTCTTAAATAAAGTTGGACCAATTGTAGAAGAACTGGTCGCCGCTAGGTCAGTAAGTTGTGCTGGTCATGCAGTATCTGTTATTAAGTTTGCTGCTACTAGTGGAGAATTAGTCGGACAAGATTTGCTTGATAAGCTTGGGGTCCCTCAGTTACCGAATCACCAAGTAACTTTATTGCCAAGGGAAATCGATGCTAATTTGAAGGGTGATGAACGTAATGAAGCTATCAAAAAAGCCCTACTAGAATCTGTTGCACCAGGATCGCTCGTTATGGCTCAACCATACACTGATGAAAAAATGAAAAGTTTATACAAGATATCCCCTGAGCTGTGTACATGGGTTAATGACAAAAATAATATGGAGAAGTACATCTCGGATTACTTACTCCCAAAGCGTTTCGGGTTGTTTAGTAGTGGTGATGAGTTCATCGCCAATTATCATAAAATGCCCCTGCCTTGCGTTGTAAAAGTTTCTTCTTCAAGCGCAGGTGATGGTGTTCATATTTGTCAAACAAAACAAGACATGCAGAAGGCCGTCAAAGAGCTAAAACATATTACCGGGACTATTCTCGTAGAACAGTTTATTAAAGCCAAAAAGAACTTTGGATTACATTTTGGGATACCTTTTGATAAACGTAAACCTATCGATCTTATTGGTGTTAACGAACAGCTAACGACTAGTGAGGGCGAATTTATCGGTGGTATTATCAAAGAATCTGGCCTGCCGCCAGAGCTTTTGCCGATTGAGCAATATCTTTTAACCGAAATTTTGCCAGCAGTTCGCGAAAAAGGTTGGTACGGTATAGGTTGTTTTGATGTGCTCTGTGACGAACGCAACCGCCTGTATATCATTGACAGTAATTTCCGAATAACAGGTATGTCAGCTTATCACTTGTTGATTTCAAATGGCACTATTAAGTCACCGCTTATGAGTTTTAGCGCTGAATTTACAGGTAGCCGCGAGGAATTTGAGCAGTCACTAATACCATATGCCGGCGTTGGTGAGCCACTTAAAATGGTGCAACTAATTGCAATAACTAACTATGGAAAACATTGGAATTTCAATGGTTCCCTCTTTTTCAGCAGCGAAGAAGAGCTCAAGCAACGCGCTCGAACACTCATTGATCTTGGCGTTAAATCTCAAGCACTAAGTCAGCTTGTAAACTCATAGACTCTGTTCTCTAATCCTAAGATGCTACAATGGCATCATGGATCACAAACTTACACATGAGGAAATTCAGTCAATTAAAGATGGGCGAGCTATACTACTGGATGTTCGAAGCGAAGCCGAGCTAGCAGAAAGAAGCTGTAGTTATGCAAAACACTGGGATTTTGACGAAATGACACGTGGAATTTTTCCAAACTACTCAAAAGATTTGCCAATATTCGTCTTTTGCCGCTCTGGAAATAGATCTGCCGTTGCGCAGTCAATGCTTAATAAGCAAGGCTATGATGATGTCCACAACTTAGGAGGCATCAATAGCATCCCTGACGAACTGTGTAAATAATTATAGGAGGCAAATTGGGGAGGCCTGCCTACCTCCCCGTGACCTGCGCAGTATGTCCCGAATTTTATGAATTCAGAACATTACCAGCATAACAATTTGGCAATATCTTTCCATAAGAAATCTTACAGTTAATCAAATACCAGAGCCTTGAAATGATCGTCGCCAATAATTTCGAAAAGTTTAGATTCATCAACAACATATTTCTGTCGAACGTAACTAATAACCCCTAATTTTTTGAGCTTACTCATTTCTACAGCTGTAGTTTCTCTAGTTAGACCAACTAAATTAGCTATATCTTGATGGGTAAGTTTAATCCTGATTTGGATTTGGTTTTTGCGAAGTCGTTTTCCATAACGCTGAATAAGATAATAAATTGTATACATTATCTTCTCTTTCGCCCTTGGTTGCTCAAGTGCAGTAATGCGCATAACCGAAGCGATGTAGTTGTTCACATAGTAGTCTAAAAATACTCGTAGTATAAGATTATTTGCATAGATGAAGTTTAAGAATTCTTCTCTATCAAACATATATATTTCACAGTCGGTCAGTGCTTGATAAAAGTATAAAACAACAGGTGTTTTACCAAATACCCATGGTGTTGGGAAAACCTCACTAGGAAGTTGAAAGTTAATGAGCTGCTCCTCACCAGATGAGGTAAGGTTATAGACTTTTACTATGCCACTTTTTAGAATTGCAGCTGATTCAGGTGATTCCCCCTGGTGGAAAATCAACGTACCTGCTTTGATGCGACGCTTGACAGTGTTATTTAGAATTGGAGAAAGTAGCTTGACTGGGTCAATCGATGTACCATTTGCTAACGCAAACTTGTCCTGCTCTCTAAACTTCATGTAGGCCTATTATATAACTATTTTTATACATTACGAGTTGTCAGCTATACTAAAAGTTATGAAAACAAAATATCGAGTGGAACCAACCTGGCATGTAGCCTTGGCCGTACTGGCTGCTATTTTCCTACAGTTAGTACTTAAGAGTGACCTGACAGTTACGCCAAAATTCATTATGGCCGCGCTTGAGGTATTATTACTGATTGGATTATTCTCAACTAGACCAAGTGACGAAACAAAGCAAGATCATAAGCAAGCTATCCGACGATTATTTTCGATTGGTCTTATTGCACTAATTTCTGTTACTAATATTGTTTCACTGGTATTAGTAACCCATGCGCTACTTATTACTCATAGCGCTACTATTGGACGTGAACTAATCATTTCGGCCATTGCGATATATGCGACCAACATCATCATCTTCGGTTTGTGGTATTGGGAGTTAGACGGCGGCGGTCCTGGCGGTAGGGGCAGCCACTTGCCACCAATCGACTTTCTGTTTCCGCAGCTAAGCACGCCCGAAAGCGTTACCAAAGAACCGAATTGGAGCCCGACTTTCCTAGATTATCTATTTGTATCAATTACTAATGCAACCGCTTTTAGCCCGACTGACGCACTTCCACTAACTCATCGTGCCAAAGCACTCATGAGCGTACAAGCCATCGTTTCACTTACAACCATTGCCGTTGTTGCCGCTCGTGCAATCAATATACTAGTCTAAGACTTTTCTATTCCACCACAGAGTAGGCGTGGTCCACCGCTTATGCCGGAGCCAGATTCGCCCGGAGCATAAGGATCTGGGTTGGCATGAACCATAATTGAAGTTCCCTCTTCTGGTTGCAAAATTGAAACTGGGCCATCACTGAGAGTAACCCTAGTTGTGAGACACTCTAGGTGACCTTTGCCGTTTTCATCAACAGTAATGCTCGGCAAATCCCCCGCGTGAAAACCATGATTAGTATCTGGGTCAGTATTCCCACTTGGGCCTGGATCAAAATGCCCGCCTGCACATTTGAAGTCTTCACAATCACAGTCTGACTTCTCATGAATGTGTACAGCATGCTTGCCAGCCTTAAGTTCACTCGGGTCACCAGAAATATCAAGAACAATGCGCACGTACTTAGCTCCATCAACATCATATTCAGTAAATTCAGCAGTTCCGCTACCCTTTCCATGAAGTTTGGCAACAGCTTTGGCAGCTATTTTTTTGTCATCTGATTGTAAATCAAGCATATAAAACCCTCTTTCTGCTAATAATTATAGCAAAGCCCTTAACTATCTGGGCCTGGATCGTCTATATATCGATTAAAAAACTCTTCCATGCTAACTGGATGTTCTTTGGGGCTCATTAGTGCAAGACGAGCCATAAGTTGATGCTTTGAAAGAGGGTATATATTTTGAGGTTTATAATATAGCTCTTTAATACCCTGAATAATCCAGTTTGTTTGTGTCACATTGTCTGTAACATCTCTTAATAAACTATCTCGAACCAAACCTAAGGCAACCCCACTCCTTAACCCTGCATGATCTCTCCGAATTGCCAGTTGAAGTTCTGCGTATTCCTTATCGTTCAGTTCTCCGTGATTTTGAGCATATTCGCCAAAAAGCCATTCGCTTATTGCATATTGGCCCAAATAGCAATATGCTTGTCCATTCCAATCAGGAATATATTTGTTATATCGATCCTGCATAGACACAGAATTACCAAGCGCATCACCAACAAGTTCATAGAACCCCCAACCAAGAACTGCACTATTTACAGAAGTTTCTGGTTTAATGCCCATCGATTCCATTAAACTCTCTAGAAATCTTTTTTTGTCAGATAAATCAAATCTACTTAGAACCGCGTTGCGGTGCCATGTTCTTCCCCCATCTTCTCGACGAGATACTACAGATAAAGTCGATCCGTGTTTTCCTGGGTCTTCAATAACTAACTCAAGATCAGCTACGTGACGCGATAAAACTGCAAGATACTCAGGCGCAAGACCAACACTATCAAAGTAATCGACTATTGTACCGACCTGAGACTCTGCGTATTCAGTACCAAAACGCCTGTAGGAAGCTGGCGTATCACCAGAAAAAGTTATACTTTCTACCATAAAGCATACTATACAATAATACTGTACTATTTACTAGACTTTTGTCGCCAGTCGTCGATGTTTTTGTGGTGGCCACTTAATAGAACGTCCGGTACGCTCATACCTTCAAATTCCTCAGGACGAGTGTAATGTGGATGCTCTATCATTTCATCATCATCTTGGAAGGATTCTTTTTCGGCACTAGTTTCCCCACCAAGAACACCTGGCAATAAGCGTACGACTGAATCAATAATTGTCATGGTGGGCAGTTCTCCGCCAGTAAGTACATAGTTCCCAATACAAAACTGATCATCTACCCATCTTGTGATTCGTTCGTCATAACCTTCATAGCGAGCGCAAACGAAAATTAAATCCTGATTTTCTGCTGCGAGTTTTTTAGCTATAGATTGTTTGTAAATTTTCCCTCTAGGTGTTGGTAAAATTACTTTGGCATCTGGTGAGATTGTCCTGGCATGTTCGATAGCAGCCACAACAGGTTCTGGCCTAAGCACCATACCATCACCCCCGCCATAAGGCACATCATCAACTTGCTTGCGTGGGCCAATACCAAAATCACGTAGATTTATGTATTCAAACTCTACAGCACCAATTTCCTGAGCTTTATGGAGCATACTAGCATTTAGTACACCCTGAAACATTTCAGGAAACAGTGCAATAATAATAACTTTCATGTCTAAATCTTAGATATCAAGATCGTCTAGATCAGCTAACTCTTGGCGAGTTCGATCGGCAACACTACTAGTTTCGGTAGCTTCTTCTGGTTCAGATGTATCGTTATCTTTGCTTTCTTCTACAGGTGACTCTTCTGGCGCTTCAGCCTCGGCTTCATCATGGTTTTGTGGTTGTTCTTGTCGTTCAGGTCGCTCACGTCGTTCGTGTGGCTCACCGTTATCAACAATCTTTAGGTTGTAACGAGCGTCATTCTTGGTACCAAGTGCTCGTAACAAAGTTCGAAGCGCTTGAGCACCGGCACCCCGCTTACCAATAACACGCCCTAGATCCTGAGGATCTACGGTAAGTTCAAGCAAAACACCCTTCTCATCAATGGTCCGCTTTACTTCAACAGCATCGGGATTTCCCACTAGGGATTTAACGATATATTCAATAAATTGTTGGTCGATGGTATTACTCATAGTAGGGTCTCCTCTTTAAACTCTAGTCGTAGTTATATTATAGCAAAGAAAAATGCTATTTGGTTTCTTCTGTAGTTTCAGCTTCTGGGGCTTTTTCTTCAGGAGCAGTTTCTTCAGATGGCTCCTCTTTTTGTCCCTCAGCTGCTGTTTCAGCAGGAGTTTCTTCAGTTACCTCTGCCTCAGCTTCGGCTGGCGTTTCAGCTTCTGGGGCTTTTTCTTCGGCTGGTTGATTCTTGCGTAGTTTTTCTGGATTACGAGTTTTTCGTTCTTTAGGTTCGCTTAATTCAACCCACTTTGGAAGTTTAATACCTTCACTCTTAAGTAGTCGAGCAACGCGCTCAGATGGTTGCGCACCGTGATCAAGGTAAAATTGAGCTTTTTCTTTCTTGAGAGAAACAGTTTTGGCATGTGGGTCATAGCTACCAATATAGGCAACAACTCGGCCGCTAGTTGGTGATTTGTGGGCATCCTGAACAATTACGCGGTATTGGGCGTAACCTGATCGTCCCGTTCGTTGCAAACGAATAGCTAACATAAAACTTTACTCAAACTCTCTTTCTTACCTTCATTTAGATTATAAAGCTAGTCCACGTTATTTTACAGATTACCGCCCCTGTTGTCAAACTTTATATTTCTTAAGGGCTTTTTCGGCCGCTTTCTGTTGGCCAATCTGTTTGCTTGGGCCAGTGCCTTTACCGCGCAATTCTGAGCCAATGAATACGCCAATGGTGAAGGTTTTATCGTGGTCTGGGCCTTCTTCATTAAGAACTTTATAAACCGGCGTTGTGCCTTCTTTATTCTGAGCTACTTCTTGTAAACGTGACTTTGCATCCATCCATGAGCCGGTAGCCAATATCTCATCAAATGTAACTAATATTGTTTGGGCGATGAATTTCTTGGCTACTTCATAGCCCTGGTCAAGATAAATTGCCCCCACAACTGCCTCGTAACTATTAGCCAATATCTGTGCCCTAGCCCGCTCCGTGCCTTTTCGTTCACCGCGACTAAGTCGTAATAGATCCTCAAAGCCTAGTTTATGGGCTGCAGCGCCGATACTTTCGGTGCGTACCAGTGCGCTACGCCAGTTAGTCAAAATACCTTCCGGCTCTTCATAATTACTGTACAAAAACTCAGTCACTACCAACTCAAGCACAGCATCGCCTAAAAATTCTAGACGCTCATTATGATCCTTAGCTGTTTTACGATGTTCGTTAACATAGGATCTGTGAGTAAAGGCTAGTACAAGCAAGTTAATGTCATTGAACTTGATCCCCAGAACTGTGTCGGCAAATTGTTGATACTTTGAGATGTCCATCTTATCTTACGCAAAATTTCCTTGTCGTATTTTTTTCAGCGCCAGTAAAATAATCTTGCCGATATCATCATACTCAATTTTATCCAGTGCTTCGTTGGCAGAAAACCATTTGATACCGTTCATCCAGTCTTCAGGGTTGATGTTGTCAGTATTGCCTCGTGCTTGAATAAGGAAAATTTCAGTGGTCATCAGTACCAGACTTTGTTGACGTCTATATCGGAAGTTAATTTTACCAAGCCAATTCAGTACACGTACTTCTTTAAGCCCAGTTTCTTCTTTTACTTCTCGTTCGGCGGTTTCTTTTGGTTGCTCACCTTCTTCGATGTGACCCTTCGGAATTGTCCAACGATTTTTAGCATCTTGAATAAGCAAAATCTCGACTTGTTTTTTATCATTCATCCTAAAAACTATGCCACCGGCAGTTGGCTCACGTAGAACTTCGCGAATAATTGGGCGTCGGTTTGAAACAAATTTCTTAACACCTTGAATTGGTTTTGGTCGCTTCATAGTTATTTCTTATCTTTCTTCTTGGGCTCATCAGGTTTTTCTTCGCCATCGCTCTGCCTAAGCAAACTACCTAGTACACCATTCACGAATTTTGAAGAATTATCACCACCAAAGGCTTTTGCGAGCTCAACTGCTTCATTGATTGCTACTTTGGACGGGATATTGTCTTTACCAAACATAAGTTCATAGGCACCGATCCTCAGCACAATACGATCCATTCTGGCAATTTGATTAATTGGCCACTCTGGGGCTAGAGGTTGCAATGTATCATCAATAATCTGATGATTTTTATCGATCCCCATTACCAGCTCTTCAATGAACTTCTTGTCTTCAACAGTTTCGCTGTAACGCTTAATGTTGCGCTCTAAGACATCTTTTAACCGAAATGACTTATCATCACAATCCTGTCGAAAATCTTGTTCGTACAGGGTTTGTAGTGCAACGATTCGTCCTAAGTGCCGGTTTGAGGCCATATTGTTAAGCTTATCCTTATATCCTTAGTATAACCTGAGTTATACCTTACTTTGCAGTAACTTTTTTGCCAGTTTCCTTATTGGTGGTGTGAACCTTAACTGGAGATTTAGCATTAACTGCACGGGCGAGTTTTAGAACAAGGTGACTTCGGCGTGCACCAGTTCGGCGAGCAGTTGTTCGTTTCTTGGGTTTACCCATGAAAAAGAAAGCTCCTTACTTAATGTTAAATAATATCTTAGATAATAGTATAGCTTAATCGCCTCTTGAACTCAAGAGTGCAAATATTGACATTTGTAGCTATTGTTATCATAATTTTGTTCTATGCCCAGAGATATGGTTAATCCAGAAAAACTCAGTGAACTTCACGGTAAACGTCCTGTGAATAGAGGAATTTCTCAGCGCTTCTTTTACGGCGTCGGGAGTTTTATTGAACACACACTTGGCAAACCACCAAAATCTGATGATGAAATCGCGGCTATGGAGCCTGAGGCAGTACGCCATACGGGTCGAGTTACTACTGCAATTGCGGCATTGTCTTTGGCGGCCGCAGCAGTAATAGTGCCTCGATTAATCCCAGATGAAGAACTACCTTTTGTCCCAAAACCAGAAAAAGTGTGTGAATTTTCAGGCACAACTGTCGTAACCAGAAAGCCCGGACAAAGCGACCCTCAGCTTGGAATTATATACGTAAAGGGCGTTAACTACAGCCACGGCACGGATGAGATGAGTCAGTGGGTGCCAGCACACAACCAAGGACTGCAAGGTTGGCCTGGCGAGCAGGTAACAATCCCCATGGCCTACGATTGCCATACAAAGTAGTTAGACTACAAAGTTTATAAGTTTATCCTGGACGAAAATTGTCTTCTTAACTCCGTTGGCCGTATGTTTTTTGACATTTTCATCAGCCATTGCTGCTGTTTCAACTTTTGATTGATCGCTATCTGGCTCAACATCTAACTGGGCACGTAATTTTCCGTTTACTTGGACTACAACAGTAATTTTGTTGCTGACTAGATATTTCTCATCATGAGTAGGCCACTGTGAAGTGTGTATAGATTGCTTGTTACCAAGTTCATGCCAAAGTTCTTCGCTAATATGTGGTGCAAACGGCGCAAGTAACTTCAGTAGTGAGCTAATGGCAAACTCCCATGATTTACTCGCTACAAATCCATCCTTAGCTTTGATCTTATAAAGTTCATTAGTCAGCTCCATAAGAGCCGCAATAGCAGTGTTAAATCCTAGCTCATGCAAATCGTGGCTGACTTTTTTGATCGCTTGATGAGTTGCAACTAAAATTTCTTTATCTTCACTGTCTTTTTTGTCCTTCGCGTCAATATATTCATGAGTTAGAGTCCAAACTCGCTGTAAGAATCGGAATGAGCCACCCATACCCTCAACACTCCAGGCTGCCATTTGATTATATGGTCCGATAAACAATTCCATTATTCGTGTCGCATCAGCTCCATATCCTTGGTCAATCAAACCACCTGGCTCAATAGTATTGCCTTTGCTTTTACTCATTTTTAGACCATCTGGAGCCAAGATCATACCCTGGTTACGAAGCGTCGTAAACGGCTCGTTGAAGTTGATTAGACCTTCGTCGTACATCACTTTTGTCCAGAAACGTGCGTATAGCAAGTGCATAACAGCATGCTCGGCACCGCCAATGTAATCATCAACCGGCAACCAGAAGTCAGCTTGCTTCTTGCTAAACGCCTCTTGCTTGTTGTTCGGATCAGCAAAGCGCAGGAAATACCAACTACTACATGCAAAACCATCCATCGTATCAGTTTCACGTTCGGCCTTACCGCCACACTTAGGGCAAGTCGTGTTTACAAATTCTGGAACATTAGCCAGCGGCGAACGACCATCATCGGTTGGTTCAAATTTCTTTAATTCTGGTAACTTCACAGGCAACTGGTCATCTGGAACGGGCACTACGCCACATTCAGGACAGTGAATCATTGGGATTGGCGCACCCCAATATCGTTGGCGACTAATTAACCAATCTCGGATTTTATAGTTAACCTTTTCTTCGGCCTGACCTTTGGTTGACAGCCAAGCCGTAATTTTCTCACGAGCTTCAGCAGATTTTAGTCCATTAAACTGATCAGAGTTAATCAATACCCCTTCACCTGTATAGCAATATTCTTTGTCTAGAACCTTCTTGGCTTCAGCCTTATTTTCCGGGACAACTGAAACTTTTGCTGGTATATCAAACTTCTTAATAAACTCGAAATCACGCTCATCATGAATATCACCAAAAATCGCACCAGTTCCATATCCCGCAAGTACAAAATCACCAATCCAAATTGGTAGTTTTTCATTATTGGCCGGGTTTATGGCGTAAGCACCGGTAAATACGCCGGTTTTTTCACGATCTGTTTCCTGGCGCTCAATATCACTCTTGGATTGAACGGCTTTTACGTAGGTGTTAACCTTTTGCTTTTGTTCATCAGTAGTAATTTTCTGAACTAATTCGTGTTCGGGGGCAAGAACTAAAAATGCACCACTAAACAACGTGTCGATACGTGTAGTGAAAATTTTTATTGTTTCATCTGAGTCGACGACCTGGAAATCGACTTCTGCACCGACACTGCGACCGATCCAATTGCGCTGCATTGATTTTATGGCGTCTGTCCAGTTAAGATCATCTAGATCATTTACAAGTCGATCGGCATATTCAGTAATTTTAAAGAACCATTGTTTGAGTGGTTTTTTCTCAACCAAACTATCACAACGCCAACAACGTCCATTCTCAACTTGTTCGTTGGCCAGTACGGTTTTATCAACTGGGCACCACCACTGCAAACTATCCTTTTGGTATGCTAACCCACGCTTAAAGAGCAATAGGAAGAACCATTGAGTCCACTTATAGTAATTTGGGTCAGTGCTATCGATTTCACGCGTCCAATCGTAACTAAATCCCATTTGCAAAAGCTGTTTTTTGAATTTTTTTGTATTTTCATCGACAGCTTTACGAGGGCTTGTACCGGTTTTAATAGCATAGTTCTCGGCAGGCAAACCAAAAGCATCCCAGCCCATTGGATGCAGAACGTTATAACCCTGCATTCTATTAAACCTGGCAATCGCGTCACCAATTGTGTAGTTTCGGACATGGCCAACATGCATCGCAGCGCCACTCGGATAAGGGAAATATTCCAAAACGTAGCGTTTTGGCTTTTTCGTGTCTTCGGTAGCATGGTAAATGCCGCTGTCTTCCCACTGCTTTTGCCAACGTGGCTCTAACTCTTTTGGATTGTATCGTTTCATCAACGGTGATTATAGCGTACTTCGATGATTTTTTTTAGACAACAGAGATCCAATCTTTATAATTTGGCTCTTCGCCTTGACGTAGTTTCGAGTAAAATTCTTCCATTATTTGGGTAATACGCCCCTTTTTGCCATTACCAACAACACGTTTATCAATAGAAGTAACAGGTGTAACATTAGCTGAACTACCGCATAAAAATGCCTCTTCGGCTTTGTAAAGTTCACTTCGGTCGATAGAGCGTACTTCCAAGGGAATATTCTGGTCTTTAGCAAAAGTGATAATACTGTCTCTAGTTATGCCTTCCAAAATATCGGTTGAAGCATCAGGCGTAATCAAAACCCCGCCCTTAACCATGAAAAAGTTTGCTACCGTACCTTCAGCAACATGCCCATGTCGGTCGAGAGATATGGCATCATCATAGCCGTTTAATAGCGCCTCGTTTTTCATCAAACTAGCGTTAGCATAGCTTCCGTTAACTTTAGCTCTTGAGGGTATAGCGTTATCTGAAGTCCTCTGCCAGCTCGAAACACAGACACTTGCCCCTTCTTTCGGCAAAATTTGTCCAAATGGATAGATGTAAGCACTCAAGGAGTGTTTTAAGCCATGCATTTTTGTGCCAGCAATAAGCTCATCAACAAATATCGTCACCCTGACGAGGACACTTTCATGAACATTATTCTTCTTGAGTAAATCATGCATGGTTTCTTCGAATTTGCTATATGTCCATTCAGACGGGAAACCATGAAAATCCATTATTTTTGACGAGTTAACCAAACGATTATAGTGATCTTTAAGCCTAAAGATTACTAGTTCTTGTTTGGCATCGTTCCAGGTAGCAGTAAAAACCGTATAAACGGACAGCCCGTAAAGTACTGGCGAGCTCGCAATGCTTAAATTAGCGTCTTCAAAAGGTACAAAGCGATCACGAAAGTAAACTAGTGTTTTGTTGTAATCAAGTTCGGCCACAGTTATCCTTTAAAATTGTTTAAGATAGCTGGTGGCAAAGGCTGTTGCTATCTGTTGTTTTTTATCCCACCGCGCCTGCGCGTAGCCAATAAGTTTTTGGACTAATTCAACGTTTGACACGCCTGCTTTGTTCCAGTTGTGAGCATACAACCCACCAGGCAATGGGTTGATTTCGTTGAAAAATACTTCGTTAGCTTTACTATCAATAAGCATATCGACTCTTGATATACCTTCACAGCCGACAGTTTTATATACTTTTAGACCGAGTTTTTCGGCCTTGTCGTACAGGTCTTTTGGTAACTCCGCAGGAATGATGCTATAGCCTTGGGAGCCCTTTTGCCCACCGCCCTTTTTGCCACCTTTTTTACCGCCCTGCATATATTTAGTCTCAAAATCAAAGAAATCTTCAGCTTTGAGTTGAGGCTGTTCGAGTAAGGCTGGCACAGGGTTATCATTACCCATAATCGGTAGAGTTACTTCTATTAGGTTATTAACGGCTTGTTCAACAATAACTTTGTCATCATAATGCCCCGCTACTTCCAAAGCGTTCATGAGTTGCGCCTTATCCGTAACACGTGTAATACCGATGCTTGATCCAAGGTGGGCCGGCTTAACGAATAGAGGATATTTAAGTTTATCGATCTGTTTTAAAATCTCCGTGTGATTTCGGGCCAAATCTTCAGTATAAAACCAGATCCATGGAGTACTTGGAATGCCGGCACTATCTGTAACTTGTTTGGCTAGAACTTTATCCATAGATACAGCACTAGCAGCCACACCACAGCCCACATATGGCACGTTAGCCATCTCTAAAATACCCATTAATTCACCATCTTCACCATGAGTTCCATGCATTGCTGGGAATACAATATCGATTTTTTTATACATCTTGCGCCCAGCAAAATTACTTGATTTTACTAGAGTTAGTCCATTATCAAGCGATAATTGAACTTTTGATGCTTTGCGCATAAAGTCTTCGATGTCACCAGATTGAAATATAGAAATATCTTTTAGTTTTTCATCCCAGAACCAGGATCCATCTTTGGCTATATAGATTGGTTCCACTTGATATTGGCCAGTAAGCTCTAAGGGCTTAATAATGCTGGCGATAGCCGTAATTATTGATACATCATGCTCTGTTGAGCGACCCCCAAAAATTACAGCTACGGTTTTCATAAGCACTAGTATAAACACTCATAATTACAATTACAAGCTACAATTGTTTTAATTTAATTGTAATTATCGGTCCAATCATTTTGCATCATGACAATATCACCGGCTGCTACAAACTGGTCAATATTTGTGTAAAAGTTGAGTGGGTCATCCTCAATTACAAGTCCACCCTTAAAACCAGCCTTTTCTAGACCCTCCTTAATAAAAGGAGCGGCTGAATTGTTCATAAGTACAACGCTATCCGGCTTTGCACCAGCGATCAACTCTCCCATTTTGACATGAACGTTTCTGGTCTCGATACCTTGATCAACAAGGCCTGGGCTCACATATATTTTGCGGCGAGCTGGCAGTTGCTTTAACAAAGCAAGGCCAGCACTGATGCCATCGATATTGCCGTTGTAGGTATCGTCAATAATCCATGCTGCACCAACGGGACGTGGTTGCATTCGGTGTTCAAAGGCCTGGGTTTTACTAACTCCGGCTTCAATTTGTGCCTTGCTTAAGCCAAGTTTATCGCCAAGCGCGGCTGCCAATGCCAACGGTCCAATATTATGTTGGCCCAGAAGCCCACTATGCAACTTCAGGGTTGTTTTACCCTTTTTCATCTCAAAACTCGTACCTTCGATCGTTTTTTTGATCTTACTAACTTTCCACCCGAGCACACCTGCTGATGTATAAACCTCATGCGTCTTTTGTATATAATCCTTTGCTGCCGGCGACTCGCCATTTACGTAGACGTTCTTGTTGTCTAGGTAGTCGGCTAGGCTAAAGATATCTTTCGCAGCCGCTTCAAGTGTTGGGTAGTGATCCAAATGGGCCGGAGCAATACCGGTTATAACCCCGATGTTTGGAGCAGTTGTTTTAGCAAACTTAGTAACGTCGCCTGGTTTACCCTCACCATATTCAATAATGATTACTTCCTCTTCGCCGGTGAGTTTGCGGGCAAATTTTGCATGTGAACTAGCCACATTCTTATTTGCAGGTGTAGCAACTGTCTTTTTACCCTCACTAAGGACGGTCAAGAGAAGCTCCTTCATGCTGGTTTTGCCATAGCTACCAGCCACGGCAATCTTGGTCGCCTTATGATTATTAAAAATTGCTTTGGATTGGCGAATATATTTTAGGTCTCTAGGCCATACAATAAATAACTTTCCGAGCAAGATTGGCAGAACTATTAGGTAGGCCCAGACTACTGGGTAGCTTACTAATAAGGCAAGACCGAACTGCCAACCACCTTGCAGCCCATCTCTTTTCCAGAGAACTATTAGACTAATACCAGCCACGATTTGCATAATCATGCCTAGCGAAATTGCCGTTAGTAACATCATGGCAGCTTTAGTTCGATGCAGAGTACGTCTATACATAACTTTGCCGAAATCAGATGTTCGCCAGTACCACTTTAGGTATGGTTTTATCTGATATTCAGTACTCTGGAGCATATAGATCAAACTAACCGCATACTTAGGTGAATAAAACCGGAGCAGCTTCTTAATCATGCTAGAAAGTCTCCGATCATATCATGTACTAATTGTGGTTTATCTTGATGTACAAAATGACTTGCCCTGCTAATTATTTCAAGAGTCGAATTGCTAATTAGCTCATGGTATATCTGACCATAAAGAGGTGGCGTAGCCTTGTCATCTTCACCATATATTAACAGGACTGGTAGCTGGAGCTTGGCGGCATCTTGTTGGACATCTTGCCTAACGGTCTTTTTAAACGTCTCTTGCAAATGCGGGGCAACCAACATATCTGATCCTGCCGCACCATACAAGAATTTTCGAAGTTTCTGTTTTTGCGTCTTTGGCAACCAAAATGTTGCGACTTTACCGCTTTTAGCTATAACTTTTATTACAAAGCGTCGTCCTTTTTGACGATTACGAATTCCCGAAGCACCTAAAACTACCAGTTTTTGTGAACTAATTTTCTTAGTTGCGAGAGCTCTTATGGCCAAGGCTGCACCATTAGAGTGAGCTATAACGGCATATGGCGTTCTATCAATTTTATGCAAGAAACTCGAGACAAAGTCAGCATACATGTCTAAATCCCATACTTCTTGAGGGGCTTGAGATGAACCAAAGCCAGGTAAATCCAGTGAAACTACGTTATATCCAGACGATAGAAACTTTTGTAACTCTTTAAAAGTATGTAGATTATCACCCCAACCATGCAGTAACAGAACAGTGCGTTTACCATGCCCTGCTTGTTCGTAGTGTGTGAGAAGTGAATTTACAACAACTTGCATAGTAAAAGTATAGCTTAGTCTGGCGACTGGTGCATTAAAACTTACTGACTAAGTGTGCCAGAGATTATTGCCTGAAATTCTTGCTGAAGGTTCTGTAAGTCAATTGTTTTTGATGGTATCTGTACTGGCAAAAAAGCCCCGCTGGCACTGTAGTTGTCTTTTTGCTGTTGCACACCAATATAGTCAATGGATTTTAAGTCTCTCGTCATTACATCAACACCGATAGTAAGCTGAACTGCTTGATTTGGGTCGAATCGCTCAGGATCTATCTGTTGCAGCTGATTCAAGTTAGTCATCTTATCAAACTTTTTTAGCATCAAGACGTAGTCTTTTATTTTTACTCTGGCATCATATGTGAATACCCACCGTCCGTTCTTAAACTCTTTATGAACTGAGTTAAAGTCAATCTGATAGACGTTATTTTTTTGCATGTACTCAACAAGTTGCCGCCTATCGTCTGGCTGCAAATAGCCGGTTGGAACGCCACCTAGTGATCCAAAAAGTATCTCAATGAAAGTCGACTGTCCTAGCGGAGGATTATCTTGTTTTGCCCATTTGTTTTGCAGTTTTGAAAAATCTGGCTTGTTGCCTTTTAAAGTCTCAGGACCAACTTCAATATTGGAGTATCGCACATAGTTTGTTGTTGGGGTTGTCAACGTTTGGGTAGTTACTGATAAACTCTGTGGTTTGTTAGCATTCTGTGTTAGTACAGTTTTTGTGCGAGCAAAATTATGCGCGCCAAGTTGAATTTGTACATCTTGAGTTTGGCTCAGGTTACGGCTAGCATCATCTTGAGCTATAGATCTTGTCTGACCGTAGCTCTTTAGATTATTGTCCATCATTCCCCAAAATACTTGAGTTGGATTGGCGAAAATTTTGGTAAACGCTAGGTAGCCAAAAATAATAAAAATCAGCACCCCAGCTGTAAACATCATTTTTGCAAGGCGAATCTGTTCACTTCGTATTATTTGTCCACTATTCTGAGCCATGATAGCCAGTATTGTACCAGCTTGGCGAGATATGCCCTATGCTTTAAGGGGTAAATGTTGTACAATTTATTCCTGTTTTGGGGATGTAGCTCAGCTGATTAGAGCGCTTCGCTGGCAGCGAAGAGGTCCGGGGTTTGAATCCCCGCATCTCCACCAATTTTTTGATTAAGTATATTCTCAGCTTTCTATACGACAATTAGCAATTAAACAATTATGGCTATATTATTGATGTTATGGGGATGAAAAACTTAAAAGCCTGGTTAATTATTGTCTTATTTACGCTAATTCCTGTGGCTTTATGGCTTATTTTTATACCTGCTGGCACAGGTTTTGGCAGTCGACTCGAGATAGTAGATACGCTAGCCAGACTTGCTGCAATTGTAGGGTTGAGCCTAATATCAATAAGCATTATTCTTAGTGCGCGCTTCAAGTTGACTGATGGTTTATTCCACGGTTTAGATAAAAGTTATCGGGCACATCACATTATTGGCTGCCTGGCGTTAATAGCACTCTTACTTCATTCGGCCCTGATTACCTTAAAATATTCTCTTGTTTCATTGCCGGTTGGCTTCGACTTTCTAATAAACCTCAAAGACATCCCGCTTCTATTTGGTAAAGTCGCATTGGTCACTATGATCGCCTCAATGATTGTCGCATTGTATATTTTCGTGCGTTATCAATGGTTCATATTAACTATGCGTATATTAGGCGCTGTAGTATTTTTGGGCGGATATCATGCTCTTTTTGTAAGTGGAAGTGATCTACGAACAATTACACCGCTGTATATTTACATGTTGCTACTTGGCGGAGCGGCTTCATTGATTTATATTTGGCGTTCAATATTTCACCGATCACTTCATAAGACCTATCAGTATCAAGTTGTTAGTGTTGAGCCAAGAGGCGAAGTAACTGATATACATCTAAGTCCCTCGGGCGCCACACTACAACACTATGCGGGCCAGTTCGCATTTCTAAAATTTTATGACCATGTCAAAAAAGAACAGCATCCTTTTACTATCAGTTCTGGATCAAGCGAACAAAACATGCGCTTTTGTATAAAAAAACTTGGTGACTTTACTCAGACGCTTCCCGAACTTAAGGCCGGCGATAAAGTCAGCGTAGAAGGACCTTTTGGACAATTTAGTTTTACTAAAATGCCCTACACTAAACAAGTTTGGATTGCTGGCGGTATTGGTATTACGCCTTTTTTGTCGATGGCCCATAGCCTACCAAGAAGTGGCTACAACATCGAATTATTTTGGAGCGTTACAAATAAAAACGAGGCGGTTTTTGCTGACGAACTATATGAATTACAGGGTCAGCTACCAGGTCTTAAAGTAAATATCATAGCCACTGATTCACAAGGATATCTCACAGCTGATAAAGTCGCCCAAGTTAGTGGCACCGGGAAAACAGATATCTTGCTTTGTGGTCCACCGCCAATGATGAAATCACTATCAGCCCAATTTAAGAAACTTGGCGTAACATCCGATCATATTCATTACGAGGAGTTCAGTCTATGATGCGCCGACTAGTGGCAGTATCGCTTGTTTTGTACTTAGTATTTATGGTCTATATTTTTGTTGGCGGTCTAGTACTTAAAAGACAAAGCACAAGCCCAGCCACCAGAGTAAATAATCATCGTTCTGAAAATGAAGGCGAAAATGAATCTGAGGATGACGGAACTAAAACAACAGCCCCTAGTCAAACAACTCCACCAGCTGGAAGCAATAACAAATCCTACACTTCTAGCGAAGTCAGTTCACATAAATCCAAAAATGACTGCTGGTTAATTATTGAACGCAAGGTCTACGATGTGACCAAATTTATCCCAGATCACCCCGGAGGTGAACAGCAAATCGTACCTTATTGCGGTCAAGACGCTACAGATGCATTTGCTACTAAAGGTGGACAAGGTAGTCATTCCCAGACTGCTAACGATCTGTTAAGTCAGTACTTCATTGGTAATTTGCAAAAATAAAACCGCTCGATAAGCGGTTACTTTGGGAGACCATGCGCGCCCACCCGGCGGCGAGTGTATTTTTTGTTTTGTAGTTTTTGTTTCACGTGGCCGCCATGCGCACGGAATCTACTATAAGCATAACCTAATTACCGATTATGTCAATGAAGGCATTCTCGTCAATCACCTTCGTTCCCAGCTTCTGGGCTTTAGCAACTTTACTGTTGCCAGGGTTTTCACCAACCACCACATAAGTAGTGTCCTTACCTACACTTGATTGAAAAGTGCCACCAAGCGAGCGAATTTTTTCGGCAGCTTCTTCTCTCCCAAAGTTATCGAGCGTACCTGTGATTACAAAACTGACTCCTGATAACTTCCCTCCAGTATGCGTTACTGATTTTGGTTTCACCCCATAATCTTCAAACTTTCCGAGAAGTTTTTGGTTTGAAGGCTCTGAAAACCATTCCACAATTGACTCAGCCACAACTTCACCTATACCTTCAACAGCACTTAATTCATCAATAGTTGCTTCTTGCAGTTTATCCATAGACTTAAAGTTATTCGCCAGATCAATAGCTGTTTGTGAGCCAACATGACGAATTCCAAGCCCATAAATAAACCTAGCGAGTGGTGGGTTCTTTTTATCGGCTATAGCATCGACAAGTTTTTGAGCTGAAACTTCAGCAAAGCGATCTAATCTCTCAACTTGTTCTTTTTTGAGTTTATAAATATCGGCTGTGTCTTTTATAAGTTCAGCTTGCTGTAAGGCAATCACATTTTTTTCGCCTAGACCTTCTATATCTAAGGCACCTTTACTGGCATAGTGCTCAATGCGCTTCCAAGATCTTGATGGACAATGCTCATTAGGGCAACGCCAAACGGCTTCATCAGCTTTGTTTTTAACTAGCTTCGTATTACATTCTGGGCAATGCGAGGGCATTACAAAAACTTTTTCCTTGCCAGTTCTAAGTTTTACTAGCGGCTCAACTATTTCAGGTATGATATCGCCGGCTTTATGAATAATTACGGTATCGCCAATCCGGATGTCTTTGCGCTTAATTTCGCCCTCATTATGCAGGGTGGCCATTTGAACAGTACTGCCAGCCACAACTACAGGCTCTAGCATTGCGACAGGCGTAGCCGCACCTGTACGACCAATTGATACAAAAATGTCTTTGACCTTTGTGGTTGATTGCTCTGCAGGGTACTTATACGCTACAGCCGCCCTTGGTGCTTTGCCGACAACTCCAAGCTCACGATAAACCTCTCGGTTATTTACTTTTACTACCAAGCCATCGGTATTAAAAGCCAGTTTATGGCGTTTCTCTTCCCATTCCTTAGCAAAATCTAACACATCCTTAGTTGAATGAAGTACGACCGCATCGTTATTTCTCAAAAAGCCAAGATCACTTATAACATCATAGGCAAATTTATGTGTTGGCAGCTCAGTTGGGTCGTTTCTGAGTAAATCGTAAGCTCTAAAGTGCAGTGGCCGTTCGGCGACTAGCTTTGGGTCAAGCTGACGAATTGTCCCGGCAGCCGTATTACGAGGATTAGCAAATAATGCCTTGCCTTCAGCCTCGCGTCGTTTATTTAGCTTCTCAAAGTCTTTTTTGTACATTACAATTTCGCCACGAATTTCGGTGCGGCCCTCTAAAAACTTTACATGCTTGGCATTCTTGTTAAGCCTAAGAGGTACCGACTGAAGAGTTCGCACATTAAGTGTGACGTCTTCACCAACAAAACCATCACCACGAGTTACAGCGCGTTGCAGTAGTCCATTTTCATACACCAAAGCACAGGCAAAACCATCCATCTTTAGATCTACAAAATATTCTATCTTGGCCTTTGGAACCAACTTCTTTATTCGCACATCCCAAGCCTCGAGTTCGACCGCATCAAATACATCATTAAGACTAAGCATTCTCTCGGTGTGTTCAACTGATTTAAACTTAGCTGCGGGCGCACCTGCAACCCGCTGAGTTGGTGAGTCGGGTGTAATAAGCTCCGGGAATTGTTCTTCTAGTTGGGAAAGTTCATGCTTCAAACTATCAGCCGCGGCTTCGTCCATAATTGAACGGTCATTTACATGATATTCATAGCGATATTCGTTAATAAGCTCTCGAAGCTTTTCAATTCTTTTTTGGGCCTCGGATTTCGTTAAGGGCTTCATAGCAACGACCTATAAAGTGCGTACATATAGCTGATGAGTAGCGGGACAAGGACCAAACTCATTATGAAAAATACCCATTGTGCAATTACCGGGACTAACAGGATCGCCGGCAATGTAATAATTGCCAATAATAGAATTAGTGATATTGGCAATACTACTACTTTCCGCATAACTGCCCAGCGCCGGAATCGTACAAGTTCACGGGCAGCCCTTAGAGCCTGCATTGGCCTTGTATCGGGCAGTGTCACGATAAACAATGCAAATATTGATGATGAAACCATATATAACGACAGTAGGAGTAAAAGCCCGATAAACATGTACCACAGAACTTGCTCAGGAACGGTTGCAGCATACCCGCCTACAATCACAAAACTATAGAAAAAGTTGGCAAATACAATTGGTATAAGCTGCAAACTAATAATAAAAAGTACAATCAAAAAAGGTACAATCGGCGCCGCCCCCTTATAAAATGAATCTTTAACAGTAGCTGTCTGTTTTGAGTTTGACTGAGTTTCCCGTAGCGCCCATATATAAGCCAGACTCACCAAAAGCAAGATGATTGTTTGGTACATACTGGCTGTCTCACCTTTTGTAGCACTCGCCGAACCAAGCAACAGACTAAAGATTGTCAGGCTGCTTCCCCATGTTTTAACACTCCCTGTAAAAAGTCCGTCTAAACTGTGTTTGAGTTGCACGACATTTAGGCCACCACTAAAACTCTTAACAAAAACAAAGACCAACAAGGCATATATGAGAGTAATGCCAATAAATACCCGTTTGCGACGCAATAATTGGCTAAAGCCTTGCTTTGATAATTTCCAAACTGAGGGAATCTTTCCAAGCGGTGACTTAATGCGCTTATGCATTCGAAAGCTTTTATACTTTGGAGGCTTAAAAGTCCGAGCCGTATTGCGCTCAGCCTTGGTTTTGGTTGAAGTTTTAGTAACCGGAGATTTTTTAGGCATGGCTTCCCATTTCGTGAAGTTTTTTAATTCTATCGTCAATTGGTGGATGTGTACTAAATAAATTGCTCATACTTTTGCCCTTCATAGGATTTGCAAAGTATAGGTGAGCAGTTGATGAGTTTTGTCGTTTGACACCACTCCCTGACTTTTTAATTTTCTCGAGTGCACTGGCTAGGGCATCGGGGTACCGTGTGGTAAGTGCTCCGGTTGCATCAGCCAAATATTCCCGTTTTCGTGAAATTGAAAGCTGGATCAACATAGCAATTACTGGTGCTAGAATTGCTGCAATAATACCAACAATAAAAAACACCTGGTTGTTATTATCGTCATCTCCAAACCAGGCCACACGAATCATTATATCGGCTAGAAGCGATACAACCGCGACAAGCGCGAAGGCTGCCATTGAAACCCGAATGTCATAATTTTTCACATGACCTAACTCGTGAGCCATTACTCCCTCAAGTTCCGTATCATTCATCATATCCAGCAACCCCGAAGTTGCACATACTGCAGCACTCTGAGGATTTCTGCCCGTTGCAAATGCATTTGGTGCTGGATCATCGATAATACAAATTTTAGGCGTTGGCAGACCATCGGTTATGGCTAGATTCTCGACTATTCGATATAGCCGGGGATTATCGCGTTTTTGAATTTCATGGGCTCCATTTAGAGCCAATGCCATTCTTGAAGAACTATAGTAACTAATCAGTGCATAGGTTAATGCGCCAGCTAGCACATATGGTGTTATTCGGACGTCGCCCATAAACTGGCTGAAGATCCATCCTAGAGCACTGACAAATACGACAAAAATAATCATCATCAGTATAGTCTTGCGCTTGTTAGCTGCAATCTGGCTATACACTCTCAGTTACCTCACTTGGATTTTATGACTTTTGTTCTTTGTCTTCGTCGTCAAAGTTAACGTCGGTTGGCTTTTCAATTGTTGTGCGCTCGTTTTCAGCAACATCAAAGAACTCACGTTCTTTAAAGCCAAGCATGCCAGCAAAGATGTTGGTTGGGAAAACTTTAATCTTAGTGTTTAGATCACGAACGGATCCGTTATAGAAACGTCGGCTTGCTTGAATTTTATCTTCAGTATCTACTAATTCAGCCTGTAGATCTTGAAAGTTTTGGTTAGCTTTAAGATCTGGGTAAGCCTCAGCTACGGCAAACAGGCTCTTAAGAGCAGCCTGGAATTGGTTTTCTGCCTTGGCTGTTTCAGCTGGGCCTTTGTCCGTTGCGCTAACTACAGAAGCTCGGGCTTCGGTAACATTTTCAAAAACTGTCTTTTCGTGCTTGGCGTAACCTTTTACAGTGTTGACCAAATTTGGGATCAAATCAGCACGTCGCTTGAGCTGGACGGTTATATCACTCCACGCTTCATCAACACGTACTTTTGCCTTAACTAATCCATTATAAATTAATGCTACTGCCAGAAGTAATACGACTAAAACAGCAAGGATCACAAACATCATTCTAAATCTCCCTTATTTACCCTTATATTATAGCACCTAATATCAACAAAAGTGCTTACAATTTATCTTTATTGAATGGGCTTTTCTTAGCCTCATTTTCGGCCAGAATATTTATGCTGACCGCGAGATCGGCTAGCTTATCTTTGCGCTTTAATTCCCCACCATCTACAGGAGCAATTGATCCACCTTTATTTATGCTGTCAATTACATACTTCAGTTGGTCTATTCGGTTGTTGGTCATGATTACTCTTGCAGTGAATAATATATCCAGTATCAAGTTGATGATTATGGCACCTATTATTATTGTTAATGTCACGCGCCGAGTGACCCGATTCAGGGTTTTATCATCCTTGGTAACAGAAGCAATAAAAAGTGATCCTTGTTTGTAAGCTCTGGTAACTTTATCGCCAGTTTCCGGATCTTTAGCGTTATATATAGCACTCGGGACATTTGAGCTAACAAATACCTTGTTTTCGGCAACATCAGACTTTTTAGACCGCGTATCAAGCAACAAGCTACCTTGCTTATCAAGGAGTACAGTATATGAACCATCTCCCTGAACACTCTTATAAAAATCTTTCAAATCGTCGAAATTCACCAAGCCAATAACCACCCCCCAAACCTTACCATTTACTTCAAGTGGGGATGCTACTGCAATTGTATTACGATCTGTTACTGGCGAAACTAATACCGGTGAGATAACAGTATCTTTTGATTCGATTGCTTGTTTAAAAAAAGCATTTGACGACAGCTGGTTGCCCATAGTTCGACTTGTGCCTTCGTTTTCTACGATTAATTTTCCGTCAGCACCATAGACGCCTATACGCTCAACTGTATTTAGCTGATTTTTTATCCCATCCAGAATCCCAGTCGATTGAGCTAATCGTGGTGGGCTTTTATCTGTAGATAACTTAGCCAGATCGGAATTTTTGCTCAGCGCACTGATATTTTCTTGCACCAATTGAACGTACCCGTCAGCGGTAGCAGTAGCATAGGCTGTGGTTTCAACAAGATTATTTTTAGATTCTTGGCTAGAGACCGAGGTAATTTGGTGAATAATGATATAAGCCGCAACGATCGCTATCGCTACTAGAATAACTATACCTCTTCGCCAGTCTGTTTTTCGTATATCCATACTTATTGCTTATGCTTAATAATAAGAATATAGCTGTACGCATAAATAAGCAATAAATTTCTTGGTGGGTAGGGAGGGACTCGAACCCTCAAGCCTTATTCAGGCAACGGATTTTAAGTCCGTCGCGTATACCAGTTCCGCCACCTACCCTAATTCGGTTTGGAACGTTCTGATTATACCCCAGTAACTATAAAAGTTTAAGAAGTTGTTTTGGAGTTTTTACAACTTTATCAATCAAACTATCACGGCAAGGATCCCCAGTAACTGGTGATAAGGCAAAAATTGGCTTGCCGAGTGCGGAAGCATAAGCCATCTCTAGCGTTACACTAACCCCAACATAATCATCTTTATTATAAACGTAGCAAACTTCACTTTTTCTAATCCAATCAAAGTGCTCTAGGGTTAAGCCCTTGAAAACTTTGCTGGTTATGTAGGGCGAACCAAGATCGGCGGTTTCCGGCAATGGCTCTTTGAAGCTCGGTTCAAAAACTAATACGCCAGCTTTACTTAGCTCCTTACAGAAGGCATCGATTTGCTTGGCATATTTTTTTGAACCACACACAACTACCGATTTCATATTAGAAGTGTACCAAATGACTTCCCCGTTTTGCGAGAGGATTCGCAAAACGGAACTGAGCAAAGCCGGCAAAAAAGACAAGAACTCAAATCAAAACATGGTTACGATTTGAGTTCTGTCCACAAAGCCGAGCTTTGCGATGGAGGCGCGGACGAGATTCGCACTCGTGTACAAGGTTTTGCAGACCTTTGCCTAACTCCTCGGCCACCGCGCCATACCACAGTTATTATACAGAAGTTACTTCTTTTTTTGACGATAAAAATAAGTTGCCGCTATTGCACTCACCCCAGTAAGTGTTGCCCCGCCAATGATTGCCGCTAGTTTGGGCGATACCAATCGATGACGATTTTCTTCATCATTTTCTTCCGCAATAACTATTTCCTCACCCTCAGTTACCTCAAGCACGCTTGGACCAACTATTGTGTCTTCTTCATAAACCATGGCGTATTTATCAACAACCGATACCCTCAGCTGAGGATCACCGTCTGTTTCGGTTATTGATTCTATTGATAACTCGAATTCTTCACCGTCAGAATGACGATGCAGTGAAAACCTGGCTGTCATGCCCTCAATAAGCCGTTGTCTATAAGTTAATTGTTCTTCTGACATTTAACTAATTTGTACTTCGATGGTGATAGTATCTCTTAATTAGTGCAGCAATACCAGTCACACCTAAAACTATCATACTGTTTGCAACCCAACTAACTACATTCAGGCTGTCACCAGTACTTGCTAGAGTTGATGACGATCCTGATGAAAAAACCGACAATGAGCTAACTGCAAGGCCTACTGGATCAACAATTGTGCCATTAGAAGCGTTATCCATGTCCAGTACACCGCCATCGGTAATACTGTAGGTTAGTTTAAGAGCATGCTTGCCATTAACCGTTGTTTCCGTAATTGTGGCACCGCTTATATCCCCATAAGTTTGAGTATTCGAGTTATATTTGCGCGCTCTTACTTGTGATGGTGTAAGGTCAGTAATATAAGTAATCGAAACTTGGTTTGTAGTCCCTGTACCGACTGTTATACAAAAGTTCATTAGACCCCATGGGTAATATAAACTGTCCTGTGTTGCCAAACTATTAGCCGCTATTGACGAAGAGCAAGTTATTGTTGTGCCATTTGGGGCTAATAAAGTAACGTCAGATACGCCAATTCCCGTATTTCCTGGGCTACTTTGCACCGTACTAGTTACAGGTGTGTAACTGAATTTTTGGATACGACTATTGCCACCATCAACTACATAAAAATTATATCCAGTCGAATCAATTAATATCCCCTTTGGTGTAACAAATTGCCCATCTCCGGTACCATTAGTCCCCCATTGGCCTAGATAGTTACCGTTACTATCAAATTTTTGGATACGGCTATTTAAGGAATCCGAAACATAAAGATTTCCGTTTGTTTTATCAAGAACAATCTGCAAAGGAGTATTAAACTGTCCGTTGCCAGAACCCGCCGTGCCCCACTTGGTCAAATAGTTACCGCTACTATCAAATTTTTGAACACGGTTATTACCGGCTTCTGTAACATATATATTACCGCTTAGATCTATCATTACTGACGATGGCTGATTAAACTGTCCGTTGCCAGAACCCGCCGTGCCAAACTTGCTAATAAAGGTGCCTGTATTACTAAACTTATCTATTCGGTTGTTGTTTATGTCAGGTATGTATATGTTGCCTGCAGCATCAACTCCAAGTGATGTTACATTAGTATTGAAGTTTACCTGACCGTCGGCAGAACCCGTACTTGTGTTAAATGAAAGCAAGAAGTTACCGTTTTTATCAAACTTTTGTACATGGTCGACACCAGGATCAGCAATGATAACATCACCGTTTGGATCGACTGCAAACGCCGTTGGCCTATTAAACATGCCGGTTCCACTTCCTGGGTATTCCCACTTAGATAAGTAATTGCCGGAGCTATCGAACTTCTCAATACGGTGGTTGTCTGTATCAGCAACATAAATGTTTCCTGACGAATCAGAGGTAATTCCACGAGGCGTCACATTGAACTTCCCATCTGAGCTCACGCCAATGGTGTTTATTTTCATAATAAACGTTCCGCTATTGTTAAATTTTTGCATTCGAAAGTTGTTTGGATCAGCAATGTACACATTACCAGAGCTGTCAGAAGTCATTCCACTATATGTGGCACTCATTGCAAACTGACCATCAGCCCCACCGCTAGACCCCCACTTGGTTATAAAGTTACCGGAGCTATCGAACTTTTGAATACGACTATTGCCATACTCTGTCGTAAAGACATTACCATTTACATCGACAGCCAGCCCAGTTGCTGTACTAAATTGTCCATTCCCAGATCCACTTGTGCCCCATTTACGTACAAAGACTCCTGAACTAGTAAACTGCTGCACGCGGTTATTCGAGGTGTCCATTACATAAACATTATCTGTTGACGAGTTATAGCCTATATCGCGTGGTGAGCTAAACTGCCCATCGGCCGAGCCGCTCGTGCCCCACTTTCTTATAAATACGCCCGTGCTACTAAACTCTTGTATACGGTTGTTACCTGTGTCCGCAACAAAGACATTGTTACTTACATCGGTAATAATCCCCTTCGGCACACTAAACTGCCCATCGGCCGAGCCACTTGTGCCCCACTTTGTAATAAACGTACCTGCTGTATTAAATTTCTGGATACGACTGTTGTTCATGTCCGTGACATAAATATTATCGCTGGAATCAATTGTTAGGCCGCGTGGTGCATTAAATTGGCCATTACCTGACCCAGTAGAACCCCACTGTGTTAAATAGTTACCCGAACTATCAAACTTATTGATACGGTTGTTGGTTACGTCTGTAAGATAGATGTTGCCGCTGGAATCCCGCCCAACACCCGTGACACCACCAAGGGTAGAGTTACCAAAGCTGCCCCATTTTGAAGCAAAGCTAGGAACGTCTGTTGGTGCAGCATGAACCGTTTGCCCAAGCACAAAGCTCGTAAGAAATATGCTCGCAAACAATAAAGAAAAAAATTGTAATCGTATTTTACCGGTTTTTTTACCAAATACTAGGCTAGACAGTTTCACCACTTATTTCCCCCATCAGTTGTTAAGATTATAGCATGAACGGAATGAAGCTAGAACTTATGGCCTATGTCTTTATGTACGATTTTTGGTCTTGAGTCGCAAGTTGGCGACATATTGCTCGGCATCCATAGCCGGGTTGGCACACAAATAATTCATATGTTTATCGACAAAAGAGATCAAATTATCGGGATACTCACCGTTCGGTGTATAACTTGAGGTGGTGTTATGCGACTCACTAAGTACAATTTGTTGCAATTTTTGACGTATTTCTCTGCCCTCTTCTGAATTCAGGAAATCATTTCTTCGTTTATGTATTGGCATTCGTTATCTCCTAGAAGTTTGAACCATTTTGGCAAACTATATAGGTATAGTATACGCCCTATTTTGACAATTTCCTAATCTCATATTATAACATATAAATCGATTCTGTCTTGGCGGTTAGTAAAGCAATTCCGGTTATCCGCAACAATAGAACCACTTGGGCCTAGATGCTTGAAAGTTATCTAGGATTCATGGGGATTCTTTTACCCTACCGTGCCAGTTTTGACTTCTCCAGCTCGCTTATAGTTGGCCATGATTACGCCGCTTGGCGTTATGCTACCTTCTGTAAGCTTGAAAGCTGCTGGGATCGTGCCCTCGGCAAATAATTTTTGTCCCTGGCCAAGAGTTAACGGATAGGTTACAAGCCTAAGCTCATCGACTAAATCATTCTTAAGCAATAGTTGGTTCAACTTACCACTGCCCCAAACATGAAGGTCAGAGCCAGTTGAGGCTTTAAGCTTTTTAATATCTTCTAGGTTTTTAAGAAATACCGTATTCTTCCAGTCAGACTTTTCTACAGTATTGCTCAAAACGTATTTCATTCCGTCATTTATTCCTGGCCAAACGTCGGCATGCTCTGGCCAGTAGCTGGCAAATATCTCAAACGTCTTCCTGCCTAGCAGATACTCGGCGGGCTGCATATTCTTTTGAAAAAAATCACTTCCATTATCATCAGCGTATGGTGCAGTCCACCCACCATATTTAAAACCACTTGAAGGATCTTCCTCTGGGCCGCCCGGAGCTTGCATTACTCCATCTAGAGTAATCATCGTTATAACAATTATCTTTCGCATATATTTATGATAACAAAACCAAATAAAAAACACTTCCTTAGAAGTGTATTTTGGTGCGGGTGAGGGGACTCTAACCCCTGGCCTCATCCTTGGCAAGGATGCGCTCTAAACAACTGAGCTACACCCGCATGGTATTGAGATAAACCTACGGTTTTTCTCAACGCTCATCGGTTAAGCTGATCCTAACAAGTTAGGACAAGCTCGCTGCTCTTTTCCCTTTAAGTGGGTCCTGAACAGAGGGAAATTATACCTGAGCACACTGTTTACTGCAAGCTGATAACGGTTTGCACTGACCAAATGCATATGAAAGAATGTAGAAGTGCCAGATTTAGAACCAGAACGATATACCCATGGCTGGGAATTACCCAAGCGAGATATATTTTTTGAGCCAGAAGTTACTGGCTTTTTACAGGCTGATGCAGACGATGCCTGGCTAGATGAGCTTGTGACAATGAATAACTTTTATCAAGATGTCCCCGAACCAGTCATTGATTTGACAGTTATTGATCTTAGGGATCATGTTTTGGCCCAAAGATTAGCCGACGAGAAAAATGTGCAAAGGGAACCTGTACTTGTAAATGTTGCCAGCTCAAATGGTATTAACAGTAATGACCGTCCAGAAAATCCCTTCCCTAAGCCAGAGCCTTCTAGCCATCAAGCAAATGTAAATATTGCCCAGACGATGTTCGGCAGCAATGCCGTAGCACCATCTGAAGGTGAGAAACTCGCCAAAGTATTACGGCCACGTCAGCCATGGCCGGCCGAGCTTGAAGTCGACGAAGAGCCTATTGACTTATATGAAGACCCGGACGACGAGCCTGTTTTTCCCAATGTAATTGATGAGCCGCTAGAAACAGTTGTTGAAACAATCGACACCAGTGAGCCGGCCCAAAAGCAAAGCTTTTTACGCCGAGTTCTTAATCGAATTCCACGGCGCACTCCAAAAGTTGAAAAATTGCCAAATCCGCGCCGCAGAAAGATTGGCGCAACAGTTGCCGGGGTTGCCTTAGCAGCTACAGTTATTGGTGTCGGATTTAGTGCAAATGTCCTGCATAATCCTTTGGCGAGTAACGAACAAGCAACTCCGAGTATCTCAACCACTGTAGTGACTCATGATACATACCGATCGCCTACAACCAGCGTTGTTGCCGAAAAGCGATTTATTATGCCGATAATGACCATGGAACAGAAAACAGCGTTTGACACAATGTGTCAGTGGATCCAAGACCACCCGAATGCCACACAAGAAGAATTCAATAGAACTGTAGCTTTTGCCGAGCTTGTTGCGCAGCAAAACTCATAGAACACAACCTCTATATATAAAGAAACCGTTTTGCGAGAGGATTCGCAAAACGGAAGAGGAAGACAAACAAAAGACCCTGCTTGATTTTGGCTACTTGTTCGCCGAAATTAAAGCAGGGTTGGTGTTGTGTCTGACGTGGTGGCTCCTCCCAGACTCGAACTGGGGACACAAGGCTCTTCAGGCCTCTGCTCTACCAACTGAGCTAAAGAGCCACGCTAGATTTAGATTATTAAGTTGTTGTCAGAAGAGCCAGTGTCCCCGGGGGACTAATATTCTCTGCTTTGCTACGCAATAAGCTCTTCAGGCCTCTGCTCTACCAACTGAGCTAAAGAGCCACAACCCCGTTATTCTACGAGAAAACAGGCATAAACTCAATATTACTTCTTCTTGAAGCGATCTTTGTCCCTGGTCTCGAGCTTAGCGATAGCTTTTTGTAGGGGTTCGTCCATGTTTATATCAAAAGTATTGGCTAGGCAAAGTAGGCTGTACATAATATCAGCAATTTCATCCTCGAGCTTATCGTGAACTTCTCCTAACTTCTTTGGCTTGTCACCAAATTGGTGGTTTAAAATCCGCGAAACCTCACCAACTTCCTCAACAATACGTGCCAGCTGACTCAGTGGATGCCAATATGGCTTTTCATACTTTTGTACACTGTCATCGATTTGTTTCTGGTAATCTTTAAGCGTCATGGTAGTTAGTTGGTGACCGCCAAGGGTTCATAAAAGAGTGTTATATCGGTTGGCCCACTGTAATTAATATCTACGGTTACTGGGCCTGGCGCAACGTGCGCCCCATCACCATACTGTGCATAGACTGTATATTTACCGGCTGGCAAGTTAAACGTATGAGAGCTACTTGCGCTTGATGAACTGGCCACAACTTGCCCGGTATTATCTTTGACGACTACGTTTGCAGAATATTCCCATTTGCAAAAACCATTCGGGAACCCACAAGCCTGGCCACCTACATCAGTCTGAATACTAATATTGAGTACGCCTATTTCATGTGTATGGACGTTCATCGAATCGGTCTGCGTTGAGGTGCTTGTTGTGCCAGATGAACTACTTGATGCTGGAGTCGACGTTGAAACCTCAGCGCTTTTTTGCTGAGCCTGCGATGGATGACTGCGTGGTGTCGGCATATCATTATTTGTAGCCGCGCCCAATACTTGCGCCTTTTCTTGTCTATTGTTAGCATTTGATTTTGTATACGGCTGAGCAGCAGATTGATCTTGGTGTGGTTGCTTGGCAAATACTAACCCCCCTCCAAGAACTAGCACAAAAAGGCTTAGCCCTCCAATTACACCAATTTTAAGCCAAGGTTTATTCATCCACCTAATTATCCTACCTGGCTAACAATTTGCAAGAGTAAGCAATATGTAAAAAACCTTGCTCCGGAAATTCTCACCCTTCCCCAGGTCGAGGATTTGAGCCAACATTCACCAATCAAAAAGCCCATCTTGTGATGGACTCATTGATTGGTGGGCGCTGAGGGACTCGAACCCCCGACCCCCTCGGTGTAAACGAGATGCTCTAGCCAACTGAGCTAAGCGCCCGGGTCATTTGATACCGATTGATAATACCTCTTAACAGAGGAAAAATCAACTGGTGCGGACGAGAGGACTTGAACCTCCACAGGATTGCTCCCACTACCCCCTCAAGGTAGCGCGTCTACCAATTCCGCCACGTCCGCATAAACTAAGTTATAAAGGTTCAAGTCCTGGCTTGGCCACCTTCGGCAGCCCCGAAACTTCATCTTTGCAAACAAGTTTGCAAGAGAAGGTTTCCTTGCGAATTGCCACTGGCTATTCTCACCTCCACAGGATTGCTCCCACTACCCCCTCGAACGCAATCGCGTCTACCAATTCCGCCACGTCCGCAGGTATAACCATTATATCCTACAGATTACAGAGTTAAAATCAAGACTCTAGCTTTTTGGCAGGTGATCGTAGAGATGCTCCATGGAGTATTCTTCGCGGAGCAGTGGCTTGATGTCTTCCAGATTGACGTTAATTTTCACACCAGGATTCAGCGTGCCGTAAGGGTCAAAAATTTGTTTAATCTTGCCAAACAATTCATAGACATCATCACCATAGAGTCTTTTTAGGTATGGTGCGCGCAGTCGCCCATCACTATGTTCACCACTAGTGCTTCCACCAAGGCTAATCACTAATGAATAGTAGTCCTCAATGATCTTGAAAACTTTCTGCCGGTCACCAACCAAACTTAGATCAAGGAAGGGCTGCATGTGCAGATTGGCATTACCAGCGTGCCCCCAAATTGCGATATTAAGGTGATATTTGTTGAAGATTTCATACACACCGTTTAGGTATTGGCTAAACTTCTCGAGTGGAACAATACCATCCTCAATAATCGGTAGAGCTTTCATGTTGCCTTCAGTGTGCGAAATAACGGCGGCCGCACTATGTCGAATTTTCCATAGCTTTTCCTTGGCCTCAGCTTCGGTCTCCATCTGATATTCACAATTGTGCTTTTCAAGTATTTTGATTGCTCGTTTGGACATTTTCTTGCGAGTTCGGTCGCTAACATTATCAAACTCAATCAGCACAATAAGCTTGTGGAATGGCTTATCAACTATGCCTTTGAGCTGGTTTGGATTGTGTTTGTCGATAAAGTTGAGTAGATTGTCATCGACAACTTCCAGAGCACTTGGCATCTCTGGCAAAGCCCGAAGTTCTTCAACAACTTTTTCGGCCGTATCAATGTCGTTAAACATGGCTGCGATCAAAACAGTGTCTGGATTATAGGCTTCTGTAGAAAGTGTTATTTCACTAACTATGCCTAGTGTGCCCTGTGAGCCAACAAAAAGTGGCGTTAGATCAAAACTGCCGTCTTTGCGCTTAACATCGTAAATGTCGTAACCAGCTGAGTTCTTGGTTACATCCAAATGAATACCCTTAATAATCTCGTTATTTTCATCAATTAGCTTGTCTAATGCTCTGTAGATTTCGCCCTCGAAACTAGACAGCCCCATCTTTTTGCTAAGTTCGCGCTTATTTAAACGACGAGTTTCAATAACTTCCCCATTCGCCAGCACTACTCTAAGCCCCTGTACATAATCACGGGTATTACCGTACTTTATGGTTTTCTCTCCCGCGGCGTTGTTGGCTACGGCTCCGCCAAGCGTGCAAAACTCAATTGAGGAAGGGTATGGTGGCAAAAATCGGCCATGGGTGTGAAGTGTCTGCTGTAATTTTCCGTAGACTACTCCTGGTTGAACGACCACTGTTTCCTTGCGACCATCAAGTTCCAGTAACTTATTCATATGGGCTGGTGTAACTAAAATAATTCCGCTACCAACTGCCGCCCCAGCCTGGTCACTACCTGCACCACGAGCCGTGATCGGAATAACTCGTCCTCGCTCAGCTAGTTGCCAAGTAAACCGGGCAGTTTTACGAATGTCATTTTCGTTTTGCGGATACACAATCATGTTTGGCATAACGGTAAAGACACCACCATCGGTCGAGAAGTATCTCCGAGCGTCATTGGAGGTCATTACCTCCCCTAATAAATGTTCCTGTAAGTAATGAGCAACTTTATTCATACACCTCTTTCATCCCATTGGTCAAAGCATAACTATCTTGTAGTTATGATAGCACAAAGATCACTGCCAATAATCAAATTCTGATTGTTTTGACAATATACATGGAATATTTAAGCCACCCTCTGTTTTATCCGGCGCAGTTTTGTAAACTCAACCTATAGTGAAAACAGATAGTCACGTGATATACTTTTAACAATAAAAAGGAAACAAAAATGAATCCAAATAATAATGATCCAACCAGTACTCAGCCGGGTAGCGTATCGCCCAACACGCCTACACAAATTCAGCAGCCACAAATCACACCACAACAACCTCAACCTACTCAGCCAGTTCAGCCCGTTCAACCTGTTGTCCCTCCTTCTCAACAAGCACCTGCTTTTGGATCACAACCTAAAAGGCACACAGCTCTTAAAGTTATTCTTATTGTTGTTGGCGTTATCATAGGGTTGTTCATCTTACTTGCCATACTTGGAGCATTTCTTGATAAATCGGGTAATAGCTCAAGTACGGGCACTAATAAGCCAAACAACTCTAAAGCTAGCGCGTTTAGCAACTCAGAACTTTCGGACTTAAAAGCATTTGGTGACCAAGTGTTGCAGCCTATTAAGACTGGAGATTATGGTACCGCGTATGCCAATGCCTCAGACGTATTTAAGAAGGCCGTCCCACGGGGTTCAGCAAATTACAATCAAGCCTTTGGTGCTCTAAAGTTATTTCTCGTCAGCTCTGACACTGGTCAGCCAATGAAGTTGGTATATATTGGCAAGGCAAGCACTGATAGCGATAGTGGTAAAAATGAATACAGTATACTCTATCTGATACCCGGAAAGTCGTATACGAATCCCAGTGGTCAGACTACATCTGGAGATAGTTATATCTCGGTTCTAGTAACTGCCGACAGAAAACACTTTGACTCAGTTCTACCAATGGCCACAGCTGACACTGCAAAAGCCGCCGCCGACCAAATGGTTGCCCCACTGGAAGCTGCTTTTAAGGTAAATTACCCGTCAGTGGCACCACGAACTACCCTTGAAGCCCAAAACTAAGCAGTAAGTCTCACCTAATCTGGTGAATAAACTCGTTACAAAGGTTGATGAAGTTATCAAGTTGTTGTGTGCTGTTAAGTTCTCCAGGGTAATAAAAACTAACAAAGTTATTATTAAACTGTATAGCAATATCTTGATAGCCATCAATAAGTCGCGCCATCTCATTCGGTGGAAAAAGTTCAAAAATTGTTTGATCTTGCTGCTTGGTATATATAGTAAACTTGCTTGCGAACTCAGTACCTTCTAATGAAAATCTGTCTTTTGCATTAAACGGGCTAGGTACAATCTCATATTTATTAAAGTAATTCGTCAATAACAATAAGTTTGGCAGCTGTCTTGAGGCTTGCAGCTCATATACAGTCAAACTTATCGGATAATTAATAAACTGAGTCGGGTCCGCCTTGTCTTGTACTTGTGCAATGAAGTTTAAATTAAAGAGCGAGGCTGTTGAGTTGTTGACTGGAATTGTAACTAAATTGGTGGCATTTTGTACCACACTAATTGTGTGGACAGTCCCCTTAATTTGGCGCTTATCCATTACGGGAGAGAAACCATACTGGTGGGTTGAGGCATAACCTTGCAACACACTCGTTGTTTGTGAGGTGGGCTTCATTTTATTTTTGTAGTATTTTATTAGGAATATGATGCCTATAATAGCCGGGCCAAAAACTATAGTAATAGCGGTTATAGCAAAAAGAATAACAAAGATCATTACTTTTTCATGCCTTTTAGGCCCCACATTATCAGCCAAACACCAAAACCTATGGCTCCAAGGATAATAAGCGCCATTATGATAAAAATACTGATATTTACAATTGCCATGTTGAAACTATACTAAAATTCTTGTGCTATAAAAAGGATTATGAGTAGATATAACGGACTCACCTTTTAACTATTACGCAAAAAAGATACAATTATCCTTGATATGGGGATGTGGCGGAATTGGTAGACGCGCTACGTTCAGGACGTAGTGAGCTTTTGCTCGTGGAGGTTCAAGTCCTCTCATCCCCACCATTAATCACTTTTGAGTTTTTCGCGGGTCATCCAGTTTTGAACATTAGTGTAGCGATCGGCTGGCGTATTCATAATCCTTGGGTTGAAATTGTAAATCGTATCTTGGCTAATGTACAAAAATCTTGGTTGGTAGAATGCAATAGCTGGGACGTCATTGCGCCAAGCGTCAAGAAATGCTTTATATTTGACGGCTCTTAGGACTGGGTCAACACGAGCCCGACCACCTTCCAGCGATGCATCGGCCACGTTTGACTTATATTCCGAGAAGTTTAAGCGATTAGCCGAGCGTGGATCAGCCTGTGAGCTATGCCAGTAAGCAAAAACATCTGGATCAGTTCCAACAGAGATTCCGTACAATAATGCATCGTAATTATGGAAGGCAATTGTTGATTGCAAGTCACTCTCCTGTTGTAAAATAACCTGAGCATCCACGCCTACCTCACGCCATTGACGTTGTAGAGATTGCGTAACGTAAGAATATTGGCTATTGCTCTGTGAATAAAGTTGAAAGCTTAATTTTTTGCCGTTTTTAACACGAATACCGTCTGGTCCAACAACCCAACCAGCTTGATCCAACGTTTTTTTGGCATCATCAACGTTTGTGGAAATTTCTACCAACGTTGGGCTATAGCCGATATCAGACTTAATAAATGGGCTGTTAGCAGATACTACCGGGTAGCCCAAGCCATTACGAATTTCTTGCTCATTAGTGGCCAGAGCTAGTGCCCGGCGAACTGTTTTGTCTTGCAAAATATCTTGAGAAGTTCGGAAGAATACCATCACCTCCCCTGTTAATGGAATGTTGTATTCCAATCGATTTGGATCCTTGGGCAAATTATCAGGCATTGTTTCTAGTCCAGCCATTGCCGAAAGCTCATCATTCTTAAATGCTTGAGTCATTCTGCCTTCATCGTGAAAGGCTCGTATAGTAAAGTGATCCAGCTTAGGAGCGCCATCATAATAGGCTGGGTTGGGAACCAGTCCAACTTGCTCTTCTCTTGTGTCTGGAGTATCACCTCGAACTTCTACGGCGTCCCACTTAAAAGGACCGGAGCCAATTGGCTTGGCACTGTTAAAAGCAATCGAACGGAGCTGAGTGGCTGGTATATTGCTCAGTAAATGTTCAGGGACTATTCCGTTGGTTAGTGAGTGAGGAAACGATACTAAACCATGTGGCAAAGTAAAAACAATTGTTCGAGAATCTTTGGCGACAATTTTTACACCCTGCCAGTTGGTAAAAAGCGGCGACTTAGCATCGGGGTTTTGAATCGTATTGTAAGTAAAGATTACGTCTTTGGATGTTAAATCATAACCGTCCTGCCATTTAAGGTCAGGCTTAAGGGTAATTGTAAAAGTCTCGGCCTTTGGATCGATATCAAGCCTTTCGGCAAGATCACCAACTAACTGGTTATTACTGTCGTATTTCATGAGCCCAGAAAAAACCAATCTTGAAACAGCCGTATCAACCGAACCCGTGGCATACATCGGGTTAGCATTAGTGAACGAGCCCTTAATACCTTCTGTGAATACACCACCTGGGGTTGGTTGAAGTGTTAAGTATTGCTTTGAAAGTGACCTAACCTGAAGCACTACACCGCCGATTAGCAAAATTAATAGCGCCAGCCACGCAGCAACAAATCGCCTAACACCAACCAAACGATTGAGTCGTTTGAAAAAATGTTGCTCTAAGCCTTGCTCAGCTTGAACACCAATGTTCTCTACATGTTTTTGGCTTCGCCTAAAACGTCGGCGCCATCGCAATTTAGTTTTACGGTCCACCATATATTTCAAATACTCTTCTTAAGTAACGATGCCTAATATAATTGATGCAACGAAAACAAATGCTGCCACGATTGTCATCTGAAAAATCGTTTTATCTGAGCCGCGCCGTACGGTATTGACCTCTGCACCACCACCAAAACCGGCACCAAGTGAAGCACCGCGAGTTTGAATCAAGATCAAAAACACCATAATTACTGCTGATCCGATAGTTACATAGTTATAAACTGTCATTATTCGTCCTTTTCCTCCAACACTGTTGTCACTATATAGTTTAACAGTCCTATGATGATACCTGCAACCATGGCTGCACCAAAACCACCAAGCTTTAGTGGCTCATACAACTTACTGACCAGCCAAAGTGTAAACCCATTAATAACTACCATGAAAAGCCCGAGGCTAAAAAGCAGTGCTGGCAATGAAAACAAAACCAAGATTGGTTTTATAAAAGTATTAATAATCGCTAGTAGAAGGCTAGCAAGTGCAATTGCTTCTATGTGACCACCGTAGGTAATACGATCACTACCCAGAACAACCGTAGCCAACCATATACCAGCCGCACTAACGGCCCAACGAACAGCAAAGCGAACTAATGGATTTTTCATAATAAACTTAAGCTTTATTGTACCGCGCACCTAAAGTAATCGGCAAGTCAGCACTTATAACTTTAATGCCGTCGCTCTGAATTACGACGTCGTCCTCAGTACGAATACCTATTTTTTCACTTGGAATATATATACCTGGTTCAACAGTCATAACCATGTTTTTTTCAAATGGTTTAGAATAATCCGCCGCATCATGTGTGTCTAGACCCATCATATGTGATGTCATGTGCGGGAAGTGTTTTCTGATATTTCGTCTGTTAATTCGCTTGATAACACCGAGTTTCTTTAGAACTTGGCCCATGTATTCCTCGACTTGTTGCTCGTATTCACGCATGGTTACACCTGGCTTAATTATGCTTTTAGCGTAATTAGAAACTTCGTTCACAGCGTCAAAAACTTCTTTTTGGCGGCGCGACATCCTTGGGCCAATCGACAAAGTCCTGGAAATATCCGCCGAATAATTACTAACCTCAGCTCCAATATCAACCAAAATAAGTTCGCCCTTGGTTAAAGGTCCATTGTTCTTCATTGGGTGGATTTGGCATGTATCTTTTCCTGTACCTACGACCGAATGAAAGGCGTTGCCGTCTGCACCACGCTTGCGAAAGCCACCGTCGATTGCCGCCTCAATTTCATATTCGTGAGCATAGTTTTTATACCAACCCTCAACAAAAATCTCTTTCAAGGTGTCACAAGTAATATCGACTGCTCTTTGTATGGCATCAAGCTCGGGACGCTGTTTGACCATGCGCATTTGAGCCATAGTCAGCCGAATGTCATCAACCTGCATAGCCGGAACACGCCGTTTCATCTTTTGAATCATTTGTCGCCGTGCTGGATTCGCTGTAATCCCAAAATGACGATCAACCATTGGCAACAAAGTACTAACCTTTTTGGTTTTATTTAATTGCTTGGTAAGTTTTTGCCAACCTTTTCGGGAATCAAGTATCTGATCAATGCCAGATATTCTACTAAGGGATTTGTCGTTTATCTCACCATCAAAGATATCTTTTACCCAATGTCGGTTTGGCTTAATAAGATACGTCTGTCGTTCAGCAATAACCAAAACGAAGTTAGGTTCATCGATACCAGTCAAATACCAAAAATTACTATCTTGCCTAAACGGAAAACTTGAGTCACCACTACGTTGTAGCTCGTTATTGGCTGCAATAACAATCAGCTTAGTATCAACTCTTTTTAAGAGCTCCTTGCGGTTTTGAGTAAAAAAGTCTTTAGAAAATGTCATTAATTAATGCAGTATAGCACCTTAAAATTGTTATGCTTTATCTTTTTTATAGGCACGAATGTATTGACGTAAAATTGTCGCCTTTTTCTCACCAATTAATTTTTCAAGCTCCATTTGACGAGCCTGCATTACACCTTTCATCGAACCAAAAGTTCTAAGTAGCTTTTTGCGAGTCGAGGGGCCGATGGTTGGTATGTCATCCAACAAACTACTTGTCTGCCTCTGGCGCTTTAGAACCGTATGATAGCTGACTGCAAATCTATGTGATTCATCCCGTATACGTTGCAGAAGTTTCACGCTTGGATGGCTGTGGGGCAAACGAACCAATACAAACTTATCGGTTTTTGTCTGCTTTGCCTGGAGGCGATTAACTTCATCCTCATTTAAAATAACATTCGATTTTTGGGGGTCGATGACAATTTCTTCCTCTCGCTTCGCAAGACCAATCATCGGAATCTGTGAGTAACCAAGACCATCCCGGGCTGCAATAGCTGCACCCAGCTGGCCCTTACCTCCATCGATCAAAAACAAATCCGGCAAACCCCAATCCTTGACGTTTTTCTCGCTTAAACGCCGCGTGATCGCCTCATTCATATGTGCAAAGTCATCGTTGCCTAAAATTCGCATTTTGAATTTTCGGTATGAAGCTTTGTGTGGCAGGCCGTTAGTAAACACAACCATGCTAGCAACGTTGTCAGTTCCACTCATATGGCTAATATCGTAGCCCTCGATACGCCGCGGAGGTGTTACCAACCCCAATATTTCGCATAATCCAGCCAGGCCTTCGTCTTTGCTAATGTCCATAAACTCTTGATCGCTAAAGATAATCTGCTTGCCTAGACCTTTAAGGGCAAAGAGTTGATTACGCAGCTTAGCAGCTTTTTCATAATCCTTGGTTTTTGCGGCCTGGTTCATTTCTTTTTCGATTTGCCTAACAAGTTTTACTCGCTCACCTTTTAGATACGCAATTAATTTCTTTAGCATGTTTCTGTAGTCTTCGAGATTGGTCTTGTTCTCTTCAATCCCTGGGCACAGCCCAAGATGATATTGCAAACAGGCTCGTTTAGGAATCGTCCCTGTATGTGTCGAGTAAGGAAAAGCTCTTCTAAGATAATTTAAAGCTCGCCTAACGCTATTGGCGTTAAAATATGGCCCAAAGTACATCGCATCGTCATCAAGTGGACGACGCGTAATGGTGACAGTGGGGTGCTCACTCTTATAAGTTATACGTACATAAGCCGTACTTTTATCATCACGAAGTAAAATGTTATATCTAGGTTGGTAACGTCGAACGAGCTCAGCCTCCAAAAATAAGGCATCCATCTCACTATCAACTGTGATCCACTCCACATCGGCAATTTCCGCCACCAAGGCTTCGGTCTTTGGGTCAAACGGTCGACTTTTTTGAAAGTACTGTCGAACTCTATTTCGTAATACTGCGGCCTTGCCAACATAAATAATCTGTCCTTTGGCATTTTTGTGTAAATATACGCCAGGATCTTTGGGGAGCTGCTGTAACTTTTTCTCCAGATTACTCATGTGCTAAATATTATAGATCAAGCCGGACTAAGAAACCTTGGCTGTCTGCTTCTGGCAGGCTGGCAGGTCACAAAATGTCTGCTTGGTAGCACAATCTTCGCAAACCAATACTAAACGATTACATGCGACATTGTTGCAATTAATGTAGTTACTAGTTTTGTTGCCACAGTGAATGCACTCGGCAATATCTTTGGATTTATCCGAAAATCTATGACTCATACGATCGTCAAAAATATATAGTGCACCCTCCCATAGTCCATCATCGCCAAATTTTTCACCATATTTCACAATTCCGCCATCAATTTGATATACCTCTTTGAATCCCCGCTTTTTCATAAGACTGCTGAGTACTTCACAGCGAATTCCACCCGTGCAATAGGTTACTACCGGCTTATCTTTGATATCTTGATACTTATCGCTTTCGAGTTCTTTTTTGAAGTCGCGTGTTGTTTTGGTGTCAGGTACGATGGCATTTTTGAATCTACCAACTTGAGCTTCGTAGGCATTCCGGCCGTCAAAAAATACGACTTCATCGCCACGTTCTTCAACAAGTTTATGTAACTGCTCTGGTTTTAGGTGTTTGCCACCACCCACAACACCCTTTTCATCAACCTCAATCTCATCCCCGGCGTGAAAAGTTACCAGTTCTGGACGAACCTTAACACTTAGTCGCGGAAATTCCTTACCCGTCCCATCACTCCATTTATACATAATTCCTTTGAATAGGATCGATCGATTCATTTCCCGTTTATATTCGCGCAGATTTTCGATATCACCACCAAGCGTGCCGTTAATTCCGTGTTTGCTAATAATTATGCGACCTTTTAGTTGCAAACGATTACACAGCTCTCGCTGCCAACGCATAGTTATGCTTGGATCGCTAACCGGAACAAACTTATAGTAAAGTATTACTTTTTGCATCGGCCTAAGTATAAAACATTACCGATATTTTGTCATCTGTTGACAAGAGGTGATATAATATTTGAATTGTCAACTAAAGGAAAGGAGCGATAAAAATGAAGACATTAAAAACAACTGGCGTATTTTTCGCTCCTATGCGTGAGTGCGTCCTTTAATTCTCGATTACCTAAATCAAAACATTCAACCTATAAACATATCAATTAAAAGCAGCGGAGACTGCAATGAGTAAACAACGAAGTATCAATATTGATATTCTCAAACAATTCTGGCGATTCACTAGGCCTAACAAGCTGCTCTTTTGGGTAAGTACTATTGGTGCTGCCCTTGCTGTGGTTATTCAAAATGTCTTACCGCCCTTTGTTGTAGCCAAAGCGTTTAACCGACTGCAGTTTTTGTATGGCAATCATCAAGCTATCTATTTTAAGGATTTCTTGCCTTACATTTTGCTATATGCCGGATTACTATTTACTGGTTTTGTTATTTGGCGTGTACAGGTCGTCAGCACATGGGTGTACGAAACTTACGCCATGCAAAGAATCATGGATCATATCTTTAATCACCTACAGCACCAAAGTAGTCGTTTTCATGCCGATAGGTTTGGTGGTGCCCTTGTATCTCAAAGCAATAAATTTGTTGGTGCTTATGAACGAATAATGGATGACTTCACTTGGAGTGTCACACCTAGTGTTTCAGCTTATGTAATTTCGGTTGGTATTTTATTCTTTGTAAATCCGCTCTATGCCATAGTACTAATTCTGTTTACAGCACTCTACTTCTTAATTATGTACAAGAGGATGCGTAAGCAGATGCCCCTTGACCGAGCGCTTGCCTCTAGTGAAAGTGATCGGACGGCTAAACTTGCTGACAATATTACTAATGTCGCTACGGTTCGGGCTTTTGCTGGCGAAAAGCAGGAGTCTGCTATCTTTCATAAACAGACCACCATTACTGCCAATAAAAACTTTGTTTTACTCCGAGTTGCTGCCATAAATGATCTTATTGCCCACTCGGGAACTATGACAATGAACATATTGGCATTTTCATTCGGATTAATAGCCGTGACCGTATTTAATGCGCCTGTTGGTGTTTTATATTTAGCACTGACCTATACGCTAGCGATTGTCATGAACTTATGGGAATCTCGAAGAATCATGCGGAACTTTAACCGTGCGATGGGTGACGCTAACGACATGGCTGAGATAATGAAAATTACGCCTGAGATTCGTGATCTCGATAATCCTGACGTACTCAGAGTTAACAAAGGTGCTATTGCGTTTGACAACGTGACTTTTAGCTACAAAGACAATAACACTTCTGAAGTTTTCAAGAACTTGTCATTTGAGCTTAACGGTGGAGACAAAGTTGGTCTAGTCGGCCCGAGCGGTGGTGGCAAGACAACTATCACAAGCCTTCTGCTTCGCTTTGCTGATATTCAAAAGGGCTCCATCAAAATTGACGGTCAAGATATTTCTAAGGTGGCCCAAGAAGATTTGCGTAGTTACATTGCATATGTACCCCAGGATCCTTTAATGTTCCATCGCACTATCGCCGATAACATACGTTACGGAAATCCTGAGGCAACTCAGCACGAAGTGGAAGCGGTTGCTAAATTAGCGCATGCTCATGAGTTCATTAAAGATATGCCCGACGGTTACAAAACGTTGGTCGGAGAGCGTGGTATCAAGCTCAGTGGTGGTCAACGTCAACGTATTGCAATTGCGCGGGCTATGCTTAAAGACGCCCCGATTTTGGTTCTAGATGAAGCAACAAGTGCTTTGGACTCCCAAAGCGAAAAGCTAATTCAAGATGCTCTTTGGAAACTTATGGAAGGTCGAACTTCCCTGGTAATCGCCCACCGTTTGAGTACCATCCAACATATGGATCGCATTATTGTTCTAGATAATGGTAAGGTTGTCGAACAAGGTAATCATAAGCAATTACTCGCTAGAAAAGGTCTTTATGCTAAACTCTGGGCTCACCAGTCAGGAGGCTTCCTTGAAGACTAAAAAAACTCCTAAAAATCATGCAGCACTGAAGTCTTTTTTTGCATACATGCGCGGTCACAAGCTTAAGTTCGTAATTGTAATGAGCAGTTTCTTTGTGGCAAGCGTACTGTTGGCGCTTGTACCAATTTATATTGGTAAGTTAACCGGAGCTTTAGCGCATAATCCAGTTCAGAAACATGAAGCCATTATTTTTACGATAACTCTTATTGCACTAAGTACTGGGCATAATCTTACTTGGCGGCTTAGTGAATACTTATATTTGAAGCTTATAAAACCGATGAGCTATTTATATGAGAATATGCTTTTTGAAAAAACCATTCGTCAGCCATACCCCTACTTTGTCGATAAATTTACTGGAAAGATGTCTTCGTACATAAGAACGATCAGTCAGGAGTTTCATGATTTTCTTGATAACCTTTGCTTTAACTACATCGCTCAGTTTGTGGGCTTTATTGCGCTGGCAGTGATTTTGGCATCAATTAACTGGCAGACGGGTGCAATTTTTGCATTTGGGGCTCTGGGAATAGTCTTGGTCGGTAAGCTAGCACTAGAAAATAGTACTGAAAAAGAACGAATTGCTGCAGATGTACAATCAACAAAAAACGGAAAGATTGTTGATATAGTTGCTAACTTCGTAAATGTAAAGTCATTCAGAACAGAATCAGTCGAGACCCAAACTGTCAAAGAAGAGCAACAAAAGACTATAGAAAGTGCCAGTAAATCTTATGTTGCAGAAGTAATACTCTGGGCATCAACATCATTTTTTGTACGTGATTTAATGTGGCCTCTGACTATTAGTCTTAATGTTTATCTTTTCTTACATGGCCAACTAACTATTGCTCAGCTGGCAACGATGCTATCAGCAATCTTAATATTTACCACAACAATTTGGGATACTATTTGGTTTACCTCTCAATTTAACCTCAAGATGGCTCGTGCCGAAGAAGCACATTCCTATTTGTTTGGTCAACAAATCTTACAAGATGTCAGCGTCCCTATTGATAACCCCGACATACCAAAGTTTGAACATCAATTTACTATGCAAAATTTACACTTTGCATATCCAGATAAGCCAGACGTGCCAGTTTTATCAGATATTAGTTTATCTATTAAAAAGGGTGAGAAAATCGGCATCGTCGGTAAAAGCGGTAGTGGCAAAACAACCCTTACAAAATTGCTGCTTGATTATTACAAAATTGACAAAAATGAGCTAGAGATTGACGGCAAACCGATTTCAACTGCTGAAATTGCGCAACTAATTTCATATGTTCCACAAGATACTAGTCTATTTCATAGAACCATAGCCGAAAACATTGCTTATGCAGCTAAACGTACAGTTTCACAAAGTGAAATTGTAAAAGCTGCCAAGCAAGCACATGCCCATGAATTTATTGACCAAATTAGCAATAAGTATGAAGCCTTAGTCGGTGAACGAGGAGTTAAACTATCGGCTGGGCAACGGCAACGTATCGCCATTGCAAGGGCATTTTTGGACGACAAACCGATCCTAATTTTGGATGAAGCCACAAGTGCATTAGATAGTGAAAGCGAAATCTTAGTCCAACAAGCCTTAGAGGCACTATGGGAACACAAAACAGTTATTGCCATAGCGCATCGTTTATCCACACTCAGACAAATGGACCGCATTATTGTACTTGAAGATGGTAAAATTATCGAAGAAGGTAGTCATAAGAAACTCCTAGATAGTAAGGGTCACTATGCGAAATTGTGGGCACATCAAAGTGGTGGATTTTTGGAGGACTAAATGTCTGAGGTAACTGAATCTATTCCGCTCAAAAGAAATATCGGCTTAAGCCTTCGTATGTTCAAAGTAGCTCTGCAGATTCGCCTCAGTGCTGTATTGATTTATTTTTGTGGAGCGATTCTAGAAATCGGTGGTTCAATTGCGATTATTTATGCGTCTGCAAAACTCGGAGCCTTGCTGGCAAATTTTGTGGCAACTGGCAGCACAAAAGATATTTGGCTGTGGGTATGGGCGGATATATTGGCAACCGTGATAACATCGCTGGGCTTCTTCTTTATGTCATACGGCAAACGATTGCTGTATTTTGCTTACGTTCGCTGGTCTACGAATGGCTTCTTGACTACTCTATGCCGCATTGATATTGCTGACTTTTACTCAAAAAATATTCGTAACAATATCAACAAAGTTGGGGCTGGTTATATTTGGCAAATGCCTAATCTATCTGATGCAAATCTTGATCTGGTGTATGGTGTTTTGCGTTTTGTCGCAATAACAGTTGTTGTGTCGCAAATTACCTGGTGGATAGTGCCATTGATCGCCCTATTTTTAATTCCAAGTTTAATCGGCGAAGGTCGTTTGGCAAAACTCCAATGGTTCGTTTGGGATACAAAGGGTGACCAACGACATGTCTTTTGGGGGCTCGACAACATCATCAAAAAAGCCAAGGGCCAAATGGAACTGCGGAGTTCGCAGGCCACAAATTATGTTCTGCATAAAATCGATAAAATGAATGACGTCTTCTATAAAGAGCAAGAAGGAAAATATCGCAAAGCGAATAAGGTTCTTGTCTTGACTAAAATTTTAGAAGTTGCCGGCACAGGCATAGGCTCAATAGTACTAGTTAAGCAGTTGCTGGCTCGCGCTATTTCACTAGAGCGTTACTTCTTCTTATCAGGAGCGTTAATTCGAATTGGTGGTGCACTTAATAACATTTTTGGAACGCTTACTCGAATGCAAGAAGGATTACTGTTTGCTGATAGCTACTTTGCACTCATTGATCGTCAACCGAGACTTGTTGATGAACTCCATGCTCCAGCTTTAACAGACAAGAAGGCACCGGAAATTGTTTTTGAGAATGTAAGCTTCACCTACCCTGGTCAACATAAACCGGTATTTACAGATCTAAATCTTGAGATTAAAGCTGGTGAGCATATTGCAATTGTTGGCGAGAATGGTGCCGGTAAAAGCACCTTAATCAAGCTGCTACTTAGGTTTTATCAACCAACTAGTGGTCGAATATTAATAAATGGGCAAGATTTGCAAACCATCGAAATCGACAGTTGGTATACACAATTAGCAACTCTATTCCAAGAGTTCAATCAGTACCCACTACCGATTGATGAAAATATTGAAATCGGCCGAGCTGATAAACAGGGTGATAAAAGTCGTTTGAATAAGGCTGCTGAACTTGGTGGAGTTGATGAAATGGTTAAAGATTATGAACACGGTTGGGACACAGTACTTGATAGCAGTTTCAAAAAAGGCATAGAACCGAGCGGAGGCCAATGGCAGCGTGTTGCATTGGCGCGGGCATTTTATCGCCAAGCTAAGCTCATAATTTTGGATGAACCAACATCGGCAATTGATGCCCAGGCTGAGTATAAAATATTCAACTCAATTTTTGATCAATACAAAGATAAATCAGCCCTGATTGTTAGCCACCGGTTTAGCACAGTTCGTCGAGCCGATAGAATTATCGTAGTTGATAGCGGTAAGATTATTGAGGAAGGTAGCCATCAGGAATTGATGAAGCAAAAAGGTTTATATCACGACTTGTTCAGCAAACAAGCCGAAGGCTATAAGTAGACCATTATAACCCCCTGGGTTGGGTTGTTTCTTGATAAAATCACCTACAAATAAATAACATAAAAAGCGAGCATTCTAGTTTTAGCAGCGTCAGGCGAAGTGCAGGGCTTTAGCCCGAAACGCACTGCTAAAACTATGTATGCGAGCGACTATTCTTCTTCGGAAGGTTCTTTACTCTCGCCACCCTCAGATGATTCACCTTCTTCACCTTCAGCTGCTTCCTCAGCCTCAGCTTCTTCAGACATTTGAGCCTTGGTTTCTTCAACGGTCGCAATTGGGTGTTCAGCTTCGGTCAATATTTCGATGCCAGCTGGTACTTTAATGTCGGCCACAGTAATCTTGTCGCCAATCTCGGCTAGACTACTTGGGTCGACGGTTAGCTCATCGACAAGATCTTTTGGTAGAGCCTCAATTTCAACGGCATCGAGCTGGCGAATAACCATGAGACCGGCTTTCTCGGCTGGAATTTCGGCATCCTCGACAAAGTGTATTGGCACTTCTGTCTTTTGTTTCTCGTCTTGTTTGATGGCGTTAAACACAACGTGGCGCAGTTGATTTTTCTTAGGTTCAAAATCAACACTCCTGATCAAAGCCATATATTTTTTGTCACCAACCTGTATCATAACTGGGTGGTGCTTTCCAGCTTGCTTATAAACTTTTAGAACTTCAATAGCAGGCCCGCTAACAATAACGGATTCCTGGCCATGATTATGTATGACCGCAGGTGTCTGACCCTCACGACGTAACTTATTTAGACCTTTACCCACCACATCACGCTTCTCTAGCGTTAGTGTAATAGTGTCTTGACTCAACTGATACCCTCCGTACGTTTTGGTAAATTAATACTTATATTATAGCATAATTGTTATCAAATTTTTAGGCATAAATTTGCTATAATGAAACAGCATGTTTAGCCCAGAACACATTATCCAAAGTGGTGGCCTAATTTTAGTGGCGGCTATTGTTTTTGCTGAGTCAGGTTTATTGGTTGGGTTCTTCTTGCCCGGTGATACATTATTATTCGCTGTGGGCTTAGCTGCATCTCTAGGGCAACTTCCTTTAGTTCTTACAATTGCCATTCTATCAGCAGCCGCAGTTATTGGTGACAACGTCGGATATAGTATCGGTCGGCGCATGGGTCCACGCTTATTCAAGAAAAAAGATAGCTTGTTTTTCCAACATGAGCATATCGAACGAGCTGAACGTTTCTATGAAAAACACGGTGGCAAAACAATAATTATGGCTCGTTTCACCCCAGTTGTTCGTACTTTTGCACCAGTCGTAGCCGGTATAGGTAAAATGGATCGTAAACGTTTTATGGGCTTCAATATCGTCGGCGGCGTACTTTGGTGTACAACCATGGTTTTACTTGGCTACTATTTAGGCAGCAAGATTCCTCACCTTGATAAATACATAGAATGGGTACTACTTGGCGTGGTTGTCTTAAGCCTGGGGCTATCTTTTGCTCACATAGTCAAAGAAAAAAAATCTCGTGATATTCTAAAAGCCAAGTTTAAAAACGCTTGGAGTACTGTTTTTCTTAATCGAAAAGTCTAGCACGGCCCATTGAAGGGTGCGAAAACTTAGCAATGTCTCGATATGGGTTTTTGTGCATTAAAACTGTTGCGAGTACATGCAAAGTGTCTGTATCAGGCGATTGCAAATTTGCAGCGATAATTCTAGTTGCATCTCGCCAGTTGTCTGTATCTACGGCACCTGTTGGCTCAATATTGTAATCTTCGAGTGCTCTTTCGTATAAGCCTTTGGCAAGCATAGCAGATTGCCCACTTTCTTCGGCTACAGCGTAACAACCAACAACAATATTTCGTTCGCCAATTACTTCAAGTTTGGGTGTATGGGCAACTGCTCGTTGCTCAGCAAACACTTCTAGGGAGCTCTCAGCAAAAGATTTCATCGCTATAATAATTTCTTTAAAAATTGGCCAGTGTAGGAGTCTTTGACTTTGGCAACTTGTTCAGGGGTACCTTCAGCAATAACACCCCCACCACCGGCACCACCTTCTGGCCCCATATCAATTAGATGATCAGCCGATTTGATTACATCCAAGTTGTGTTCAATGATAATCATGCTGTTACCAGCCTCAACAAGTGCATGCAAAACTTGTAAAAGCTTTTCGACATCAGCAATATGCAAACCAGTCGTTGGTTCATCGAGTATGTATAAAGTTCGTCCTGTGGCACGTCTAGAAAGCTCGGTTGCAAGTTTGATACGCTGTGCCTCACCGCCACTAAGAGTGGTAGCCGGCTGGCCAAGAGCAATGTAGCCAAGACCAACATCAACTAAAGTTTGTAGTTTGCGCGCTATTGCTGGCACATTTGAGAAAAACTCTAAGGCTTGTTCGCAAGTCATTTCTAGAACATCGCTAATTGTTTTACCTTTGTAGTGGATCTCTAAGGCTTCGCGATTGTAGCGCTTGCCCTTACATTCCTCACATGGCACATAAACATCGGGCAAAAAGTGCATCTCGATTTTGATAATTCCATCGCCGGCGCAGTTTTCACAGCGACCGCCTTTGACATTAAAGCTAAACCGACCAGGGCTATAACCGCGAACCTTAGCCTCTGGCACGCTAGCAAACAACTCTCTAATAGGCGTAAATAGCCCTGTATAGGTTGCAGGATTAGAACGTGGCGTGCGACCAATTGGTGATTGGTCAATGATAATCGCTTTGTCCAAATGCTCTATACCCTGGATTTCGTCGTGTCGGCCCGGCACGGTATTTGCGCGGTGTAATCTAGCAGTTAATTCCTTGGCCAAAATATCATTAATGAGTGAGGACTTGCCAGAACCCGAAACCCCACTAACTACAACGAGTTTTCCGAGTGGAATCGACACATCAATGTTTTTGAGGTTGTGTTCATTAGCACCTTTAACAACTAGTTCCTTGCCATTACCCGCACGTCGCTTACTAGGTGTTTTTATGGATTTTGAGCCACGCAGGTACTGACCAGTGATACTCTTTTCGACTTTGGCCACATCACTCGGATGCCCCTCCGCTACTATCTCGCCACCATGTATACCAGCACCAGGGCCAATATCTATAAGATGATCGGCTGTACGAATAGTCTCCTCGTCATGCTCAACAACAATAACTGTATTCCCCAGATCGCGTAGGTGTTTCAGGGTGTTTATAAGCCGGTCGTTATCACGCTGATGTAAGCCAATTGATGGCTCATCCAAAACATACAAAACGCCCATTAGCCCTGAGCCAATTTGAGTTGCTAAACGAATTCGCTGGGCCTCACCGCCAGATAGTGTTACAGCACTACGCGCCAGCGACAAATAATTCAAACCAACATCCACCAAAAACGATAGTCTAGCGTTTACTTCCTTAAGGATTTGCTTAGCGATATGGGCTTCTTTATCGCTAAGTTTTAGTTTATTCATAAATACTAGTGCATCGTCGATTGATAATTCACAAATGTCCATGATAGATTTATCGGCAATAGTTACGGCTAGCACTTCTGGCTTAAGTCGTCGCCCATTGCAGGCGTGACACGGTCGTTCTTGCATAAAACGCTCGATATCTCGGCGCATAAAGTCACTCTCGGTTTCTTTGTGACGTCGTTCAAGATTTGGAATAACTCCTTCGTAAGTTGTCTCAAATGCTCGTCCACCACCAAGGCTAACCCGGAATTTTTCGTTGCCTGTTCCATATAACAAAACATCAATATCTGATTGTTTGAGCTCACCAGTTGGAACATGCAAACTAAAACCATAACGATCGGCTACGGCCTGCATCTTTTTCATGTACCAAGCATCGGTATTTACTCTGTTATATGGACGGATTGCGCCTTCAGCAATAGTCAAACGTCCATTTGGAATCACAAGTTCGGGGTCAACCTCCAGCCGGCTGCCAAGTCCAGTACAGGTTGGGCAAGCACCGTGTGGTGAGTTAAAACTAAAGGTCCTTGGCTCCAACTCCGGAATGGCTACATCAGGGTGATCAATACAGGCGTACATAAGACTATGTGATGCATCATATTTAGTATCGGCATTATGAACCGTGAGTTTGCCGTCAGCAATATCCAGTGCTTGTTCAACGGATTGAGTTAAACGTCCTCGGCTGTCTTCGTTATTTACTAAACGGTCAACAACAATTTCAATAGTGTGTTTTTTGGCCTTATCCAGCTCTGGGAATTCATCTAGTGCATAAATAACATTATCAACTCTTGCCCGGGCAAAACCGGCACGCATATATTGTTCTGGAATATGTTCAAAAGCTCCCTTTTTATCGATAACTACAGGGGCCAAAATGATAAGTTTAGCGTTTTCAGGATTGCCGGCTACTTGATCAACAATTGCCGCTGTTGTTTGACGAGCAACTGATTTTCCGCAAACTGGGCAGTGCGGTACACCGATGCGGGCAAATAACAATCTCAGGTAATCATAAATCTCGGTTACCGTCGCGACGGTCGAGCGAGGATTACGACTAGTTGATTTTTGATCAATGCTAATTGCTGGGCTAAGCCCGTCTATCTGATCAACATCGGGTTTTTCCATCAAGCCTAAGAACTGTCTGGCGTATGAGCTTAGACTCTCTACGTAACGACGCTGTCCTTCGGCGTAAATAGTGTCAAAAGCCAGGCTTGACTTCCCTGAGCCAGACAAACCAGTTATTACGACAAGTTTTTCTCGAGGAATGGTAACATTGACGTTTTTGAGGTTGTGCTCACGAGCACCTTTGACAATAATATTCTCACTCATAAGTCGATTAATTATACAGAAAAACAGAGATATTTTCTAGTCTCTGACACCTAGTAACTATTAAATAGCATAACCATTACAAGAATATTGTTGACATAATAGCAAATAGATGTAAAGTATAGTTAAAGATAACCAGAGGTGGCTTATGCTAGACTTCATCGTTCTCGGCGATATTCCAGGTACACATTTACAGATCACGTTTGCGTGGGTTGTATTCTTTGTACTCGTCGGGCTAATCACAGTTGATTATAAGATTCATCGACATCACAAAAATACCGAAGCGCGGGCAGAACGTGTGGAAGTTATTCGCCCTGGTCAGGTATAAGACTTTCGCCGTATAACCTAAGCTCTTCTAAGAGATATTGTTGCTTTTGACTTAATCTAGCCTGCTGGGAGAGTTCTTGGATTGTATTAAAGTACTGGGCTAATCGATTATCTTTACCACCAACTAACTTAAGTTCGCGGTAGCGTTCCCAAGTTTTTCGTTCATCAACAGTTAATTCCTTTGGGAAATTTCGTGCTTTGTACAAAGGCCAAAGAGCAACGAGTCGTTTATCATTGAATTGATTTTCAATATCTTCAAGTTTTGAAATTTCTGTACTATGAATTTTGTTCATTAACTTTTTATCAGAATCATTTATAAACCCATCGTAAAGTTGAGTATCAACAGTCTGTTCAGTCTCGATCAGTCTGGCTTGTTGTTTTTTATCCAAGATTTCTAAGGCTTTCATAAGATTTTGCACAAACTCTGGGTGTTTTTTAAGAATACTTCGGTGCTTTTCTATTTGTTTTAGATCAATATTAAGTCGTTTTTGAGCCGATTCATCTAACACTCCTAGTGGTGCTACCGCCGGGCAACGATTATACTGCAGCGTCTTCACTGGTAGACGAGGTTCTGGATCATCCCAGGCACGAGTCCAATACGTCACAATTTCCTCTGGAGATAGTTCAACAAAATCTTCGGGATTAACGCGTAGATCATATACGAGAGCTCCTTGCCTAGCCGGATGATCAGCGATTTTTAAGGCAATCGTAGTTTTTTCGTACTCACTGGAGTATTTACCACTGGAATAAACAAACGGCTGGCCACTACCAACAAGATCCGCAATTTTCTTTTTGTCACGCATATTCAGCAAATACTCAAATAACTTTGGTTGTTTATCTCTTATCATTCGGGCAACATCTATAGTTGCATAGACATCACTCAGAGCATCATGGGCGTTAGAGTGTTCAAGCTTATTGAGGCTAGTTAGAAGTTCCAGGCGATTACTAGCCTTGCCATCGCTGGACACTGGCCACTTTATGCCGTCAGGCCTAAGAGCCCGAGTCATACGCACCACATCTAGTAAATCCCAGCGCGAACGTCCATCTTTCCACTGCCACTCATAGGCATCATAATAATTTCTATACTGCAAAAAGCGCATGAACTCATCATCAAAGCGTACCGAGTTAAAGCCGACGAAAATTGTATCTGGAGTGGCAATTTCCTTGCTAAAAATCTCGAGAAATTCAACTTCTGTTAAACCATCGGCTTTTGTCGTTTGAGGCGTAATACCGGTAACCAAAATTGCACCTGGATCAGGCAAGGTATCATCGGTCATTTTGATCAAAAAGTTGTGCGGCTCACCGATAGGTTTAAGATCCATATCGACTCGCTGACCACCAAATTGCATAATCCGCGCTTCCCTAGGATTAAAGCCGGATGTCTCAAGATCGTAAAAATATAGCGTCTGACTCATCAGACTAGTATTCTAACGCACCAATCTCAGGATCGCCAATTTGTATATTTGTACCGGGATCAATTTTCTTGCGCTCAATTTCGTGCATAATGCCCATTTTGCGCATAATATCACGGATTCTCTGCACGGCGTGCTGGTTGCTAAAGTCGGTTCGTTTCGCAAAACGCTCAATTTTCGCACCAGTTAGTACCCATCGATCAGCTTGATTTGCTAATTTCCAGCTAGTGTCTGGGGTTGTTAGACGAATAATTGGTAATCCTTCAGCTTCTTTAGGCTTCTTTTTGGCCTGTTTTTGTCGTTCTTTTTGAGCTATTTTATACAGTTGATAAATAAACGCTTTTACGCCGAGTTTACTTTTGGATGAAATTGCAAAGAATGGTGTACGAGCCGGTGCAACTTTTTTAAGCTTGGCCAGCTGATCGTCAACTATTTGTTCATCTAAACCATCAATTTTGGTAAGCACCACCACTTGGGGGCGCTTGGCAAGATTCTTATCATAATCGGCCAGTTCTTTCTGAATTGTTTTGTATGCCGTAGCTACATCTTCAAGATAGGCGTCGACAAGATGAACAAGCACACTAGTCCGCTCGATGTGCTTTAAGAATTCATCGCCCAGGCCTTTGCCCTGACTTGCGCCTTCTATAAGTCCAGGAATATCAGCTACCAGCAAACTATGCTTGTTATCAACGTCGACGACTCCTAAATTAGGGGTAAGCGTTGTAAATGGATAATTAGCGATCTCTGGTCGTGCGTTACTGATAGTTGCGAGTAATGTTGATTTACCAGCGTTTGGCAAGCCTACCAAACCAACATCTGCAATCATCTTAAGCTCCAAACCAATCTCAAGTTGTTCGCCCTTTTCGCCCTTTTCGGCGACTTTTGGGGCTTGACGAGTAGAACTCACAAAATGCGCATTACCAAACCCACCTTTGCCACCGAGAGCAATAACCGCTTGTTGTCCGTCCTCAGTAAGATCGGCGATAACTTCACCAGTTTCAAATTTGGAAACTACAGTCCCGACCGGTACATCCACAAATAAATCATGACCATTCTTGCCATGTCTTTTGCGCTTTGAACCAGATTCGCCAGATGTAGCCTTTAAGAGTTTGTGATAACGGTACGTAGCTAATGTGTCTTGGTTTCGGCTAGCTCGAACAATTACATCGCCACCGTCACCACCGTCACCACCATCTGGACCACCACGATCAACATATATCTCATGTCGAAAACTGACGGCGCCATTGCCGCCGTCACCTGCTTGTACCATAACTTTAGTTTTATCAACAAACATATTACCCTAATTCTAAGGGAAAATTACAACATTTACCAGGGGTGGCTATAAAATTCTGGAAAGAGAAGGCCTGTTTCGCCAAAAGCGAATTCGGATTCACTCCGAAAAGGCCGATGAGAAACCTGTGCCGGAGGTCCTATTTGCGTAGCAAATGGGCCGCGCAGAGGTGTCTCAATTCTAGTATATGTAACCGTAACCTGCAGCTTGAGCTGGTGAAAGCGTACGACTACTAACACGGCCCCAACCCATAACGTTCATTTCACTTACATGAACTGTACCGTCTGGATCAACAGATTCAACAAAACCAACGTGTCCATAATAATCTCGTGGTGGTGTCCAAATAACCGCGCCAGCTTGTGGCACATTACCAACACCTAAACCAGCCCGCTGAGCCAATATTTTCCAAGTACTAGCGTTACCTAAGTTGCTTGGAACAGGGCGGCCGATTTGAGAACGACGATTGGCGGCCCACCAAGTACAGTATCCATAGTCATAACCGTTAGATCCGTAAATTGGTCCACCGCCCCAGGCAAATCCACCACCAAGTGCAATATTAGAGACCGATGGTCGACCAGCAGCTGTTGGGGGGACACCATTTGGGATAACAATATATTCACCTATAGGCAGTCCAGCAATTTCAGTGTCGTTAAAGGCCACGATTTGGTCTTGCTGGGCCCGATATTTTGATGCCAAACTATCTACAGTATCACCAGCCTTTACCTGATAAACGATACCATTGATTGGCGAGATGATAATCTCCTTGCCCGGTGTCAAAGTATCGCCAGTTAGACCATTTGACCAACGGACAGTATCAGAAGTAATACCAAACTGTGCCGCCACGGATGTAACAGTATCACCAGCCTTTACCACATACTTCTTAATGTCCTTTCTGGACTTAAGACCAGCGGCAATAACCTGTGGTTTAGTAGTGATAACATCGTCTGAGGAAGTGATGGTTAGCTGAGCATTCTCCGTATCAGCCTTGTTTGTAACAGAGGTGGCTTCAGGTAAACCAACTACCCGGGCAACGTGTACAGCAATATCGGCAGATGATATTTGATCAAGAGGGTTCTGGGCTACTTCGGTGTTAGAGCTAGCCACAAGGTGTTGACTTGAAGCCTGCCCCTTACCAGATTGACGGGTAACAAACGATATAACTAGAACCAGAATTAACAGATTAGCTGCTAAAAGACTATAACGAATAGTACGCCTACGGTACTTCTTAGAGAAGGCACGTCGGTACCATTGGCGTTGTTTTAGATCTGATTGTATATCTGATAATCGAGCTGTTAAATCTCGATTAAGAGATTGGGGTGTAGTACGAATACAATTTCTCCCGGTACACGAAACATAGGACAGAGTGTACCGATTGTTTTAACTGGTTATTAATGATTTTTGCAAGAATCGACCTCTTGGCTTTCTCTAAACATCCAGTTAAAACGCAACTTATTTCATCTGTTATACCTCTATAACTTAGATATAAGTTGCTAGAGAAGAGTATAGCAAATTTTAGGGCGAACTACAATGTTTTTCATGCTTAACTACCTCTGTTGGGGAGATTATTGGCAAAGCTTTTTACAGTGGTCTCTTGTCAATTGTTCGTGCTCTTGGATGGTATTTGAAAAGTACGTCTTTCCATCGTCGCCAGCCACAAAGAACAGATAATCGGTGCCGGCTGGTGAAACTACAGCTGCCAAGTCCTTATCTGTTACGTTGCTTATCGGTCCAGGAGGCAGCCCTGTATGCAGACGAGTGTTATAGGGTGAGTCATAAGTTAATGAGGGTGATTTACCATCAAGAATTGAGCCATAAAACGCCGTAACATCAGATTCAAGCTTCATGCCACTTCTCATACGCTTTAGGAATACCTGAGCTACAACCGGCTTATCCTCGGGGTTACTAACTTCACTGTCAATAATTGATGCAAGTGTTATCCCCTGATGTAAGGTTAACCCCTGTTTTGCTATACCCTGTCTAATAGTTGGCGTTAAGCGTTTTTGCATCTCGTCTAGAGAAGCCATAACAATCTGCTTTGGAGTTGTTTCTGAGGTTTTTTGGAACGATTCAGGATATAAATAGCCTTCAAGACTTGCCCCAGCTGGTTTATCAACTAAGGCTGGATGATTGGGATAATTTTCGGGCTTTAGTGCCTCATCGACATCAGCAGGTTTAAAACCACTGTTAATTAGAGCTGCCCGAACTTGATCAATACGCTTACCTGGTAAAATTGTTACCAAATCAGTGGCAACCTCACCTTTAGCGATGACCTCAGCTATTTCTGAAGTACTTTGACTTGGGGTAAACGAATAAGTTCCGGCCTTAAGTGAATCTCGAAGATTATGGCTGCGAACATACCATTCAAATGCCCACGTTTGTCGGATAAGTCCCGCATCTTTAAGATCTTTGGAGATCTCTTGAACTGATGCGCCCTCGGGTACAGTTATTAACTTTTGCGTCTGGAGGTTACTCACAGGTTGCAAACTAGCATTATAGGCTCTACGAACAGCAAATATTGAACCGAGCAAAATAACTGCTGCAATAGCGCAGAGAATAACGAATCGTGATATCCATTTACGTTTGGTATTTGGGGTTACATCTTTCATAGTGCCCCTAAAGTATCTCAGAATGTAGGTAATCTTCCAAAATCTGTCTAGCTGCCACCATATCAATGTCTTCTTTTTTGTACGGTTTCTTACCCTGTTTTAACTCCTGCTCAGCTATCACAGAAGTCACAGCTTCATCTTGAAATACATAGTCTATTTTAAGCTTGTCTTGAAAGGTTTTACTGAACTCTCTAACATAAGTCGTCTGAGCTGTTTCCTGACCCTCTAGCCCTCTTGGCAGTCCAATCACAACTGTATCTACATGATTTTCCTCAATCAGTTCTTTGAGCTTATCAAATAGGTCTTCATCGTTGATAAGAGTAGTTAGTGGAGACGCCATACGGGCAATACTATTGGCCAAAGCTACTCCAATTCTGCGTTGTCCCACATCTAGAGCCAAGATGTATTTGGGTTCAGCCATTAATTCGCCTTTTGTAGCACTATGGTGATTTTACTGGTTTTCTTTGGAGTTTTACTAACCCAGAACGGGCTATAGCTAACTTCGACATCTTTAACACCAGGGATTTCTTTAATAGTATTCTCTGTATCACCCTTCTTCTTGCCGGCTATATCATTCTTAAGCTGATTTTCATCTATCTTAGGGCCAACTGCCAATTGAGTACTAATGGTTAGGGATGTATCGCCATTGCCCTCAGTTTTGACGACTTTATATTTAGCATCTTTAAAGCCGTAATCTTGAATCTGCTGTTTATTACTGTCGATTTCAGAACTCATTGACTTATCAATAACCTTCTTAAGATCATCTTCCTTTACGCCAATCATCTGATAGGTGCCCTTGCTAGTCACCGTAACTTGTGAACCTTCTTGATCAACATCCGGGCTAACCGTAACGGCAGCATCTTTGAGCGTAAAGGTATCTGTCAAGGCCAGGTAACCTTGGTCTTCTAGATTTTTCTTGAGTTGTTGTTTGGCTGCCTCGTCGGTATTTGATAGTTTAGCCTTAGCAGCATCGACATCAGATTGTGAGACAACTGTGACGACTTTGCTCGTCCCCCCACTTGCGCTCCCAGTTGCAGACACATCACTTCGTCCAGCAACTGCAAAAGTCGCCGACCCGACATTTGAGCCTTCTCCGGAGTTTTGAGCAGTTATACCAACTGAACCTGACTTAAAGTTGATACATCCACCAGATATGCTTTCGAAGCTAAAACTAGCTGCCGAGCTGGTCGTAAAGCCAATGTTATTCACAGTTAAGACTGTCCCTGCGGGCACACTTGCAGGTGTACTGAGTCCTGTGCAATTCTTGGCAGTCATCGTAACCGTTCCGGATGCTTTACTACCGACGTCTTTCTTGCCGGTAGCCGGGGCAGATTGGCTATCAGATTTAGGTGATTGGGCAACTTTGGATGGAACTACTGAGTTACTTTCGTCAACACTTTGAGCACTTGCACTAGCCGTAAAGTTTACTTGGGTGTCTTTGCTTGATGTGTCAGTTTTAATCGTTACTTTGGCCTTTGGTAAAACAAAAAAGGCAAATATACATAAGACTATCAGGGCAATAATTCCGCCACCGATTAAGAAAAGCCGCTTGCGGAACTGGTCAAAATTAGGAATTTTATTCTTTTTGTCCTTCTTATTTTTGGCTTTTTTGGCTTTGCCCGCGGCTACGCCTGCTCCTGCAGCATCTTCAACTGGTGCATCGTTATCAACTTCGATAGTCTCTTCGGGCTGTTGAGTTGTACTCTTGGTCGCTAACTCACCAACAGTTTGTGTCGCATCAATCTCGCCAGTTTCAGCTTCTGAACTTTCTGGCACATCTTCAGCGGGCTCATCCGCTGGCACAGTTTCATCAGGTGGCTGAGGAACTTCTGGCTTGGTTTGGAGATTTTTAGCAACGTATACACCTGCGGCTCCAGCCAGAGGCATGAGCCCAGCTTCAGAAGTAATCAAAACTAGATTCTTATCAGCATTGTCAGCTGCCCGCTTTAAGAGTTTCATATTTACAACACTTTGCAATACAGTCGCCCTTTTAGGCAAAACCAAGGCTACAATTTTGGAATTACTGGCCTGAACTTTATCAATGATGGCGGTTATTTCGTCATCAATGTCTATATAAATTGTGTCCTTTTCTGCAGAACTCATGTAATAACACCTTTCGCATACGAAAAGTTCATATTGTTAATGCAACTTAATTGTTCTTGCGACAAAGAGTACCTGTGCGTACTGTGCGAAACAAAACAACTAATTTGCTTAGCAAATGGGCTTTGTAGTAGAAACGGTATTGTTATATGAGTTCTAGCCATACTTATACTTGTAACATCCTATCAATTTTTGCGCGAATCGAACTTCCAGAATTATTAGCATCTTGCTGCAGTGTATCAAGGCCAACCCTAAGTAATCCCATCGCTGTTATAAAGGTGTGGTCGTTCACCGTACCCGTCTTATCAACTATACCGACAACTTGATTTGGTTGAATATGCTGAACGACTGGCTTACGTGTAAATGGTAGTTCTCGGTGCCATTGCTCGGTTTCAAGTTTATCCATGAGCATGTCCAAAGATGAACCACCTCCACAAAGTAGAAGACGATTGGGTAGATGATCCAGCTGATCAAACTCACTCAGGGCAAGCTCAACACCACTAATCCAAACATCCAAGGTTTTGCGCAGGGCATCACGTGTAGGTTTAATTTTATCTGGGGCAATTTTATGAGTTGAAAGACCTAGCTTCAATTCTTCGGCTTCACCAAAATCAACACTCATTTCACGTTCAACCGATCGGGTGTACGCCCGACCGCCAATTCCAAACATCTTGGTACCTTGCACGCCACCATCATTAATAACCGCGATATCAGTTGTACCACCACCAACATCCATAAGAATTGCGCTCATACTTGAGCCACTATCATCACCAATTACCGAACGAGCAACGGCAAATGGTTCGGCAGCGACAGCCAGTAGATCAAGGTCGAGTTCTTGAGCCGTGCGTTCCAGCGCCCCAATGTGTATCAGTGGCGCGAAAGCCGTATATAGCTGTACGATGACGTCACGTCCCTGAAAACCTATTGGATTAGTGACTTTATAACCATCAATTTCAATGCCAACTAACGCACTGTTAACCAGTCGAATATCAACTTCTTTGCCACCTAGCTCCCATGCCAAAGTTTTCCGGGCTTTTTTCTCGGCCTTTTCTTGCACCAGGTGAATGATTTTTTCAACTTCTTCAAGTGATAGAGGCTTTTCGGCGTTACTTCGCCTAGCCTTAACAGTAGTGGTCGTACCTTTTACAAGCTCGCCGGCAATACCAATTACCACCGTCCGGGCGCTTACCCCCGCTTGTTGCTCAGCCTCATTAAGAGCTTTATCACAATTGGCGACTACACCTTGAATATCAGCTACTGCTCCGGCTTGCATATCACCCAGATTTTGGTGAGCTCGTCCAACACCAATAATTTGAGCTCCCTCACTGTCAAACTTAGCAATCAAAGCCTTAACAAACTCTGTTCCGATATCCAGAGCGACAATGTATTTATCATTTTTTTGTTTGCCTACAGACTTGACCTGTTTAAGGCTCTTTATTTTATCAAGCATAACTTCTTTTATTTTAACATAAGAAGCCAAGTTAAAAGAGTTAGCTTTCAGCTTACTTTAAGGTTGTGCGAGGTTTTGGTATGAAGGGGCGAAGCGGCATTCGAGTTTCAACTATCCCCAACATTGCTCGATCCGTTAGATCGGCAGATGTAATCGCTATGTGTCCCATAACTATGGCTTCGCCAAGTGCAATATCTACCTCGTTGTCTTTAGCATATAGATTTAAGCTCTCAGGCAAGATGCTATTACGTACCAAACTAGCAATAGCACCAAATTCCCGGCGATCCCAAATAACTTCAAGAGAAAACCGACCTAGATCGTTTGGTTTTCCAGTACCAAAATACTCACCAGACAAATATTGCCTCATATCAGTAGGCTTAAGCGCGTATTCACTGACGCAAACTTCATCAAAATGTTCACCAAAAGTTCTTGGCATTTTTCCTCACTTCTTAGAAACAGAGGTAAAGTATACGCTTTTTTATGGCTATTGCAATACTTGCTTTTATGCGGCGAATTCCAGCGCTAGATGCTTCTTCTTTGCACTTGCTTTCGAAATAAATTCGAATCCGCTTTACAGCGGACCGCTCACTTCCCCCAAGTTGAATCCTCTCAACTTGGGGACCCCTCATTTTGCAACACTTTTACTACTTGAGTACAGCCTTTATTCTACGTATTCCAGCGCTAGATGCTTCTTCTTTGACAATATGGAAGCGCTTGCCATCTTCGGCGAGTTGGCCGGTACGATCAACATGTGGCCCCCCACAAATTTCATAACTAAATGGCTTGTCGTCTTTTTTGCCTTGCATACGGTAGATTTTGATCACGTCACCATAGCGATCACCAAAATGTCCCAGTGGTTTGAGTTTCTCCAGAGCGTATTTCTTAGGGTGCTCTTCAAATGTTACTGTCAGATCTTTATCGATCTGTTCGTTGACCATATCTTCAACTTTTTGGAGTTGCTCAGCTGTAACCTTTTCTGGATGGCTAAAATCAAAACGTAGACGTTCTTCGGTAATATTTGAGCCGTGTTGAACGACATGATCGCCCAATGTTCGGCGCAAACTTTCATACATCAAATGCGTAGCGGTGTGGTACTTCTTGTGAATATCTTTTTGGCCGCCCAAACCGCCCTTGAAAGTTCCTTTGCTGGCAGTTTGCGAACGAGTTCTCTGTTCAATCATTTCGAAATCAAAATCTTTTTTCCAGTTCTTATCGATACTGATGTTTTGTATGGCTGCTTCTTCTAGACTGAGCTCTGGTGGAAAGCCAAAAGTATCGTATAGCTTGAATATATCTTTTCCCGTAAGCAGCGGCCCTTGCTCCATGGTGTAAAACTCTTTTGAAGAAGACGTTACCTTGGCAGCTTCCATTTTTTCTGAAACTTGGCCATCTTTTTTCCACCCAAGCTTATCTAGTTTATTAAATTCTCGGAGTCCCTTTCGTAGTGTTTGGCGGAAGGTTTTTTCTTCTTTAACTAGTGTTTCGATAATCTCAGCCTTGTTTTTTTCGACTTCTGGAAAGTCTTTTTCATATAGTTCGGCAATAACCGGCACTACATCCTGCAAGAAATTCTGCTCAATACCCAGGTCAAAGGCGAAGCGAATAGCCCGTCGAAGTAGTCGGCGCATCACGTAACCTTGCTCTTTGTTGCTTGGTTTTACACCATCAACGGCTAGGAAAGTTGCCCCGCGTAAGTGATCAGCAATTACCCGCATGCTGTTGGTGTGGCTCTCATAAGTTTTGCCACTTAGTTTTTCTAAGCTTTCGATAATTGGCCAAAGTACACTGATCTTAAAAACATCCGGGCTATCAATAGCTGCCGCCGCAATTCGTTCCAAACCGCCGCCAAAATCGATATTTGGCTTTTCCAACTCTTCGAAGCCTTTGTCGGTTCGACGATATTGCATGAATACTTGATTACCGATTTCCATAAATCGCCCCGAGTCACTTGCAGGATGAGGCTTACCATAACCTTCGGCATGATTCTGTTCACCAAAATCATAAAATACTTCACTATCCGGGCCACAGGGATCGCCTATAGGAGTTTTATTGAGTCCACCACCACGACTCCACCAGTTCTCACCATCATCATAAAAGAAAATTCGCTCGCCAGGCTTTATCCCCCGCTTATCACCATCGGCTTGAGAGCCAATCTCTACAATCTTGGCATCAATACCCTTTTTCTTGAATTGTTCTTGCCAAATTTTGGCCGCTTCATCATCACGTGGGATGCCGTGTGACTTATCACCAATAAAACAACTGACATAAAGTTTGTTTGGATCAAGTCCAACTATCTCTGTTAAATATTCAAAAAACCAGGCAATTTGTTCTTTTTTGAAGTAGTCACCCATGCTCCAGTTACCAAGCATTTCGAAGAAAGTCGTGTGGCGATTATCGCCAACGTCTTCGATATCCATGGCTCGAATACAGGTTTGGCTATCTGCCAGTCGAATACCGTCAGGGTGTTTTTCGCCAAGTAAGTAGCGAATTAATGGCTGCATACCACTACCTGTAAACAAGGTAGTTGGATCGTTATCGGGCACCAAAAGAGCACGCGGGATAATTACGTGGTCGCGTTTTTTGAAGAATTCTAAATAAGCATTGCGAATATCTTGTGCATTCATATCTGTTACATTCTACCAGAATATTGTATTATTTATAGCTTTCTTGCAGACGCTATTGCAGCTATGTACAATGAACTTATTAACAATTCAAAAATATAAAGAGTGCGGGGAGAGATCTAGCTTGTTGATCCGCCGGCAACCTAGCGAAAGCTAAGGTGCTCCATCTAGCCCATTGTTGGGAAAGATATTGGTGTGGAATCATCCTTTCTCGGCAAATTGTAGAAAGGATTTTTTATTTCATGTCTCTGACCACTGAGCGTCAACCACGTTTACCCTACCCTGAACACCAACCTGGATTTGGCTTTGTTGATCTTGTATCGCTAATAGTAGAACGTAGTTTTAGCCCCGAACTTCTAAAGAAAAGCGATATTTCTTTTCCTGACGTGGCAGTAACTCTAGGCACATGTGTGATTGGGCAAGAAGTTCGAACAACTCGCATAGGCGCCGTCGACTCGATTGGTGAAGGTACTGTTATTGAGGTCGGAGCACATATTGGACGAAATGTTAGTATTGGTAGCAATAGTGTGCTTGGTGCGGGTGTTATCCTGGAACACGAGTCAACAGCTTGCAATCAGGTGATCATGGAAGAAGGCTCTGCCCTACGAATTGGCGCTGTTGCTAATGATCGAGCTCATCTTGGTGAGCGTTCGGAATTAAGTTACGACGCGGTACTTGATGCAGGCGATAAACTATTACCGGGTGAGATCAGATACTAGAGATTATCCCACCACCTAAACATATATCTTTGTCATAAAAAACAGCTGATTGACCAGAAGTGACAGCTCGGATCGGTTGACTAAGCTTAACTTGTAAAGCTTTTCCGTTATGTTTAATTTCAGCTTCCACAAGTGGGGCACGATAACGAGTACGAACACTTAACTTGCTAAGTTTAGGTTCTTCATTTATCCAGTGTACGTCTGTTAATTTTAGCTCATCGCTCCACAGGTTTTCATCATCCAAATTGGTGCTAACATATACTTCGTTCTTTTTCATATCCTTGCCAATTACGTAGTAAGGCAGTCCCCCTCCCACGTCTAAACCGTGCCTCTGTCCAATAGTGTAGAAAATCGCACCTTCGTGCTGACCGATTATTTTCCCGTTTTCATCAATAATATTGCCTGGTTTCGTCTTAACATAATTGCCTAAGAAATCTTTGATGCCTACTTTGCCAACAAAACAAATTCCCTGACTATCTTTCTTATCCGCAGTCACGAGTCCAAGTTTTTTAGCCATGGCCCGAACTTCGGCTTTAGTCTTAAAATCACCGATTGGCATTAAGCTTTTTTTGAGTGCATCCTCTGTTACACGATACAAAAAGTACGTCTGATCTTTATCGGTATTTTTGGCCGTCAATAATTTACCATCTTTTATGCGAGCATAGTGTCCGGTCGCAATCATGTCGGCGCCGTCTTCAAGGGCAGTTTGCAAAAACAACTTAAACTTAACTTCTTGATTACACATAATATCAGGGTTTGGCGTTCGGCCGGCATTGTACTCTTCAATCATGTAATCAACGACTTTGTGGCGATATTCTTTCTCAAAATCATACATTTTAAACGGAATCCCCAGTTGTACTGCCACGCGCTTTGCATCCTGATAATCTTCTTTCCATGGACAATGATGCCCTGGCAAATCTTGGCTCCAGTTTTTCATATACACGCCCGTGACGTCATAGCCATGCTGCTTTAGCAGTGCTGCAGTGACGGAGCTATCAACTCCACCAGACAATCCAACGTAGACTTTTTTCGCCATAGTCGGATATTGTAGCATTTTCACCTCTGTTTTTCCAGTGTCTGTTATGATGGACTCATGAGTGATCTTCAAGCTATCCAGAAAACAGCGGATTACGTTAGGGAGAAATTTAGTGGTGAGGGCACCGGCCACGACTGGTGGCACATGTATCGTGTATGGCAAACAGCCAAAACTATCGCCAAGAAAGAAGGTGGTGACCTGCTTGTTGTTGAACTTGGAGCATTGCTTCATGATATTGATGATTGGAAATTTAATAACGGTGACAGTAGTAAAGGTGCGATGGTAGCTAGACAATGGCTCGAGAGTTTAAATGTTAAATCAGAAGTTATTGATGAAGTATCGTTTATTGTTGAACATATCTCGTTTAAGGGTGGAACAAACCAAACGCCAATGCGTACTTTAGAGGGAAAAATTGTCCAAGATGCCGATAGATTGGATGCACTTGGAGCAATTGGGATCGCCCGAACATTTGCCTATGGAGGGTCTGCGGGTCGAGAAATATACAATCCAAATGTTGCGCCAAAAGAGTATCAATCGTTAACCGAGTTTAAGAATCAAATCAAAGATAACCACACCATTAATCATTTTTACGAAAAATTGTTGTTACTTAAAGACAAAATGAATACCAAGACAGGCAAGTCTATGGCGATGCAAAGACATAAATATATGGAAGCTTATCTCAAAGAATTCTACGCCGAGTGGGACGGTAAAATCTAAACATCTAAAAATATTGTCACTGAATCACTTTTGACGTGCATGATGCCTCGAGCGATTCTGATTCGTTTCTCTTCGTTGAAAGCGCGTACAATTAGGTCGCAAGGATTTAGCAAAGTTATAAATTTATGGTGTCCTGGCAAAACATCAAACGGACCAGTGTTATTGACCGCACTGATACTATCAGCTTCACCATCATAATAAACCTTGAACGGCGAATGAATCTTGACGCTTAGGAGTTTGCTCTTGGTTTTTGTAGCACTTTTTGATCGACCATCGTCGACTATCTGACCTGTGCTGGCATCTTGTCGTAAAGCCATTAGACAATAATCTCCTCGACACCTTTGAGGGTCTCCTCACGCGTAAAATATTGTCCCTTCTTGCCCGAAATTGCTTCTGTTACATGTGTTTCTTGTGAGAAAAATGTAATTAATTCTTTGGCCTTAGCGTAATCAGCTCGGTCGGCGGGCGACAGTTCATTTTCACCAATGATGGCGATGATGTTTTTGAGTGATTCGTATTTTTGTAGCAAAGCCTGGACCTGAACACTAAGCACATAGTGACGATCACCAACAACGTCTGGTGATAGCAATGATGAACTAGTCTTAATTAGATCAACAGCCGGGTGAATACCCTGCTCGGCAACCTTTCTTGATAGCACGATTGTCGAGTCAAGCTCATGTTGAATCATTTGCACTGCCGGGTCACTTAAGTCATCGGCCGGGACATATATCGTTTGAACGGCAGTTATTGAACCCTGCTCTGTGGAACTCAAACGATCTTGTAGCGACTTGATATCAGAGAAAATAGTTGCCTCATAACCACCCTCAGTAGGTATTTGATTTAGAATTGTTGATAGCTCATTTCGAGCCTGTACATAGCGATACATGTTATCGGCAAAGAACAAAATATCTCGTTTTTCTTTATCCCTAAAATACTCAGCAGCGGCAACCGATGAAATGCCAACCAATGCTCGCTTGACCGGGTTTTCGTTCATCTGACCAAAGTACAAGCAAGTATTTTTAAGAAGATCTCTCTCCTGCAGCGTTTCGTATAGTTCGTGTCCTTCACGTATACGCTCTCCAATACCAGCAAAAAAGCTCAAGGCAGTGTCGCTTTTCGCAACGTTATGGATAAGCTCCATGGTTAGAACGGTCTTGCCAACTCCGGCGCCTCCGATAATGCCAATCTTCCGTCCTTTTACGAAAGGCGTGAAGAAATCTATTACCTTTATACCGGTCTCCAAAATTTCTGGATTTGCACCAGTAAAGCCCGCTGAACGACCTGATGTATCAAAAATGTTTTTTCGTGGAGCACTAGCATCAACTTCAGGCAATCCGTCCATTGGATGACCCAAAGCTCCCATAACTCGACCGATAGTTTGAGGTCCAACTGGGATTTCTATACCTTTGCCTAACAACTTGACGGGCATGTTCTTTTGAATTGTTCCATCGGAATTGATATTAAGACATACTGCTATATTGCCGCTTTCAAGACTATCGACAAGTAGTGGAGATTTTGATTCATTCTGGACTTCGACAATCTCACCAACATTAGGTGATTCGTCCTCAAAAACGACATGGATAACCAAATCCTTTACAGCGTTTACGTAACCACCACTCATGTCATGGCCACCTTTCGCAAGCTATTTATCGTTTCTTTTAGACGTTCATCTTTGTAAGATCGTTTGGAACGATTGTACATAGTTTTAGTTTCGTCCCTAGAATCACTAGCCAACTTATGCGCTGATGACATGGCCTGAAACCGGCTGGCATATTGAGCAAGCTTAGATTCCAAAATGGTTTGACTGAGTGCAATATGGATCATAGTTCTTTCCAAGTGATCCACGACCTCATATGTACTTGGCTCGAAAATATAGGTTTTCTCACTAATTTCATCTTCGTTAGGTTTAGCTTTTCTGGCATATTCTTGGACGGCTGCACTCACCGAAATACGTTTTACATCCTGAACCATCAAAGAAATATAGGTTTGATAATATACGGTCGTTATTTTGTACTTCTGAACTTCTTGAACTATAGGTGACACATTAATATCTTGGTCTTTACTTGGAAGTTTATAGTATTTTTTAAACCTTACACCACGCTGTGCCAGCTGCACTGCACCATGATGCCCAATTACAATAATGTCTTGCTTGTTGGGATCGTATTGGCTAAGCATAAGATTAACTAGTTTCTCATCGATATCTCCACTGAAACTTCCCTCGGCTGTGACGATAATTAGTAACTCTTTATCAATTGTTTCTTCAACACCTCCACGGCCAAAATGAAAAGCTTTATCAACTCGAACTTGAGTATACATAGGCCAAATCTCATTAAAGAAGCTCTGAGATTGTAATACCTGGTTTTTAATCTGTGATATGTGAATACTGGCAATGCTCTCGAAAACATCCGTCAGGCCTACTAGAGTCTGCATAACCTGAACGTCTTTTAATAATTCCTGCGGGCGTCTCATCGCTTAATCTCCACTAGGCTTTTGCCTCGAAGTTCCTCAAGAATTTCGGTGTATTTAACATCATCTGTTACTTTTTCTGCATATTCTGGTGCAGCCAGTTTTAAAGCTTGTATATCAATCACCTGTCCTTCGCCACTATTTATGACAATATCGAGCATTAACTGTTGCGCCATTACAGAATAGAGTTCGCTTGCGCTTTGCTCCAAAACACTCAATATATGCTTGCCTCGTTCAAGATTTTGGCGTGCTTCAAGGGCCAACTCAGACCCAAAATGAGCAAATTCTTGAGCTTGTCGATATACTGCCATTGCCTTAAGGATTTGGGAGGTAAGTTTTTTCTGGCGATCATTGTGACCTCGGCCACCTACACGGGTGACGCTAAGGCCAAGATTGACTGCAGGGCGAATGCCTTCTCGGAAAACATCCATATCTAAAATCCACTGTCCGTCAGTAATCGACATGATATTGGTTGGCAGATAAGCCGTAATGTCACCGTCAGGGACTAATACCAAAGCAATACTTGTTAGGGTTTTGTGAGTTTTCTTAATTTTTCCAGCGCGTTCTAGTAGTGATGAATGAGCATGGAACATATCGCCTGGGTACGAATCACGTCCTGGGCTGGTGCCTGAAATAAGTGCAATTTCTCGAAATGTGTAGGCATGAGATGTAAGATCGTCGTAAATAACAGTTGCATCTTGGTTACATTCCTTCCATAAATACTCACCCATTGCACAGGCAACATATGGTGCAAGATAGCTCATTACCAACGAATCAAAAATTGTCGATACAATAACTATGCTTTTCTTTATTGCCCCTGTGGATTCTAATTTAGTCAGCAATGTATCGACGTCACTACGACGCTTACTGATTAACACATAGATAACAATCTCGTCCTTATCAACCTGGTTAGTTGTCAGTTGAGCAGCCAAGGTACTTTTGCCTGATTTACTATCACCCAAAATTGCAATACGTTGACCTTTCACCAGTGGGAATACCGAATCAATCACTGTAACACCAGTTTCAAGTTGAGTATCAAGTTGTTCTCTTTCATGTATTGGTGGAGCCTCAGCAAACACTGGCACAACAGCATCAGCTGAAATTGTTCCCTTACCATCCAATGGTTCACCCGTAACGGATATTACCCGGCCAATAAAGCCCTTGCCTACTTTGCAGACTAGATCGGTATGCTGGATAACTGCTACCATCCCAATCTGTAAAGGTGAATTTCCTAGGTGTAAAACCAGCACATAATCAGGGTAAACATGATGAACAAAACCTTTGCTCCCATCCTCGAACATAATCAATGATCGAATATTTACCGGGTGTAAACCTTTCACCTTAATCAAAAAACGATTCACACCGATAACTTCACCCACAGGATTGCCGGAGTCAATAAGTTGCTTAAAATGCGTACTCTGGCTACTCATTTTCGCCCTTCACCTCTTTTATCAGCAAGTCTTGTTTTGAGCTCAAGTATTGACGAAGGCTAAAATCAAATTGTTTATTGCTGGTCCTAACTACACAACCGGCGGCAATACTGGGCTGTAAACCAACTTGAACAAGTAAGGTTTGATGAATTTCGGTACGTAGCCACTTAATCAGCTTCTTCATGAATGCCGGCGATGGCGTAGTTGCAAAACTAATATGGATTGATGGGGCGGCTGTGGCAACTTTTTCGATAAGATTGGTCAATTTTTCTCTGTCAGAAACGTGCAAAAGGTTATAGCCTAATGTAGTGGCCAGCTCTTCGGTCTGTGGGCTAAGCTTTGGCAGCGTGGCCTGCTTACCTCCCTTGCGCAGTTTATATTGATGCATTACATCATTAAGTTCTTCTAACTCATGTCTAACTCGAATTACATCAGCTTTTCCTGTTATTGCGACTGGTAGTATCTGTTTTTCAGCCACGCTGATCATGCCCCGCTTTTGATATCTTCAAGTATTTCTTTCTTATTGGCTTCCAAATCTCCGATGATATATTCCAACTGATCCTCGAGGTCTATCTGATCACCTATGGCCGCTACGACATAATGATTCACTATTTCAGACATATTTTTTTCAAATCGGCCAATCAAACGCTCTTTTTCTGATGTAACTTCCTTCTTAAGTTCTTCGCCCAAAATTTCTCTCTGTTGTTCTATGGCAACTCTCGTCTTTTCGATTGATTCAGTAGCTAGCTTTTTAGCATCAGTTATCGACTGCTCGTACTTGGCAAACTCCTCACGTAACGTTCGGGTAATTTCTTGCTTCATGTACTCGTTTAGCTCTGATGTAGTAAGCCTAAGGTCTTGCTGCAAGAACATAGCATTTTCACCAATAATTTTCTCAAAATGAAGTCGCCCACGATTTCGCAGTTCTTCTCTAAATTCATCATTGAAGATATGTTCTATATCTTGTTCGGTATCTTGCAAGAGTTTAGCATCAAGCCCTGTTGGGTGATGCTTATCAAGTGTATGGGCAGGTTTGGAAGAGTCATGCTGAGCATGATCATGATGAGATAACCTGATAGCGTTCCAAATAAACGCAGCTGTAGCCGCTAAAACAGTTGCTATTATTAGTACTAATTGCCAGAGTTCCACGTTTGTATGTGCCCACCCTCAAGTGCTTATGGCTATAATCTAGTTAAACTATAGCTTAAAAACAGTAGTAAGGGAAGGTCTATTGGAGGCTTTTTTGTAGATTTTCTACAGTGTATACAATGTCATCTTTTTTTGTGCCACGACCCATGCTAAAACGTAGACTACTTTGGGCCTGTTTATCGCTCAGTCCAATAGCATGTAAGACGTGTGAAACTTCTTCGTTACTAGCACTGCAAGCTGATCCAGTTGCGCATTGTATACCGCGCTCGTCCAGAACCATTAGTAAACGTTCGTTATCTTGACCATCAATCGTTAGATGTACATTATTTGGCAATCGGTATTCAACCGAGCCATTGACGGTTACTCCGACTATTTTTTCTGCCAAGTTAATAAATTGTCTCTGAAGTTCTTCTAACCTTTTCACTTCTGATTGGCGCATTTCTTGGGAAATTTGAAGGGCTTTTGCAAAACCCATAACATTTGCCACGCCCTCAGTTCCACTACGAAAGCCCTTTTCTTGCCCACCACCCAAAATTAGGGGCTGCAGATTAACATTTGCAGCTTTGTAGAGAACCCCACTTTGTTTTGGACCATAAATCTTACCCCCGTTTAAGGTCATAAGATCAACTCCCAGCCGATGTATATGCAGATCAAGATAATTAGCCGCCTGACAAGCATCAGTGTGCAAATACAAGGGATGAGTGTTACCTTGTTTTTTACGCTCAGCACGAACTTTTTCAACGATTTTTGCCAGTTCACGAATTGGTTGAATGGTGCCGATTTCGTTATTAGCGTACATGACACTTATCAGCACAGTTTTATTGGTAATTTTCTTCTCCAGATCGATTAAATCAATTCGGCCATCGGGACGAACTCTTACTTCTTCGGTATCGAACTGAGCGGCAGGCTTTAGAACCGATTCATGCTCAATAGCACTGACAAGTATGTGCCCACCAGGGTATTGACGCATTACTCCGGCTATTGCTAAGTTATTAGCTTCTGTGCCACCAGCCGTGAAGATAATTTCTTCACTTTTTGCGCCAAGTTGGTGGGCAACACTAGCCCTTGCAGTCTCGATGTCCTTAGAAACTTTTTGCGAAGCCAGGTAAAGTGCCGATGGATTATAAAAATCATCTGTAAAGTATGGCTGCATGACAGACATAACCTTTGGGTCTACGGGCGTAGCCGCGGCGTAATCGAGATAAACATTCCTTTTCATACTCATACTCTACCTTAAGACATCTCACGCATTAGCGCCAGAACCAATTTCTCTTCGAGCAGCAGATCGAAAACGTATCTGAAATACGTTGAGTGAGCAGCCGCAGAAGAAAATTGTGTTATGGGTCAATGCGTGGGTGTCTTAAACGAAGTTGTAGATTTCGCTCTTAATTCGTTTGTTATATAACTCGGCCGCCTGGTAAAGGTGTTGGGCTTCTTGCAAAGTTACGTGTTGATAGTGATTACCGTTTTGAGATTTCAAGATACCGGTTGGACGGACATCATACCTTGTAGTCATGATTCGATAATTACCTGTCTCATCAGTCCACTCTTCGTGCCACACCCAAGTATGTCGATCAAGACAAAAGAACTCGCGGCGGTGACCTTTAGGCACTGGTCCGAATAACTGACCACCAATTCTTGCCTCATGACGCATGAATTTCTGTCGCAATTTCGTACGACGATCTTCTTCCTTCTGCGGGCTTAAACTTTGGATAAATTTCTTAATCATGATCCACCTCCTTTACGCAGCAAGCGTAAAATCATCACCAATCTGCGTTGGCTCTTCAGGTCCACCTAAAGCATTAGCAACGTTCTGTTGGGCTGTTGCTAGGTCAATATTCGCATTCAATACTGGGCTAACCTCAACTTTTTGGGCAACTTCTTGGCTAGCGACAGCAGCATAGGTATCAGTAACTACAGGTTGCTCGGCTACTTCTTGTTGTGGTGTAACTTCGGCGACTTTTGGGGTCTCGAGTGATCGTAGCTCAGCACCATAAGTATCAGGGATTACACTTTTGAGTAACTGTAGACCAGCACCAGCTTCAGCAAGCTGACTATGAACGATCTCACCAACTTCTCCAGGGATGTTGTTTGGAAGATACTCGTGTGAGTATGGATCTGAGGTTTGTGATTGGTTCGTCTGTGGTGCCATATGGCGCTTGGTTACTCCTTATATCAGGTTAAATAGTCCCTTGGCGTTGTGCGTGGTGGCGGCAGCAATTTCCTCGAGGGTTTCTCCCCTCAAGCTGCTTAAAAACTCCGCTGTATCACGTACATGCTTAGGCTTGCAGATTGTACCACGAAAGGGGGCAGGAGTCAAGAATGGCGCATCTGTTTCAAGCACCATTTTGTCCAAGGGGACAGCCCTGGCAGCCGCAAGCTGATCTTGATCTTTTGTGAAGGTCATTATGCCATTTAAACCTATATAAAGCCCTCTATTAAGACATTTGTCAAGAACCTTGGTATTTGCCGTGAAGCTATGAACTACGCCCCTAATGCCCTGAAAATGGCTCAAAATGGCAAAAAAATCATCAAAAGCATCACGAACATGAAAAATTAACGGCAAATTATGTTTTGTAGCCAAATCCAACTGAAATTCCAGTATTTCATGCTGATGTTTTTTTGGTGAGTGTTCGTAATAGTAGTCCAGACCGCACTCGCCAACCGCAACAATTTTGGGTTTAGTGACCAAACTTTTGAAATCATCAAGGTGTTGGTTACTATTATGATCTTGCGATTCGTGGGGATGAATGCCAATACTTGCCCAACACTTTGGCTGATCTTGCACCAAATCAACGGCTAACTTGCTATCTTGAAGTGTGGTACCAACGCAAATAAGGCGTGTTACGCCAGCTTGTTTTGCCTCTTCAATTAACTCCTTCGGATCATCAATCCCAGCTTTGTGCCACTTATTGTGCATGAATTCATCGCCTTCGAGTTTGGCGGATGCTTCGTGAATGTGGCAGTGAGTATCAGTTAGCTGCATTTTGGGCTGGTGGTTGAGGTTGCGCCACAGACTCTGGAGCAGTTTCGTGTTTTGGAAAAAGTGTTCCCTTAATTGGACGAACAACACCTTCTTCGAAAACATGTCGAACCTTCACCGCTGTTTCTGGCATAAATGGTTCCAGCATATCTGCAATTTCAATCAGACAACTAGCTTGATAGGCTAACACTTCTTTTAGATGTTCTTCATCCTTGTTCTTGGCTAATTCCCACGGCTTTTCTTCGTCGATATATTGATTAAGCCCCCGAACTTGTTCCCAAACTTCATCAAGTGCTCGGTCAAACTTGCAATCATCAATTGCTTTTTGATACTGAGCGGTATCGTGCTTGGGTGGTGGTATATCGCCAATTATTCCCTGTTGATACTTGGTAATCATGGCCGCTGTGCGCTGAACAGCATTACCAAGCTCGTTAGCTAGTTCATTGTTGTATGAAGCTTCTAATTTATCCCAAGAAAAATCACCATCGTCATAGCTCGGCACATGCCTTAGGAAAAAGTAACGAAAAGCATCTGTGCCATAGCGACTAATAATTTCTGACGGCGGGATAACATTCCCCAGACTTTTACTCATTTTTTTATCATCTACAGTAATAAATCCGTGGACGTAAAGAGTTTGTGGCAGTGGCAAGCCAAGGGCTAGCAGCATGCCAGGCCAGATTGCGGCGTGGAAACGAGTGATATCCTTACCAATAACCTGAACGTTTGCTGGCCAAAAGTCTTTGAAATCCTTATGCTCAGGGTAGCCCAGCACCGTTATATAGTTCATTAACGCTTCAAACCAAACATACATTACTTGGCTCGGATCGCCGGGTACTGGGATGCCCCAGCTAATTTTTTCTTTTGGTCGAGAAATACTGATATCCTCGAGACCGTCTTTGATAACATTGAGGATTTCGTGTTTACGACTGGCTGGAATAATTCGGAATGTACCCTTCTCGATAGCCTCTTTAATTTTCGGTGCATAAGTTGTGAGTTTGAAGAAGTAATTGTCTTCCTTAAGTTTTTCGTATGGTCGGTTGTGATGAGGGCAAACATTTTTGTTCTCTTTCGCTACGGCCTCTGTTACAAAGCTTTCACAACCTGTGCAATACAATCCCTCGTAACTACCCTTGTAAATGTCTTTTTCGAGGTTTTTCCAGATAATTTGGGCTCGTTGCTCATGACCTTTGTCGGTTGTACGAATGAATCGATCATTACTAATGTTAAGTTCTTTCTGTAATTCGCGGAATCGTTGGCTCATTTGATCAGCAAAAGCCTGGGGTTCTAGGCCGAGTTCTTTGGCTTTTTCGGCAATTTTGCCACCATGCTCATCTGTTCCAGTGCTAAACAGGGTCGGAGTTTTGTTGGCCCGCGCTGATCGCGCCAAAACGTCAGCCAATAAAAATTCAAGAGCGTGCCCAATATGAGGGTCGCCGTTTACATATGGAATCGAGGTTGTTACGTAGTAATTCACTGGAGTAGTGTATCAAGTATCAAAGAGCTTGTGAATCTGTTCTTGCTCTTCGACTGATAGAGACTTGAACATTTCAATCTCATGAATCATAGCTTTTTTATATAATTCATCGTCTTTTGTCCTAGGCAACACATGAAAATGCACGTGATCGATCTTAATGCGACCTTGTGGCAAAAATGGTCGATAATGTTGGCGAATATCTACTCCATCCGCCAGATCTGAACTAAGCAATCTTGATTCTACCCATTTGATCTCATCAAAAATTGCCAAAATCTCATCACTTGTTAGTTCATCAGGTTTTTCAACGTGACGATTCGGAATGACTAAAGTATGCCCCTTAACCAATCTAGGGTTAGAAAGAAACGTCGTCGTAAGTTTGGATTTTCGTATAACCCGACTCTTCTCAGAATCACTAGCAAGATCACAAAACGGACACATACTAGTAGTTTAGCAATTTTACTTGCCGTGTTCGATTAATTCCCATCCACTACTGCAATATCCATGGTCAGCACAGTCTTTTGGTGAATAAGTCGGTAAGTTCGAAACGACCGTTAAGGATCTGTTTGGATATACCGGGCCATATTCATCCTGCAAATACTTCAATAATGGAAGTCTTTGGGCAATATATAGAATTCTCACTTCTTCTACGCCTAGTTGTATGGCAAGTTCCCCTAGCCGAAATGTCGTACTGCCTGTAGTACCAATATCGTCAAATATTTCTAACGTTTGTATTTCTCCGCTCGACAATATCTCCTTGGTGTAATCAGTCATGTTAACTTCGCGCGTCACAGGGTCCTTTTTGGTAACCAGTAGTCTAGTGCGTGACTTATATTTTTCCTGCATTTTAGCAAGTAAATCAAAACCAATCCCAGTTGTACCATTGGCTACCGTTAATAGCGCATTAGGATCTCCCCAATCATGGATATTGTCAGCTGCAGCCTCTAATACTTCACCGTAAACTGGCATATCTGGGCTTATTGCGCCCCAATCAAATTTCTGGCCATGGTCTTTATCGGCGAATTCATGGTGGATTCCCACGGGGTCTACAAATCCTGGAACTGCCAATAAATGATCTGCTAGCTCCATCATTGATACTGCCATAATCCCTCCTTTTGTTAGATTTATGTTACACGTCTATTTGTGTATAAGCAAAAGGGTTACTTATATTGATTTTTGTAAGTATTAGTGGTATAATAGTACTCTATGTATTTGGTTGGAAATATCCCTAACAACACTGATGCCGTAGAAATCGACCCCGCTGTTCATCAACAGTATGTTGATTTATTCGGCGGGTTACCTCGTTCGACCAAAGTTCAGGCTAAAATTGAACGGAATGCCGAGGATGCTGCAAGCGGTGCGCTAGGTGCAAATTTTGATCGACTGGCTGCTGCCCGTTTTGTGCTAGCTCGCAGTATATGTGATCTTAGTACTGGCGCTATGGCCGATGAAACAGCTGGGCTCGTATACGGACAAGCCGAAGAGAATTATGTTAATACCATCCTAGGTGTTATGCAGCATGGTGCTGTTTTGGCTCGTGAACGGGTTAAGGATACTGTCGTAGTTTCACCTGGCGAAGCCTATCGACTTGGTAGTGGCATGGTGTTAAGGCAAGAAACTATTGATCGTATTCGCGCCCTCAACAACGGCTTCATGAATGCTTTCAGTGAAACCGGAGCCCAATTACCACCCACGCAACGCATGTTTCGCTACATTAAATATGTTGCAAAATATCCGGAACGACCAAGTCATGTTTTGCTTAAGGATTCTGTCGCGTCTGATGTGCCAGCCGCTGAAGTAGCTTACGGTAACCAAGCCATGCAAAGATATTTCGAGAGTTTTGATAGAAGTGTTGGGCAAAATTGGAAATCTGGTGTTGAGCCAGATTTAGCATTCTTTATGGATGAAGCCGTTGATGAAGTAGTCCTAGGCGACCTAGTTAGAGAAGCCGCCGCCACTCAAGAAGCATTAGAGGGGGCACTTTAATGTCATACAATGATGGCTATCCCTCCCCTGAGGAATGCGTTGATATTGCAGCATCTGAAGTTGTTTTAGATGGTTTCATTGTTGACGGTACAATCGTCGAGCCAGATTCAACCCGTTATGCTCTTGTCGAGATTATGATGCACGAGAGACCAGCTTCAAGAGGACCAGAATTTTATAAACTAATGGGTTATTATATTGATCACGTTAGTGACCTAGCCACTCTTGCAACTGTCCGGGCTTCAGCCAGACTTGGACAAGAAGGTCTAGGTATGTGGCCTTATGAGTTAACAAGACAAGTTGGTGGGCTGGTCTGTGGCCATGAAGCAGTTCAAGTCAGTCGAAGCATTAACGCGTGGGCAGATTACATATTTGAAGAATACGTACCGACGGATCATAACAAACTAGATGGCATAAGCTCATATACTGATCACGTATTATATAGACCGACCTTTGAAAGAATTGTAGAAGAAGCTGGCGGCCAGGAAGTCCAAGATCATAACGATTATTTCAGCCATATGACCAGGGCAATTCCATATACTATTTTTGGATTTATGAAAATTTACGAAAAAATGCTTCAGGGACGAGAATCTAATTAAGTTTTACGGTCTATATATTCCTGACAAAATAATTCAAAGATTGCATTAGTCCAACCAAAACCTGTTTGTGATGGATAAACCCCCTTCTGAGGTGGTTTGTCAGGCTGAACAACATTATACTTTTCCAAAAAAACATGGTGTTTTCTAAACCAATCAAGATTGGTCTTAAGCCACTTCATAGCAATCCGACGAGCCTCCTTGTGATAGCCGTATCTCTCTAAGCCTTTTACAGCTATAAAGTGCAAAGGAGCCCAACCATTGGGATAGGCCCATTGAGTTGGCGTGGTTGTGCTCATTATATTTGTTGGTACACGCTGATTAAGTTGTTGGTCGGTAGCCGCCAGGCCGCCCTTAAACTCAAACTTTTTCATATTGCGTACAATATCGGCAGCCTGCTCGTTACTGACCATGCCAGCCCACATCGGGTAAAAAGTTGCTAATGAGCTAACGTTGCCCCGCTTTTCTTTGACATAGTTGTAGTCATAGTACATTTGCCGACTAGGACTCCACATGAGTTCATCGACGGTTAACTTTCGAACCGCCGCCTTTTCTGACCAAGTGTTGGCTTTTTCTTTATTCCCAAATATCAACTCTGCTCGGGCAAAGTCTGTTTCGTATTTATACAGCAAAGCGTTCAGATCAATCGGCAAATAATTAAGTGCCTTGCGGCTAAATCTCGGCGTCATATCCCAGCCACTCTCGGTCTCAGCTAGATCATGAAGGTAATTAATATCATAGTAACGGCTTAGTCCGCGGTACACTTGTCGAGCATGCGGCTTAACAGTGCCCATCCAAACAGTTTGATATTCGTCCTGAGCACGATCAATATTAGTCTTTAGCCACTTTTTGTCTTTGCCATAACGCTCAAACACTTCAAATATAAACGTTGTTAGAAACGGTGGCTGAGATCGTCCCATTAGATAGGTTCGTGATGCATTCGGAATCATCCTGAAGCGTTTTTGCAAACTGATTAGGTCGTCTAAAATTCCCTCAACCAAAGATTGATGCTCCTTATCAAGCAAGCCTTGTATCATAAAGAAACTGTCCCAGTAATATAACTCGTTGAAATCAAACTCGTGACCCTCCTCATATGCCGGAACTAAATAAGGCTTAGGCAATCCAAGTAATGCCCCATCGTCTTTAGGATGAGTTCGCTTGAGCTTAAACCAGTAGTTGTCTATATACTCGCGAGCCTTTACAACATCGTGGGCACTGAGTTCTGGAACCCTGGCGTTTGAAATAAGTAAATTTTTGGCGGTGTCTTTGGCTTTTGATAACATGTATATCTCCAGACTAACAGATCAACCCGTAGTCAAGTCAAGCAAAGTGCTTAAAGTTATCCTCTTAATGCAACATCAGCTGGCATTGAAGGTATCATATCAACAGGCTGTAATGAAATCGTTTTAGGAAGAGCTTCGTTCACTATACCTTTTATAACTCGTAGGGCTTTGGAGTCGTTATCTACCATCTCACCAATTGGTATGCCTGGCCTAGCAAAACGCATCCATGAAAAATCTGAATATGGCAATATGTCTTCGACTGTTGCGATAATACCCTGTCTGGCTGCAAGTATTTCTGATTGGCTATCGCGGGTAAGATCAATAATCGGCAAGGCTCCCTTTGCCCCTCTAGGAACAGCTCCCACGCCCTCAACCTCAACTTCTAATGGTTGTAACAGCGACGGCATTTTTTCAATTATGTGTTTTTGAACCTCTGCTGTTGGCTTGCTCACACCAGACTTACCTTTTGTCTCAGAACGCTCAATTAACCGCACCAGCCAATAGTCATAAAGGTGAAACACCCGCTCATATCTTCGCAAAGTTTGTTTAAGATCGTCTGTAACTTCGTCATTATAGCTGCGTCCAATATGCAGGCCCGATTCATTTAAGTAATACTCACGGTATTCGCGAGGGCTAAACTCAGCAGGGTTTTTGGTTTTAATTCGTCTCGTCATATTCGAGGACTATACAATATCTAAGCAAGTGATTCTACTAATGCTTAGGGACGTTGGGGCGGTGCACCTTGCATTTGGCCAGGTGGTTTTACGGCCATACTCCTAAAACAACTAGCTGAATATGGAAAATCCTGAGTCATAACGTAGTGATAGGTAGTAACTTTTTTGCCATCGACTTGTAGCTCGCTCACAATACCATGGCACTCATCGAGATCATCGGTTGTTAGAAAGTTATTTTCACCAACTTTAGGACCAGTTATCGGATAGCCATCAAGCGCATAACCAATAACCTTGTTTACACTGGTATCTGTTATACAGCTACTTAGGGTGTGGTAATGATATTCGCCTTTTTCTTGAGGATGTCCTTCGCAGTCGTCTTGCACTTCCCAGGCACCGGCATCGCGACCACCCGCATCAAAGGCATCAAACAACGCTACTCCAGTAGTCATTACGCCGACTTCATTGTTCATACACTGTGGGCTGCCGTATGACGGTGTAGCATTTAACTCATAAGTTAGTGTGGTGGTTTTGATGGTGTTGGGGTTTCTATCATAACTATAAGCTGGATCAGATTTTGATACTGGAAAAACTCCCGTGTGGTGATCCGGCAAATCGTTGGTGTCGATTATGCGTTTGCCGTCTTTGATCTCCATGCTGTAGCGCTGAGTCCAGTTAACCTTACCCTGCACAGCTACTTTCTTATTTATATCCCACTGGGTCGTACCAATAAACCACGGCCCACGTGTCTGGGCACCAGCTTGTCCAGCTGGAACAAAATTCGCTTTACACAAATAGACATTGCCCTTTTTGGCTGCATCAGTGGTGTATTTATTATCACCTACCGGCAAAATACCGTTAGCATATTTATTGCCGTAGTTTTTATTCGGATCGAGCTGGAGGCCTTCTACTTTTGGAGTTTCTTTCTTGGTAGTGGTTACAGATTGTTCGTTATCTGCTGGTGGCCTTGATATGTTGCGTATTCTAAAATACCAAAAAGCGGCGGTAGCCAGAGCCAAAATAACAAACAATATACTTAGCACAACAATGTGACGATTTTGTTTTTTGGGTTTATCTACAATTGGTTTAGAATCTTCGGGGATATTTGGAACGTCTGGTTTTGGTGTACCTTCAGGGGTAGCTGGCTCAACTTCAGACTTCTCTGGCGTCTTTAGCTCATCTTCCATACAACCATTGTACAACCATTAGCGTAATCAGCGAAGATTCAACCTAACCGCGGTTGATAGCAATGAACCATTCTAGCTATTGCGGTTATAGGTTTTAATAACTAATTCAGGTTTGGATTAGCCTTAGGACCGGTTGGTTCCCAGTTGGAACCATTCCAATTCGAAAATCCAAATACGCGTCGGCCTACATTACGCGGTCTTTCTTCTCTAGCACCACCAATCGCTATATCAACAATATCAACACCCGTTTGATTAGCGACGGCTCTTTGTATCTCTGCATCGCTCATACCTTCTGTGTCATGAACATGTCCAAGTACTATAGCTTTATCGGGCGTTATACCCAATCCATCAACATGAAATCTAGCTGGTTCTTTTTCGAAATCTGACATATTAACTCCTTGAAGTAGAGATATTGTACAACCTTGCCAGTATTTTGTATATATCTACTTGTTGAGGCGTTTGCGCTTGTTAGGATCGAGTTCTTTTTTGCGCAATCGCAGGTTTTTTGGTGTAACTTCCAGCACTTCGTCGTTTTCAATAAAGTCGATGCACTGCTCTAGGCTAAAAATAGTCGGTGGCGTTAGCTGCACCACACCATCACTACTTGAGCTACGCATGTTCGTCAGGTGCTTAGCCTTACAAACATTGATTTCCATATCGTCACCACGTTTGTTGAGCCCAATAATTTGACCGGCGTAAACCTTTTCGGCCGGACCAACAAAGCAGGTACCTCGTTCTTCGACATTCTGCAGAGCGTAGGGTGTCGTGGTGCCTGTTTCGAAGGCAATCAGCACACCGTTGCGAAGTTGCTGTAGGGGCGCGCCAAGCGGCTCGTAGCCAATCATCAGGCTATTCATGATAATCGTTCCCTTGGTGTTAGTCATCAGAATATTTCTAAGACCAAGTAGTGCCCGAGTTGGTAATTCATAGACTAGTTTAGTCACGCCTTTGGGGCTAGCAAATTGCTCTTTTAGATTAGCTCGGCGTGCACCAAGCTCTTGTTGGACCGTGCCGACGTGTTCGGCTGGCACTTCAATAATCAATTCTTCGATCGGCTCAACGGTTTGGCCATTTTCTTCTTTGGTCACAACTTGTGGACGGCCAACTTCAAACTCAAAGCCTTCGCGTCGCATAGTCTCAATTAGCACGCTTAAATGTAGTTCGCCACGGCCAGACACCAAAAAGCCAATGCCTTGCTCTTCGACGCGCAAGCCCACATTGGTTTCTAACTCTTTTTGCAGCCGATCGCCAATTTGTCGGCTAGTGTTAAACTCACCTTCTAAACCTTTGAATGGGGAAGTATTGGGGCCTAAATAAATCTTGAGAGTTGGTGCTTCGACTTCCAGCACTGGAAGTGCTTCAGGTTGATCAGCATCGGCAATCGTCTCGCCGATCTGAGCATTAGCCACACCCGTCAGTTGCACAATATCGCCAGCCACACCTTCATCAACTTCAAACTTGCTCACGCCATGGCTCATGTAGACATTGTCGATCTTAGCTTTGGCCTGGGTGCCGTCTTTGAGGCATAAAGTAACTTGGTCTCCACCTTTGACACGGCCACGAGTAATTCGCCCAATAGCATACTTGCCCTTAAAGCTATCCCACGCCAGAGCAGTAACAAGCATCTGAAAAGGCTTGTCGAGTTCAATTTGCGGGGCAGGGATGTGCTCAACAATGGCTTCAAAAATCGGCTCTAGATCCCCTGCTGCTTCTGGATCACTAGGAATTTCCTTCCAAGCTTTACCAGCCCGGCCAACCGCGTAATAAACAGGGTAGTGAAGCTGGTCTTCGTGCACAGCAAGCTCCAAAAACAGATCAGCTAACTCATCTTCGACTTCTTTGATACGTGATCCAGGCTTGTCGATTTTATTGATAATCACAATTGGTTTAAGCTCATTGGCTAGGGCCTTACCCAGCACAAACTTGGTTTGAGGCATCGGGCCTTCCTGGGCGTCGACGATTAAAATACTGCCATCGGCCATATTTAGTGTGCGCTCGACTTCCCCACTAAAATCCGCATGTCCTGGTGTGTCAACGATGTTAATTCGATAATCACCATGCTGCACTGCCGTAACTTTGGCAGTAATGGTAATTCCGCGTTCGCGCTCTTGGTCGCCACTGTCCATAATGAGTTCTTGGCCCATTTCGGCTTGGTTATCACGAAACGTTTTGGATTGCTTCAATAGCCCATCAACCAAGGTAGTTTTACCATGGTCAACGTGCGCAATAATCGCAATGTTACGAATTTTGGTTGGATCTTGTTTCATAAAATAAAGCGCCCGTAGTTTAAGGCGCTCCCTTATCTGTTAATTATAACATAAGTGGTACTGGGGCGCAATGATTGCGCCCCGCGTTTTAACGATCGATGAATGTTAGGGCATGGCCAACTTTGCCAGCTCGCCCAGCTCGACCAATACGGTGCACATAGTCATCGTAAGTTTTTGGTGTCGAGTAGTTAATCACGTGGGTGACATCAATCACGTCAATACCACGCGCCGCTACATCAGTAGCTACCAAGATAGTCACTTGGTTGTCTTTGAATCGCTTCAATGAGCGTTGGCGCTGACCTTGTGATTTACCACCATGAATTGCATCAGCCGAAAAGCCACGAGCAATCAGTTCATTGCTCAGGCTCTCGACACTTCGCTGCGTATCATCAAAGATAATTGCCTTGGCGATGTTCTGGTTAGTCAAAAGGTCATGCAAGTGCTCGATCTTTCGACCGCCGTTAATTCGTACGACATCTTGGTGAATATTCTCACCAGTTTCGCCAGTTTTTACAGAGATCATAACTGGATTGTTAGCAAACGTCTCAATCAACGATTTTACGCGTGCATCAAGTGTTGCCGAGAAAAACAACGATTGCCGCTTCTCAGATAGGTTGCTAAGAATACTGCGAACATCGTTCACAAAACCCATATCTAGCATACGGTCAACTTCGTCGAGGACGACGCAGTTAAAGTCGCGTAGTTGTAGGCTTCGGCGTTCAATATGGTCTTTGATACGGCCAGGTGTACCGATAACCACTCGTGGGTTTCGGCGCAAATCGCTCAGTTGTCGGCCCATACCAGATCCACCGATTAATACAGCTCGACGCAAGTTACTGTCTTTGCTAAGCACATAAAACTCTTCGTCGATTTGCTGAGCCAGCTCGCGTGTTGGTGCTACCACCAAAACTTTAGCGTTGTTGTTCATGATTGCCTGGATGGCTGGTACGGCAAAAGCGGCTGTCTTACCTGTTCCTGTATCGGCAATACCGATAATGTCGCGGCCAGCTAAAATCTCTGGAATTGCTTGATCCTGAATTGGCGAAGGCGTTGTAAACCCTTTTCGCTCCAAGTTTCGAACCAATAGTTGATTTAGGCCAAAATCAGCAAACTGATGTTTGGCTTCATAGGTTGTCTGTTCTTTAGGTGTTGCCACCTTAACAAAACGGCTTGGATCAATGTAGTCTTTCTTAAGACCGCCGCGCCTTGGCGCACGATTTTGTGAAAATGACCGGCTCCGGCCACCGCCGTGATAGTTGCCGCCACTTCGGCGACCTGAATTAAAGTTTTTATTATAAGGCATTAAAATAACCCTTCGTTTTAGAGGCTTTCGCCCTTGATATTACTTCGATTGTGATAATGAAATATCGAGTAATACGTCTAAAACAAACCCGGGTTCACTAATTACAATGTCCATATACATTAGCATTATTTTTAAGAGGTGTCAACAGTTTAGCCCCTACTTTCTTGTTTCTGCAAGAAAGCTAGCAAAGAACCGACAGGCGACTGGCTCGTATGATGCAACCACCTGTCAAAGCACACAACAGCCTCAGTAACTCGCTCCGCTCAGACATCCCTCGGCTTTATAGTTGTGCCTTTGCCGTGTTTGCTCAGCCTCCCCAGAGCCTGGGAATATTACCTTACCTCTGATAGTATAAATATCAATGAGTAAAGAGGCTGCTGCTCGAATCAAAATCAATAAACTGCTTGAGGAAGCTGGTTGGGATTTTGATCAAAATATTAAGGTTGAGGCTGGCGTAAACATTAACGAAGTTGGTGATGATTACGAGCACAGTAAACATGGATTTATTGATTACTTACTGCTGGATGACAAGGGTTTCCCTCTTTTAGTTCTGGAGGCAAAAAAAGAAAGCAAAAGTCCGCTAGATGGTAAAGAGCAAGCAAGGAATTACGCAAGAAGCAATAAAGCCAGATTTATCATTCTAAGCAACGGTAACCTGCATTACTTTTGGGATACAGAACATGGCACCGAAAAGTTAATCACTGACTTCCCTTCACAAAAATCATTACTTGATTTGCAGGATTACAAACCAGACCACAAGACACTTGCCGGTGAGAAAGTTCAAGGAGATTACATTGCTCTCAGTCAAATGCCAAACTATGCTGAAGATCCAGACTGGCTGGCCGGAGGCCACAAGCAAGAAGCATTCAAAGATCGCCATGGCTTAAAGTTTATGCGCTACTACCAGCTCGATGCAATCCATGCCATCCAAGATGCTGCTAAAGAAGGTAAAGAGCGCTATCTGCTTGAGATGGCAACAGGTACTGGCAAAACTCTTACAACGATAGCAATCTGCAAACTATTTTTAAGAACTGGAAATGCCAGCCGAATACTATTTTTGGTTGACCGTATAGAACTAGAGAAGCAAGCAGCTAAGGACTTTAAGGCAATCAAAAATGACTATTTGACTAGTGTTTACAAAGAAAATAAAGATGATTGGCGCAAAGCAAATATAGTGATCTCCACAGTCCAGACGCTAATGGCCGGCGACCGATACAAAAAGGAATTTGACCCTACAGATTTTGATCTAGTAATTTCAGATGAAGCACACCGCTCCATCGGTGGCAACTCACGCAGTGTATTCGAATACTTCATTGGCTACAAACTTGGCTTAACTGCCACTCCAAAAGACTATCTAAAACATGTAGATACAAACAAAGAGAGTCAAAAGGACCAAGAGCGACGGCAGCTATTAGACACTTACAAAACCTTTGGTTGTGATAGTGGTGAGCCGACATATCGTTATGACCTAAAAAAGGGTGCCGCAGATGGCTTTTTGATTCAGCCAACAGTGGTCGATGCACGTACAGAGATAACTACCCAACTACTTAGTGATGAAGGTTACGAAGTTGAACGCAAGAATGACGAAGGCGATATTGAAAAACAAGTTTACTTTAGTCGTCAATTTGAGCGTAAGTTCTTTAACGAAGATACGAACGTTGCTTTCTGTAAGGCTTTTGTAGATAACGCGTTACGCGATCCAATTAGTCAGGAAGTTGGTAAAAGCCTTATTTTCTGTGTAACTCAAGACCATGCGCAAAAGATTACTCTAATACTAAATCAAATTGCCGACAAAAAATGGCCTGGAAAGTACAGTTCCGACTTTGCAATTCAAGTAAGTAGCAACGTAGACGCCGCACAAGAAATGACCACTAAGTTTAGCAACAACAACCTTAATGGCACAACTCGCTTTAAAGATGGCTACAAATCCAGCCGTACGCGAATTTGTGTAACGGTTGGGATGATGACAACTGGATACGACTGCCCTGACATTCTAAACGTTGCTTTTATGCGTCCTGTATTCAGCCCTGCAGATTTTATACAAATGAAAGGCCGTGGCACGCGAAGAGCCGTATTTAGCTACGAGGACGAAACCAAAGAAAAGTTTGAGGTTCCCAAAAAAGCCTTCAAGCTTTTTGACTTCTTCGCAGTATGTGAATACTTCGAGGAGAAGTTTAATTACGACGAGCAGCTTAAACTACCGCCAACCATTGGGCGCAAAAACGTTGATGAAGAAGAACGAACAGAACGCTACATAACAGACGATTTGGAGCTTGGCAGACGCGACGATATCCAAACTATCAAAGAAGAGCAAATCGGTAATGAAGGCATGCGTGTGGACCGTGAAGTTTGGGGCGAAAAGGCGAAAGAAGCTATAGAAAAAGACCAAGAAATCTCTGAATTATACAAATCTGGCGATATTTATGGTGCCGAAAAGGCCGTGATAGAAAAACACTTTGAAAAGCCAAAACTATACATCAGCCGTAGTAAGTTCAAACAAGCTTTCAAACTCGACCGTCGCCCGCATGTAAAAGAAATATTGGAATATGTGTTTGGTGATCGTGATAACTTTCAGTCAAAGGACGAAATTGTATCAGATGAATTCGAAAGCTTTGTGCAAAACGAAGGCATTACACCAGATCAATACAGTGCAGCACGTGATGTATTTAGTGCATACACCACTGATCCACATGTACGTGAGCTGATTGACGAAGGTCGCTTTGCAGAGCTAGACTTCACAGGCCTCAAAATGGACGACTGGATTAACCTAGCGCCTGAACTACGTAAACGCATTCCTGAATACGCCCGTGATTATGTTTTAGAAAAAGTTGCTGATTAAAAGAAGTCTGACGCTCTTTCTATGGCAATCTTATCAATTGTATTATCGTCATAATTCTGCGTGTGTGAAACTATAGTTAGCAAAACGATCTTGTCCCCACTTACTGCAAACCACATGCGAGGCCATTGGCTAGGCCTTAAGCCAGAGCCTGGTACAGCCATTTCTACTTTCCAGAGTGACCAGATCGCATTTTGATGAATCCGATGAATTTTTCCTGGAGCAATTACTTCATCAGGACTTGTTGGATCAAATTGTTTTTCAAGTAGTCTCTCAACTGCGCTCAAACCAGCAGTCGTTCCGGGGTATTTCTTTACGAGTTGCTTGAGCTCCCCAGAGAACTGATCATGTCGCAGAAAATTCATTAAAATCAGTCCCTCTATAAAAAGCCAGGTCATATGGTATTTCTTCACTAAGCTTTGTACCAATGTAGGGTGCCTCAGCATGTGTCAAGTCTTCTAGTTGCTTCCCGTTCAAACCTCCATAGAGCTTTGAAACTCGTTGAAGAATAGCTATGTCGTCTTCATCAAACACTGACATATCAGGTTCAGCCGTGCAAGTATACGTCTCTGTTGGTTTATAACCAGGGACACCTTCTATGGCATCTATTCGCAATTTGCCTGCCTTTGCCATTTTTTGAACAACATTCGGCATATTCTCTGGGAAAGGACCCATGGGCAAGGCTTTATAGACGTCCCCTGTTAAGGTCTTCATCGATTCTTTGTATTCGTAGTGGTCAAAGTCAAGATAATAGAGAAGCTTAGCGAGTTTTTTCTTACCATGAAGAACTCCGCCCTGTTGTTTACAGAGGTATAGAATCGCGTTCTCGTACTTATTCAATGCTACGGCCATAAAATTATTATAACAACAAACGCAATGTTTATCGACTGCTTATGCTTAACTACTGACTCCAAACTTCGGAGATTTTGTCTTTTATTTTTTGCTCAAAAATGGTTATTAATTGACGATTTTGGTCGACTAATATATTTCTGAGCTCCATATAGTCTTTAGCAAGAATCCTTTGTTCGTCTATAGATGGCAACGGTATTTTTATTCTTTTCAATGCACCACCGTTAAACTGCGGTTGGGCTCCTCCTTGAACAAGTTGTCTTGCTTGCATCCAATAATCTTGGCACTGTGCATATGCCCAGTAAAATTCTGGTAATATTTTGGATACATCAAAATTTAATCTAATTAAGAACGATGCGAATACCGCTGGCTCGTTGTCTGTATAGATAGCAGTTTTACCATAAGTCGCCCCAGTTCGTGCAACGAGCACATCATTTTGATGTAATAAGTATTTTTCAGCCTCTGCGGTTAGGTTAATGTACTTCGCACCATCTTTTTTGACTGAACCCATGTCGTCAATATCTGTAATACGCACAAGCCTCGCCGACCCCTTATCTTTAGCGCTAGCTGTAAAGCCGTATTCGATACTTGCTACTTCATTAAGCTCAAACTTAGGCCAAGATGGTTTAACCACAATGTTCATCCCTTTAACTTGAGACATCTCTTTGGCTAAATCGATGATTTTTTGGTAGCTGTCGAGCTCGGCAACAATTTCTTTCTGCAGCTCAATCGGTGGTAGTGGTATTTCAAGATTTTTTATTGAGGTTGAATTTATGCTGGCCTGGTTAACGGCTCTTTGTGCAAATCTCTTTGCATCATCTGTAAACAAATCCGACTTAAATACGTATAAAGCGTACTCCGGGATTATTTTTGATGTATCAGGCCGTAGCCTAAGTAGGTTCGAACCATGTATAACTTTCTCTTTACTTTCAAAGAGTGCAGTCTTAGCTAAATGATCAATGCTGTTTATATGGCTGAAAAGAATATCGCCTTTTTGTAGATAATCATTCTCATTCACGTCATCAGTAGACCATTTAACTGCATCTAGATTTACAATACCTTTTGCGATTGTTTGTATTCTAGACACTTTGTGACCTATAGGTTCGTCAGTTTGTTTAACGTTTTTGCCATTTTTAATTTCTATAAAAATGTCGCTGAGTTTAGATCTTGGCCATTTTTGATTTTGACTTGTTTCTGATACCAAGTACCGCGAAGCTGTTAGGTTGTAATCGCCACTCTCAGCAATTTTGTCTCGGCTCACCGCAACTATCTCGATTTGATCTACTTCTGCTGGTGAACCAATTATATCCGGACCCCCAACGGTACTTAGTCCAATGGTAAATAAACCAGATTTTTTGAGTTCGTCTTTGATAGTTTGTATATCAGTTTTTGGTTCTTTTCTGTATCTTTGTAGTATCTCAGCAGTCAGCGGCAAGTCGTTATGTGCTATTGGACGACGCTGTGCACCAAGGTCAAAACCGTCGTGCTCAATTTTTGCAAAAATAATGTCTTTGGATTGTTTTGCTCTGCTGTTATCAAAGATTAAGATACTGGTCTTAACACCTGCATACGGGTTAAAGACGCCGGCAGGGAGCGAAATAACCGCAAGTAGGCCATCTTCAACTAAGTTTTTGCGTAATTGCTTGTATGCTTTGCCGCTTTGAAAAATAATGCCTTCGGGCACAATAATGCCAGCCCGGCCGTTTTGCTTGAGGTGGCTCATGATGTAGTCAACAAACAAAACTTCTGCACGAGAAGATTCAACACCAAACTTATTGTGTGGGCGAATCCCACCCTTTGGTGACATAAAGGGCGGATTGGCCAAAATAATATCAAAGGTATCACCCCAACGCTCTTCACTTGTTAAGCTGTCATACTCGTAAATCTGCGGGTCATTATTTCCATGCAGGTACATATTGACTCGAGCAAGTTTAACCATGTCGCTACTTATGTCGTAACCTTCTAGGTTGCTCATGAGTTTTTGCTTTTCTTGATGAGTCAGTGACTTTTCGTTATTTTTTTTACCATTTTCATCAACACCGTCATGCTTTTCAACAATATGCTTATAGGCACTGATAAGGAAGCCCGCCGTGCCGCAAGCTGGATCCAAAATAGTGTCGTCCTTATCTGGATCCAGCACCTTTACAATGAAGTCAATAATGTGACGAGGTGTACGGAACTGCCCCGCATCGCCCTGTGAACCCATAATGCTGAGCAAGTACTCGAAAGCATTGCCAAGTTCTTCGCTGTGATTGTAGTCAAAAAACTCAATTTCTTTTAGGAACAAGTTGAGCGTTTCTGGGTCTCGGTACGGCAAAAAAGCTTGACGGAATATATCACGAAACAATTGCGGTAACTGTGCGGCCGTACTAAACTTTTCCAACGCTTCTGTATACATATTCAAGCGCTCTTGCGAGCCACTGCGTGGGTCCATGAGTTTGCGCCATGCATACTTTTCTAGATCACCAGTAAAGAAAGAGGCTTTTCCGCCAGCATCTTTGGCCTTGATATCCATATCATCCATGAACTTATATATAAGTGCGTTGGTGATTTGATCTATCTGCTGCTTTGGATCTGGGACCTTACCAACTAGAACCTGCCTAGCACTATCAATATGTCTTTTTGTATCAGCTGTAAGCATTAACCCCTCTCTGTTTCTGGTTTTATTTTACACCTGGTAACAGATCAGGGGTGTTGTGATTTTTATTCAGTTAACCAGGCTCTGCAGGCTCCTGATGATGTGAGTGTCAAAGCGACCTTTTGAGCGAGTGCGTGGAGCTTGCGGCAACGCCGAGCATGGTCGCGCTTGGCAGCGAACTCATAAAGAGCCGTAAGTCGCCTGCGGCGTTTTTGATACTTTTGCCGCTGTTGGTAAAAGTATGAAGCAAAAGGTTATTTGCAATAATCACTGGTCTTGCCACTGGCTTGGTCAGCAGCAGGGAGTGACTTAACAATCGCGGCATCTTTACTTGGAAGCATATCGAACCAACAAACTGCAAATCCAGCCTGGCTAAGTTCGTTTTGGTGTTTGCTCACAAATGATGCATTTTTTGAAGCTTCGTTTGGTTGTCTGAGATCATATACTCCAAAGTCAAACGCTGTGTTTTTTGGCGATGAATTTTTAAAACCGACTGCCGTAGCCACAACATCTCCTGCTTTTACTGAAATTGGCTTATCAAATGGAGTTGTTCTAGAATCGTCTTGTTTTGCAGCAGGTAATTTATCTGCCTGTTCCTGGAATGTTGGAGCTAATGTAAGCAAGTGATCGAATCTATATGAAATGCCGCAAGCATTTGTAAAGCGCAGCATGTACTGCACCTCACCCTGCTCAATATATCTGCTACCTTCAACCAATTGCGCATCCATAACAGCGCTGACTTTCACATCGCTATTGTTGAGGCCATCGAATCTAAGACCGCCATGAGGTTTGTAGTTACCGCCACGTGTTTGGCCTGGGTATAGAACTGCAGTAGCCTTACTAACATCAGCTGGTGAATTATTAAAGACTAGTGGGTTCGGGCAAGTTGGTGGTGTGTCACTTGGTTGCCACTTTGAGCCATCAAACTGCCAATCCACGTTTGTGGACGCCGATGAAGCAGATTGTGATGAACTTTGTGAAGTTTGATTACTACTCGTCGGTTTTTTACTAAACACTCGCCAGCCAACAAAGCCAACGACCGCCAATATAACAACTATTAACAATATTAAAAGAACGTGAGCTATTCCATTTTGATCTTTACGCATATGCTTATTATACACATTTCGTTATCGTTTACAGGTTGTACAGACTTCTTCATCCGATAAGCCATAGCGCCCCTGTGATAAAAGAAGTTATCTACTGGGATTGTTTCCAGGGCTGGAGTTGCATCTCGATAACTAGACGATCATATACTGCCTGAGTATCCAGCTCGCACCCAGCCGCCTCTTGATCATCCAAGAACTTATCCATGCCCTCGGCTAGTTGATCTTCAACGGTCATTATTTGCAGCAGATCATTTGCGTCAAGGGCCTCAATAGCAACTTCAGTGTCCTGCATCATGAGTTGAGCTAACGCCGCGAAGCGCGCGTCACATGCTTCGCGTTTCGGGCCTTCACACTCTATGCATCTCTCAACCATTAACTATATAGTACCCCTTTTAAGCCAAAATCTGTAAGTTAGGAACTTCTAAGCGGGCTGTTCTTACATATGTTCGACCATCTGGAGCTGCCAGCCGACCAACCTCGTAGACAATTCTATCGAGAGGTTTATCTGGATCAACCAACCGAAATGGTTCTGGAATACGAGCCATGGCATCAACTGCCCTGTTAACCTGATCTTGATGGGTCTCAATAACTTCTTCTATAACGCTTTCTTCTATCGGTTTGTAGTGCCGGGGAGCTTCCAACTCACCAGCTGCTATTTGCGCTTGTTGGCGCTGCATTTTGCGCATTTTTCGAGTCGTCAGAACCGCCTGGAAAATGTCAGTTAAAATCTCATGCCCCTCAATGGTGTATTCCATCATGGTATGATCTGGTATTTCAAAATCCTTACTGACTCGGTGCAACCAGTTATGAAAGGGTATTGGCAGTATGATTATATTTAGGGGCAGCTCTCTGAAACGCTTCGGAATATCGTCTTTCTTGCTGTTTTTTAAGAACTTACTTTTGGAGTGATAAAGGTGGTGGTCATTTGAGCTATCTGGCCCTATTGGGCTCACATATTCAGGGTGCAGCGTAGCCCGCACTGCTCGTAGATAAGGTACTACTTGGATGCGACCATATTCATCGGTGGGTACAGTTACAAAATCGAAGCCGTCTCGCAGGCGCATGGATTCGGGCGGCAGGCCATCTCGTTTCGACGAGATATTCCGCCCTAACATTACATTTCCCTTGGTAGTTTTAGTTTTTGTACCATCTTATTCTGATTATATGACCAGGGCGCAAATATATGCAATACGCTTATGTCAACATTGTAAACTTAACTACGTTTATTTTTCGATTTCAAGAAGTTGAACATCAATAACTAGCACGGCATTTGGCGGCACAGGGTCCTGACCCTTTGAACCATAACCAACAGCCGGAGGGATAATTAAGCGCCGAATACCCCCGACTTTCATACCACCAACACCTTGTTCCCAGCCGGGTATAACTTGGTGTGCCCCATATGTAAACACAAACGGCACGATCTTGTTATCTTTATCAACCCGGTTCTGGTCAATTAGTTTGCCATCTGTTAGGTATACCTTATAAATAACGGCGGCTTTTTTATTGACCTTAATTTCATCGCCAGTGCCTGGCTGAAGATCTTGATAGAGTGCGTTCTTTTCACCCTTGTACTTATCAAACTGAGCAAAAGTCTCTGGCCCTGGCGCACTAGACTTACTAGATGAACTCGATCCGCCAGATTGATCGGTGTTGCCTTCTATTCCACCCCCAAGTCCACTATTGCCAGATACGCTCAGGCTACTGCCGCTCTGGTCAGAATCTAGTGGAATGGCCTGGGCAACATTCGACTCACCCTTAACGGCTATTTGTTTAGGTTTCTGTTGGTTATGCCAAACTGCGTAACCAATAATGCCAGCTGTAATGACTGTGAAGCCCCCTAAAACTAATCCGGCCTTTATCCCTGCGCGCATTGGCCTAATTGTAGGTTAACTGTCTGGTGGACACAATCAAAAAAGTTAACAAAGTTTATTTACAGATTGGGCAGGTTTCTTCTTCTTCGAAACCATACTTCCAGGTGGTTAGGGCCTTGCCTAGTGGTAAGAAATGCAAATACAACCTAAGATCGGCCAGACGTCTCAGCACCCAGCCAAACCAACCGTTGATCTGTGTCTTGCCCCAGAGCACAACCGCCCAGTGCCGACCAACCGGAATCGCATAAATCGGCCTTTTGGGCATGTAATCGATACGGGTTTTGCCATGCAAAGTCCGCAAAATATCATCAACAACATACTCGGCATCATGTAAAGCAGTTTGCGCCATTCCGGTATACTCGGTGACTGCACAGTCCCCAATAACATAAATATTGGGCTTGGCTTGCAGGTGCTTATCAACAACAACTCGTTTGGCCTTGCCCAGCTCAAAGAGATGTGGGAACTTTGCAAAGAAAGGATTATTGGTTACACCGGCCGTCCAAACAACCGTATGAGATCTGATCGGTCCATTGGGCAACTGAATGCCATCGACATTCTCGGCTTTGACAGCCGTGTTGAAGTAAGTCTTTACATGAAGTTTCTTGAGCCGTTTCACAATTGCCTGCGAGTACTTTTCGGGCATAGCCGCTACCGGCCGAGGACCAGCCTCAATCAAATCAATGGTAAAGTTGCGCTTTATTTTATGCTTGGTGCGAATCTTTTTGAGATATGAAGCTAGTTCAGCGCTCAGTTCTACCCCAGTCGGGCCTGCGCCAATAACCACGTAGTTACGATCAGCATCAGACTCTAACAACTGGTCGTGCAAATGGCGCTTGAGTTTTAGGGCTTCCTGAATTGTTTTGACACCGTAGGAGTATTCTTTGAGACCTTCAATACCAAAATATTCCGTAACATTACCCATGGCGAGTATTAGCTTTTCGTACTCGTAGCGCGAGCCTGACTTGCCCACTATAACCTGGTCTTTGCTATCGATGTCTTCTATGGTGTCGTCAATAACTTCCACATTTTTGGCATAGCCAAAGAAATCCTTTAGGGGTATGGCAACTTCTAGTGGCGAACGGCCAGTGGCTGAGCGGTACAGGGCAGCATGATACTCAAAATAACTCTGGGGCGAAATGAGCTTTACATCAATCCCTTTTCGGTTGGCGAGCTTCAACGCCGCGCGCACGCCACCAAAGCCACCACCTACAATCACAATCTTCATCTAGAAACTACTCCTCATGTGTTTATGAGAATAGTTTAACTTAGCATCCGTCTTTTTGTGCGGATTAAAGATATCTTTGGGATCAAAAATACGTTTGATTGAGCTAAACACTTCCATCATCTTCGGTCCATACATCTGCTCAAGCATTGGCCCCCGAATCAAACCATCGTTATGTTCACCAGATAGAGAGCCATGATATTCCAGTACCAGATCAGTTACTTCTTTGAGGGCAGGGTAGATTTTGTCGCGCTCGGACTGCTGCTTAAGATCCATCAACGGAATAATGTGGAAGTTGCCATCGCCCATGTGGCCAGCCACGGTATACATGAGCTTATAACGCTCCATGATCTCGGTGAGTCGTGGCAAAAATTCCGGCAAATACTTTGGCGGCACAATCAAGTCATCGATAAATGGCGCGGTGTGTTTGTTTTTGACATTTTTGCGAAGCAGGTTGAAACTCTCGCGGCGCATCGTCCAAAACTTCTCTTCGTGTTTTTTATCTCGAGCTTCTTGAGTCTCGATGTCTAGTTTTGCCAAGCGTTCTTCGGTCTCGGCAATTTTCTTATCGATATCGGCCTGGTTGTCATCCTCAAACTCAATCAGCAAAATAATCTTAGGCAAATGTGGGAAGAACTTAAGTAACTTGTTGAGCACAGGGATGAAACTCAGCCCTAATAAAATAAACTTTTTCCAACCAAGCGTGGCGCGAAAACTTAGGAAAAACCTAAAAGCAAATAACAAAGTGTGGTCGTCGAACGACTCCAGACTACTTGGCTTTAGTGGCAAAATAGCGTTGATGATCTCGCCCAGGTTTTTGAGTGATGGCAAAAAGGCCACTAGCATACCAGATAACGGTTTAGCTGGAACTAGGCGGAAAGTTACCTCTGTTATCAGCCCGAGTGTTCCCTGCGATCCAACTATGACTTTGGTCATATCAAACGTTTTGCCGTCCCAAACATCCCAAACATTATAGGCAGTTGAGTTTTTGCTAACTTGTGGCCGAGAATCTTTGATAATCTTTTCGTTCTTGGTCACCAGGTTATACATATCGCGGTACAGTTCGCCCTCAATGTCTTTTTGGTTCATTTTCTTGGTTAGCTCGGTGTGACTGATTGGTTCAAAACTATGCTCCTTGCCGTCACGCAAAACCATTTTAACCTGTTTAATGAACTTGTCGGTCTTGCCGTAAATAAGTGACTTTTCACCACCGGCATTATTGGCCGCCATGCCACCGATCATGCACAGCTCACGCGAAGCCGGATATGATGGCATAAGTAAACCCTTTTCAAGCGTCTTGGGTTCGAAGTTACGATAATAAACCCCGGGCTGCACCGAAACCTGATTGTCCTTAACTTCGCCAATGTTTGTAAAATACTTATCAAACTCAACAATTATAGAATCGTTGATTGCGCCGCCGGACATGTCGGTACCACCACTACGGCCCGTCAACGACAACTGCGGCTCGTGCTGTTTGTGTCTGGCGACAAAGTCAACCAAATTACAGATGTCCTCAGTATCTTTTGGATATACGATTATCTGCGGCTTGAGTTCGAAGAGGCTAGCGTCATGGCTATATTGTTCACGATTTTTGGCATCGTCAACAACATCCCCCTTAAAAAACTTCTTAACTGCATCAGCAAGATGTAACATTACATGCTCAGTCTCGGCTTAATTATTCGAGAATTGGCATTTTCTTAACAAGATCTTGTTTGACCCACCAATCTCGCAAGCCCCACTTTTGTTGTGAGTTGCTGGTGTAAAGTGCCCATAGAACAATGATGTAAACGATATGATCATCTAGGAATGGGTGATTTGCTGGAGGCAATACCGCTGACCACATCATGAGGAACAATAGTGATCCAGTAAATGTAGCAATCTTCATGCCAATACCAGTAACTAGCGCTAGACCGATTAGCAACAATCCAGCCATAAACAATACGTCAATAAAGCCGTTACCAGCTAACCCGTGATAAAACGAAGCTAGTGGACCCTTGGTTGCAAGTTTCAAGAAGTTTGTTGTTGGTGATCCGCCGTTAACCCATGCTTTACTGCACATTTGTGTAACCACGCCGGTCTTGGCATCACGGCATGTTGAAAAGCCCAGCCCCCAAAGTTTATCAAAGAACGCCCAGAGCATAGTCAGCCCCAGAGAAATTCTAGCTACCGCAAGAACATACGGTGTTTTGTCATTATTTTTTACTTTTTTAGGCATAATAATTCCTTTAAAATGCTTACGTTTTAATAATTACAATATAACCCCTGTTCACTGAGAATTCAAGGTGTACTATTTTTTAACTTTGTAAGCAGCATACAAAATACCCATGCATATACCGCCAATCATTGTAGTACCCAACAGTACCGTCTCTAGGTTGCCTACCCATGTAGGAGTATCATCAACGCCCATCAGCCCAATAACTGCCCACATTAGCCCGTAAATTGTAGCGGCTCCAACCGTAACCGTAAAAGCTACTGTACGCATTTGTTCTAAATTTGAATTTTTTGTTACTTTTTTTGGCATGTTTTCCCTTTTATAATGCTTATGATTTATTACATACAATATAGCAAATTGTTGTATTTTTACAACACCTCATAGGAGTTATTCAGTAAAATCAAATCGTCGCACACCACTGTATCCGCCGAAGCTATCTGTAACGCTTAAAAATTCATCATATAGCGCTACGGCTTCGGGTAGCTGTCGCTTAGGTGCATCTGGGTTAATCGGAATGGGATTACGTTGTTCATCCATTAGTAAGGCAAATCGCCCGTATCGTGTTGCACTATCACCAATAATATCAGGTTCGAATACTACCCTTTCAGTCTCCAGATCCCGCGCAAAAGTTCCAAATATCTCCATACATGCTGCCTGAACCGCCGGATGTGGGAACTTAAAGAACTCGAACGGATACAAACCGGTTTCGCGCCCAGTGCGCACAATATCTGGAGCTTTAAGATTATGCACCTTCATTATGTTACTTTCCTCTAGTTCACGCCTAGAGGCACCAAAAACAACCCTTGATATACCAACGGCATGCAGCTCATCTAAACATGCTGGGCATGGTTCGAGAGTTGAAGCCAAAGTTAATCCGGTCAACTGCGTGCGGCGGGCAAGTTCTGCAACAGCCTCGTCCTCATCCACTTCTGGGTCATCAGGAATCAGGTGCTGCATTGTAAGCCTAGCGAAGTTTCGCATAGCCATAACTTCGGCATGAGCAGCCGGGTCATTTAACTCTTTATCTTGGGCTGCACCCTGATAAAACAACCCTGTACTTGGATCCCCAATCGCAGCACCAATAGGTAAATCCATAGCGTTTGGATCTTTACGCCTATACCTGTTAACGCTAAAAATAGCCGAATCATAAGCAGCAGCCATAGTTCTAGTCACAAACATCATGTCATCAATAATTGACTCAATACTTGACCAATTCTCTAGGGTTGGAGTGGTATCAACAATATCATCCAGTGTTTCAGGATGTATACGACCGAATCTTTGTACTATTCCAAAATCTGCTTCTGTTAAAGGCATGTTGACTCTTTATAAAGTAATACTATGCTAACTTGATTAATTTTTGTCAACAAAAAAGCACCGGCAGGATTTTTTGCAGGACTACTTTATTTCTAGAACACGAAGGGCAATATTCGTTAATACCCCTTTGATAGTACCTATATGCATTGTTGGTTTTACGTCGTGCTCAATAAGTTCATATTTTGTAGGGAACTCCTCTTTCTCTACGCTATATTCCCACCATTCCGCCTGTTTTTGTTTTCTCTCAGCGTATTTATAACCTTGTGATATATACCCAACAATTGGCATAAAGATCATTCCTGCTCTTGTAGCTGGCAAAGGTATAGTTAAATTTCTTGGCACAAAATCTTTCTCTGTTGATTGATTTGCACCGCTTAACCATTCTTCTTCTGTAATCCTTGTCTTCTTATCACTTTCTCTATCATCCAACCAGAGCTTGCCATCCTCACCCAGAAAAACATTTTGTATTCTCTCAAAGCGTTCCTGTGATGATGGTTCATGAGTAATTACTAAGCGTCTTGGGGCGAGTGGTTTGTCTGGTTCTGCACTAACTGCTATCGGGTAACCTCTTACTTCAGGCGTAAATACTGGGACTTGTTCAAATGCTATTCTTTTTCGTAATCCCCATAGGGATCTCTTTACTACCTCTCGTTCCTCAACAGTACGAGTCCAAGTCAATACTTCTGCGCCTGGAAATCCTTCTTCACGCATAATTTCCAGGAACTCTCTGCATTGTTCACCAGCCACTTCACCCCATACATGCTCAGGTAGCGTACCGTCTCTCCGTATGCGTTCCGCTTCTTCAATAGCTTCACGCTGTTCGTTTTCTTTCTCTATTTCCTCTACACTTTTGGGCACTTCTTCGCCTTCTTGAGCGCTTACTACTAATTGCTGGGATATTTCAGCATTACTAATCGAACGAAGTCGTGCACGTTCTCTTCTGGACTCAATAATTTCTCTTAAGGATCCATCACCGTCAACCGAAGGTTCGTATGGGCCCCTAACTGTATCATGCGCGTGATTGCCAAGTGCAGCATTAAGATCCCGTATCAAACCATCCATTTTAACTGGGAAGCCATCCGGTCGATATAATGCTTCTTTATTAAAGTCACCATCTGTCATGCCAATATTTATACTATAAAAAGCTATTTTTGTAAATAGTCTGCTGGAATCAAAAAAGCACCTCGTGTGAGATGCGATTTTTGGTGGAGCTGCCGAGTACGAACTATTTTGCGCCTAGGGACAAAATTGCTTCGCAATTGCCCATGGCGGCCAAGCAAGGATTCCTCAAACTGCCACTGGCAGTTCTCACCCTCACGGCCAGCACTCGAACGTCAAACAAAAAATCTCCATTCCATAAGGAATCGAGATTTTGTGGTGGAGCTGCCGAGTACTGCCCTCGGGTCCGTCAGTTTATCTTTGTTAGTCTTCTACAGGTTTAGTCTATCTAAGTGTCTTAGGAGTATGTCTCAAGATAGACAGAAAAACATATTCCGCAGACTCTAAAGTCTTGGCACTAATAAGGAGTCAACTTATCAATGGGCATCCAGAAAATATGACATGCGTATTGAAATATCTGGCGTCATTCAAAGCACGGCTCCGGTAATTAAACTGAAGCTGTTACGGTCTGAAGCTGTAGACCTGTAAATGCGTTAGCAAATACAGAAGCTACGCTCTTCAAACCGCGAGTAATAGCGTTTGCAATTACTGGGTTTTGCCTATAACGCTGACAAGCGACCTGCAAGATCTAACTGATAAAGTCCAACGTCGAGCTTAAAATTCAGCCCCGTAACCGTTATTATACCATAAAAACTATGATTTTTGCAATATGCTTAAGCTTGCGGTAATTTGAGACCAAGTTCGCCCATGTAGAACTTCACTTCTTCATATGAGTAAGGCGAAGTGTCTCCCACAATGTTGCCTTGTATATCTAGGCTTTTATCACTTGGAACAACCGTAATGTGCACTGCATCCATCCTAAGTTCTGGGCACACTTCCCACAATTCGGCTTTGGCAGCATCGCGAACTTGCCGCGCGGCATCAAATTCTATTTGCGTAAATTTTCGTGGTGACATAAAAACGATAGTAAACCTCTTCTTTGTTTTTGCATAGTGCTTGTGTTTTATCTTTTTGGCTAGTTCATAATAATCATATGTTGCGACATCCCGACGGACAGCCTTTTACCTACCAAGAATTCAATGAGTTCTTGCCAGCACCGCAAGGCGAATTATTTGGATTGCCAGGTTTTTTACCAACTGAAACTGTTATGGGATTAGTAAATCTATCTGAAACCATTGGTGTGCGCAAACATATATATACCTTTCCAGAGCCGCTGCCTGAGGATCATGATATCCCGCTGCCAATCGCAGAAGCTGTCAGCACAGTAAGTCGATGGGTTCCAGTAAATACCGCTATCCTAAAGCGATACGCTACAGATGAGCCGAGCCAAGCCTTCTATCCTCACGAAGACCCAGAAGTTTTCAAGCAACACTGGCTAGTACTAATAAGTTTAAGCGGCGAAGCAGTTTTGTCCTTACACAATTCAGTGCATGGCATAGAGAGTGTCCCTTGTAGAACTGGAGATGTAATTTGTGTTGCACCTCAAATGGTTCACAGTGTTACACCACCCTTGAACGAAGATGGTGTTCGCCACTTCCTGTTTCTCGGCTACGACAGTTCACTGCCAAGACAGTAATTTCTTAGAACTTCTGGAAAAAACTCAGAAAATATGGCATTATCATCATTAAAGTATGGCAAGTGATAAACAACAGTTCGAGCGAGCGCGAGCTTCCTGGGAGAGTTTGTATTCTGACGCATACTTTAGTGCGCCCGCCGATATTGGAAAAGTTGCCATAATTTGCTCATATTATGCTATTTGGAGTGATGAAAGTGACGGTGAGCACGTTACGAAATTAGACCAAAAAGAAATAAGACAATTTAGAAAGGAAGCGTTCGCCATTGCACGGCAAACCGAGGAAATGGGCAAAGAACCTATCGTTTTATTAAATGCAAAAGTTCATGAGATTTCCGATATTATGCGCGACCCAGCAATTAGCGATATTGTAACGGTTGGCCACGGAACTTTGGCCTGCTTGTTGTTACTTGACCCAACAGACCTAGAAAACCCCGACGCTTACGATTGGACTGATGTGGTTGAACATGCCGATCACTTGAAAACAGGTTATTTTGTTCAAAGACATTGTGGTATTACGCATAGAGAATTAAACGTTCCGCTTGGTATGTTTGCCATGATGGACGCCCGGAACATAATAGCTGCCACGGGACAAAACTTTGAACCAAGAGGTCTTAACCATATAGAAAACCTCAAATTGTCCCCTGTGTTTGATTCAGCCAGACCAAGTTATCGGCAGGTAAAAGCAATCGGGCCTAGCACAGATATACCAAAATCTGAGGAAACTTAAGCGTGTTGTTCGAGGACTTTAGCGGACGGACGATAGATTGCTAAGAATAAGAATCCGCCGGCAAGCACTGTAAAGCCACCGACCAAAATTGGTGTACCAGTACTGATTGTTGCTAGGTAGCCGCTCATGGCTGCTGGGATGGCTTGTGCCAGCGATTGAACTGAAGCGTTAATACCTAGGACTTCCCCTTGAATGTGAGAATCTGCAGATGTACTAACAAGCGCTAAGCTGTTGGCCATAGAGTTTCCGAGGAATAAGGCAAATATTGGTGTTATCCAAAGCAAGTCAACGGTATTGGCTGCCATAAGATACATAAACAACGTCAATCCAGATCCGATCAAACTAACTCTAAGTACTGTGTATGGCCTGAACCGTTTTGCCAAAATTGGTGTGATAACCGCCTGCACAATGGCAATCCAAATACCAACATAGGCAAAGAAGTCACCAATGTTACTTTGGTTAAAGTGTAGCTTCTGGATTAGCAACACCTGGAAGAATGTTTGGAAGAAGCTAAAACCTGCCCAGAATAGGAAAATCGACGGAAACACTACCCGGAGCCCTGGGTAGGACATTGCGGTAATGATATTCTCGATTGATTTATGCAGCTTAACTTTTACATGTTTAAGCTGTTTGTTGGTTTCAGGCAATAGAATCAAAATAAGAATTAAGTTAATCAAGCTTAGGGCAGCTGTAAACCAGAACGGTGTTGCCGGGTTAAACCAGTGTGGTGTATGGAACAATCCAAAGAAATTAATTCCTGGTGTTGCCAGCTTTGATCCAAGATATGGTCCAAGCACAAACCCCGTACCAAACGCCGCACCAATTAAGGCAAATCGCTTCGCACGATCTTTTGGTGGCGTAACATCGGCAATTACGGCTTGGGCAACACTTAAGTTACCGCCTGTAATACCGTCGAGGGCGCGCGAGAAAAATAACAGTGGAATGTTGCGCGTAATAATGCCGATGGCGAATAGTATATAACCGACGGCTGTACCAAAAATACTAAATCCTAAGACAGGTTTTCGGCCAAATCTATCTGATAATTGCCCTAGAATTGGTGTCGCCAAAAACTGCATAAATGGATAGATGGCTAGAAGCCAGCCAAGTAAAATCAAACCGCCTTTGAACGTCCAGCCAGCCGGCAAGAGGTAATACGACGATGAAGGGTTAGCTAACAGCTGCGGGATAATTGGTATAAGAATACCGACGCCAAGAACGTCGAGAAAAATTGTTAGTAATACTGCTGGTAAGGCTTTACCTGCCATTTTTGCTTTTACTTTTTCCATCTGGTTTTAGTTTCCTCCTTAATAATTGTGGCAAGAACCGGGTTTGTCTCGACTACACATTTCTTCGTGAACAGTTTGAAGTAATTCTTTTAGCTGCTGTTGTTGTGCAGGTGTGAATCTTTCAAAGGCTGGCATATGATATTCATTGAGGGCCGCCATAGCCTTATCAATCGCTTTTTCACCTTTGCTAGTAAGCATTGTGATGTGTTCTCGTTTATTATGCTCGCCCTTTTTGGCTGTTATTAGCCCCGCTTCTTTTAGTAGCTTAATCTGACGGCTCACGCTGGCCTCAGTTTGACCGAGCTTTTCAGCGATCTGGCGTTGCTGAACGCCCTGATGCCACTTCAGAGCCATCAATATCTTGAACTGTGAAAACCCCATGTCCAAACGTTCTTGCAAAAGAGAGTCTGATTGACGATCCATCACAAATCCGAGGTGGTGGAGGAGATAGCCAAGATTATCATTGTAGTTCATATAAGCAGCCTAGGGTTGTTAACACTATCAGTATAAAAAGCGATACTTAACAAGTCAAGTATTTAATCGGATAGGGGAGCCTCGAGCATTTGGCGGACAAGATGATCTTGAGTATCTTTGACCTGTTCAATCGCCATTCTACAATTGGCAAAAGATGGACGCATATAATAAGGATCGACATCAACTAAAATGAGACCTGGTTCACCTCCCACCTCTGTCGAACCATACATGAACTGATTATCTGTGTATATGTCACGTAGTGGTGGGATACCGGCGGTACGCCGTGCTCGGACATATTTTGCCAACCCTGTAAAGGTACTGTTAATACTATCTATCGCCATATCTCTCTCTTCACGAGTTTCTGGATCGTAGTATATGATTGGTACCCCGAAAATATATTCTGAATCAATTTGCAGTCCTATATCTTCATCAACAATTTCAAACGGGCTAGTCTGATCTTTGCGTCCCCAGATTGGGATTGGGCAAACACTAACTTCTGATTTAACGACTGACACACCGGCAGCCTCAAGAGCTTTTAACTCATCCTCAAGCTGAACTTTATTGCGATTAAGAGCATTCCGAAGCACATTGTCGGCGCCGGCATTCCTAAGAAAAGCTAACGTTGGATCTTCCATGGTGGGATTTACAGTACGAACAACCCTGTCACCAAAAAATCGCACCCAAGGGTGGGCATCGATTAATTGTTCACCCATATGGAAATCTTCACCAACGGCCATAATAACCATATTATAACATGAAAATCGTCTATTTGTCTACTGACTTGTAGAGTTCGTACCACTGTTGTAACGACAGCTCTTGAGCACGTTTATTGGGATCGATTCCGGCCTTTTGCAGTAGCGATTCGGCTTGGCTTTTATCAATATTTAGACCACCACTTAAACTGCTGCGAAGTTTTTTGCGACGCTCGCTAAACCCAGCTTTAACAATCTTGAAGAATTTATCAACATCGACATCGGCAAATAGTGGCGTAGTTCGATAATCTAACCTAATAATTTGTGAATCAACCTTAGGTGGTGGAGTGAATAAATAAGCGGGGACAAGTTCACCAAGTTTAACTTCGCAGTAAAATTGAACGCTGACGGCCAACAACGATAATTCGCCAGGTTTGGCAGCAATCCGCTCGGCAACTTCTTTTTGCACCAACAAGGTCATTATTTTTGGTGGGTGTGGTGATTCACACAACACACGGAGAAGGTTAGAAGTGAGGTAATAGGGGATGTTGGCGACAACTTTATAGCCTTTTGGTAATTGAGTAAGGTCAAACTGCAAAATGTCTTCGGATTGAATTTCAACATTCGTATTAGCAAATTTGGCAGCCAGTTCTAGAGCAAGTTTTTGATCGTATTCAACAGCTACTACCTTCCCTGCCCGCCCCTGTAAATATTCGGTTAGCGTACCCAGACCAGGACCAACCTCCAATACCGTGTCGTCTTTGTTAACCTCTGCAAAGTCACAAATTTCTTCAAGCGTAGGCTTATCTGTTAACCAATGCTGGCCAAGAGTTTTATTGGCATATGGTAAATCACTCATAGATCAAGTAGTTTTAGGCCAGTTTCTTTGTCTTCTGATCTAGTTAACAGCTCTTCATACCATTTGTGAAGCATAATCTCGCAGGTGCCACCTACAATAAGCTCACGTACATGACCACCAACTACCGACAGATCAGATTTAGAAAAAGTTCCATGTAAGTGCCATTTAGGCTCTTCCCCATCCCAGGATAGATTTCCTTGCAGGCCCGTTATTTCAACCAGCTCCACGACGTTGTGCCATTCGTATTCTTTCTTTGGTAGATTGTAATACCCGACCTCAGCGCTCAATGCTCCGCCAATCACATTTACCCAACAGCTCGGAAGTTTTTCTTGCTTGGCCAGTTTTGTCAGTGATTCAACTAGTTTTTCGCCCTTTTCTAGACGAACTAACCAGTTAAAACCATCATACCGAAATTTCATATCTGTCTTTCATTATAGTCTTAAACTTCTCAAACGACTCAAAAAACTCAGCATGTATGCCAAATGCCTTGGCGCCAGCCACATTTTCATGGCTATCATCCCAAAATAATACTTCATCTTTTTGAGCATCAATTTCTTTGAGCACTTTATCAAAAAACTCCAAATCAGGCTTTTGAGACCCCAGATGTGCCGAGGCGAACAACTTGTCAAAACTATCTTTGAAGCCCATTTTTTCTATCATGTACTGGGCTCGGTATTTTTCTTGGTTTGTAGCAACATAGCAGTGGATGCCCTTCGCCCTCAAACGCTGAACATATTCAACGATTCGCTCATCCAAGTTATGCTCGTATTCAAACCACTCCTGTAAATAATCATCAACTGTTTTGGGCCAATTCCATTTCTTCAGATATGACTCAATTATTTCCTTAAGATCAGCTTTCCCAGCAATAGTTTGCGGAAATGGACCCTGATAAAATTCTGTGAGCTTGTCTCTAGGTATTCCATATTCACGCTCGATCTGCCGACTGAACATTTCTGAATGAATCAGCACGCCATCAGCATCAAATAAAATATGCTTTATCATCGAATTGATTATATCAGTGTTGGCCTGGTTAATTTGGCTGGATGTCCCACTAGGCGCAATTGAAGTACGACTGAGGCGTATAAGAATACGGCGAATGAGTCCTGGAAATTGCAACAACGTGGGGCACCAGAAGTTCGACAGAGTTCCTGGCTCTGCCAGGAAGCAGGTCGAAAGTCACATTAGCCAGGCTACCACCAGTGGTTGTTCTGCCAGAAGTTATAGGCTCCACTCCAGCCACCATATCGACGGGCATAGCCATTGAAGAAGTTCAGCTGACATACCGGATCAGTCTGCCAACTTGGGCAAGCATTTGCTAAGCTCTGGCTACAACTCTGTCCGAGACCGATACAGCGATTCGCACTGACAGCATTTGGTCGCCAGCCAGATTCTCGACCGATAATGTAATCAACGTAGACGTAATCACTTGAGCTAATACCCGCACCAGCCATCCAATCGGCCTTGCTGCCTGTTAGGGTGATTACTTTGGTGCCCTTAGCGACGGTTTGTTTTGTTGGTTCAGCTACAGTAATTGACTGGATTACGGTACGGCCGACTTCTTTGCCATTTTCTAGATGGATTTCGTAGGTAACAACTTTTTTGCCTGGTGTTCCAGCAATCTTTATAACATTGGCTCCTACGGGTAGGGTTGGATCTTCAACCGTTTCAACTGGCATAGGTATTGGCTCCTCAACAGTTATAACCTGCTTGTTTGGATTGGTTACATTAATGGTTGAGCCTGGCAACAACATCGTAGTAAGACTTGGCTGAATAATATCATTAGGTTGTGTAACAATGTTCTTTTCTTTTAGTACATCGCCGACAGTTTTTGCCCAAGTTCGTATGGTTACAACGCTGCCATATAGGTTTAAATTGATTGTTGGTGCTCGATCAATTTGAAGCTGCTGCCCTACTGTACCTTCCTTCATGACACTTTGTGGTGATGACGGCACAACTCTATCTTCGAGGTTTAATTTAAACCCGGCTTCTGTGGCAAGTCGTTGCGGGGAATCAACAGTAGTCAATAGAGTTACTTTTTTATCTCCTTCCACAACAGTGACCGGACGGGCCCTGTAGACATTTACTTGAAAATTATCTTCCAATATTTGTGTATCTGCCGACGGTTCAACAACGTCTTTTTCATTAAGAGTAATGTTAAGTCGTTTTAACAAATCACCAACCGTTGGCGCTCGAGTTGGTAAAGTTTGTTGTTTGCCATCTACATAAACATTAACCAGCCTAGCATCACCAGGCCCAATAGTCTTACCACCAAAGCTTATAAAAGCGGCCAGAGTGATAAAAAATAAGATAATAAAAGTAGCTACAGGAACAATAAACGGATGTTTTCTAAACTTAATAATCCGTTTTTTGTGAGCCTTATATTGCTTGGCAAGCTTTTTGGTTCGTTTACTCATAAATGTAAGACAGATTGGATATTAAAAATTCCTAAACTGTCGCCCCTATTAAAGGACAAGTTGTATTGTAACAATATTTGACCCCTTATTAAACTGTTAACATATCTAGAACTTCTTTGTTGGTATTTGTCTCATTAAGTGTTTTGGGATCGACCCACGCCGCCTCAATAATTTCAAACCCTTTGATCTTTGGCGTTGCCTGATCACTAATTTTGGCTTTGAAACGCTCACTTTTAAAATTCGCAAAATTTTCACGATAGCGGATGAGGCCAAGATATTTAATACTCTTGGGTTTAAGTTCAATCCCGGTTTCTTCTTTAGTCTCGCGGATAACCCCAGCAATCGGCTTCTCACCACGCTTAAGGCCACCGCCTGGCAATGACCATTTGCCATTTCCTAGAGTGCCCTTGACGAGCAAGACTTTGCCTTTTGACTCAATCAATATGCGGGTACGTGACCCAAAACGTAAATAGATTACAACTGGCAGCCACAAAATGACCGACATAATTTTGCCTAAAAAAATGCGAGTTTTCATTCTAATTTCTCAAGTGGTGCGATGCTAATATCAAGCTTCTTACTACCTTTTCCCTTAAAGTAAATTGTTGCAATGTCGCCGTTAAGTTCAAGAATGGTACCAACCCCAAAAAGTTTGTGGCTAACACCATCGCCTTCTTCTAGATCAGGCACATATCGTGGTTCACTAGATGGTGCTTTGGGAGTGATCGGTGAATCAGCGAAAAACGATGGTTGCGTTCCAAAAGTTGTACTTGGTTGAAACGATGAGGCATTTACAGCGCTGGCGTCAACTTCCGACAGAAACCGACTAGGTGGATTGTGCTGCATGCCACCATACAACATACGACTCGAGGCATAAACCATGTACAGCTCTTCTTTGGCCCGCGTCATACCCACGTAACAAAGTCGCCTTTCTTCTTCCATTTCACTTTGGTCATAAAGCGCGCGTGAATGCGGAAAAACCATTTCTTCCATACCAACCATGAATACCACTGGAAACTCTAGCCCTTTGGCGCTATGTATAGTCATTAACGTTACGGCTTCATTATTGAAGTTAGCTTGATCAACATCACTAATGAGCGAAACTTCTTCTAAGAAACCATCGAGACCAAGCTCTTGATATTCTTGAGTTACACTGGCGAGCTCCTTAACGTTCTCTTGCCGAGATTCACCCTGAGCTGTACCATCATCCAAAAAGTTATAGTAATCAATCCTGCGTAGCAGTGAATCTAGCAAACCGGTAACCGTTGCATCGGCCATAACTTCACGAAGTGAACCGAGCATATCACCTAATTCGACGAAGGCTTTCCGAGCCTTTGGTGTAATAGTGTCGCACTCGCCGCTTTTTTCAAGAGCATTCTGCAAAGTGTAGCTATTACTTTGTCGCCAAGCATGAAATTCTTGCAATGACTTTGTACCAATGCCGCGAGTTGGCACGTTAACAATTCGGTCAAAACTCACCACATCATCAGGCTGATAAATGACCCTCAGGTAGGCCATGATGTCCTTAATTTCTTTTCGATCATAAAAACGCACACCACCAACAATTCGATATGGGATGCCGTACTGTATAAAAATCTCTTCCACTGAACGACTCTGGGCATTAGTCCGATAAAGTACAGCATAGTCGCTATAACTTCGCCCTGTATCAATCCCATACTTAATACGACGTACCAACGCCTCGCCTTCACTTCGTTCACTATTGACCGGTACAACTTGAACTGGCAGGCCACTATCACTGGCTGTCCAAAGTTTTTTGTCGGAACGTTGTTCATTTTTAGTAATTACCGCATGTGCCGCATCCAAAATATGCTTCGTGCTGCGATAATTTTGCTCCAGTTTTATAACTGTACATTTAGGATAATCTTTTTCGAAGTTTAATATATTCTTGAAATCAGCCCCACGCCACGAATAAATACTCTGCCAATCATCGCCAACCACCGCGATATTTTTATCAGCACTCGTTAGTAGTTTTACTAATTTGTACTGGGCAGCATTAGTATCCTGATATTCGTCGATCATGATGTATTTAAACTGCTTCTGCCACTTCTCTCTTATTTCTTGCTGAGTGTCTAGCATGTGGACGGTACGCGCAATCAAATCATCAAAATCAAGAGCTTTAGCATCCTTAAGGGCCTTTTGATACAACGGATAAATCTGGGCGGCTGTTTTTTGCGCGGGGCTTCTAGCCATGCCATCATATTCTGCAGGAGTAAGCATTTCATTCTTAGCGCTACTAATAAGTCCGCCAATATTTCGTGGCGGAAAAGCTTTTTCATCAACATGTAGCTGTTTGGATATTTGCTTTATGGTAGCCGTACGATCCGACTCATCAAAGATAACAAAGTTTTTGGGTATACGAACATAATCTCCGTCTTGGCGTAATAGGCGTACGCAGATACTGTGAAACGTGCCCATGAATGGCATGAAGGAACGATTGTCAGGGCTCTCGCCCAGTAGCATCGCCACTCGCTCGCGCATTTCTTTGGCAGCTTTGTTGGTGAATGTTACGGCCAGTATGTTATATGGTGAAGCTAAACGTTTGTGGATCAAATAGGCAATTCGATGGGTCAGGGTTTTTGTTTTGCCACTTCCTGCCCCAGCTTGAATTAACAACGGTCCTTCGGTTGTTTCAACCGCACGTTGTTGTTCTGGATTTAACCCCTCGAGTAATTCTTGCACCAAGTTATTGTATCAGGCTTCTATGCGTTATTTGTGTTGTTTTAGTTATCAGGAAAGATATTGGTTAGTGGTTTTATATCTGTCTTAATAAGTCCCGCATCGACTGCAAAATTTGCCCCAACAATACACAGTATTAAAATAAGCAATACGGCTAGCAGTAAGTTTCGATCTTTGCGCCGACGAGTAACCTGACCAATCGGTAAAAAGTATTTCTTGCTCTCAACAAGCTTATCCATCTTCTCTTGGTGAGCCTTTAATTCTTTTTCTTCCTGATCTTCGTGCTTTTTGTTAGCAGCTTTTTTTGCCAGCTCATCCACTAAACCATCTGAACCATCGGGGTTAGTCTTTGGTTTTGAATCCGAATCATCTTCGTCCTTTTCATCTGTCTTGTCTTCAGATTTATCAACTGTGTCAGTATCATCATTTTCCTCTTTGTCAGTATCATCCGGCTTGTCTTCATCGCCCCGGGTTTCGTCTTTGTCTTCCGTCTTATCAATGCTTTTGGTTGGTTGGATAACCTTTTCGGGTTTGGCCTCGAGTGGCGCAGCTTCTACTTCTTTTGAATCATCTTCTTTTGATTCATCTTTATCGTCGGCTTCAATAATTTCTTTAACGGCTGGAATGGCCGTGCCTTTAGTAGATTCGCTTGGTGTATCTTCGTCGACAGTTGGCTTTTTGTCGTCAGATTTTTCGTCTTTAAGCTCTGGTTTGGCTTCGGGTTTATCTGACTCCACATCATCCTTAAGTTCACCATCTTCTGTAATACTAATTGCAGCTGGTTTCGTACGTTTTAAGTTTTTGTAACGTGAGACTTTGTCATCAATAACCGGCGGTCCAGGAATCATGTCGTCCTTTTCGCCCTTCCTAACCATGGGATCCTGAACTATTGGCTTACGGCTTACAATAATTGGGCGGCTACTTGCGTCCGGCTCAGATTTGCCAGGATGACTTACATCCATTATTGCTTTTTTGTCGCTTGAGTCTGCATTAGATTTTTTGGGCATCATTCCTCTCCTTGTTCGGATTGCATTTTGTAGGCAATGTCAGTCATACGCGAAAACTCATGATAATTAAGACTAGCCCCGCCTGGCAACAACCCATCAATGCCAGGGATTGAAAGATAGGCTCGGGCATTTTCTGAAGTTGAACTTCCTCCATAAAGTACCCGCACATCTTCACCAGCCTTTTTGCCATATAGATCAGAAACAGTTTTTCGGATTAATGTTACGGCTTTTTCAACTTCATCTGGTTTAGCAATTTCGTGATGTGCGTAGTTCATACCGTTACTGATAGCCCAAACAGGCTCATAGGCAATAACCATGTTTTTGACTTCGCGGGCTGTAAGATTGCTAATAGCTGTTGTTAGTTGATCGTGAATTACTCGTCGGGTTTCGCCAGCTAGCTTTTCACTCTTGGTTTCACCAACACAGAGTATTGGTGTAATGTCATTTCGCACACAGGCTGCAACCTTATCACGAATCATCGCTAGATCTTCACCAAAAACATGCCGTCTCTCCGAGTGCCCAATAATGACATAGTGGACTAGGTCTCGAAGCATATTGAATGATACTTCACCTGTAAATGCACCTTCGTCTTTAAAGTAGGCATTTTGGGCTGCCAAACGAAATTTGCGACGATCGAGCTGTACACTAAGTGGCTGTAAAACCAGCATGCTCGGAGCCAATACCACCTCAACATTGCGGTAGATCTTGATCCGCTCCTGAAGTCGGTGCATCAACAAACTTGCCTGTGAGGCGTTGAGATGCATTTTCCAGTTACCAACAATTATTATCTTTCGCATACTTTTCTATTCTTCTTATGCTTCAGTGTACCACAGTTCTCAGTTACTTTGGACCGCCAAAGTAACCAAAACTCTTGGGCTAACGTTTTTTCTTTATGAAGCCTCTGCTCAAGCCTGACAACAGCCTCGAGAACTCACGTTGTTCAAACAACTCTCGACTAATGGTTGTCAGTTTGAAGAGCTTACAAAGGAAAAAGCCGATGCCAAAACTTGCAAATGACCATTCTTTACAAAATTGCATGGAACGAGTTCTTAGTTTTAACAGGGTCCAGCGTAGTGCTGGCGAAGCCAAAGCGCACTGTTAAAACTATAGTAGGAGTGGTTATTTATCTTGCAAGGCTTCTACGCCCGGTAGTTTTTTACCACTCATAAGATCCATGCTGGCGCCACCACCAGTCGAGGCGTGGTCAAATGAATTGATCAATCCTCGTTTCTCTATATAGCCAACGGTGTCACCACCCCCAACGATAGATTTTGGACGATGGCCGAATTCACCCATCATGGCTTCGATGATAAGTTCTGTGCCATGAGCAAATGGCCCAACTGGCCCATGTATACTAGGGGTCTCTGTAACTCCCATGACACCGTTCCAAATGACTGTTTCCATATTTTGCATTGCCCCAGCAATAAATGCGCCTGAAAACGGACCGATATCCAATATAAGTTCGTTACTCAACAAATCCTCTGAGCGATGAGGTGGAAGTTTTGGATAGTTTTCTATCTCAGCAATTACATGAGCTTGCCAATCAACGATCCGGGTATGAGCACTTTTATCTAAACTCGTAGCCACGACTCCGTCCTGTGGCAGATAAAAGATAAATTTTCGGGCTTTGGCCTCTTTTTTAGCCCTTTCGATTATTTTTTCGGCTAGTGGTAAATCATCTTTATCCCAAAGGCTCTTAGCAATATCAATTCCTTCGGCCTTTAGAAAGTTATTAGCCATAGCCCCGCCAACTGCCACAAAATCCGCAATGTCTAAAAAGCGGTTCAAAATATCTAGTTTGTCAGCAATTTTAGCGCCACCAATTATTGCCATAAGTGGCCGTTTTGGATTGTGCATTGCCTCAGTAATGGTATCCACTTCTTTTTGAAGCAAAAGGCCGGCAACACTTGGCAAAAACTTAGTAACTGCATCAGTTGAGGCATGAGCACGGTGAACCACACCGAAACCATCCTGAACAAAAATATCTGCATAGCCGGCTAATTGTTTGGCAAAATCTTTGTCGTTAGCTTCTTCTTCGGGGTGAAACCGCAAATTTTCAAGCAACAAGATATGCCCAGTTCGAAGATGTTTGAGCTTTTCTTCAACTTGCGGCCCAACACAATCATCAGCAAAGTCAACTTTATACGGAAAATGCTTATCCAAATAAGCTGCCACAGGATGTAAGCTCATTTTTGGGTTAACTTTGCCTTCTGGTCGACCAGCATGCGAGCAAACTACAATCTTGGCACCATGATCCATCAGATATTTCAATGTTGGGAAAGATTGATCGATGCGATAGGTATCATAAATCCCCCCCTTGTCATCAAACGGCACATTATAGTCAGCCCGAAGCAATACTGTCTTGTTCTGGAGATTAATGTCTTTTATCGTTTTCTTTACGAACATGTCCACCCTTTGTTTCTATTCTATAACACGAACCTTGATCGTGTCTGTTGCCCCAACAACCCCTGGATATTTACCAGAGGCCGTCACGACGATATCGCCCTTCTTGAGAACTTTATGATGTTTGAGCCAATCTGTTAATTTCTGTGCTGCCAACCTGTGAACCGGACGCACGTAACTTTTGGTTCCATAAACAAGTGATAACTGATGCGCCACTAAACTATCGGATGTAACGGCAATTATAGGCAAATTTGGCCGACGTCCGGCAATCTCAAGTGCTGTGGCACCAGATTTTGTCTCGGCCACGATAGCCTTGGCTTTTACTGATTCCGCCAGATTAACAATGGCATCACAAACTGCACTCTGCTTGGTCGTATCCGAATTATCGTTAAACGTAGCCGTGACTGGCGAGTTATCTTGGGTATACAAAATCACTCGTTTCATTACTTTCACTGATTCAGTTGGATATTTACCGTTGGCTGTTTCATCACTAAGCATTACAGCATCGGCACCCACAATAACTGCGGTTGCAATATCCGAAACTTCGGCACGAGTTGGCTCGGGGGCTTCGGTCATGCTCATAAGCATTTGAGTTGCTACTATCGTTGGTTTTTTATATTTTAGCCCTAGCCCAATCATTCGTCGCTGTAAAACGGGTATGGATTCAGGTGTAGTTTCATAAGCCAGATCACCTCTGGCGATCATAACTACATCAGCTACTTCGAATATTTTCTCGATGTTTTCGATGGCCGCTTTGGTTTCAACCTTGGCTATCACCTTAGCTTTGCTGCCCACGTTTTTAAGTTCAGTCATGATTTTGTAGATATCATGTTCTGATTGCACAAAACTCAATGCCACATAGTCAATATCGTGGGTTGATCCAAAAACAATATCTTTTCTATCCTTATCAGTAATTATATCGCCACCAAAATCTGTGTCTGGCAAGTTTATGCCTTTTCGTTTGATTAGCACGCCTTCATTTTCTGCACGAGCATGTACTACGCCATCAACCACAGCAGTAATAGTTGTTCTTATACGACCATCGGCAAGTAATAATTGCTCGCCACGTTTCACTTTCTGAGATAAATCATACTGTGTCGGGATAAGTTTACTGCGTTCAAAATCAGCATCGTATTTAAATCTAAGTTCTTGGCCAGGTTGGACTGGGATAACTCCATCAAAGTCGCCTAGGCGAATCTTAGGACCCTGTAAATCCTGAATAATTGCTGCGGGTTTGCCATATTCCTTAGAAGCTTTGCGAATCCATTTTATCTGTTGTATTCGCTCCTCATATGTACCATGACTAAAATTCAACCGGATACCATTTGCTCCGGCGGCAATCAAATCATATATAGCCTGGTAGCTATTTGTCGCTGGCCCCACCGTGGCAATAATTTTTGTCCGCTTAAACTTCGCCAGCGGGACACTTGGTGCTTTACTGGTTGAATCCATATTCCCTACTAGTGTACTTGCTTATGGTTACCAGATACAAGACTTTATACAAATAAAAAGTTTACCAAAAAAATTAAAAAGCCCAGCCGATGCTGCGCTCTTTTTGGTGACCTCAAGGGGAATGTTGCTTCGCAACCGTTCGTTCCACTCACGAACGAACCGCCTGACGGGCTTCGAGCTCGCCTTTGGCGAGCAACCACGCAAAAGCCCGAGTACACAACTCGGGCATTCACGTGGTGACCTCAAGGGGAATCGAACCCCTATTGCCAGGATGAAAACCTGGTGTCCTAACCGTTAGACGATGAGGCCAGATTTTGAGAAATCGGGGGCTCATACAAAGTATGAGGCCCTGCTAGCTAACTTTTCATATCTGTTAGTAACCGGCAAATTGTACCATAAAACTGAGGAAAGAAAAACCCCTGGAGTCAGGGGTTTTATAAGACTTTTGAGAGCGGTCAGTCAGTGCTCTATCTGGTTAAGATAGTAGCACATTTTTGACGAATGCGCTACTACTTATCCACAGTGTTTATCGTTCTAGCTTTTTAGCAATTCTACGACGTATTTCGTAGGCTGCCGTACCGGCCACTGATGTTGCACCAAAGATACCTAGCATGTCACCTGCACCCGTCTTTGGAAGTTCACGTGGTGTTGGTGTTGGAGTCGGTGTAGGTGTTGGTGAAACTGGCTTAACTTCTACTGTGTAAACAACTACTACTACATATTCCCAGCATCCCCATTGGTCACCACTACCGAAGTTTGGGCTACCGATAGGAGTAGTACCATTAACAGCGCTGTCTGGTAGGCTCTTCCAGCCATATGGCTCAGAGTAGATGTGGACACTTGATGGAACAAGCTTTAGTTCTACATCACTACCACAGTTCAGTTTAGCTGTATCGCTAACACTAGCTGCGTTTGTTGCAGTTACCGTACCAGCGAAAGTAAAGTTCTTGCTCTTTACATTTAGAGGTGTAGTCATAGTTAGTTTTACACCGTGGGCAACAGATGTACCGTTACCGTTATCGTTAGTACCTTCATAGGCACCATTGTGAATGTAGTCACGAACATCGAATTTTTCACCTACATTACAACTTGCATTTAGTGGATCAACCCATGGGCTGTCTTGAGTTGGAGTTTCATTGTTGCCGTTGCTCTTTCGAACACGAACGAAATCTGACTCAGCACCGTTAGCTGGATTGTCATCTGTATAGATGTTAAAAGCTGGAGTTGTAGGAGCTACGACTGTAGCAGCCTGCGCCTTCATGTTACCAACCATGGCAATAACAGCAGCAACAAATAATGCTACAAGTGAGCTGGCGATGATTTTACGAATTTTCATAATTATCCTTCCTTTTCCCACTCTTACTTAATTTGTGTGCTGTGGAACAGACTGATTAGGACCAGTAGTTGGTGTAGGAACTTCTGTAGTACTACCGCCTGGGGTCGTAGTTACAGTTACGTTAGGTGTAGTTGTCGTTGTAGTAATAATCTCAGTGGTTGTAGTTGTAGGTCTAGTAGTTGTAGTAACTTCTGATGTGGTTGTAGTTGATTCACTAGTAGTTGGAGCAGAAGTAGTTACTTTAATGCTATCTGTTGGTGCAGGTTGACCTTCAGTAGTAGTTGGACAGATTTTAACAATAGTATTACATACATGTCCTGTGGTTTCAGTTACAGCTGCAGGCACTACAGGTGCTTGAGCTTCTGAGTGGCCTGCGATACCAAATGCAGCACCAACTGTTAATGCACCGCCCAAAATACCGGCAGCAACTCGGTGTTGGTATGCCCAGTTCATTGGGTTTAACTTTTCCATAGGTGATCGATTCATAATATAACTTCTCCTCTTATTCTTTACTCCACGCATAGCAGCCACCAAACGAGATAACTCCACACGTTTTCACTATTCTATCACAGAATTCATACCTTGTCAACTACGGTTATCCTTATTTTGCCTCTTTGGGTAGTTGATTGTAAGGTACTACTAAACTTAACCGTTATTCTGTGGTGAAGACGAGACACTTACTAGGCCCCAGCGGGTAACATATCTGTTAGAATCACTACCGGTGCGACCTTCAGCATCGCTACACATATAGACAGACATAGTCGAGTTATAAAAGAAGTTTTTATACTCTCGTATAGCTGTATCATTTGTGCCAGATACGATTTCAGAGCCAAGCATTACATAGTTATATGTACGGCCATCGTTACGTACAACCGAGGCAATATCGCCAGGATTTAGAGAAGTTGCGTTAGCCAATGGCCCACTAAAAGTTGACCCATGACCATAAACCACAAAGTTGCCACCCGCATCTGTTGGATAGCTAGAAGTTGGTATACCATCTACGGTTTGCTCATGACCTGCAATTGGCAAATATACATTAATATTGCCGCTGGGATTAGTGGTTTGATTGTTAATCAGATTTGAACGAGTTCGGTTTGAACGCTTGTAAGCATTTGCAGGCATTTTTTGCTCGGCATCAGTACAGATTTCTGGGCCGGCTGGATCGGGAATCAATTTATCAATTGTAGCCTGACCACTTCCAACCATACCGCTAATTTTTTCATGCTCACTCGTCTCATAAACTTGGATATTTTCACAAAGAGCCGGGATATTAATTGTTGCAATCATGTCGCCAGGCTTTGCGGTGAATTTTACTGGTGGTTTTGGTGCTTCAGTAGTTGTTGGCGCTACAGTTGTTGGAGCAGCGGTTGTAGTTGGTGCTTCAGTAGTCGGGGTCTCAGTTGTTGGTTCTGGAGGTGTAATCTTTGGTGCTTCAGCGGCGGCTGGGACTGGTCTCATACTAGAAAATTCAGCAACACCCACAATAGCACCAGTTATAACAGTGGTACCGACAGTTATCGCACCAAGTACAACACCAACCCTTTTGGCGCTTGGTTTAACCGTTTCCCAAGTTCCTGATAAGGCATCCTTAACCTTTGGAAGTTGTGGCGTCCGACGTGCTCGCTTAGGCTTTGGTGAAACAATAGTCACGTCTGGGGTCTCTGAAGATTTCGCGTATGTGCGTTTGGCATCAAGTTCACTAACAATCGGAGCGTTAATTACAGGTTTTTTCCATGGTCCTAATGGGATAGCAGGCATGATATCCTCTACAACTGGCTCAATAATTGGGCTTACCTCTGGAATAATAGGCTTCGGCTGAAAGTCTTGATAAGTTGGATATTGTTTCTTCTTGTGAGTATCCTTGAGGTGATTTTTGAGGATTTTATCGATATTAACTTCTGTGAGACCCTCGACGCGAGGCATATCAATACCTGAACCAACAGCATGTAGTGGCCCAATTTCTGGCATTACTGTCTCTGTTACAGAGCCTAGGAACGCCTCGATATTGAAATCATTTCGTGTCTCTACAGACATATATAAACTCCTCACGAGTTAATCTAAAACTACCATAATAACAGAGAAATGTCAATGGCAAGCATTAGCTTTATTTAGGCGGGGTCTGTTCTTCCTTAGGTTTAGCAGGAGCCTTAAAATGATCTGGTGAAAGAGCTGATTTAGCGAATGAGAAACCAAACGTACTGCCCTTGCCTTCCTCACTATGGAAAATAAGTGCTCCGCCTTGCGCCACAATAACTTTCTTGGCCATAAATAACCCTAGACCCGTGCCATCTGGCCGAGCTTTTTTGGCATTGCCAGCTCGATAAAACTTACCAAATAAATGGTGTTGTTCTTCTTTAGGCACGCCAATCCCATCATCAACAACTGTGAATTCTATGCTATCGCCTTTATCTTCAAGATTAACCTGAATGTGTCCGCCGGCTGGTGTGTAATAGATAGCGTTGTCGGCAAAGTTCATAATTACCTGCCGGATCTTGGTATCATCAAGCATAAGTGTCGGGAACTCTTTTGGCTTATGATAAGTAAGTTCCAGATCACGTCCTTTGGCCGTCTCTGTAAGTTGAGAGATTTCCCCTTCAACAACCTCAGCCAGGTTAGTTGGTTTAGGCTCAATGATAAATTTACCAGTACGAAGTCTAGAGACATTCAATAGATCAGCAATCAAATACACCATACGTTGGGAACTTATAAAGGCTTGGTCGAGCAGCTTCTTTTGAGCGGCACTAATCTTACCGGCGTCACCCTCCATGACCATGCTGACATAGCCTTTAACAGAGGTAAGCGGAGTACGTAACTGGTGTGAGGCCATGCTAATGAAGTCATCTTTGGTTTGATCCATCTGCTTCAATTTTTCATTTGTTCGCCTTAGCTGTCTTGTAGCTTCATTAACTTTCTCCTGCAAAGTTTCGGCAAAATTCTGAATTTCTTCAAACCTTAGCGAGTTTTGGATAGCAATAACCAACTCATCTGATATGATCTCAAGCATTTTTGTATCTTGTGATGAATAAGGATTCCCACTCTTTTTTGGCCCCAGAATAATATAACCTAGTCCTTCACTTACCTTTTTCGGGGTATCCGTGAGTCTTGCTATAACAGATATATTGTTTCTTCTTAAGATTTCTCCTAAACCTCTATTTTCTTCACCAAGTTCGTCAGCAACTATTATCTTTGTGTGCATCTTAGGGGTTACTTCACGAGTATAGTTGATATCCTCTTCCGGGAAGTTCTTCGATGCATCACCAACAATACGTCTAGGTGTACTTCCCATCTCCTTTATCCCGAAAACGCAAAATTCTGATTTTAGAGTCTGCCCAATAACAGTTGAACTTTTTTTAAGTAGTTCTTCTAGCTCAATTGTTCCGACAAGCACTTTATTCAATTGATCTATCAGAACCTGGGGCTCATATGCATCCCGATAAAAAAGCCTGTTCGTAAATTTATCAAAGAATTTCTTTGCCGGAGGAAAGGAGAACGCCAGAACCACAGCTAACACAACATAAAATACCTGCTCGTTAAATGATAAATGAGTCTTGAATGCAAAAATATTGGCAATATTAAATGCAATTAGCGAATAAACTGCACCTAGGAAAATTATTGACAACGCATAACCTAGAGACCTAGCAACAATTAAGCGTATATCAAATAATTTATGCCTAATAATCGCATATGCTGTTGCCCCAACAAAAAACACCGTGCCTGCCGGACCAAGTTTGGCAGTAACCCAACTTGTAACAAAGATTGGAAGAATAACATTGAAAACTAATGCCCAGATAAAACTAGACATAAAACCAAATGCAACAAACTGAGCTTGCATTTTTTCAATCTGATCAACTTTATGTCGGTTTTTAATGTAAACAACTAGGGCATATGTAAAAAGTAGTAGAACAATTACTGTGTAACCGTTATACATCAAACCTGGAACTACATCTGTACCGTCAGTACGAACTTTTACTCCATAAACAACGAGGTTTGTTACACTGAAAATAATACCTACTGCGGTTACGAATGTAACATATAGTAAGCCTTTCTTTGTAAAACCAAGCTTTAAGGGGAAAACTCTTGAAAAAAGAGCTAATAATCCTGAGACTACTACTGGGAAGAAAAAAGCTGCTTTTGCGAAGAAAAGCCTTAGGTCAGGAGAAGCATTATCTGTAAAATAACTTGATATACTCCATAAACAAATTGAAAGGCTCATCGCCAAGAATATGCGATTAACAGCTGATTTTGTATTTCTTGCAAAAACTAGAAAACCTACAAAAGCATTAATTAAGACAATGAAAATCAAGATTGCCATGAATACTGCTTATTTTAATTTACTAATCTATTTCCGGCAAAACATATTCAAACTCAAGACCAGAACTTTTTGTATATAAATCATATATATCTTCGCTAAAAGCTTTCACTTTCTCTAGCCCTGTATAAAGATCAGTATAAACAGGTATGCTAGCCTTTGAACCTTCAAAAGGCTCAAAATCAGTCCCCTCGAAAGGAGTAAAAGGCTCACCCCAAGCCTGCATCATATTATAAATGTGGCTATCTACTATAGTTGCCCAGTGATTGTAACCATTTGCTAGTGACCATCTTACACAGGTGGAGTAAAGCACTGCGCTTGCACCATCCTTTGAATGGCCACTAGAATACTCTGGCATTACAGCCATGGTAGTAATATCAACTGTATGATCAGGATCATATCCCATTTCAAGTTTTCTTTTTTCAGGTGAATCATCTTGCGATTTCCAAAGACTATTTGGTGCAACTATAGCATCAATCGTTATTAGCGAGTCATTTACTGGCTTAACAATCCTGATATTGCCTACCGGCTTTTGATTCTCATAATCTACAATTATCAAGAAAGTACTTGCCTCATCATATGGTTCATACATTTCTTTCATTTTGCCAATGTCATTTTTAAAACGCACCTCAAAGTTTTTCCATTCAATAAACCTAGCAATATCAGATAATGGATTACTGCCGTCTACAATGTGAACGCCAAGATTTCTCCCCTGACGTATTTCATCGCTTGGGGTCAATTCACCAATTAATTCACTGATTCGTTCTGGTTGCAAAGCTTCTATTGACCAATCAGCAACCCAGTCAGAAGAAGTATTGTCTATGTGTGGTCTTTCGGCATCAATCGAACTTTGTATATCTAAAGACATTAAAATTCCTTGTAATCAAGATCTGTGGCTTCAAAAAAATCGTGCGTAAAGTTAATCGCATCTTGAACATCAAACTTCTTACAAGTATAAATATCAACGCTAAAAAATAAAATGGGCTGTTCCCAGGCATAAAAATGAGCCCCAGAACTCTCCCAGTGAATCCAACCAGCCTCACCATATTTATCGGAACGGTGCGTAACTGGATCTAGCAAGGTCTTCATACCAATAACATCAGACAGCTTTGACAAATATTGCTTGATTTCATGAGCAGTTATATTTTTCTTTGGATAGCCTTCAATTACTGCTCTTTGTCTATAAATTTGTGGCGCAAGATCTCTCATGTATTTCCTAGGTTTATGCTTAATGATTTATGTACAAAAAATACGACATGACAGAGGAATAAGATCCTCACATGTCGTATTCAATCTTCTAAAGTACAAATAATATTTTAGCAAATTATAGTCAATAGATCAACTACAATGTTTATGGTTTAATTACGCTTCCGTCTCTTAGCTCAATCACTCTTTCAGCATGGTTCTTTATATTTGGCTCATGTGAGACGCAGATGATAGATGTACCTGCATATTGGGTAATATCAAAAAAGAGTGATAATGTTCTCTCCGTCATCTTTGAGTCAAGGGCTGCCGTAGGCTCATCGGCAACAACAAGTTCGGGTCTATGCGCAAACCCAGCAACGATGGCTACTCTTTGAGCCTCACCACCAGATAGCGCTCCAGCATATTTTCCTAGATGTTTCGAAATCTCTAAATTATGAATCAAGAAGTCAAGCCACTCTGGATCCAGTTTATTACCCCTGGCTTGTTGCGGTAATTTTATGTATTGTTCCGCAGTTAAATATGGGTCTAGATAAGGATTCTGAGCAATGTATCCAAGATATCTTGAGCGATATGCAGCCAGGTAACGTTCCGCTTTTGTTTCTAGTCTTAACTTTTTAACTGCCCTACCTAGAGTTGATTCAGATACCATGGACCTATTAACAAATGATCCCTCATTAATACCAGTATGACTAACAGAACCTTCTGTAGGTTTTTGAAGACCGTGAATTACAGACGCAAACGTGCTTTTCCCGGCACCAGATGGACCAATTATTGCTGTAAAGCCAGAATGAAAATCAACCGATACATCATCTAAAACAATTGCGCCTTCCCTTACTACACTAACACCTTCTACTTTAATGATTGGGTCACTTTCTAAACTACTCATAGAGTATGCCCCTTGCTAAGATCCATATTTGAAGCCTCGCGTCGTATAGCTATAGCCGTCCCAGCCTTATTTATTCCATAATTTATTCCTACAATACAAAGAACAGTCTTAACACTCGGAGCCAATGCGGCTCCAGGAATACCAGTATTAGTATATACATCCGCTAGTAGCACAACTGGTATAGCAATAAGGGATGAGTATAGTGCCTCTGATTCAGCAATTTCTGAATACTTTTTACTAAGTGCATGCTTATCCAGTCCATTAGCACCCCAGACAGTGTTAATTCGTGTATTTTCTTTTAACCTATTCCTAGCCCTATTACCTAAGGCTGCTGCCGCAAGCAATGATGCGACCGTCATTGCCTGAAGAACCAACGGGTTAACACTGTTTTCACCTGTTTCTTTACTATTCTGTACGAATTTATCAACAGGAACAACAAATGCACGATCTGTTAGAGTGTCTGGGGAAAGCCCTTGCTCAGCCAAAAGTTTTTGAATCTCAGTTTTTTGACCTTGTGCAAGTATTAGAGAATATGGCTGATCTGGGGTATTTCTAACACAGCGTGCAAAATCTTCATTATTAAATAGTACAGGTAGTAGGTTTAACCCACTTTTCTCCTCAATAACATTATTAACAGTTAAAGTCAGCCCATCCATAGTAAAGGTTTCACCCTTTTTGACGCCAAGCTCTTTTGCAACATCTACAGAAATTTCTTTACATTCTTTATCAGCAAGTGGAATTTGTGTTGTTTCACTTGGCAAACTACCTGTAAGTAGTTGGATTTTTGTCCCTTCTTCACCCTTACGCTGGCCAGAATGCCACTCCCAGGTTCCTGGCACTGCCGTTATATTATGCTCTTTGGCATGTGCTAAAAATCCATTTGCTCTATTAATTGAAATACTAGTGTTATTAGCTAATTCTGGTACTGGAGTATTAGATATAACATAATTTCCAATATTATCACTTGGTCTTTCCGCCCCAAGTATATTCGCGAAATAATCAGCAACTTTTGCTTGTGAACTACTTACTTCGTGAGCAGTATCAACAAAATTACCTATCATTGCACCCGTACCTACAACGATCAAGCTTGCTTGTGCGACCCTTCTACCAACCGAACCTCTTGACTGATTTCTGGCATGAGCCATTTCATGTATAGCTTGATCCTCAGAGCTAAACGCCCGCCTAATATGCCCGACGCCCCTCTTAACAAGTAATCCAGCTCCTAAAATTGCTCCGCCTTCCACAGCTAAATTAAAAGCATTTGCTAGCCCATCAGATGGGCTAACTGAATCGCTCGCAGTGCTGACTATAGGGCTGTCAAGATTTGTGTTTTCGTGCGTAACAACACCCACTCCTGCAGCCACACCTCCGAGCATAATTAAACCCGTAGCAACTTGTCCAAATTTTCGCCTTAAAGCATTGTTATATTCAGATTGAGACCCAGATTCAGCACCACCAATTTTAGCTAGTTCAGACATTTAATTCTCACTTAATTTAACTAATTTTATGAGTATATGCCTCTATTGTCAATTATATTGTATTTTATGTCTGTCTAGGCTCAATTGTATACTTATGAAAAAAGTTGCATGTTCCTAGAGTAAGCATAAACATCCTTAGTTCATCAAGGCCGTAGTCCGGGCCCAGATTTACATACGTATATCCTTGCTCAATGAATCTTTTTGCAAACATATATCCCAGTATTTCAAAACCAAAGGTAAGCCTGTTGGTAGCTTTAATATGCTTCATGACAACATACTTACCGTCGCTTGAGGGTTGATAGAGACAAAATCCCCAAATTTTGCCGTTAACAAATAGGCATAGATTATCCACTCCAAGCTTATCAGAGTTAATAATATAATTCTCAATGCACTCACCCTCTATAGAGCCAAAGTCATTTAGTTTATTTTTTACTCTCCATTTAGCTGCTGCATTTAGTAAAAGATCTCTCTCTGATTTAACTTGCAGATCTAAACTTGTTACCGATATCTTTTTATCTTCTAAAAAGTTAATAACTTTAGCTGCTACGCGTTGCCAGTGTGGCGCCATATTTTTCAGCGGATAGAAATGGGAAAGTGGCAACACATATTCATTCAAATGTCTTTGCTCTTTAAACGTATACATATCATGATATCTGATAAAACTAAGCACGAACTCTGGAACATTTACTAGTCTCGCTGGATCACCTTTTTCTCTTAGATAATCGAAAATTGCACATATAGACTCATCAATTTTTCTAGTCCCAACAATTGATAGACCAGTATTTTCTTCATCTCCAGGCATCCAATACGGTATTACCAGATTTCCATTAAGCTCACTAACCGATATATCGCCTAGAGGGTTCCACCATGACATTAATCCTGGGAAAGAAATATCATATATGGGTGGATAATTTCGAATTGCCAACTCATATTCGTCCTTTTTTTCCCATGTTAATTTACTAAACTCTGGGAAGGATTTGAAAGTAGAAAGCCTGGTCTTCATCTGGGCAACCTCTTATTGCCCCTTGTTATATATTAATTTCGCTAAAAATACAACGATAAGCATCACTTTTATTTGAACGATCTACTATTTATCTGTTACATTTAATTAAACTAAGCTTATGCAGTCTAAACAAAAAATAGTAATCGTAGAGGATGAGCCGTCGATACAAGAAATGTATCGGATGAAGTTAAACTTATCCGGGTTTGACGTACAAACCGCAAATAATGGCGAAGATGGGCTAAAAGTAATCGATGCTTTTGAACCTCACCTGATTTTGCTCGATCTTAAGATGCCAGTTATGAGTGGTGACATCATGCTTGAAAAACTGCGTGAGACCAAAAAAGGCGCAGAGATTCGTGTAATAGTTCTCACAAACATTAGTCGTGATGAAGCGCCACACAATCTGCGATTCCTAAATGTTGATCGGTATATTGTAAAAGCACATTACACACCGACACAGGTGATAAATGTCGTTGAAGAAGTTCTTGGTATAAAGAAGTAAGCTTGCAGTTGTAAGTAATAAGCGTACCATGAGGATATGGGTGCTAGGATCGCAATACTTGAAGATGATCAGCCCATACGCGAGATGTATGAGCTCAAACTGAAGAGTGCCGGATACACTGTTAAAGCAGCCGGTGACGGCGTTCAAGGCCTAACGCTTTTGGAAAAATTCAGGCCTGACTTAATACTTCTCGACCTTATGATGCCAGAAATGAACGGTGATGAAGTCGCCGAAAAGGTTCGCTCAACTAAGTGGGGAGCAAAAACAAAAATTATTGTTCTGACTAATATTAGTTTGGATGAAGCGCCTGAAAAGTTACAAAAACTTGGAATACTAGATTATGTTGTCAAAGCCAATCACACACCTTCCCAGGTTATCGAAATAGTTCAAAACGCATTACATTAAAAAATGTAAGATTACCTAATTCTTCTTTTAACCCCATAGTAGCGCCTACTCTTCACATAAGATTCTTCCGGTCGGACAGTATACTTTTTAAATGCATTTTTTGGCCTTAAAGAAAGTAGGTGAGCTCGATATTTTGGGTCACCTATATGTATAACCATATTTACGAATTTCGCGTTTTCTTTAGTAAATAATTCTGCCATCTTGTAGCATGCAAAGCTATGTGATCCAGGCACATCGAATGTAAATCCAGAGTACTTTATTACCTTATAGTTGCTATTTAGAGGTGATTCATATAATGAAAAGCTATTGATTTCATCATCTATATAAAGCGAAACAACTTCTGTGCCAAGTTTGGTTGCATTGTTAATTGAATACAGGAATGCATTCTCTGCGTGACTTGGAAGACAATTAACTTCAGCTTTTTCTTTCCAGTCAAAATAACAGTTAATTATTAACTCTCGGTTTTCTGGCTTACTGAGATCTATCTTTTTTAGGTCAACCCTTTTCCCTTTTGTGGCTCGTAAAAAGCTTCCGACTTTGATTCGTAGAAATATTGGCATTGACTTAATTTCTGCCGTTTCTTCGACCAACAATAAGGATTCTACGTAGTCAGGCTCATCCTCACAGCCAAACATCTCGGGGTACCTAATGTGTCCTAGTACAAAATCTGGTACGTGAACTAGCTTACTTTCCTGGTCTTGAGCTTTTTGGTAATCAAAAATTTCGCAAATTGATTCGTCAATTTTATTAGTGCCCACCAGTGAAAGTCCTGAGTTTTCGTCATCTCCGGGCAGCCAATATGATATGACCAAGTTCCCGTGAATTTGTGAAACCTTACAATTACCAAGTGAGCTCCACCAACTCATTAAACTCGAAAAAGAGATTTCCGAGATTGGTGGATAATCTCGAATTAAGGCATTGTAAGCATCTCTATCAGACAACTTTAATTCATAAAACTCTGGAAATTCTGGGAGAACGAGTGGCTTTATCTTCATACAACACCTTTCGTTAGCCTTAAAATAGCACTAATAACTACAGGGGTCAACAGATATCAGTAAAATGTTATTGAGTTAGTATCAACAATGCCGTAGGATTAATATATGTCGGCCAAGATCGCAATCATAGAAGACGATCAAGCTATTTCTCAGATGTACCGCATCAAATTTGAGGCGGAAGGTTTTGTTGTCGAGACTGCCGAAAACGGCAAACTTGGATTAGAACTTGCCGAAAATATGAAGCCAGATATTATTCTGCTGGACCTTATGATGCCAGAAATGAACGGCGATGAAATGCTGTCCAAACTCCGCAAAACCCCGTTTGGCAAAAATACAAAAGTAGTCATCCTTACCAACATGGGCGAGCAAGAAGTCCCAGAAGAAGTTAAGAAACTTGGTGTTGTGGCAATTATTCTTAAGGCTGATATGACACCGCGCCAGGTAGCTGAACTTGTTAAGAAACAACTCAACAAATAGAACTGTTACAATATTCATATGCGAATAGCGATTTTAGGATATGGGGATCAAGGACGTAGTGCCTTTGAGTACTGGAACAAGTCAGAAAATCAGATTACAATCTGCGATCAAATTTTGCCAGATGATTTACCTGAAGGCGTTGATACCAAGTCTGATGGTGATTATTTAAGTAACTTGCATGAGTTTGACATGCTAGTTCGTACTCCAGGTCTTCACCCAACGGAAATCTTAAAAGCCAACGAATTGCACCCAGAAGTAATGGAAAAAGTAACAACCGTTACCAACGAGTTTTTTCGTGTTTGTCCGGCTCCAATCATTGGTATAACCGGAACAAAAGGCAAAGGAACAACCTCGAGTCTAATCGCTGCTTTTTTGCAGCAAGCGGGTAGACGCGTTCATCTAGGCGGCAATATTGGCATACCACCTCTTGACCTACTAAAGAATAACATCCAGCCGGATGATCTCGTTGTACTCGAACTAGCCAATTTTCAGCTTATTGATCTAAAGTATTCACCGCACATTGCCGTATGTCTTATGATTACGCCAGAACACCTCAACTGGCATCCTGATATGTTTGAGTACGTAAATGCCAAAAAGCAAATGTTTATTCATCAACAAGTACATGATCTTGCAGTCTATAACAGTGCTAATCTTTACTCGCAAGAAATCGCTGATAGCTCGCCAGGCTATAAGTTAACTTATGAAGTCCCCTTGCCTGATCAGGACCCAACAGATGAAGATGGATTTTACGTCAAGGATGACCATATATTTGTAGCTGGTGAAAAAATTTGCAGCACTCATGATATCCTCCTACCCGGACGTCATAATTTAGAGAATATTTGTGCGGCACTTGCTGCAGTCTGGGAACTTATTCGCGAAGACAAACACATTGTCAAAGAGGTATTAAAGACATTTGCTGGCTTGCCACACCGTTTGCAGACAGTACTTAACTATGGCGGCGTACAAATCATTGATGATTCATTTGGCACAACTCCTGAAACCGCAATCGTGGCTATCGATGCCTTTAAACAACCAAAAATTATGATTGTTGGTGGTTCGGATAAGGGATCATCATATGAAGAGATGGCTCAAAAAATTGTAAAAAGTAATGTTAAGTACCTGGTAGCCATTGGTGAAACTGGTCCAAAGATTGTCGATCTAGTTAAAAAATACTCGAATTACCGCAACGTCCCTTTCATTGTGCTTGATGAAACTGTGAAAATGCCCGAGATCTTAGCTGTTGCACTTCAGCAGGCAAAAAAGGGTGACATGGTAATGTTATCAACCGGTAGCGCCAGCTTTGGAATGTTTGCAAACTACAAAGATCGTGGCGAGCAATTTCAAGCCGCAGTTAAAGCCTTACCGACTGCCTAAAATCCGTTTCAATTGTTCAATAACCGGCTTTTCTGGCTGTAAAATTTCAGCTCGGCCAGCTGCTTCATCGTGAATCAAATCCTCGATCCAGTGATAATGTGTACAGCCAAGAACGATAACGTCAGCCCCTTGATTGCAGGCTTCATCAGTAATTTTACGGATGTGATCCTTGTCGATATTATTGGTCTCAATCATATGTGACCAGTCGCTGCAGTCAGGTTCTAGGACTTTTACTCCCTTAGCAAATTCATCCTTAAGCTGAGCGTAACGCTTACTAGCTAAGGTTGTTGGAGTAGCACAGACCGCAATGACCTTTGATTTTGTAGCCGCTGCTGCCGGCTTAACCATTGGCTCCATGGCAATAAGAGGAACTTTAATTTCATCTCTCAAGTCTGAAATAATCGTTGTACTTACTGTATTACAGGCAATAACAATTACATCTACACCCAGTTCAACTAATGATTCAAGAATTGGTACAACATATTCAAGCAATTCCTGAGGCTGCTTATTGGCGTAAGGGAAGTGGTCCGGATCATTGGTAAACAAAACTTCATCATCTGGCAAAGCCTCTTGGATTGCTTGAGCTACTGATAGTCCGCCGATCCCAGAATCAAAAACACCAATTTTACTCACTTTTTTTCTCCGCAAACTTTTGTGCTGAGCGAATCACGTTTTCGAATAAGCCACAGACCGTTAGTGGGCCTACCCCACCCTTCTCGGGCGTAATAGTAACGTCTGGTAGCTCGCGAACATCTTTGGCAATATCACCAACTAAGCCGTTCTTATCGGTTGCCACACCGGCATCAACCACAATCACATCAGGTTTTACCATTGAGGCATCGATTAGACCCGGCACACCAGTGGCGGCCACTAGGACATCAGCTTTTCTGGTTACATCAGATAGATTTGGAACTTTTTTGTCGGCAACCTCAACATCAAAGCCAGAAGCCTTCCAAACTTTAGCCAGTGGGCGTCCTACCAGACGACCATGCCCGACAATCACAATATGTTTGTGTGCTAGGTCAACATTATAGCCAGCCAGCAACCAATCAATTGCTAGGGGTGTTGCTGGTTCAAATTCTGTTTTTTGGCCCAACCCATCTACATCTTTGTTAGGTGCTACTGCATTTAGAATTTCATCAGTTTGCGTTGGATCAGGCAATGGTATCTGGACAATTATCCCATGCACACTGTTATCATCGTTTAGATCACTTATGCGTTTTAAGGCTTCTCTCTGATCAATAGTGTGCACATCGACATCAATTAAAATATCAGACCCATAATTTTGCTTGAGCTTCATATAGCTATCGACAACAGGATCTGGATTGGTTCGAATAATCGCAAGTTTAGGCTGTATATTATGGGCCTGCCGCAGTGTACGCACTTGTTTTGCTTGTCGTTCTTTGATAAAACCAGCAAGCTCTGAACCGTTTAATAACTTCTTCATTTCAAGCGCTTATTGTACCACGAAAAACGAAAGAGCACCCCTGGGGGTGCTCAATCTTAATAGACGAACAAATTATTTTGTTGCGGCTGGAGCTGATGGTGCAGCTGGAGCAGCTGGCTTTGAGCCACCTGAACCTGCGGCTGCAGGGCCACCATATTTTGCATCACCAAAGGCTAGCATTGGGAAGCCAACGATTGGCAATAGAATTAGCAATACTGCAAATCCAGTGGTCTTAGCAAATGATTTTGCAAGATCAACGTAAAGAATACAGATTACTACAAATCCGGCAAGACTACCGATGTATGGAATAACACCAAGTAATGGTGCTAGTCCCCACCAACCTGGGCGGCCAACAATTTCTGCCAATGTCCATGTGTTATAGAAAGGAATAATTGATTTCCATCCTGCTTCACCAGCTTTTGTGAAAATCTTCCACATACTGATGATCATAATTACTGAAACTACAAGGACAATTAACCAAATGATTAGCAAAAACGCACCCAATCCTGCGGTTGATGCACCATTAGTTGTTGTCGTTGTGTACGTATAGTCGTAACTAGCTTGACCTAAGTTACCTGCAAGGCTTACAAGAGCACCTAGCATACTTACCCTCCTTATTATTTATGAAGATAATTATAGCTTATTCGCGGTAAAACGAATAGTTTTTGTGAAAATATATGCATTAGGGGTATTACGTGCTACGATTTATCTAAATTTAACAGGAGTTTCTCATGGAACCTTCGCCAAACGAACCAGAATCACTAGCACCAAAACCAGAGCACTCTGGGCATCATGCAGGGCATCATCACGAGCATCATCACGAGCAAGCTGCCCACGTGTCACACCCTACTCAAAGTACTTCACCGGCTGAATCACAGGAATATCAATCAAATCCATTCCTCGTTTCAGTTACGGGGCTTGTTAGGATGCTTACGGTTAATCCTATACCATCCCTACTCCTAATCTTACTTCTTTCCGTTATGGCCGTTGGGGCGTTTATGTTTAGTTTCTTCTTTTTGCTAATTCCAATTTTGGGTGTCTTTGCATTTCTTGGTGTACTATTGCTAATTATGCCAGTTTTTTATGGTTCGCTTGCTTCACTAGGCGTGAGCAGTATTCGCCATGAGACACGCAGTACAACAGATTACATTGGTGACTCTTTCAAGAAGATTTGGACATTGCTTGGAGCATCAGTATTAATTGGCCTAGCAGTATTTGGCGGTCTACTTCTGTTTATAGTACCCGGAATCATATTTGGTCTGTGGTTTTGCTTTACATATTTCGTAATCATGGACGAAAATCTTGGAGCCGTTGCTGCCATGAAAAGAAGTAAAGAATTAGCCAAGGGTCATTTAATTGAGATTCTTGGAGCATTATTTGCTGGCGGCATTATGGGCGGCGCCAGTTTTGGAAGTGGTGGCGGTCTATTGACTCCAATAATTTCAATGAGCCCACTAGTTGGAAGATATGAACAAATCAAAGCCCTCAAGTCAGGAAATCAGCCAAAACCAGAAGTCCATTGGGCAAACTATATATTAGTCGTTTTCTGCTCGATATTTGTTGCGATGTTTATTATTGTTTACGGCATCATGATTGCTGCAGGGGTATATGACAGCAACAGTAACTACAACCGAAACAGATATAATCGGCCAACCTACCAACAAAACAACAACTTTGATAACTTTTTTAACGACAACGACTCAGGCCCTAGATTCCAGACCAATTAGATAACAGATTTACAAGTATTTTTTAATCTGTTAAAATTGCCTTCTGTTAGCTTGCTAACAAAGCATTATCCCTAATTTTTCGAACCAAGGAGTGGCTTTGCCTCTCGACTGTTTGAAAAATTAAGAGGAAGAGGGAGTGCTATAAGGTGAAGCTCTGCGAGTTTACTCGTCAGAGCAAGCCCAAAGCCTCACTCTGACGAGGGCCACTAGCTCAGCTGGTTAGAGCATCGGCCTCTTAAGCCGAGTGTCCTGGGTTCGAGTCCCAGGTGGCCCTCCAATACATTGTCAATAATGCCATAACATGGCATTATTTTATTATTGTGACTACCTTTAGTGCAGAGAATGGAAATAATTGGCACATTGAACGAGCAGAAATAGACCCATATTTTGCAGCTGAGACATGTAGAGAGATTGGCCAATTAGCATCTATGGAGCTAGAACTTCCTGATGGGGTAATCTCCTCAAGGTTACTAGTAGATGGTCGAAGGCTATCTGGATTTCAGTGCTGTGTTGAGCCAGCGCTTGATACAGACCGTGACGGTCTTTTAAATTATCCGGAGTTTGCCGCGAGAGTACCAAATTTACTTAAGCTCTTTCATCTACGGCGTAAGACTGTCGGGAGTACAGTGCCGGGTTTTGGGATTAACATACTTGGTTCACACGGATTTATCCAGACACACAGAGACGCCTATCTGTCCCCATCAAGTGCTACGGTCTTAGAAGGTGAGTCCACAACTACTATTACCGATCCGATAACTGGCATAGAACGTATATTTACACTAGCTGTTGGCGACTCCTTTACTCTGCAAAATACCGCAGGTAGTCCACCCCCTTTACACGGAGCGCGTAACTTAAAATCTAAACGACGAATTACATTTGTTATTTAACGAGAAGCCTTTAGGTCCGCGAGGTAGACCCCTCCATCACGATATTCCATTCCAAGGTCAATGAGACGATGATATAAGATTGTCAAATCCTCGATAATATTGAATTCGGGGTGTTCCAAAAAAATACCTCCTGGCCCTCCAAAATGGTTAAAAGAGGCGGGGAGCGTCTTTTTGTTATGATAGAGGTATGAAAGAACTTACAGTTGCGTCGTGGAACATTGGTGGTGGGTATAAGATTGCCAGTACCAAGCAGTTTGACTATCAAGAAAAAGAAGATGTCGCGTATATTATCAGCGAGATAAAGAAGGTCAAGCCAGACATCGTATGTCTGCAAGAGTCCCATGTAAACGATGAGGATTCATTGTCCCGTCGTATTCAAGCAGGGATCGGATTTGATCATATATTTGAGGTAGCGAGTCATGAATCTCATATTGATACACGCTATAAGAATGCCACAGTGATTTTATCGAAGTCTAACATTACTAGGCAAAATAAGGTGCCGATCCCTTACCCCGAGTTTGAATTGAGATTTGCTGATGGTAGGTATTCAGCGTTTCATCAAAGGTACTTGCAAACTTCAGAAATTGAGAATTGCATGATCGCCAATACTCATGGTAACAATATCAACATGTTTGGCTATGATTATGAGCAAGGCAAAGGGAAAGATCTAGCAGGAAAGATAGAGGAAGTCTACATAGACAATCTTGAGCGACCTCTAATTTTTGTGGGTGATTTTAACTGTGATAATGCACAGAAAGTATTTTCTAAACTGGTAAGTACATTGAAACTCTCAAATGCGATCCCGGCTGGCGCAACAAGACCGGACGGGAGACATACAGATTACATATTTTGTAGCCCGGAGCTTAGAATAGTTGAGTCGCAAGTAGTAAAGACCCAGACTGACCACTATCTATGCTGGACAAAGTTTCGTTTACCAAAATAGACCAACGGCCCCTACGGTGATCCCAACTAAGAACTCTCATTTGAGAGTTTTTTGTTTTTGTAGATCTACGGCCATAGCTTTTTCTAGATTTAGGGCAATGAGTGCCAAGTCACCAACATCGCCGTCATAAGCAAAGTAATTTTCTTGCCAGTCTGGCTCAAACTTATTTTTAAACTGCTCTAGCCCGGCGGCTGAGAAACGGCCGGCACCAAGCGTTCGAGCAATTCGAGCTAATCGGCCTGTCATTTGTGCTAAAGGCACAAAACCGATGTCAAAGTATTTATATCTGTCTTCCTCGTTAAGTTGATGCAGTACGTTATAAATCAAAAAATTGTTAGCGTTAGGTGCATCTTCTATAAAACGAATTAAATCAATCGTCGTTTGACGTAAGTTATTGTATATTGGCAGTTCATTTACAAAAGCAACTACTCTTTGCTGTTCATCACGCAAAAGATGAATTCGGCAGCGCTGCAAATAACTTACATCAAAATACCCAAGCGCAAAGCCTTCCTCCTGATGCCCATCACGTTTTAGCCACTCATCCGAAACAGCCTTAAGTTCATTTAATAACTCATGGGAGTGTGGCGCCTGTAACACCTCGTACTTATAACCAAGCTTTGTGCCTTTATTATTTTGCCAACGCCACCATTTGTTACGGGCTGTTTCATTGCAGTACTTATCAATATCAACTACAGCACTAGCCCCAACTTTTAGAAAATTCAATGCATCATTGCTGTATAGACTTCTGGTTTTATCGGAAATTACCATAAAACACACTCTCCAACCATGCGTGCGACAATACGACATAAAGTCATCGAGTATATTTTGTTGATCTTTTGGAGTATCGGCAACTGGATCAGCTAACGCAAACGCAACTGGTCCAACTACTTTATAAGCAATAAAAGCCCGCCTATTACCAAGCCAAAAGTACTGTTTATCATGAGGCCAAATCTTAAAGAAATCTTCAGTTGATCTAGAATACTGATGAAGCAAAGCCTCGGCTTCTTCAATCTCATTAAGCGAGGCTACGCCATGTTCATGCTGGGCTGGCTGAAATAGCGCCCAAAGCAAAAAGGCTGTGCTAGAAATAACCAAGAGTGTAACTATACGCGCCCTTATGGTTTCTTTTACGTGACTTTGAGTAAAATGACTGGTGCTACTTATGATTCTGCCTGAACGATGTAAGGTGGAGTTAACAAGCGGATGTGCTGGTGTATGTAGCAGCAACTCACCAATAATGACAATAGCAATCATCACTCCACCTAGCATGATAGTTATATCTACTATTCGAGATCTCCATGATTGTGCAACAACCCCCCTGTTAAAGTAGTCGCGAGCTGTAAAAACAAACGCGAACGTAATAATATAAAGTGCCAGTAATGCTGGCTGAGGAATAATAATGGCGTATTTCAAAACTTCAAAGCCGATAAGCATAACTAAGATTTGCCAGGCCCGCCGCTCACCTCGAGCGATATGACGACTTATATAAAGAAAGACAAGCCCCACGATTAAACCATGTTGACTGAGCCATGTATTATCTTCGGCGAAATAAAAACTCTGCAGGAATCCAAAGTAGCCAATATGAACAACGGCCAATAATATTGTTGCTATGCCATTTATGCCGACCCAAACCGCCAGAACCTTATTTACGTTGCTTGTTGCTCTTGGTGGATGTGGCTCATTATCAAACTGGGTTACTGCAAACCAAGCCAACCAAACTATGGTGACGGATTGATACAAGAACTGAGAAAAAGTCCCAAAGTGGTATATAGATGCATACTGGGTCAAGAACAGACCGCCGTACAGAATCTGGAATGTCAAAAAGAATCCTGATGGTACGCGCTTCTTCCTAAAGGTATCCCAAGCAGCAAGTGCCAACATGGCACCTACCGCAACAGTGTTGTCAATGGCGTGCCCAATTACAGCCTCAGCATTTTCTTCTCTACAAAATCCACTGGTTATATGACAGCCAGTTGGTATAAACGCGTCAACGGCAATCGCAATACCTATAACGGCTAGAAGCCCGCTAGAAATACTAAGCCCCCTTTGTTTTTTCATCATGTAGCCCGCCATACCCAAAAGCAGTAAACCGGCAATAACATCACAAGCCCTGAACAACCAAGAATATGCCATACCTGGCACTTCAAAGTGATTAATAAGTGCGTCTGGACTGGTTAAAATTGGGTTTATTATTGGGGCAAATAGCCAGCTAGTAGCCGTTAAAAGGAAGGCTAGTTGCCACAAATTTTTCCAGTGGCGTTTTAGAAACGACATAGCCTATATTGTACCTACTTACTGTGTTATCCAAAAACTTTAAACCAAAGCTTTGGCACGTTTCCACACTTGAAATCTATAAGTTACGCCATTCTCCGTTATAGGATCACCTGAAGTTACAAGTTGAAATTGATTCTTGAACTCGGGGAAAAACTTTGTACAACCAAAATCCCCATCAATCTGTGTGATATAAAGCTCCTCAGCATAATCAATAGTACTTGCAAATAATCCTGCTCCACCTAAATTCCAAATATCATTATGGCTTGATTTTATAAACTCAACGGCGTCAGAAACTGGCTCGAAGCCTTCACGCAATTTTTCATCTTTTGAGGTTGCTACGTAGTTTGTTCCACCTGGATATGGTTTTGTAAGTTCCACATAAAGTCCGTAGCCCATAAGGATCGTACCGCCATCATTTACTTTGTCACGATAGTACTTAATATCTCCAGGGATTTTTCCCTGCCACGGTATGCCGTGATCATCAGCAATACCTCGTTTTTCATCCATTGCTGCAATACATCTAACCATGGATATATTGTCTCACTTTGTAGACTAGCGAACCAATTAAATAAAATGATCCTGTAATAAGTATGATATCCTCTGGCTGTTTTAGTAATTCTTCGAATGCATCATCGGTGTTTTTTATTGATTGAACCCTAGAAAAGCCTGCTTTCTTGCATCCAGAAACCAATTCCGTACTTGGCATGACTTTATGCGGCAGGTCAGTACTAGCCATAAATTCAGTCGTAATTACATTGTCCGAAATACTGTGCAAGATTGTGAGGCTAACATCAAGAGTTGCCTGCTTACTTTCCATGAATGCTATTAGTAGAGCATATGATTTATCTGGGAATAATTTTTTCAGGCTGCTAACTAGAGCATTTAGTTTCTGAGGATTATGTGCGCCATCAATAACTAATGTTTTGTTGCCTATTTGTACGTGCTGTAATCGGGCTGGAATAATAGTTTTTTGTGAATCTAGAAGTATTTCGGTATCGAGTTTATTAAGCCCGTCCCGATTAATCACAAACTCGGCAACTTGTTGTGCGAGTAACCAGTTCCTCTTTTGATAGTCGGGCAAGTCACTGTTTAGTCGAGCATTTCTGTGCAACTCAACTTCATCCAGTCGATGTAGTATGGCTTTTGATTCTTTAACTTGCTTATCAATTACATCGTTTAAGATTTTATTTTGGTCATAACAAAAAACATTATTACCTGATTTTATTATTCCGGCTTTTTGAAAAGCAATTTTTTCTAGTGTGTCGCCAAGAATTCGGGTATGATCGAGGCCAATATCGGTAATAACTGCAACTTTGTCGCGATCATCTATTATATTAGTTGCGTCTTTGAGGCCTCCCAAACCAACCTCCATGACTACATGAGTGCAGTTCATTCTGGCAAATACAAATAGTGCAAACGTAATCACGCATTCAAAATACGTTGGTTTGAGCTCGATCAAACCAGGCGTATTAATAAACTCTGTGAACAGCTCGCACATTTCAGACTCTTTTAATGGAACGTTATTAATTTGAATGCGCTCATTAATTTGAAAAACATGTGGCGAAACACTCAGCCCAACCTTTGCGCCGCTAGACTTGAGCAATTCTGCAATGTAGTAACAGGTTGAGGTCTTGCCAGAAGTTCCTGCAACATGAATGATCTTAAATTTGTTTTGTGGATTATCAACTAGTGGCAAAAGTTCATACATTTTTTGTGGATTATAAAAATCGCCATCAAGAATAGAACCAGGTACAAACTGTCGTAAATACTTATTTAGCTCTTCAAAACTACTAACTTTCATCCGACCTATATTGTACTTTAGAATGTAATAACTAACGTGCTATTAGTAACAAAACCGCTGCTATCGCAATAATACTTAGTGCAACTATAATTGTCTTGGGATCGGCAATGAAAAGGTTGGTTTTGGTTTTAACACCGTTGTTTTCTAGTAAACTTCTAACTTCTTTTAAGGATTTTGGATCTGATAAACTTTTTCTGGCATAAACTAAACTATAATTTGCGGGTTTTATGCCCCTTATAACATAACTGCCCCCGCTGGTCTTTAACCGAACATAATTTGCCGAAAATTCGGCAAGACTAATTGATGATAGGGGCGTATTAAGCAGTACAGCCTCACCTTCCCTTACAACGATAACTTGTGGAGTAACCAAGAGTTCTTTACTTAGGTTTGTAGAACCATAGTTACAAATCAAATTCAGTTCTTTTTCATTAGCCTGCATATTATATCCTTATTGTATTCATCTTAATATAATACCAATACTATTACTTAGCTAGTTCGTTTAGATATTTTTGCGCTCTTTTTGAAACAGACTTATGAGGATCGCTCATCAGCCTCTTTAGTTGTTTTGAATAATCTGTAGCTAGGCTGGTGTTTTCTTTAACAAACTTGTACATTATTTCAATGCTAAAATTGAGTACTATCCAATCAGTGGCATGTTCTAGGTTAGACCTAAGAATTTCAATGGCTCTTTTAGTTTGTATTTCATTTAGATCAAGTTCTCCCATCATTTGCACCAAATGCCACTGTACTGATGGCTGGTCAATTTTATAAACTTCAGTTTGTAATCTATCAATATAATCACTGAACCAATCCGGATGTACTCGACAAATTTTTTCCAGTGCATCACCGGCACGCATCCTGACAAGCTCATCACTAACAAATAAACAGTCAAATAGTGTTTTTAGTTCGCCAGGGTTTTCAAAGACAAAATGGATAACTTCTTCTGTGTGACCAAGACTATTTGGATGCCCACCAGTAAGCAAAAGTTCGATGTTCATAAATCTATGGTAACAGACAGCCTGTGGTTAATCGTATTGCACGGTACACCGGGAGGGATAATCGCACATTAATCTGTGCGCCGAGAATCTCGGGCAACAGACTAATGACCGAACCCTGGATCGAATCCCTGCTCGAAATGTCGAGCTAAAATATAAAACCACCCATTCTGGGTGGCAAAATATTTTACCTGGTACACCGGGAGGGATTCGAACCCCCGACCCTCTGTTCCGAAGACAGATGCTCTAATCCGCTGAGCTACCGGTGCACGTCAAATTGCAATTATAACAGACAATTATAACAGATTAGAACAGTTTAGAAATAGTATTATTTTTCTTGCTTATCTTGTGGCCTAGGCAACATACGGGGTTTGGCAGGTTTTTGAGCAAGTGAAGCTTTCAAAACTTCTACCATGGTCTGAGCATATTCTCGACTCATGCCAATGCGCGAAACTGTTGTGGGTTGATTGTTGCCAGATTGCATGAAGTTTAAAACAATACCGCTTTTGTTAACCGTAACTTGCAGATCATCAGTGTAAAGAACACGATTATCAAACGGTATGACCATGAACATTTGCTTGCTGGCATCATTATCGATTGTCTCGGTTTCTTGTTTTGGTCGCTCATAGCCCGCAAGTTCCCAGAGCTCAGTGGCATCATCTTCGCTAACGTCCAAATGACTAATTAGTAGAAGGAGGATATCCTCGCTTGGCAACAACATGCCCTGTTCAATCTTAGACAGCATTTCTTGATCAATTTCAACGGCACCGGAAACTTCGGCTAAACTCTCATGGATAGACTCTCTGCGCTTACGCAAATAGTTGCCCAATGTCTTGTGTGGAAAATGATGTGTATTTTCTCCCATTGCTATATATATGTTACTGCTGATAAATACGTCATTGCAAGCAAAAGCACGTATAATAATTACTATGGAAATACAGCACGATGTTAGCCTGGCTGACTATACTTCTTTTGGTACCGGCGGGCCTGCTGAAATATTCATAACAATAAGCAAGCGTAGTGAAATTACTGACGCCTTATTAAACAGCACTCACCCAATCTGGTTTCTGGGCGCGGGCGCAAATGTATTGATTTCTGACAAGGGTTTACCTGGGACAACTCTTCATATGCAAAGCTCCCAACTGGATATATCAAAAGGAACTGGACTCTGTATTATTACCGCTGATGCTGGCGTTGACTGGGACGACCTAGTAAAGGCCAGTATCAAAGAAAAAAAATGGGGCTTAGAACGAATGAGTGGCATTCCTGGTACGGTTGGTGCAGCGGTGGTTGGAAATATAGCAGCATACGGGCAAGCTGTTTCTCATTCTTTGTTATGGGTTGAAGTTATCGATACAAAATCAAGTGACATCGTTGTACAACGAATCCCAGCCGAGCAACTAGGCTTTGACTATCGATTCTCTGATTTTCAAACGGATCGATTCAAAGATTTTGTAATTATTAGTGCTGCCTTTGCTTTGAGCGATAATCCAGAGGACCTCGTATACGCATCCGCACTTAACGTGGCTAAGGAATTAAAACTCGATCCGAATAAGTTAGGTGATCGGCGCAAAATTATTCTTGAATCTCGCAAGCGTGCCGGATCATTGCTCGGCGGTAAAGATGACCCTAAGACGGCTGGCTCTTTCTTTAGGAATCCGATTGTTAGCGCCAAGTTAGCAGAAGAGATAATGAAATATGAGGAACACTCTGTGAGCACTAAGGAGATCAAAACACAGAATAAGGTTCACGGTGGCTCAACAACCCGTGTATCAGCAGCTCATGTTATGCTGGCGGCTGGTTTTAAGCGTGGTCAATCCTGGGGACCAGTCAGACTGCATCCTGAACACGTACTAAAAATTGAAAACACCGGTGGTGCGACATCACAGCAAATTTACGAAGTTGTACAAGAAATTATCAAAACCGTTAAGGATAAACTTGGTATTGAACTTGTGCCCGAAGTTCGAATACTTGGCGATTTTAGCTAGTTTGGCAATGGGAAATCTTTAGTAAATACCTTTATTTCTTTTTCGATTGAAGAAAGTTTCTTGTCGTCATTATGATGCTTTAATGCTTCGTCAATCCAACTTGCAACCTGAACCATTTCTTTCTCTTTCATTCCTCGAGTAGTTAAGGCTGGCGTACCGAGCCGAATTCCACTTGGGTCGAATGGCGGACGAGGATCAAATGGTACTGTGTTCTTATTGACTGTTATCCCTGCCTTACCCAAAGCGATTTCAGCCTGCTTGCCAGTGATTTTCTTATTACTTAGATCAATAAGCATCAAGTGGTTATCCGTGCCTCCAGTAATAAGTGTGTAGCCCTTTTCGTTTAACTCATCAGCTAGCTTCTTGGCATTTTTAACAATTTGCTGAGCATATTTTTTGAAAGCTGGTTGAGCCGCTTCATGAAGCGCCACTGCAATTGCGGCAGTTTGGTGATTGTGAGGGCCACCCTGCAAGCCCGGAATAATTGCTCGATCTATAAGTGTTGGTAGGTTTTCTTTACTTCGCTCAACAGCTTTTAGCGGAGTAGCCGGATTGCCATTACACATAATCATCGCGCCACGTGGGCCACGTAGTGTCTTGTGGGTCGTGGTAGTGATAACATCGGCGATACCTGCTGGTGATGGATGAACACCTCCCGCAACAAGTCCAGCAATATGTGAAATGTCAGCAACCAAAAAGGCATCGACTTGATCGGCAATCTGACGCAGTTTTTTCCAATCAAAAACACGTGGGTATACAGTCGCGCCAGTGAAGATAAGTTTTGGCTTAGTTTTGGCGACTAGCTTGGCAAGAGCTTCATAATCTAAAAGGCCATCTTTGCCCGTTTGATATTGAACGGAGTTAAACCATTTGCCTGAAAAATTAACTTTAAGACCATGTGTCATATGACCCCCAAAGTACAAATCCATACCCATAACTGTGTCGCCAGGATTAGCTAAAGCAAAGTAAACCGCCAAGTTAGCTGGTGAGCCAGAATATGGCTGCACGTTAGCATGAGTTACGCCAAAAAGAGCTTTTGCTCGATCACGAGCCAGATTCTCAACCGCATCAACATTTTCACATCCGCCGTAATAGCGTTTGCCAGGATAACCTTCTGAATATTTATCAGTTAATCGTGATCCAAGCGCCTTCAATACATCACCAGATGTATGATTTTCGCTAGGTATCATTTCCAAACCATCAGTTTGGCGTTTGATTTCTTTCTTGATCAGTTTCTCTATAACTTTGTCTTTCATAGTAAATATCCCTCTTAGAATGGCAATAAAATCAGTAATATTTGGCCTCAGATCATATCTCTATTGTAGCTGATAATAATAGTGGATAAAAATGTGAAAATTACCTCTTTTTTTATGCCTTTTGTGATATACTTCTTGGGCACATGGAAACATCTAATCAGAAGATTGGTCACTTAATTTACCAGATACGACAAGAGAGAGGCTTAACCCAAGCCGACTTTGCCAGACAACTGGGCACGAGCCAATCTGCAGTTAATCGAATTGAGCACGGGCGACAAAATATGAGTATTGAAATGCTCGGCCGTATTAGCGATGTGCTTAATAAACCACTAATCAGCATTAGTAGCGGAGCCGTTAATCTACGTATTGAAGGTGGTCGTGAACTCAGCGGTGAAATTACCCTTAAAACTTCCAAGAACGCAACCGTTGCCTTGCTTTGTGCCAGTTTACTTAACAAAGGTACTACCAAGCTCAAGAAAGTTCCGCGAATCGAGGAAGTAAATCGTATCATCGAAGTTCTGAAAAGTATCGATGTATCGGTTAGATGGCTTCCAAACAACACGCTAGAAATTAAGCCGCCAACCAAATTTGATCTAGAAAAAATGGATAAAAACGCGGCTCGCAAAACAAGAACTGTGATCATGTTTATCGGTCCATTAATGCACCACTTGAAACGATTTCAAATTCCGTATGCCGGTGGTTGTGAACTAGGTCGGCGAACTGTACTGCCACATTTGTATGCACTAGAAGAATTTGGCGCCGAAGTTTTGACTAAATCTGGTCACTATAACGTCATAGTTAATAAACAACAGCCGAAGCGCGATGTAATTCTATATGAATCAGGTGATACAACTACAGAAAATGCCTTGATGGCTGCCGCAGGCTTTGAAGGCGAAACAATTATAAAAATGGCCAGTGCTAACTATATGGTTCAGGACCTATGTTTCTTCCTTAAAAAACTTGGTGTCAAAATTGACGGTATTGGCACAACTACGTTGCGTGTTCGTGGGGTTAATAACATAAAGAAAAATGTCACCTACTCGCCTTCTGAAGATCCGGTAGAAGCCATGACATTTGTTGCGGCGGCTATAACAACGGATTCTCAGGTTACTATTCGACGTGTGCCGATTGATTTTATGGAGCTTGAATTATTAAAGCTTGAAAAAATGGGTCTTAAGTATGCCCATGGCCAAAAGTACAAAGCTGATAACGGACAAACCGATCTTGTTGATCTGACAATCCACAAACATCACGGCGAGTTGGTAGCTGCCCAAGAAAAAATCTACGGGCGTCCCTTCCCAGGTGTAAATATCGACCATGTTCCTTACTTTGTACCGATTGCAGCTATAGCCAAAGGGCGTACTTTGATTCATGACTGGGTATATGAAGATCGAGCTTTGATGTACACCGAGATGAAAAAAATAGGTGTAGATATTGAACTAGCCGATCCACATCGCGCATTTGTAAACGGTCCGAGCAAACTCAGGGCTGCAGATGTTGTCTGCCCTAATGGTATTCGACCAGCCGTCATGTTACTTATAGGCATGCTAGCCGCACCTGGAATATCAATGCTGCGAAATGTTTATACCATCAACCGTGGTTACGAAGACTTAGCCGAGCGCCTGAACTCACTGGGCGCCAAAATCACCGTATTGCACGAACTTTAGTAAGTGCTAGCCGACTCGTTGAGTAATCTGTACTACTGCGGTAGCATCATTGACACGTGAATCATTGCAGAAACGAATTGCCGTACCACCAACTTGTACGGTAACTGGATTAAATGAGTTATTTTGAGCTACTTTAATGTTTAGCCCAGCCTCCTTTGCTGGTAGCCGCAAATCAACGCAATTGTTACCATTTTGGCTTTTTGCCAAATCAACTTCTTCAGTTTCATCATAAGGGATAGTTTGACCATCTTTCATCCCCTCCGTTGGTAATGTATATAAATCACCTTGGAACTGGATTCTTACTGGATCTGGTGCATGGACAAGCGTGCCCATACTACTATCAAAATCACGTTTCATATGAGCTTGCATTTCATCTAATTCTGCCGGGCTATACTGTTTATCATATCCTGGATGAAATTCGCCGGTCCTGTCTCCACATCCAGTCACCAATGCTCCAAACAATATGCTTCCACCCATAACTAATCCAGTTGCTTTTTTCATAATAACTCCTTAGAACAACAATAGATAAGTTAATTGTTGATTGCAAGCATGTGCGTTTTATTTCTTTGTTCCGCGTTTTGAATTTGGTGGTGTGTATCGTTTTGATTTCTTTGGAGTGGTCTTTTTTCTATTTGGAATAGAGCTAACACCCATAACTGTTTTTTGTCGCAGGAGCTGTTTGATACGCGCCTGGACTTCTGGACTTTGCTCATCTACACCAGCAAATTGACGAACTTCTTGGCAACTCAAACTTCCTTTTACAAAATCTTTGCAAACTTGTGGACGTTGTTCGTAAGCGCTACAATGCTCCCAACCGTCTTCATCTTCTTTAAGATAGCCACATTTGCCAATCAACATGTAGCGTCCAAACCCTGCGGGCAAAGGTTTATATGGATCCTTAGGATCAAGCAGAAATCTTATAGTTTCTTTAGCAGCGTCAACAATGTAATCATAAGGGTACCTGGCTTGTTCACGATATATTGTATCAGGCTCAACCACGGTTTTAAGAATCACTCCAGGTCTACGCATAAATTCTAGTTCTTGACTAGAAAGATCCATTGTAATTGGACCCCGGCAACAAGCACCACTACAATTATGACAATTTATTTCTACAGGTTCAGAAGCTACTTCAATTGACGAGGGCACTTTTTATATCCTTGGTTATTTGCTTGTAACAGCTTATGCACAGGTGAATTTTTTTGACTTCACTTTTCTTATTTGGTGGGCTAAGCAAAATTGCACCAAATTCAGTCAATTCATCTCCGCATTTGTCACACTTTGGTTTTATAGCCATAACTTAACTATATCAAAATTGGAACCTGGTCATGTTAAGTAGTCTTTTACCCATTTTGTGAGAGGATTCACGAAATAGAAAGGAGATATCAAAATGAGCTTGGTGAATTTTTCTGTTACTTGATCGCAGAAAAATTCACCAAGCTCATTGTACGATATCGACGTGGGGCGAGCGATGGGACTTGAACCCACTACCTTCGGAACCACAACCCGACGCTCTAACCAGGTGAGCTACACTCGCCACAACTGTCTATTCTTTTTGAGAATACAACAGGGGTGATTATACTTTAGATTATCAAAATTAACAACAAATTAATGTTTTAGGAAATCAATGCCAACAATAGCAATCACCACAGCTCCCATTACTTTCAGGAAATCTTTGGTCAGTTTATTCTTTTTCTCGGGCTGAGGCGCTTTCTCGCTCACACCTTAATTATAGCGAACTATTCCCCACCTTTTTGAATGTAAGATTTCACAAATTCTTCAGCGTTTTCTTCCAGTACTTCATCAACCTCATCCAAAAGATCATCTAACTGACCTTTTATGGCCTCACCGACAGCTTTAACACGATCAGCACGTTGGGCATCTTGCTCGACAATTGCCTGATCCACCATTGCTTCAGTTTCTTGTGGAGATGGTTTTTGTACACGTTCTTGTCCTGGCATATGTCCTCCTTATTATATGGATGATAATACTCGTCGAGTTTTGGTTTGGATATTGTAAATTCTACTTAAACGGATTGGCTAGAGTTGTATGTGGTACTATTTCGGCAATGCGCAGTAGTTCATTATATTTTGCCAGTCGCTCACTTCTAGAAAACGAACCGGTCTTGATTTGCCCACTATTTAAGCCAACTGCTAGGTGGGCTATTGTATTATCCTCTGTTTCACCTGAACGATGAGAAACAATTGTTCGCCATCCGGCCTTCTGTGCCGTAACTACGGCTTCGATAGTTTCGCTTAGTGTCCCTATCTGATTTGGTTTTATCAAAATTGCATTACACGCCTTTTGCTCGATCGCTTTGTTCAATAAATGTGTGTTGGTAACCAGTAAGTCATCGCCAACCAGCTGAATTTTATGGCCTAGTTTTTGGTTAAGTTCCTGCCAGCCTGCCCAATCATCCTCTGCCAAACCATCTTCGATTGAAACTATCGGGAAGTCAGCACAAAGCTCACTGTACCAATCAATCAACTCACTTGCCGAGTACTTTTTATTTTCAACGGCAAAGTTATAAACTTCCCCATTTTTTAGTTCTGATGCGGCAACGTCGAGCGCAAAACTAATGTCATCACCAAGCTTATAACCAGCAACTTGTATTGCATCGGAAATTAATTCCAGAGCTTCTTTGGTACCACCCTTGAGATTGGGCGCATAACCGCCTTCGTCCCCAACTGTGGTTGCATAACCATGTTTGTCCAATACTTTGTGCAAAGCGTGAAAAGTTTCGCTACACATCTGGAGAGCCGTATCAATTGTTTCAGCGCCTTTTGGAATTATCATAAACTCTTGAATGTCCGTTGAGTGCGCGGCATGAGCTCCACCGTTCAATATGTTGCACATGGGCATGGGTAAAGAAATTTCATCATTGTGACTCAATCCAGCGATGTAGCGAAATAATGGTTGCTGTTTGTGTGCCGCCATGGCTTTGGCTACAGCCAGTGAAACGCCAAGAACTGCATTCGCGCCAAGGTTACTTTTATTTTCGGTTCCATCTAAGGCTATAAGATGTTTATCAAGCATGGCTTGATTTTCGGCGGGATAACCAACTAAGGCTGAAGAAATCTGTTTGTTGACATGATCAACAGCTTGTTGCACACCTTTACCTTCAAAATATTTTCCACCGTCGCGCAATTCTAAGGCTTCTTTGCTACCGGTTGACGCACCTGAGGGAACAGCGGCACGCCCCATACTGCCATCTTCTAAATAAGCATCTACTTCAAGAGTTGGAAAACCTCGTGAATCATAAATTTGGCGAGCTTTTATTTTTACGATTTTCATAAGCATAAGGACTATCCTATAATATCACTTAATATGGCCCAAATTACTTTCTATGATGTGAGCCAAATTGATCGTCAGCAACTTGAAGCCTTGCTCAGAGATCACCCTGAGCACAGTACTCGATACGTTGTCGAATCAATTTCGGACCAAAACATTAATCCTGACGCAGAGGTTATCAGTGTGTTTGTAACCAGCAGCGTCAACGATGCGCTTATGGCCAAAATGCCAAATCTGAAACTTATCGCCTGTCGCTCGACTGGGTTTAATACAATTGATCTTGATGCCGCCAAAGCACGTAATATTAAAGTTGTAAATGTCCCGACTTACGGCGAAAATACAGTTGCTGAATACGCCTTTACATTAATTCTAGCCCTGACCCGTAAACTTTTTGATACAAAATCAGCCGTTAATTCTTCAAGAATTGACCCTAGTGAATTAACTGGTATGGACTTGAGTGGAAAAACCATTGGCATAGTAGGTATGGGACACATCGGAGCTCACATGGCCAAAATCGCCAAGGGTTTTGATATGAACGTTATCGCCTACGATCCAAAACAAAATATCGAATTAGCGAAAGAGGTTGGGTTTACCTATAAATCGCTCGATGAACTTATACGCAGTAGTGATATAGTTTCGATCCATGTTCCATACATGCCTGCAACACATCATCTTATTAATGACACCCTGCTTAGGAGTGCGAAACGTGGTCAGGTGTTAATCAACACGGCTCGTGGTGAGATCATCGATACTAAAGCTTTAGTCCAAGCTTTACAGTCAAAAACAATTGCAGCCGCTGGGCTCGATGTCATTGAGGGCGAAAAACTTTTGAATATTAATGAAGAATTACTATTGCTCAGACGCGATAAAATTCCTTTTGAAATGCTAGAGGAAAGCATGGAGATAAACATACTTAAAACCATGTCCAATGTAATAATAACGCCACATAACGCCTACAACACCAGTGAAGCAATTAAACGAATTAACCGTACAACTGTTGATAATATTATTGCTTTTCTTGATGACAAACCAACCAACGAAGTTAAACCTGACGCCAACGTCACTCCAGGAAAATTGTTTTTAATTCGCCATGGGGAGTCAGAGTGGAATGCACTAGGAAAGTGGACTGGCACAACTGACGTTCACTTAACTGAAAAAGGGTTCCGTGAAGCTGCAATGTTCGGGCAAAAACTACAGAATGAAAAAATTGATTTCGCTTTCACTTCAGAGCAAATTAGAGCCCTTGAAACACTTGAGGGCATTATGGATGCCTCTCAACAATTTGATATACCTTTTGAGCGAACTAGTGCTTTTAACGAAAGAGATTACGGCGATTACACTGGAAAGAACAAATGGGAGATGAAAGAAATTTTGGGTGAAGATGCTTTTAATCACCTCCGTCGTGATTGGGACTACCCGGTGCCAGGTGGTGAAACACTAAAGCAAGTCTTTGAACGTGCTGTACCGTTTTATAAGGACAAAGTAATGCCCTTGATTAACTATGGCAAAAACGTGCTGATAGTATCACACGGCAACTCAATGCGCGCACTCATGAAGTACATCGAGAAGATTGATGATAAGGAAATTTCAAATCTTGAAATGCCGTTTGGTAACATTATTATGTACCAAGTTGATAAGGATGGCTACGCTACCAAAAAAGCAATTCGCACTATAGACACTACGCCACCCAAAGCCTAAATATTACCAACTCTTAAAGTTACGATACTTGTAGGATTGCGGCTTAATACAAACCGCAACGAAATCCCCAGCTGAAATATGCAAAATAGGCGGAACGACCGCGTGCTTTCCGGCAATCCTTGGTCTTAAGATGCGATTATAAATTTCTTCTGAAAGTTTTGGATCACGTTCAATTTCAGCCGTACCACTAATTTGAAGGGTTTGCATTGTTTGTGTATCGAAAATGGTTAAAGCGATCTGGTGATAGGATAATATGTCCTGTGCTTTATGAGTCTCGCTTTTGGTGACGAAAAATATTTCATCATCACTACCAAGAACATAGTAAACTACTGCTCCGTGAACGTTGCCCTTCCCGTCTACTGTCGAAACCACGCCAATATCATGTGAGGTCAGAAATATCTTGGCTTCTTGATTTAGGTTTGTAACTGGTATAGTCAGATCTTGTTCTTTTTTTATTGGTAATTTATCGACTTTATTTTCATGATTGCGTTCAAGCTGAATGTTCTCAACAAAATGTACGAAATGATTAGCTGTTCTCACGCTTACATATCGAAGCGTAAAGTCTCCTAGTTTGGTATGCACTGTTACGGCCGCATAGTCACCTTGCTTATTGTAGCTAACTCCACTTAGGACAAAATAAGAGATTTCTTCCGTTTTCTTAAAAAATAACTTATGGTCAAGATATAGTAGTCGCATATCTGTTGCCACAAGCATGGCGCCAGTACCTTCCGCCCTACCATAAATAGCGGCACCAATATGCTCATCCTCATGAATAATACTTGGTAAATGTCGGGTTTCTGTTTTCAGCAATCCATATTTATTCATACCGACTGCTTCAAGCTCTTTTCTAATACGGGCGCTGTGATTTTCGTCAAACTTTATTTGATTCATTAACTTAATAATACCAGAGATCACTCATCAATGGTGCCGTGAATTACAGCATGCCAAACCGTGGGAAATATTTGCCTATAGGACTTGTGTTTCATAATTGCAGCGACCTGTTTACCAACAAGCGCCAGACCAATAAGACCAACAATTGTCTGCACAATTAATATGCCAATAAGTAATCTTGATTGTCCTTGCGGGCTATTGATTGAAAAAATAACAGCAAAGAATGGTTGAAGTAGCCAGAAAGGAATCCACCACACTAACAGTAATACAATGCCGATTCTTAGTCGCTTAGAAGATACTGTTACGCTCTGGGCCATAATAAGATGTTACCTTATTTTATGAACTTGTAACACCTAATACTAAAAAGCATGAGTACTATGGATGTTAGATAGATAATGTTGTATTATTTAAGTAGTACTCCCAAGAGAGAGACACAAATGAGGATAAAAATAAATGAGTCGGGTTGTAACTTACGAGGTGCCATTTCTTGGCGGCGATCTTAAGCCTGCCAAAAGACATCATCAGTTAGATAAACATAGTCGAATATTTAGTTATGTTCTAGCTATTTTGGCATTTATTCTGATCTTGTTATGCGCTGGGGCTGTAGTGTATACACGAGCTTACCATTCTGTAGCTCCAATCAACCAAGAGGCCGTTACCAAATCTACAAGTACACTTGTTAGCAATAGTAGTTTTGCAGATACAATTCAAAAAATCGAAAACCAAAACGTTACATTAGTGATAGGCGGGAGCAATGTTGTGGTGCCAAAACAAGATATTCAAAAGTGGATTATAACCACTCCGGCAGAGGATAGTAACCAAAAGATTACTATAAATACGCCTGGGCTACAAAATTACTTTGATCAACTTTCCCGCAGATACTTAATAAAACCTTCCGACCAAATTGTAGTTGTATATTCTAATGGCGATACAGAAGTTATGGTTCCAGGTAGTAATGGTTTTGTACTAGGCGATACTACAGCGGCGCAGTCTCAAATTGAAGCCCAGCTAGCTTTAGGCCAAGGAATGAATATAGAACTGCCTGGTTCAACCGTACCATTCAAAACATCAACTACTGCCCAGGCAGCAAAATACATCGAAGTTGATATTACAAAAAAACGGCTTTATGCTTATGAAAATAACATCTTAGTTAAGACATTCCTTGTTACGGCCGGCGCAAATGCAACACCTACCCCAACTGGTACATATTCAATTTGGCAGAAGTTATTATCACAAGATATGCGAGGGTTAAATGCTGATGGTAGTGAGTACTATCAACCTAGCGTTTCGTGGGTTAGTTACTTTGATCACCGAGGTGATGCAATTCATGGAAACTACTGGCGTCCAGCTAGCGTATTTGGTAACGTCAACACATCACATGGATGTGTTGGCCTAACAAATGCCGATGCTAAGTGGATATACAATTGGGCTCCTATTGGAACCAGGGTTACTATTCACCGCTAATGGAACTCTGAGCAGGATAATCGCACTTTAGTTATAACCTAGCCCCATTAACAATGAGCCAAGGGGATTTGGCTCATTGCAAGGAGCAAAACTAAAGACCTCGCCCGATTTTGGCAACCAGGTGGCCAAAATTGATGCGAGGTTGTAATTATTTGCGACGTGGTACCCCGGGCAGGATTCGACTCACCTCCAGCGAGCCCGAAACTTCGTGATTGAAAACAAGTTTTCATCAGAAGGTTTCCTTGCGAACTGCCACCGGCAGTTCTCACCACGACCTTTAAGGTTCCCGAATCGAACCTTCACACACTACAATCCTCCACACTTTGCCAAAAGGCAAACAATGGAGGATGGTACCCCGGGCAGGATTCGAACCCGCGACCTTGACGTTAGAACCGTCTTGCTCTATCCAGCTGAGCTACCGGGGCTGGTGCGGGATGGGGTAGTCGAAACCCCATCTCAAGTTTGGAAAACTTGCATATTAGCCGTTATACGAATCCCGCTTGAACACTGGGGAGGCTAGCGTATTTGCCACGCTTGCGACACCCGCATTGAACTACTAGATTATACCAGATTGAAAAGTGTTAGATGATAAATAATTGACCGCTTATGATTACTTTGACAAAATATCTTCAATGGATTCAGAAATTTTCAAAAGCATCATTGAATTTGTTAGTACCGTACTGGATGTTATTGGTGTATTTATAATCATCGGTGGCTTTACATTATCTACCATCCGTCTAGCCAAAAAAATATTCATTTCTAAAGATCATATACTATATAAGATATATCGACGGGGTCTGGCAAATAGTATTTTGCTCGGTCTAGAGTTTTTGGTGGCCGGTGATATTATTCGAACTGTAGCTGCAGGTAAACTATCTCTGCAGCAAGCTGGCGTGTTGGCGATTATCGTACTTATTCGTGCTTTACTTGACTGGCAATTCAACAAAGAAACCAGCGGCGATTGGGATTTAGACGAAAGTAATAAATAATCTAGTGTTCGTTTAAGATGCGCTGTATGTCGGGTGCATCAAATTGTATTGTTGAGCCAGGTGGCACATTGCCAGCCAGCATACGCTGAGCAACTAGATTTTCAACTGCTCGTTGAACAACACGCCTTAGTGGCCGGGCACCAAGACGAGGATCGTAGCCTGTTTGGGCTAACAGCTGCTTTGCTGCAGGCGTAAGCGATACAACGACCTTTTGGGCCGACAGTCGCTTGTTTAGTGAATTCATCAACAGATCAACAACTTGCATAAGTTCATCTGTGGTAAGTGGCCTAAATAGTATTATTTCATCAAAACGGTTTAAGAATTCTGGGCGGAATGTATTTGAATCAATTAGCTCATTAACAAACGCTTCTTCAAATTGCTCAAGTTGCTCACCCTTCTGAATGTGGGCACGAATGCGATCCGCACCAGCGTTACTTGTCGCGATAATAATCGCATCGCGGAAACTAACCGGCTTGTTCTGGGCATCACGCAACATTCCTTCGTCGAGCATTTGCAGAAGGAGGTTCAAAACATTTGGATGGGCCTTTTCGATTTCATCCAAGAGAACAACGCTAAAAGGCTGTTTGGCGATTTGTGCACACAAACTATATGGATCAGTACCGCCAGTAGCCAACAAACGCGTTGTGTCATTGGGCTGAGAAAATTCATTGAGGTCAATCCGAACCATTCGTTCTTCACCACCAAAATAAACCGCGGCCAAAGATTTAGATAGCTCTGTCTTACCTACACCTGTTGGACCAAGGAATAAGAAAGTTCCGATGGGCTTATTCTCGTTGCGCACACCTGCACGTGCACGACGCAGGGCATCGCTAACAAGTTTAACCGCTCGAGTCTGGTTGATCATTCTTTGGTGAATTCGATTCTCTAGTGATAGCAAGACGTCGCGCTCTTCTTGGGTATCAGCACTTTGAACTTTTACATCAAAAGTCTTTTCAACTGCCTCTTTGACCGAACGGCTACTGATGAATACTTTTTGTTCAGGAAAACCTGAGGCCGCTTCTAGTAACTTAATAGCTTTACCAGGAAAGGCTTGTTCGTGTATGAAACGGTCGGCAAGTTTGTAGGCCTCTTTTAATGTTTGGTGCATATAAACAACATGGTGTTGAGCCTCGAGTAAAATAATCTGGTCTTCCATTATTCGAACCGTGTCGTGTAGATCGAGCGGCTTAACAATTACGCGATTCATCATTTGAGCCAGCCCAGGATTATTTTGACTGAGTCGCACCCATTCTTGATCGTTTAGCGAAAGGATAATCCTAAGTGCACCGCCCTCGATAACCGGCAACAACAAGTTTGATAAATCTACGGCTCCCGTTCCTTCGCGCAAGAAAAGTTGTGCTTCGTCCAAAAATAGAATGACATTTTTGGCGGCAATGGCTTCATTAAACAAATGGATCAATAGTTCTTCGAGTTGTCCCCTGCCCTTGGCATTGGCAATTAAGTTAGCGGCATCGAGCTCAATAACCTGATGATACCTAAGATCTGCGGGAACGCTTTTTGGATTCTCTAACAGTCGCTGGGTCAGCGTATGTACAATCGTAGTTTTACCAACCCCAACTTCACCAACCAAAACCGCATTGCGTCTACCTGGCTGAGCCAGTAAATGAAAAACTTGATCAATAACTTGGTCATGTGCCTGAACCGAGCGGCGAAGTAATCCACCATTCTCAATGTTTTCAGTTATATTAAATCCAACGCTGTTTAGAAGTGGTGCCCAGCCAAAGGCCAAATCGCGTCCAATTCCACCGTAGCTTCGGCGTTGTTGATGATATTCGATAACTTTATTTATATGAACAAACCAAGCTACTCCTGCAAGAATGTCTTCGCCATCGATTTGAAGTGGAGCAAGTACAGCGTCATAATTTGGTATCGCATATATAAGAGCGGCCATTGTAATTCCGCTGTCAATTTCTGTAACTTTCAAGCTATCAGCCAAAAAGATGGCATTATGCCATATCTTAACTGTTGAGCGTTGATCATCGTTGGAAAGCTGTTGTATAAAGTTTGCGCTAACCCCAAAACGGCTGGCATAAAAATACCCGCCTCGTTGTTTGCTCATAATCTTGGCGATATCTTTTGGCGACATATTTGGCTTAAGCAAGGCTAGTATGTGGCGGCTGATGACCTGTGAGGCATCTGTAACATTTGTCATCGGTTGAGTAGCTGGCAAGTGTTTTAGCTCTCCGTTGTACCAGATCAACATAACAGCCAGTGGTCCAACCAAAACCAACAACAAATGAGCAACTATGACCCCTTGGAACATGGCAAACCAACCCCATGCTACGAGCAGAGTAATAATGATCACCCCGAAGCCTATTCTCAGGGCGCGGTTATCAAATGGCGCCCCAAAGCGAGCTTTTTTAGCACGGGAAGAATTAAGATTACAAACGAGTTCTTGTTCGCTCATAACTTAACCCCCATGCTCATCATGGCAAACCCAATAACTGGCAACAGTGGAATGAACGGCCAGATAATAAGTGTACAAATCGCCACTACGAATACAACCATTAATCCCACAAGTGACATACAAATAAGAAAGAATCTAACGATAAAGCCGATCACTCGTGAAATTAAGGTGTCGAAAAAGGCTCGAAGCCTAACTTCTAATGAGCCTTTGACCTTACCGGCAAAAGTTTGTCGATACGGAGCAAACAGTGTTCTCAGCAGATCTGAGGTTGAAAATGTCTCTAGAACCCAGTTGCTACGATTCACGAGAACACTCTGCAATACCCACTGCCAGCCTGCGCCGTACCACCAGCGTAGACATAAAAAGACTACCATAAGCAGTATTTTAGCATGTTATCCCTGTTATAATATATACAAGACAAATGTATTATATTAACCAACAAGGGAGTATATAAAAAGTGCTGAAAAAAGTTAGTGATTTCTTTAAAGAATACCTACATTTTGGTCTGGTAGTCATCGCGATAATAATCTCCGTAATTCTAGTCCTGACAGGTTATAGTAAAGCTTCTCACATATTACTTGGAGCTACTGCCTTAATCTCTGCATTACCGATTCTTTGGGATATTTATCAATCTCTAAGGCGTGGCGAATATGGTGTGGATATTTTGGCCGCTACGGCAATTATTACATCTGTGTTATTAGGAGAAGTATGGGCGGGCATCATAATCGTCTTGATGCTAACGGGTGGCGAAGCACTCGAGGATTATGCTGAAAAACGAGCCAAGAGTGAGCTCAGTGCCTTAATGGACCGCGCGCCAAAACAAGCTCATGTAATTAAGGGCCGCAAAACTGTTGATGTCCCAGTTAAGAAAGTTCAAACTGGCGACAAGCTATTAATAAAACCTGGTGAAGTCGTCCCGGTCGATTGTGTAATTATTGAGGGTTCATCAAGTTTGGATGAATCAAGCCTAACTGGTGAGCCGCTGCCAATCGATAAAAAGGCAGGTGATCAACTACTCAGTGGTTCAATCAATCAGGAAAGTGCCCTGACTGTAAAAGCTCTGCATACATCAGAAGACAGTCAATATGAGCAAATCATAAAGTTGGTACAGGCCGCCTCTTCTAGTCAGTCACCTTTCGTTCGACTAGCCGATCGATATAGTATTCCATTTACAATTATTGCTTTTGCCATTGCCGGTGGCGCTTGGGCAATATCAGGCGAAGTAATTCGATTCCTTGAAGTTTTGGTTGTGGCCACACCTTGTCCACTTATTCTTGGGGCACCTATTGCTCTTATATCTGGAATGAGTCGAGCTGCAAAACAAGGAATTATTATCAAAACCGGTGGATCTCTAGAGCGACTTGCTCAAACTCAAACAATAGCTTTCGATAAGACAGGAACATTAACTAAAGGCGAACCGGTTGTTCATAAAATTACTGCTTTTGGTAAGTCCGACCAAAATGAAGTATTAGAACTAGCTGCGTCTGTCGAACAAAACTCAACCCACATTTTAGCCAAAGCAATTGTCGACAAGGCTAAAGAACATCAATTGAAATTACCTAAAATAAAAGGCGTACAAGAAATCCCTGGACAAGGCCTAGCAGCAACTCTAAAGGGTCAAGAAATATACGTAGGAAAGCTTTCGTTCATGAAAGAAAAAGGTGTATCTATCACCAAGATTCCAACTAGTGTCCAAACTCAAACAGCGGCATATGTCGCCAAAGGCAACACCTTGCTTGGTGTTATAAATTTTGCTGATGAAATCCGAACCGAAACCAAATCGACGATAGCAAAACTAAAAGAATTGGGAATCAAACATTTCTTAATGGTGACTGGCGATAACAAAACAACAGCCAACAATATTGCTCGCAAACTAGGTATTGACCGTATTGAGGCCGAGTGTTTACCTGCCGACAAATTACTGGCTGTCGAAAATATCAAAGAACGCCCGGTTGCTTTTGTGGGTGACGGAGTAAATGACGCCCCTGTGTTGACTGCTTCTGATGTTGGCATTGCTCTTGGCGCTAGAGGGTCAACTGCTGCTAGTGAATCTGCGGACGTCGTAATAATGCTCGATGATATATCCCGCGTTGGTGATTCATTAGAAATTTCAAAACGAACCCTGTTTATTGCCAAACAAAGTATCCTGATTGGTATATTCATAAGTATCGGTTTAATGTTCATCTTTGCCACCGGAAAGTTTAAGCCTGTTTATGGTGCAGTTATTCAGGAATTTGTTGATGTGACGGTCATAATTAATGCTCTAAGAGCCCACGGCTCGTGGTCAAAAACCAAGTCTTAACTTACGCGTTGCAAAACACTAAGAATTAGTGCCACAAAAACAGGCACAGTAACATTATCGATGCCAAATATCGATATGCTCTCCAGCAATGCCGCGGAAACGGGCATTAGAACTAAAAGTGGCGCAGCCACAATGGCAAGCTGATCGGGCAAATATGTAATAAGTGCCGATATAATTACCAATGATGTCATCCAAAATGCAATACTGCCTGCCCAACTTTTCTTTTGCCCCAAAATAGAGTAACTGTATTTTTTCCCGAATTTATTACCAATGATAGCGGCCATGCCATCACCAATACTAAGGTGAAGTATTGCAGCCGTGAATATCCATGGAGATGACGAAACGTAAGTCGCAACCAAAATACCGATCGGGAAAAATATATCACCGACTGTTCTTCTTTTAACACTATGGACTGATTTAAATACATGTAAATGTCGGTCAATAATAACTACAACCAAGAATGCTAAGCAAAGAATTCTAATTTGATCCCATGTTAAATATATCGGCCAGAAAGCAACAAAGGTTCCGACACTCATGTGCACAAACTTTCGCGCTAATTCCCCTTTGATGTGTTTTTTGCGACGCAGGTACTCTGCAAGTAACAGAAGTAAAAATACTGCCAGCAATGTAATCGCCATGGAAATCATGCCTAACATTGTACGCCTTTTCTGTGTTTAGAAAGCAGTTTTTTCATACAATCATTCCTGTTATACTTAACTTATACTTATTATGATTTTGGGGAATAAAAAATTACCGCTGGTTATTGGGATAGGGCTACTTACCTTCTCCGGGGTTTTATTATTCTCCCCGCACAAAGCCTTGGCCGCAACATTTACTGTGAATTCTACCGGCGACGCTAGTGATGCCGTTGCAGGTGATGGTAACTGTGATGATGGTGGCGGCAACTGTACATTACGCGCTGCAATTCAGGAGACCAATGCTCTTGTTGGTGCTGATACAATCAATTTCAATATTGCTGGAAGTGGCCTGCACACAATTAGTCCAGCAACAGTATATCCAGACATAGGAGACTCATTGACTATTGATGGTTCGACCCAATCTGGAGCAAGTTGTGGCACGCTTGTACCAACAAACCTACCGGCAACTTCAAACACACCTCATAACTTACTAGTAGAAATAGACCTTAGTAATTTAGTGGGCGGGAATGGGTTTACCTTAAATGGCAATGCAGGCAATACAACAATTCGTGGACTAATTTTAAACGGCATAGTGAATGGTGGCGCAATAGTTAATAATGGTGCGCCAGTCACAACTATAGAGTGTAATTATTTTGGCACCAATGCATCAGGCACTACGGCTGTACCAAATAATTATTCCGCAATAATCTTTAACTCAATAAATGTTACCACTATTCAAAATAATCTTATTTCAGGATCAGGCTCTGCCATCAATGGAAGCGGTTCAAATCTTACTATTAGTAATAACCTTATAGGTACAAACGCTGCCGGCACAAGTTCTCTTGGCGCTAATGCAAGTGGAATATCTGGTACTTTTAGCACCGCTCTTATACAACATAATGTTGTCGTTGGTAGTGTAAATGATGGCCTGTTCATAGTCGGTGACAATTTTGATATCAAAGGTAATTACATTGGTGCTGGTCTATCTGGTAATGCGCTTGGTAATGGTGGCTCAGGTATAACCGTTTACTCTAGCAGTAACTTCAGGATAGGCGGCACGACTGACGCTGATAGAAACATCATATCTGCAAATACCGGGGATGGTATACACATTTACTCCAACTGTGGTGGAGGGGCTGTTTACTTGTCGATGATATTTGGTAATTATGTTGGGACAAAGACCGACGGGACAGTTGCCAATGGCTATGGTAATCATCAAGCAGGTATAGAAGTTAATGAATACCAAGGTTCATGCGGGTCTGTTTACCAGCATCAAATTGGTGGCGATAATGCCGGTGAGGCAAATATTATTGCTGGGAATGATCAACAAGGAGTATTAATTCATCAAGATAATAATCACGATGTATTTAGCATTGCGGTTTTACACAATAAAATATTTGGAAATGGCCAGATCGGAATTGATCTTGCTAATGATGCAGGTGGTGATGGAGTTGCAACCGATGATTTAGGGCCAAACCCACTTAATGGTCTGCACATTACATATCCAACCGCCAACAGCAATAACTACTTAAACCGACCGACTGTAAACTCTTCGGTCTATAGCTCTGGAAAGCTTACAGTAAACTATAACTTCATAGCAAACTTAGTTGATGATAGCGGTGATGGTTTCAGTATGCTAGCAAAAGATCTTGTCGGGTACCGTTTAGATTTTTATATAAATGATAATGCAACTGATGGTGCCTTTCCAGGTTATGCCCAGCAGCAAACCTATTTAGGAAGCTTCATTATTGACGGAAATGCAACAAATGCAACTCATACATTTGATTTGCCATCATACAAGAATGGTCAAACGATTACCGCAACTGCAACTCTGCTTTGGACAAAAACACCAGGTGACGCAACAATACCGCAAGGTTGTAACGGTACATCTGAGAGAACTGGGAATAGTCCACCATATAGTTATCTTAATAGTTGCCCGAATTAAGGGAATTAAGGAGAACCTATGTATAGATTGAAACAATTCATCAGATTATCAGTCACTCCTATGTTGATAATTGCCATCCTCCTACTAATTGGAGGTGGTACTGTAGCCGCCGCAGAGATAACACCGGATCCGACTTCATACAGTTATGGTTCAACGTCTGAAATTTCACCATCATCTACAATAACTACTAACCCTAGTTCATTGGCAAGTACGGGCGACCCAGCAAATATTATAAAGATTGCTGCGGTAGTTCTAATATTAACTGGCGTTGGTTTTGGGGCTCGAGCTATCCTGAAAAAACGTAAGGCCTAGGCTTTTTTTGCCTGAACTTTGTGCCGAATATTTGGAACTATTAGTAACACTCCTCCGACTGCTAGTACTAACACGGCAACTACAATTAGTATTTGAGTCTGGTTATTAAAAGTACCGATAAAGGCATTGTAGAGATTGCTAACAACCGTTCGGGCATCCGGGCTTGGTACTTTTGATAGCACTGGCGGTCGGAACAATGGACCTAATAGTAGCGCTAGCAGCCCAGCCCCAAGTAAAGCGCCCGCCTGTATCATCATTATGACCTTGTAGTTCTTGTGCCATTTTACGTATGGGTAAGCTACCAGAACAATTGCACCAATAAGCGCGATTGGGCCAAGCCATAAGAACACAATTCCATACTTATAAAAATCAGGAATATTATCTTTATTAACTAGTACAATTTCTGAAGGAATATTATCGGGATTAATTTTTACTTGTCGCTGTGTGCTCACCACATCAACAACTTTAGTAATAAATTCTTTTGGTCCTTGTAGATCAATAGTCAGTGACTGTGGATCGCTTGATGTGAACGAAACTTGAAGTTTGCTAATTGCCTTTCCTAGTACATTCTCAACTTGATCGGTGCCCAAAACACCACTTACTACTTTGGTAATGGTATTGCCGGCAATATTCTTAGCCGTAGGATAATCTGCTAAAAGCTTATCGGTAATTTCTGAGGCAATGGCATCGCGGCTACTTTCTGACGTCAATGATGTTGTTGCGACACTGCTAAAGTTGTTTGTATCAAAAATATAGTTGTTAACCCAAAAGGCCGAATTAGCAATTACAAAAAGTATGGCGGCAAAAATTGCCGAGACAATTGTTGGCCTTAGCCATGTGTGTTTAGTTTGAGATTTAACTTGTGTAGGCATAATAAACTCCTCTTATAAGGATATTGTATGCCCATGAGCTCAGACTGCAAGCTTAAGGGTTACCTAATGGGTTTGGATGAGGAGGTAAAGGACGTGGCGGTGTTGTTGTGGTTGCTACTTGCTGAACCGGTAGATTGGCCTGTGGTGCTGGAGCCAAGCTTGGGGTCTGCAATACGGTTGTGGTTGGAAGTTGAGTCGCAGGGCCTGTAGCCTCAACCACAACTGGTGTGTGCTGCGGTACGTGAGATAGTCTTTCTTTGTCGAGTTTAACTGCCTTATTAAAGTATATGAATAGAGCTACGTTAAGTCCTATGCCAATTGCTACTCCAGTTAAGATTAGTATTGACTCACTCATTAAACAAAAATCATAAAACCCATGAATACCTGCAATGATAAAGAATGGCCCGAGTATCTTATAAAGTGGTTTCCCTTTTATATTGTTACCGGCAAAATAAAATCCGAGTATACCGGTAAGTGCAGCATGGAAGTAAAGTGCAATTATTATCCGAGCAAAGCCAGTCCCAGGACCTAGAATAGATAAATACATCACGTCTTCAATCAGCCCAAAAAATAGACCGATAAAACCAAAATAAATCATTCCGTCAGTGTACTGATCGAAGTAGCTTTTCTTGTGCAAAAAAAATGCTGCAGGCCAAAACTTGCATGCTTCTTCAATAATCCCAACACCAATTGTCGCAACAAATAATCCTGCAATGGGTAAAGTTATTTTATCCGCACTTGTTGGATCCAATGGTATAAAGATCTCGTTAAGAATTGACCCGGCTATTATTGCTAATAGACCAAAGCCGATAGGCACTCCCCAGAGTGCTTTTTTGGGTTCTCTAGAGCCTGGATGTCTCTTTAGAAAAAATACTGGCAAAAAGATGGCCGACGCTAAAAAAAGATATAAACAAATAAGTGTTAGCATATTTTTGTATTAATGTAATTAACTCAATAAACATAAGTATAGTTTATATACGGTAATAAATCACTCTAACTACTTTCTAAACCAAAAAAGACCCGAAAAGGGTCTTCTTTGGTTGGTCGGGGTGAAAGGACTCGGTCACCTCCGGCGACCCCGAAACTTCGTCTTTGAAAACAAGTTTTCAAGAGAAGATTTCCTTGCGGATTGCCATCAGGCAATCCTCACCTTCGCCCATCTAAGCTCGATACATCGCTCAAACCAACTAAAAAACCGGAGACAAGCTCCGGCATTTTAGTTGGTCGGGGTGAAAGGACTCGAACCTTCGACCTCACGGTCCCAAACCGCGCGCGCTAGCCAACTGCGCCACACCCCGATTGTATGAGACAAACCTACGGTTTTTCTCATCGCTCGGTCAGCTAAGCTGAGTTTTCCAAAAGCAAACCAAGCCTCGCTGCTCTTTTCCCTAAATGACCATTAAGAACAGGGGAGATTATAACTGAAAAGTGTTGTTAATACCAGTACTAAACATCGTATTTATATGCTAGATATGCAATAATTGTATGAATATGAGGTATGCGTCAATTTTTGCCACCATATTACTGATCTGGGTTGCAGTAATAATCATGGCTTTGACACGTAAAAACGCCAATGAAATTTTTGAACTATACCTTGGGGCAGTGTGCTCAACCGCGATCTTGTTCTTGATCGGTTTCGCCAGGAAATAGGTTTATGCGAAACATTGCCGCGATAAAGCGCTACCGTACCCGCAAAATGGCTAGTCTCGGAACAAGAGCTTACTATTTGTACCGTCGTGGCAAAATGGATAAAATGGCAACCTTAATATGCGAAGAATTCATTGATCTTGGTGGTGTATATGTAAAGTTTCTACAAGGCGTAATGCTTAAAAGCAAGCTAATGAAGGGCTGGAAGACCAATAACCGCCTAAAAGTTTTTGAAAATCTTGATAGTGAACATATAAATGTACGCGCCATTCTCAAGCATGAGCTTGGAACTGATGTGGTGGAACAAAACTTTAGAATCATACAGCCTGAGCCGTTTGCTGCTGGAAGTTTTGGACAAGTCTACTTTGGGGAGCTTAATGACGGTAGTCAAGTAATTATTAAGGTTTTGCGTCCAATGATTCGTGAACTTCTAAAATATGATTTGACTCTACTCAGTTGGTTCAGCCGTCGATTCATGAAGTATTACACCTCAATGGAAGTTAATATGCAGCAAGCAGTTCAAGACTTCCGAAAAGCAACGCTGCGTGAAACCGACTACATCGCCGAAGCAGAATTTGCAGCCGAGATGCATGAAGAGTACAAAGATCACCCGACTATGTTTATACCAAAAACCTATCTAGAATTCTGCTCACCAAATGTTATCGTCCAGGAATATGTCGGCGGAATATCGGCCGCGCAATTATTAGCACTCAAAGAACAAGGAATTGACCCCCGGCAATATGTTTGGGAACAACTTGGATCAGATATTGATGTCCAACTAGAGTCTCTTGGTGTCGAAGGCTTAAAGTCAATATTCACCTTGGAACGAATACAGGGCGATCCTCACCCAGGTAATGTTCGGTTTCTATCAAATAATAAAGTTGGTCTTATCGATTTTGGTATCTCTGCCCAAACCCCCAAAAACAAAGCTGCGTTTTTTGGGCTGCTCGAAGAATGGAGTCGACTATACAATGATAGCCAGAATATAAGTAAACTCTTCGAACAATTTATGCGGTTTTTTGTAAGCGATCTCTATCGAGCGTTGCAACGACTTGGGTCACTATATTCATCGAGTGATCTTAACTTTACTGAGAAAGTCGGTAAGATTGCCCAAGAGTCATTTTCGCGTATTACAGGTCAGCAGGATATTATGCCACTTGTGCAAGATGGGCGAGCACTTATTATTATCAACCAAATGATAAACAAAAATAACCGCTTTGGTTTAATAGTAAAGGTTGAGGCATCCGACATACTAAGGGCTGCTCAAACTTACTTTACACTTATTGAGAGTTTTGGAAGACGAAATACCGTTATGCCAAGAGTTTTGATGCGCGTTGTTAACGAAATATCTACCGAGCATCCAGAGATACGCCACCATAACGAAGAAACTATGAGTATTCACGACGCGGTACAGACTGTTACTTCTTGGCTAGAAAGAGTTGCCGAGCGTGACCCTTCCCTCTTTTCTCAGTTGATCGCACGTATTAAAATAAAACCAGATGTAACACCACCCCCAGTAGGAGGACAAAATGCTTAAAGAAGTCGTACTATTTATCAAATACCCATACACGGCTGGAATTATTGCCACAATATGGCTAGGTAGTGCTATCCTTTTGGCAATAAATCATAACATTCCATTTGTTAGAGTCATGCTAATTAATATGTTCTGTAGTGTACTCATTGCCGCTATCGGTTTTAGCGGAAAACACGAAGTTTAGAGAATTTCGCTTTTTATTATTTCTAGCAACTCCGGAAACTGATTAAATCTAGGGTCGAGTCCATAGCTAAAATGTCCCATGCCATGAAATATTTTTAGGCTAGCATTCAACTCATCGGCAATCCACTTTGCCCCATCAAGTGGACAATATGGATCATCATCAGAATGAACCACTACAAATTTGTCAGCTTTACTCTTTATTTTTGCGTAGTCAAACTCCTTATTAACACCTTTTAGTGATTTCCAGCCCAAGTCCCCGCGAAATGTTCCAACCAAAACACCAGCTTTTATACGAACATTTTCTGGCAATACTTCCATAAGTGCCATGACTTCAACTGACCCAGAGGAGTGTCCAATCAAAAGATTGTCGGAAAAATCCCAACCACTAGCTAGCAAAAATTCATTGTATTTATCGATGTGTGGTTCTTCTGCCCCAGGAAGATCTGGCACCCAAACTTCGTGCCCAAGTTTTTCAAGTTCTGACTTTAGCCAAGGAAACCAGTTTTGAGTATGATCTGCACTAGTACCGTGCAGAATAACTACTTTCATGTTGTTATTCTACCAGCTTTAAAAATTCATCCCAACTATTGGCTACCATTGTTGGTTTGGTATTTAGTAGATCCTGTTTGTGATAATACTCCGATCTTTCGTCCATCCAGAACAAACATGAGTCCACTCCTGCATTATGGGCCGCTTGTATATCACCAATACCATCACCAATCATAATACATTCACTTCTATCGGCACCTAATTCTTCCATGGCTTTAAACAGCGGTTCAGGATGAGGTTTGTGCTCTTTGACATCTTCGTAGCAAATCACTGCATCAAAACCGCCGATAAGATCGTGGGCTTCTAGCATATTTCCGACAACTTCTCTAAATGCTCTTGTTACTAGCGCCGATTTACACCCATTTTCATGAAGCACTTTTAGCATATCCAAAACGCCAGGAAATAGCGGAAGGTTTTTGATATATTTTGGTGCAATTTTTTCACCATGTTTTCTCATGCTAAGCCACTTATCTTCAGAAATATCGACATAATTTCGCAAATATACCCAGTGATTCATGCATCTCAACTGTTGGGCTTTAGTGAGTTTTACTTCGCCATATCGAAGAATTTCTTCGAATACCTCAAACCATGCAGGCGTTGAGTCCAGTAGTGTTCCATCCCAGTCAAAAAGAAATGTATTGTATTTCATAATTCGAATTCATAAATTTCAGTATTTTTGAAGCCCTCAAACTTGTACATGTCACCATGATGCATATCTTTATCAACAATTCTTATCATACGACCTGTTGAGCCGTGACTAACTAATACTACGTTATTTGCATCTAGTTTTTTTAGCCACTCGAAGCCATCAGCTACACGTTTTTTCATATGTTCCGCAGACTCCATACCTTCCTCATTACCAGCCAGAACTGCCGCTCGATATTCGGAATGTGGCCGTCCTGAATATTTACCAAACTCGCGTTCAATAAACGCTTCGTTTTGGAGAATACTGTTCGGATTAATACCAAGTTCTTTAGCAATAATTTGAGCAGTTTCTACGGTGCGGCCAAGTGGAGAACAAACTATTAAATCAATCGACTTATCCTTAAGATCCTTACCAACTTTTCGGGCTTGCTCACGACCATTCTCGGTCAACTGTGTTATGTGCTCGCCACCCGAAGCAATACCGGCAACATTCGCTTCACTTTCACCATGTCTTACGTAGTAAACTTTCATATCTCAAACTCCCATCCTGGCATCCATTCATAGCCGGATTGTATCTTTTCCTCTATAGGGATTCCCCGTATATGGAAGTCCAGACCGTAGTGAACAGCATGTCCGCCAATAATAACTACTCTATTGAAACTCGATTTAGACAAGTCATCAATAAAACTTCCTATGCGATCAACGGCATGATCATAACTCTCGCCTTGATAGAAGCCACCCAGAGGGCTTTCTCCAGCAGGAAATGCGCTATGTATACGGTTGGGTTTTTCTGCCTCTACCTTATCTTTGGCCCAACCAGTCATAGCACCATAATCACATTCTCTTAAGCGATGATCGATGAATAGTGTTCTCGGGGTGATGCCCACAAAAGCCCTGGTAGCAGTTTGTATTCCTCGTTGTAGATCGGGCACAAATACGGCATCCGTATCCGGGTAATCATGTCTGCGTCCAATGCGCTCAGCCTGCTTTCGACCGTTTCTTGTGAGTGACGGGTCGCTCCAGCCTGAAGCTATATTTCTCCTACTGTGATGTGTTTCACCATGTGTTTCAAAAAAAATTTGCATATGAATATAGTTAATAATTGCTTGGCATATCCTAATTATTCTATAAGGGTTTAGTATTTTACCGCAACTTAAAAGGTTACTTTGTATTTTTTTGTATTACTGTTTTTCGGACTAATCCTAATGAACCAGCCAGCAATAGAAGTATTGCCAGCAAATAGAGTGGCTTTGTATCCTCACCGGTCGATGCCAAAGTAGAGCTACTCGTCCCAGAAGAAGTAGACGCGTTAGCAGTAGCTAGGCCAATTGGGTCAACTATTGTTCCGTTGGCAACCCCATCCTGATCTAAAGATCCCCCGTCCGTAATTGAGTAGGTTAGCTGTAGAGCGTGGTGACCGCTAGCTGATGTTTCTGTAAGCGTGTAACTTGGTATGGTGCTATAGCCATGTGTAGTGCTGTTATATTTTCGTGGAGTAACCTGTGATGGCGTAAGATCAGTTACAAAAGTTAAGGATACTTGGTTAGTGGAACCATTGCTAACTGAAAAACAGAAATTCACAACACCTAGGGGATAGCTGTAATTAGAGTCTTGGCTGGATAGGCTAGATGCCGACACAGAGTTTGCACAAGTTATATCAGTGCTATTTGGCACTGATAGAGTGACATTAGCTGGACTGCCTGTAACTGGAGCATTGTTGAAAGTATAGCTAGTTGTAGAAGGATAGGTGAATTTCTGGATCCTAGAGTTATTACTTTCATTTGTATATAACTGCCCAAACCTATCAATATGCACCCCATTTACAAAAAAGAATTGCCCATTTGCTCGGCCAAAAGAGCCCCATTTAGTTATGAAATTACCACTGGAGTCGAATTTTTGAATACGGTTATTAGAGGAGTCAGCCACATATAGATTATTCAATACATCCATGGAAATACCACCGGCTCCATTAAATTGTCCGTCGCCAGATCCAAAAGAGCCCCATTTAGTTATGAAATTACCACTGGAGTCGAATTTTTGGATACGGTTATTGTCTGATACATATACGTTATTGTAGGAATCTATAGCCAACCCACCAATGGTTGAAAATTGGCCGTCGCCAGATCCAAAAGAGCCCCACTTAGTTATGAAATTACCACTAGAGTCGAATTTTTGGATACGATAGTTATAGTAATCAACAATGTAAATATTATTGCTAGAATCAGAAGCAACATAAGATGGTAAATTAAACTGGCCGTCGCCCGCACCAGCTGTTCCCCACTTAGTTATGAAATTACCGTTACTGTCGAATTTTTGGATACGGTTATTATTAGTTTCATTAACATAGATGTAATCGTTCGAGTCAACTGTGACACTATTTGGATAATCAAATTGGCCGTCGCCCGCACCAGTTGTTCCCCAATGCATAAGATGAACACCATTTTTGTCGAATTTTTGGATACGGTTATTATTACTATCTGGAGCATAAATATTGCCTAGTGAATCAGTCCCCAGTTCTGCGATACCACTTATCGAGTCTTCAGGCAAGGTAATAGTATTAAACTGCGACTGGTAAGTTCCGGATGTGTTAAATTTTTGAACTCGCGAATTGCTTGGCGGCGCTTGATCAGCGACATATACATTATTAGAGCTATCAATAGCAACACCAACTGCATAGGTAAATTGTCCGTTGCCTGTTCCGTATGAACCCCATTGTGACGTGTATACGCCACTATTGGTAAATTTCTGGATTCTTTTATTACCACTTGAGCCAGAGTTACCGGTATCAGACACATACACATTATTTGAGCTGTCCAAAGCAATACCCGTAGGGTTAGTAAATTGTCCGTTACCAGTGCCTGACGAGCCCCATTTAGTAATGTAGTTACCACTTGAGTCGAATTTTTGTACACGCTTATTTCCCTTCTCAGCAACATATATATTACCGGATGAATCGAAGGCAATTCCCTGTGGATTATTAAACTGGCCATTGCCAGATCCAAAAGTTCCCCATTTAGTTATGAAATTACCACTGGAGTCGAATTTTTGGATACGGTTAGACGAATCTGAAATATAAACATTCCCGCTAGAATCAACAGCAAGCCCTCTTGGGGTATTGAGTTGACCATCTGAAAAGCCATACGAACTCCACTCACCTAGAAAAGTGCCGGAATTTGAAAATACGCTTACTGGCGACTGAACATCATAGGCGTTACACCCATCAGCAATGTACACATTCCCGTTTGATTGATTGACAGCAATTGGAAATAGTGACGGAGGATTTCCTCCACAGGTAACATAGAAAAACCATTCCTTTACATATGCGCCACTTGAGTTATATTTAACAACTCGATTATTAGAGTAGTCCAAAACAAATACATTCCCACTGGCATCTGTAGCAATGCCTTGTGCAGTGCTTAGTGTCGATGGAATTGCCGCAAAACTCCCGGTAAAACTCCCGACTGTATTGGAGTAGCTTGGTACATCAGTTGACCCAGGAATTGAGGCATAAGCGTTTCTTATTGGAATCAAAGATAGAAGTAGAATAAATCCAAAACTAGCTAAACTGAAAAGCCAAGGTCTAAAATAACTAATCTTTTTGTTTCCCAAAACCTTATACACTTCTTGATTTACCCCTCTTACCTACATTTTAGCATAAGAAGTACGGTGTAGATTATTTAGCAAATTCGATAGCTCTGGTCTCGCGAATTACGTTAACTTTTATAGTTCCAGGATACTGCATGGTTGACTCAATCTTGTTTGCAATATCACGAGCAATTTTAATAGCTGTGAGATCATCAACTTGGTGTGGTCGAACAAATACACGAACCTCTCGACCAGCACTAATGGCATATGATTTCTCAATACCTTCAAAACTATTTGCAACGTTTTCAAGATCTTTCATTCGTTCCATATAGTTTTCGGCACTTATGTTCCTGGCACCTGGGCGTGATGCACTCATGGCATCAACAACTCGTACGATCAAAGCTTCAACAGTAGTAGCTTCAACATCATCGTGATGCTGTTCAGCGGCTAACGCTACCTCTTCTGGTGCACCATACTTACGAAGAACTTCGCCACTAATATGGTGGTGCTTACCTTCCATCTTGTGTGTTAAAGCCTTACCTAGATCATGAACCAGGGCGGCATACTTAGTTGTCTTAACATCAGCGCCGACTTCTTCAGCAATCATACCGGCAATATGCGCCATCTCCGTACTATGCTTCAAAACGTTTTGGCCATAGCTGGTTCGGAAACGAAGCTCACCGAGTAGTTGTAAAATCTCTTTTGGAATACCAATAATTCCAGCTTCTCGAGCAGCATCTTCACCTGCCCTAACAACATCTTTTTGGACATTCTTTTGAGCCTTTTCGACAACTTCCTCAATTCGTCCTGGATGAACACGTCCATCTTTTAATAGCATCTCAAGGGCTTGTCGGGCAACCTCGCGACGGACAGGGTCAAAACTGCTAAGCACAATGTATCCCGGTGTATCATCAACCAAAATATCAACACCAGTTGCTTTTTGGAGAGCCTGAATATTTCGGCCTTCTTTACCGATAATTCGGCCTTTCATTTCTTCGTCTTCAAGCTTGATACTGGTAATAGTTCGCTCGGCAGTTACTTCACTAGCCATACGCTCCATGGCGCTTGTGATAATAAGTGCAGCTTGCTCCTCGGCGTTTTCCTTGGCTTCGTTTTGAAGCTTTGCAACAAGTCCAGTCAAATCACCACGTATGTCTCGCTCAGTCATTTGCATAAGCTTATCAACGGCGTCGCCTTTGCTTAGCTTAGCAATTTTCTCTAGTTTCTCTTGTTGTTTTGTTCGTATCGCGCGAATCTCGTCTTTCAGACCTTCAACCTCATCCTCTGACTTGCGTAGAGCTTCGGCTCGTTTATCGAGTTGGTCTAATTTTTTATCAAGTGTTTCTTCGCGATCAAGCAGACGTTGCTCAATTGTCTTTAGCTCCTTGCGACGTGTTTGTTCATCTCTTCGTGCCTCTTCGGCTAACTGAGCTGCTTCTTCACGAGCCTTAGCAAGTTGTTTTTCGGCCTCTTTTTTTGCTTTATCAAGTTCTTTTTGAGCGTTAGCCTCGCTATTGCCTAGCTTCTTTTTTGTTACTGCGGTGCTAGCACCAAAACCTACAGCAATACCCAGCACAGCCAGCACTATGGTTATTGGATCCATGATGTTTTCCTCTCTTTGCTGAAGTAGATTCTACTTGGCGATCACTATCACTTCATTAGCCAATTGATCACTCCAGAAGTTCAAATAAATTAAGTTTGGATTCACTCCCAAATCGACGAAAATCCTAACTTAATAATAGTCGAGATTTTACAAATCCACAATGCAAATATTATCGTTTTTGCTTGGTTATGTGAGCTTCCTGCCCATATTCTGGCAAAACAATTTTGTCATCTCCGTGATCAAGTAATCGATTGATACCGTCTTGAATCCAGTCAGCACCATTGCTGCCAACAATTGGTATTTCTAAAGTAGTTGATACTGTATTAGCCACTGTCAGCCCAATTCTAAGACCGGTAAAGCTACCGGGACCTCGATAGCAAACTATGCCATTTATGTCTTGCCAAGATTTTTCTTTTTCCTTTAGCAATGCTTCAATTTTGGAATGTATAGTTGTTGAAAGCTGTCGGTGACCTTCCCACTTGGTGTAGGCCAATTGGGTTTGACCATCGTACAAACCAATTTCAGCTTCGGGCTTGTCTGTCCGAATTATCAGAACTATCATGCAGCTATTGTAGCAGTTATAAATCTTTGGTTTTTAATTAGTGATACCTTGGCTTACGTAATTTAGTGCTTCTGGCCTTGAAAAAGTTATGGCTCGATCATCCTCTGAAATGGTCTTTATACTAATTGTCACCTTTTGTTCAGGAAGTACATGGGTCACAACATCAGACCACTCAACTATTACCACATCTTTAGGATCTTCTAGCTTTTCTTTTAGCTCATGCTCAATAAGCCCAGCTTCCGGTAAACGATAAAAATCAAAATGATGAATATCAAAATCTTTTGTCTTATATATATTACTTATAGTGTAGGTCGGACTAGAAACATGATCACCGCTTCCAGCACCCTTAACCAATCCCCGGACAAAAGTAGTTTTGCCGCCGCCTAAATCACTAACAAGTTCAATTACTTCACCGCCCTTAAGATGAGCTCCCAGTTGTTGGCCGATCTTTTCGGTTTCTTCTGAACTTTTGGATATGATTTGCAATGTCTGATCTGTACTCATATGCTGCATATCCTAACGCAAGAGTAGCCACTCCAGCAAGCAGTAATGGGCTGGTGTGTAATTTTTTATTCTCATTTGTTGCCACACTGCCACCAACATCCGATCTTTTTGATTTTGGGGTAGATTTAGGTTTGGTCGTCTTGGCACTAGCCACTTTTGTAGTACTAACTTTAGCTGTCTTTGGTTTTGTTGGTGATCTTTTAGGACTTTTACTTACAGGTGTAGCCATTGCAGACAAAGTGGTGATATTTGGCGCTCCAGGAGTTGGCGTTAAACTCCATATCCATGTATTGCCATTATATATCCACGCTTTGTCATCATCAGCTTGATCATATAAGTCTGTTTCGCTTATTACTTCCCCGCCTGGGTTAAGTATCCTGGCCTTGCCGCCAGAATTCGCAAGAACTAGATTAGTATCTTTAGAGTAAAAAGCAACGTATGCTTGAGGTGCAATTGTCTGTGTGGCAAAAGTGTAATGATAGCTAAAGTCGTTACCAGTTTCTAATCTATACCCTTCAAGCTGTACTTCAATATTGTTTGGATTATAAACTTCTATAAACTCATCATCAGAGTCCGTTTTAGGAGAACCTGGATTTGGTAACAACTCGGTTATTTGAACAGCAAGGTAACTTGGTGGCTGGCTTATGTCTTCATCTCCGCCTGTTGGCAATGGATCCTCTACTGGTATTGGCTTTGGATCGCTTGGTAATTCAGGCAGCGTAACATCAGGAGGGGTTATTGGCTCGTTTGTTGACTCAGGTGTAGGACTTATCGATACTTCAAAATCATCAAAATTATTCCCGGTATCAACGTACGTGCCATCGCTTAATATTTTGCGCGCTAAACTTTCACCACCATTTGGTGCTGGAGAGGCAAGCCCATTTGGCTTAGTGGCAGTTCCCCACCCTACTAAATCGTGAACAATTGTCTGGTTAGATTGATCTTCTACAAGCCTTATATGTCCACCAGTCTTAGCAAGAGTAGCCGCATATGAACTGCTCGCCTGAGATGACAAATATCCTGTGCTGGCAAGAAGGTATCTGCCCCCGGGGTAAAGAGTGCCGCTAAGTGCAATGTTACGGCTTGGGGTTGAAAAGTTAGTCGTACCTGCTGAAAAGTACTCAACGCGATAACTAGCAAGATTAAGCGTTAGGGAGCTTTGATTATAAAGTTCGATGAATTCTTCGCTTGCTGAGTTTGTGCTGCCAGTTTGAATTTCGCAAATCAAGAGTCCGCGCTGATTTTGTTCGGCACGGACTTGAATAACTGGGGTAAAAATAATAGTGAGCACTCCTACGAGCACCCACACCAACTTTTTCATGGCCAAAATTGTATACCCAAAATTTGGGGTTGCAAGGGTTTTTTATACATCAATTTTTGCATCAGTGGTATAGTGTATCGTACCTAAATACCTTCTCTGAATTTGTTATAATATAAGTGATTATGCTAACTCTTGGGCAAGCATTACTAAATAAGAAAGTTTTAAGCCTACGCAATAGTGCACCGATTGGGCTTATTATGGGCGTGCTAATTGATCCTAATAGTCTTAAGATCGAAGGTTGGTTTGCAAAAGATAGTTTTAATAAAGATACTAGAGTACTTCTTTCTAAGGAGATCCGCGATATCATCCCGCAGGGCTTTGTAGTAGATGATGATAATGCCTTGAGCATCCCTCATGACCTTGTTCGGCTTCAGCCAATTCTTCAGTTAAACTTCACCTTGATTGATAAACCAGTACTAACCGAAGATAAGCATCGCCTGGGTAAAGTAACCGATTTTGCCTTTGATCGAGATAGCTACTTTATACAAAAGATTTACGCCAGCCAATCTGTTCTCAAAAGTTTTAGTGGTGCCACACTCCCGATCGATCGTACACAAATTGTTGAAGTAACAAACCGAAAAATTGTCGTAAAGGATGCGACCGTACCTGATCGATCACCCGTACCAGTGGCGCAGTTGGCTAATTAGTTTCTTTAACTACTGATTTGACATCATCGTAGTTAAAGCCTTGCCGCATCAAATACTGCATGAGCTTTGTGTCGTCTTGATAGCGTGATTGTTGCCGCTTTTTGATAACTAAATCCCTAAGTACTTGCTGCTCATCTGTTTGATCATCAGCTAGCACCTCAGAAATTACTTCTTGATTAACTCGTTTTTGGCGGAGTTCCATAATGAGTTTACGTTTACTTGTAGATTTCAATAAACGCCGATTATTTACCCAGGCTTCCGCAAACTTCTTATCATCTACATAACCTGCTCGGCTAAGTTTTTCTAGGATTTTTTCGATGACATCGGGTTCGTAGTCTTTACGTTTCAAATAATCACGGACTTCCCACTCACTTCTTTGACGCCGCATAATTAAGTCCAAGCTCCGCATATAAGCTTTGTCTTCTATGGAAGTTTTTTTGAGCTTTTCTAATTCGCCATCATTAAATTCCTGGCCCACCCGCAGGCCTAGATCAAGCAGTTCATTTTCGGAGAAACTAAATACATATTTGCCATCAACATAAATCGAGTAGCGATCCTGCCGCTTAACTTGTTGCTTGATGTCAGTAATTTTCATACAAAATTGCAGTCAATAAGAACTTTTCTAAGGCTTGGGGTCATTAATTCAGGTTGCTTTTCAATCATTTCTACAATTTCAGCTTTTGTAAACCATCTTAGTTCAGTGACTTCTTCGTCTTGTTTTTTAAGTTTTATATTCCTATCTAGTTTTACGACATATACTTTATTAAAACGTTTTAACTGGTAGCCCTTATATTCATCAATAGTTTGGTAGTACTTAATCTCTTCTAGCTTAACGCCTGTTACACCCGCTTCTTCGGCAAGTTCTCGTGTGGCAGATTCGTCATAATTTTCGCCTTCATCAACATGCCCGGCCGCTGAGTGGTCCCAATGATTTGGGTAGATTTTCATTTTGGATGAGCGCAGCTGAAGTAACACTGAGCCGTCGTCTGCTTGAGCCATAACCCTAACAATTCTGTGCCATTTACCATTTTTCCAAGCTTCTTCCATTGCGGCACCGCCGATTGGATTATCGTTTTCATCAACTATTTGAATCTTAGGATAACCACTCAAAACTATTCCTTAGCAGCGTTTGCTCGAACTTGCTTAGAGATTTCTTCTAGGACTTTCGGATTTTCCTCTAGATACCTTTTGGCAGCTTCACGGCCCTGAGCAATCTTTTCGTCTTTGTAGGCAAACCAAGCACCAGATTTTTCAACAATTCCTTGCTCGGTGGCGAGGTCTAATACATCACCCGATTTACTAATACCTTGGTTATACATAATATCGAATTCGGCCACTCGAAACGGTGGAGCAATTTTGTTCTTAACAACTTTTACGCGGGTTCGGTTACCGATAATCTCCTCGCCTTGCTTGATTTGCGATATTCGGCGAATGTCCATACGAACTGATGCGTAGAATTTCAAAGCGTTTCCACCAGTGGTTGTTTCTGGGTTACCAAACATCACACCAATCTTCATACGAATCTGATTAATAAAGATCACTGTGGCATTTGAACGACTAATCACACCCGTAAGTTTTCGCAGCGCTTGACTCATAAGACGAGCTTGTAAGCCCATGTGGCTATCGCCCATATCACCTTCTATTTCAGCTCGTGGTACTAATGCCGCAACGGAGTCAACAACAATAAGATCAACCGCATTGGAACGAACCAATGTTTCAGTGATTTCAAGTGCTTGCTCACCATTGTCTGGTTGGCTTAAAAGAAGATTTTCGACATTTACACCAATTCGTTTGGCATAGGCTGGATCAAGAGCATGCTCAGCATCGATGAATGCTGCTGTGCCACCTTGTTTTTGGATCTCGGCAATCGCATGGAGTGTCAGCGTCGTTTTACCGCTAGATTCAGGACCATAAATCTCAATGACGCGACCCTTTGGGATACCCCCACCAAGGGCAATATCTAACGACAGGCTACCCGTTGGTATGCACTCAACGTTGACCTTGTGGGCTTCGCCTAACTTCATAATTGAACCTTTACCAAATTGTTTTTCAATCTGGTCTAAGGCTAATCCAAGGGCTTTTGATTTACCGCCTTGCTCCCCACTCGTGCCTTTGTCTGCAGCCTTTGATTGCGCCATAACTCCTCCTATTGCCACCCGATCCCTTATTTAGTGCTCTACAGTATATCAATATCTTGCTAAGTGTACAGTGAAATATGTAGTGAAATTTGCCTATCTATATTCTAACAACTTATAGGTTGTGTTGCCAAAGATCTGTAACCGAGTAAACTATTTAATAGGAATACGCTTATGATAAAAAATAAACAAGGCTTCACGATTGTCGAACTATGCGTTGTCATGGTTGTTATAGGTATTCTAGCGGCACTAACTTACAGTATTATCGTCCCTCACTACAGAGAAAAGACCTACTATACTCGCTCTGTAACTGAAATGAATGCTATGTCAAATGCAACTAAATTATACGTTGCAAAATATAATGATTACCCTGCTGATGTAAGTCGTGACGTGCCTGCTGGGATTAAGGAATTTGTTCAAGGGCAACAGGATGCCGATAATTGGCCGAGTGCGCCATGGCCCGGCAGTGTTTATGACTGGGACAACTGGCCGCCCGACAGTAATGGTCCAATCCAAACATATCAAATCAGTGTTCGTATGTGTAACCCTGGAGACAATGCAACATGCAAGAAAAACGCTCAAAAATATCTTAAAGATTATGTTCCACAATCTACCTTGGATAATTGGGATAGCTACAGTGCTGTGTACTATTGTATATCTGGTTCATGCCGATCTCATCAGAGCAAGCCAATGACTTGGCCAGGCTACTGTGTTAACTGTGGCGGCAAAAGTACAATTTATTAGTATCTATCAAAAGTGGTTATGTCTATATTTTTTCTATATAATACATATATAAGCGTTTATGCACGCGCATTAAACCAATGGGGAAAAATATATAAAGATGCAACAAAACAATGGTTGATATTAAAGGTAAACTAATCTGATGCAAATATCTGATACTCTTCTAGTTAAACTTCTGACTGAGTCAGGAAAAGTCAAAAAAGAGCAACTCGCTCAATTAAAAGACCAGGCTGCGGCAGAAAAAAAGAAACTACAGGACATGGTTATAAAAGCCAACGTAATTTCTGAAAAAGACCTTACTAAGCTTTATGCCAAAGAAATTGATGCCCCTTATGTTGAGCTAAATCCTAAAGAGATCGAAAGAGAAGTTCTTAGGCTTATACCTGAACGTATCGCACGCCAGTATAATGTAGTTGTTTTTGGAGTTGATGAGAAGAGCAAGAAACTCCTAGCCATGGAAGATCCAGATGATGTTCAGGCAGTGGGTTTCCTGCAAAAGCAACTTGGCAATGACGTCAAGATATATATTGCTCCTGCCTCTAATATTCAATCTGCTATCGAACAATATCATGGCAATAATATTAATAGTGAGCTAACGAAGGTAATCTCCGGCGAAGATGAGGATGAGAACAAGGAAGAAGAGGAAGTATCAGAAGAGGATTTAGCCGAAGATTCACCAATTGCTCAAACAGTAAACTTAATTATCGAATATGCCGTAAAAGCTGGTGCAAGTGATATTCATATAGAACCTCGCGAAGGCTATGTTTCTGTTCGATATCGTGTGGATGGTGTTTTACGAGAAGCAAACAAACTTCCAAAAAAAGTCATGGGGGCTCTAATATCACGCATAAAAATCCTGGCTAATCTTAAGATTGATGAACACCGAGCCCCACAAGATGGTCGATTTAAAATTAGCGCATCGGGGGGCGCCTTCGCCTTGCGTGTATCAACACTGCCAATTATGGATGGTGAAAAAGTTGTCATGCGTATTCTAAATGAATCCTCTCAGGCATTAACTCTTGAAGATCTTGGATACTGGGGCCATTCTAAAGAAACTATTCAAAGAGCAATAGTTCAGCCCTACGGCATGATCCTTGTTACAGGGCCTACAGGTTCAGGAAAATCAACTAGCCTCTTTAGCGTTCTAAGTATGTTAAATCGCCCAGATGTTAACATCTCTACCGTAGAAGACCCGGTTGAGTACCGTGTTGTCGGTGCTAATCAAACACAAGTTAACCCGGTAGCCGGGATGACGTTTGTTAATGGCCTCCGAGCTTTGCTACGACAAGATCCAAACGTAATTATGGTTGGTGAGATTCGAGATGGTGAAACTGCCAACCTTGCAATTCAAGCAGCCTTAACTGGACACTTAGTCTTCTCTACCCTTCACACAAATAATGCTGCAACCTGCTTACCGCGTTTGCTTGACATGGGTGTTGAGCCATTCCTTATAGCAAGCACAGTTCGTGCCGTAGTTGGACAACGGCTTGTACGTCGTCTTTGCGTCGATTGCCGTGAGTCTTTCAATCCAGACGAAGCAACTTTGAAGCAAGTTAATCATATATTCCACACCGATCAGGCTGAAATGATGAAAACCATTCATAAGCTCGAACAAGAAGCTCTTGAAGCTGGAATTGGTAAAGCTAACCCATCCAAGAAAGGCAAAGAATCGACTTCAGAACTCTCCACAACAGATGCAAAGATCGCTAAACTCTGGAAAGCCCATGACGGGGGATGCGACAGCTGTAACCATACTGGCTATAAAGGTAGAATGGGTATCTACGAAGTTTTGGAAAATAGTTCGGAGATCCAAAAACTTATTGTTTCTAATGAGACGAGTGAAAATATTCAGCAACAGGCAATTAAAGAAAATATGGTTACCATGCAGACCGATGGATTTATTAAAGCCCTTCGTGGTCAAACAAGTATTGAAGAAATTCTAAGAGTTACAACAGAAACCTAGGGTGGAACATGGCTCAATTTAGTTATACAGCATTAAAAGGAAGTAAGAAGGTCACCGGGGCTCTTGAGGCCCCAAGTCAAGAGGCAGCTATGGCCACGTTGCGCAAACAGGAGCTTCACCCGTTAGTCGTTAAAGTTCAGGGTGGTCATTTCCTATCAAAGCTACACAAAAGTAGGAAGGTAAAGCTAAAAGACCTTGCTATCTTTACTAGACAGTTATCAACAATGGTTTCGGCAGGTGTACCTTTAAATCGCTCTTTAAATACCTTGCAGGCTCAGACAGATAGTAAATACTTTCAAAAAGTAATCCTTAACATTAGTAAGGATGTTGAGAGCGGTAAACCACTGGCTGATAGTTTTGCTAAATACCCAAACATTTTCTCAGATGTGTATGTAAATATGGTCCGAGCTGGAGAAGCTGGTGGAATTTTAGACGAAATCCTCAAACGTATTGCCTCGCAAGTTGAACAAGATTCTACCATGCGTAAAAAAATAAAAAGCGCTATGATGTACCCGATTGTGATTTTGAGCATCACTGTTATCGCCTTCTTTGGAATTATGCTATTTATTATCCCTAAGATCGGAAAAATTCTGACTGACCTTGGCGGCCCAGATGCAAAGTTACCAATTTATACCCAAGTAATGCTTAGTATTAGTGGATTTTTGGTGAGCAACAGTATCATCAACCTGATTCCTGGCATCAATTTGATCCCACTTATCAACAAAATACCGAACGCCTTCTTTATTGGTATTATACTTGCCATAGCGCTATTCTTTGTACGTCGTTATATTAAGACGGCTAAAGGCAAATACAAATTTCATAGTTTACTTCTTAGAATACCGGTATTAAAAACTGTACTGATTAAGATTGCGATCGCTCGTTTTGCGCGAACCTTTGCATCTTTGATGTCTGCTGGCGTTGGTGTCCTTGATGCCCTTGAAGTCACCGGCGGTGCAATTGGTAATAAGGTGATCGAAAAAGAACTTCAAGATGCAGCCAAAGAAGTTAAGAATGGTAAGCAACTATCACAGCCTCTGAATGGGAGTAAATACTTTCCGCCTATTGTTTCTCAAATGCTTGCTGTTGGCGAAGAAACAGGCCAGATTGATACGATACTGGTCAAAGTTGCTGATTTTTACGAAGAAGAGGTTGAAACCACCATTGACGGCCTCAGCTCAATAATTGAGCCACTAATGATTGTGATACTTGGTAGCATTGTTGGCCTGATTGCCGCGAGTGTTATGGGGCCAATTAGCTCTTTGAGCAAGAATATTGGCAACCAATAGCCCTATCTTTATATCCACAGGTGTTATGTAGCAATAAATTTCAGACTTGACCGAGAGATGCTTATGTTTATAATGATACCTAGCTAGAACCTATAGAAGTAGGATCTTAGTAATTGTTAAATAATAAAAAGTAACTAAGGAGGGTGGGTCCCTATGACTTCACTAAAACTTAAACAACGCGGTTTTACGATCGTTGAACTTTTGATCGTAATCGTCGTTATCGGTATCTTGGCAGCACTTGTCATTACAACATTTACCGGTATTCAACAAAAAGCTCGAAACACAGAGCGACAAACAGACATTAAGGCTATTCACGGCCAGGTTGAGGCATACTATGCTCAAAACGGTCGTTATCCAACTTTGGGTAACCTAAATGACTCTGCATGGCGCGGAAGCAACATGAAAGGTCTTGATCCAGAAGCTTTGAAAGATCCTAAGGGAGCTGCTCAAACACTTGCTGACACAGCTGGTGCTAACGTTTACTCTTACGTAGTAACCCCAGCTAACTGTGACAACGGTGCTAACGGTGACTGTACTGGCTACACCTTGACTGCTACATATGAAGGTGGTGGTACATTTAGCAAGACAAACCTTAACTAAGACTTAAAGTTTTAGGAGAAAGAGCGCTCAACAACGAGCGCTCTTTTAATTGTGGCAGAAGTGGTTTAACAGCGTATAATAGTTAGTAAGCATGAGCAAGTTAATTAGAAACGAAACTGGCTTTAGTATTGTTGAGCTTTTAATCACGCTTATTATTATTGCTGTGGCTTTTGGTGCATTTATGGTTACATTTACCAGCATTCAAGGTATTAACAAGAAATCTATAGATATAAACAATGCAACTGAGTCTGCTTACACAAAGCTTCAGGAATACGAAAATAAAAGCTTCTCCACCCTACCTACCACATCACCCTCAGGAACACTTGTGCAAGTTGAAGATTTTAGCAGCAGTGTACCTGCAGGTCTTGAAAAACCATATACAGCACTCGTATATGTCAATACTCAGTCACCAACCCTCAAGCAAGTTGTGGTAAGTATTAAGTTTGGTAGTGGATCAGGCCAACGTGTTATTGAGTTTGGGACTTTAATACAAAAGAATGGGCTTGGACGATGAAAGATCAACATGGCTTTACACTTGTCGAAGTTCTAATCATGGCTCCGATTATGATTCTAACAATTGTGTTTTTGATGAGTTTCTTGTTTTCTCAATATGGGGACCTCACCAAGCAAGGTGCTCAAATTAACTTACAGACAGAGGCTCAAGTTATTACCTTCAGTATGGAAGATGATGTATTTTTCTCAAATGCATTTGTCCAAGATCTAAATGCCGGTCTTATTGATACCTACCAGCCATCTGGTGGCTGGAAGTACAATACCACACCACAAACCTTAATTATCTCTGAACCTGCAATAACAAAAAATCGACGAGATCCAGATAGACAGCCAGTTTTTATTAATACAGTGGGATGCGATACAAGTGTTATTGAAGATAATTCTCCCTTGTATAACAACATAATTTACTTTGTAAGTGGCACAAACTTGTACAAAAGAGTAGTAAGTGCGCCGGCAACAATGTCAACTTGTGGAACCAGCTTTATGAAACAAACATGTCCTCAGGCACATGCCAGCACTAGTTGCCCGGCTGATAAATTACTCACTGATAAGCTTGATACATTCGCTGTTACTTACTTAGATACAAATAACAATGCTGTAAGTGATCCTGAACAAGCTGAACGGCTTAAGGTTGTATTGACGCTCAAAGATAGGGCATACGCTGAGGATATACACAGCACTTCAACAATAACCCTAAGAAAGCTTAACCAATGATCCACAAGAATCTAAAACACTTAAACATAATGAACGAGCAAGGCTTTGCAATGCCTATGGTGATAATGCTAATGGTCATTATGACTTTTATCGCATATGCGGCCCTGCTTCAAGCAAATAATGGCCTTAACCTAGCCTATAAACAGGCCTATATTCAAATGGCACGTACAGCTTCAAAAGCATCTATCGATTATGCTCAGGAGCAATTTGATAATTCCTTATGTGGTAATTACAATGGCTCATCTGAAAAAGACCTAGTAAATAACAGCCGCTATCGAGTTACTTATAAAGCTGAGGTACTCAGCACTTCAGCTGACGGCCTTGAGAAGACTATAAAGGGAACGGGTAGTGTTTATTTACCTAAGGTATCCAATACCGCCCAATATGTATTCGATATTCGATCTGAAGTCGTTAGAACTTTTGCAGCATGTAAAACGCCAGATAATTATAGTCCTACTCTTTGGCTTGACAGTAGTGATTTAACAACCCTATTTAAACCCGGTAGTACTTCTTCAGCCACAATCACTCCAACCACTACTTTTGGTTCTGCCGGTGGAACGTCACGCGACACTCTTGAGGAGCGGGCCGATAATGGTGCTCAAACAACTAATTCATGGCAAAGCACTGATCTTGAAATGCACACCTGTGATTCAACCGAATTTACTAGTACAGTATGTTCAAGCAACACAACAAAATACCTGTATGACGGAATAATCTTCCAAAACGTAAACCTTCCAAAAAACTCGACAATTACTTCAGCAATAATTAACTACGACTGTGGTGCTGGTGGAACCTCCGGTCCATTAACACATCAAATATTTGGCATCTATAAATCAGCTACTAACTTACACCCTGATTTATTTACTAGCACCGGTAGTAATCAACTTAAAACTCCAATGACAACAAATGGTTTACATACTTCTAGTTCAGCCACACTTTCCACCAACAATTGTCCCCCAGGAAATGGCAACACTATGGACATAACAAGTGTTGTTCAAGAGATTGTTAATAATTCAAACTGGGATCCGTCCACAGGTGGTGGCCGTATGGGTTTCGCTATGCAGCGAACGAGTGGTAATGGTGCTCGAAAATTCAACAAAGATAATATTCGCCTAGCAATTACCTACAGTAGTACCGGTGGACCAACACCAACTACCGCAAATAACGATTCGATTGCAGAGTGGCATGACAAATCAGGCAACGGAAATAATGCTATATCAACTTACGGTAATATCCCGACTCGTATTGATGGTCAAATAAATAATAAGCCGATCGTCAGATTTAATAACGGAGCTATGCTCAGTGCACTAAATACAGCCCTTGCTAACAAGCGTGAGATGACGGTTTTTGCAGTTATGAAAGCTAATTATGGTACAAGTAGTAGTGACGGCCGTGTAATAAGTGGCATGACCAACACAACAAGTGACGACACTACCGGTACATCGACGATAATACCGCTCCTCAGAAATGGAACAAATTCAGGGTTTAGCAATATTTATGCAAGTAGTACTGCTTCCAACCGTACAGACTACATCTGTAATGCAACATGTGCTAGCAATCCTTATATATATACCTCGGTATTCACGAATCAAGACGCAAACCACACGACTTCTACACTTAAAGGCCAGGGGGCTCCCGCTACATCGAAAACCGGCATTAGTCCTTCAGGATCCAGTACCTATGTGTATGGCATTAATCAGCTATATATTGCAGGTCGCAGAACTGGAACTTCGCCAGGAAGTGGTACCAATTACTTTAATGGTGACTATGCTGAGTTAGTAGTTTACGATCATGCATTAACTTGTCGGCAAGTTGAATCAATTGAGGAGTATTTGCGGGCCAAGTGGAATATCACTGCTTCAGCCTATGAAACAACCTGTCCACCAGACACCGTTCCAACACTATAAGCAATGAATGCAATCTGTTATACTAACATTAACCCGCTTACGTTTAAATAACGCATATGAACAAAACATATTTCTACAAAGATAAACCCATATTCGGCCTTGACATTGGCTTTACCAGCGTCAAGATCATGCAAGCCGCCCCAGGCCCAAAAAAATACACCGTAACAGGTTACGGCGTAAACAATTTTGATCCAAAAGCAGTGGATAACGGAACTATAGTTGATATCGAAAATATTGCTAGTTCAATTCATGATTTATTCAAGAATCACCTTGTAGGCGACATTACAACTCACCGGGTGGCAATGTCAGTACCCGCCGCCCGAACCTTTACGCGTATTCTCACCCTACCAAATCTTGATGAAAAAGATACAACTGAAGCTGTAAAATTAGAAGCAGAACAATATATACCCGTACCTATTGATGATCTGTATATAGACTTTCAACAAATAAGAAAGACTGAAAAAGATCAAGATTTCCTTGTTGTAGCCGTTCCCAAAAAGATAATTAACTCTTACCTTGATCTAGCTAATATCCTTGGCTTAGAGGTTATCGCAATGGAGACAACACTCGGTTCCACAGGTCGTTTGTTCCAACATACCGATCAACAAAATCTTCCGACCGTAATTATTGATTTTGGGTCGGTGTCAGCAGATGTAACAATTTATGATAACAAAAGTCTCGTTGTAACTGGTACTGTTCCTGGTGGTGGAGATGATTTTACTAACCTAATTGCACAAAATCTAAACGTAACAAACCAAGAGGCACACGTCATTAAGACAAAATATGGTCTAGGAGTAAGTAAAAAACAGAAAGAGATCATAAAAGCACTTGAGCCAAAACTAGATGTTATCGTTAAAGAAATTAAGCGCATGCTTCGTTACTATGAAGAGCGAACTGATGCCAACAAAAAAATTGGACAAATTATTACCCTTGGTGGTGGTGCAAATATGCCTGGACTCAGCGAGTACCTTACCGATACACTACGCGTCCCAGTGCGTGCATGTAACCCATGGGATAATCTAAGTTTTGATCATCTGCAGCCACCAAGTACCCTAGAAAAGTCTATTTATCTTACTGCTGCAGGGCTTGCACTTATTAATCCTCGGGAGATATTTTCATGATAAATTTACTACCTCCCGAAGAAAAATCAAACATATTATACGCAAGACGTAATACTGTATTGCGTCATTGGGTTTTCGCATTATTAGCTGTACTGGCTGGGTCTATTGTATTTTTAGCCGCGGGCCAGGTATATATTGCGCAAACCACCTCCCACCTAAACAAGCAGGTAACTGCTCAGCGTGAATCATTGAAAGAACAAAAACTTGATGAAACTCAGAAGCGACTATCTGACCTGTCCAACAACCTTAAGCTCATTATTCAAGTCCTTTCTAGAGAAGTCTTATTTTCTAAACTACTACGTCAAGTTGGTGCAGTCATGCCTCAAGGATCCGTTCTATCTTCTATTGAGTTAAGCAAAGTTGAAGGTGGGATCGATTTAAGTGCAGAGGCTGCTGATTATAATACTGCAACACAAATCCAGGTTAACCTTCAAGATCCCAGTAATAAGTTGTTTGATAAAGTTGATATAATTCAGGTTAGTTGTGCGCAAGCAAAAGGTGACCCCTATCCTTGTAAGGTAACCTTACGAGCCTTGTTTGCAAAGAACAATCCTTTCCTATTCATTAATAATGGAGCTAAGCAATGAGTCCAAAACGCGCATATTACATGATGATTGGGCTTGTAGTGTTGCTCAGCACAGCTGTAATTGGCAGCCTTATTGGTGGAAACATATTCTTAGAAAATCAAGCAAAAAAGCTAAACTCACTTAAGGTTGAGGATAAGGTGTTGGAGGAGCAACAGAATGCACTTAATCAAGCAAATAAAGATATCGTGAAATATGCTGAGCTTGAAAAGGATGCCAAATCAGTAGTACCACAGGACAAGGATCAAGCAAAGGCTGTGTTGGAAATAATTCAAATTGCAAAAGCTAGTAATATATCCATAAAAAGCATAACGTTTCCTAGTTCAAACCTTGGGGCCAAAGCTGCCCCAACAACAAACTCTAGTGATTCTAGCGAAAAAAGTGGCTCAAGCAGTACCCCGGTAACACCGCCAATTAGTCAAGCAAAACCTGTTGATGGTATTAAAGGTGTATACAGTTTAGAAATGAATATTGTGCCTGAATCCGATAATGGTAACGTGATAAGCTACTATCAGTTCCTAGACTTTTTGCAAAGGCTTGAAAACAACCGTCGAACTGCCCAGGTAACTCAAATTAGAATATCTCCTAAAACTAGCGATAAACAAAGCCCCATTATCACTTTCACATTAACACTTAATATATTTGTAAAGCCGTAATATCATGAAGTTAGATATTAAATCTATACCAAAGAAAGCCACAAGTATACTTAAAAAATTAAGTAAGTATTCTGTGTTCATTTTTGTCATTTTTGTATTACTAGCTTATGGGTTTATAGTGGTTAGAATCCGAACTCTAGCAAGTACTGAACCAAGTGACGACGCAGTTTCTGAACAGTTAAATACCTTGAGTAAGCCAAAGATTGATAAGCAAACTATTGATAAAATACAAAAGCTTCAAGACAGTAATGTCCAGGTTAAGGCCCTATTTGATCAAGCTCGCGATAATCCATTCCAAGATTAAGCTATGGATTTGTGTTGGTAGTTTGAATAGCATTATTATTAAATGCTTGTTCGCAATCAGAAATTTGCTTGGCAACATAGTTTGCATCTGGACAATAATCAAAATGGAAGTTGGCCTGTTCTCCAGCTGTTTCTACATAAACTGTCCCATACTTTAATAAAGAAGCAAAAATACCTTTTTGTACAGCACTAACGTCCTCAACGTCACCTAGACTTAATTGAGAAATTTTTCGATTGAATAGCCCAATTTGGTTAACTTGGGTGATATTAGTATGTGTTACTACTAGCTGGCTTCTTCTGTAAACAAAAGTGGCCAATGCCAGCACTACGGCAGTTAAGGCCAAGATTAAAATAAGTACCAAACTTCCAATGCCATATACTTGTGTCTTGTTATTTCCAGCCAACGACGGTACTAAAAACGCAAATAGTGCAAAAACTGCAATTATTCCTAACAGCGCTTCTATATAAAGAACAATTAACCCAAATATATGTTTATGCACAGAAATAACAATTTGGTCAGGTGGTTTTGGGTTTGTGTTTCCAACTACAGGCCCTTTCGGTACTTGATCCATGACGATATTATAACAGTTTCGATTGATCGTTAGATGATAATTTTTTGCCTAAGTGTTTATAGGCTTTGTGCGTAGCTTTTCGCCCGCGCGGGGTTCTTTCGAGCATGCCTATTTGCAGTAAATATGGTTCCACAAAATCTTCAATAGTGACTTTTTCTTCGGCGGTCAAGGCGGCAAGAGTATCAAGACCAACCGGACCACCATTATAGTTTTCGATGATTGCATTTAAGAGCATTCTGTCGGCAGGGTCTAGACCAAGTTCATCAATCTCTAACAGCTTAAGTGCCTTGTGGCTTGTTGGCTGATCAATAATACCGTCACCATTTATATCAGCATAATCACGAACTCGTTTTAGTAAGCGATTAGCAATCCTTGGTGTAAGCCTGGAACGTCGTGCCAACTCCTGTGCAGCTTTAGTATCAACCTTAACACCCAAAATCCCAGCAGCACGTTTAACAATTTGAGAAATTTCTTCTGGACTATAGAACTCCAACCTATGAATCATTCCAAAACGATCACGCAACGGTGCGGCTAGTGAACCAGTACGAGTAGTAGCACCAATAATCGTAAATTGTGGTAGATCAAGGCGCAGACTTTTAGCACTTGGCCCTTTGCCGAGCATTATATCCAATTTGAAATCTTCCATGGCACTATATAGAACTTCTTCGACTGAACGATGTAGTCGGTGTATTTCATCAATAAACAAAATGTCCCCATCCTGCAAATTAGTCAGAAGACTTGCTAGATCCCCTGCCCGCTCTACAGCCGGGCCTGAAGTAATTCTGATCTGGGCACCCATCTCGTTAGCAATTACAGTGGCCATTGTCGTCTTACCGAGCCCAGGCGGGCCATAAAGCAATATGTGATCAATTGGCTCGCCACGTTTTTTGGCAGCAGCAATTGCAAGTTTAAGGTTTTGTTTTATTCTCTCTTGGCCAATGTAACTAGAAAAATCCTTTGGGCGTAGAGTGTTTTCAAACTGCTCTTCTTCTTTATTGTCTTCAGAACTAGTTTGTATAATTCGCTCAATCGCCATATTCAACCTTTAAGAGCCTGTCTTATGCGATCTTCGGTTGGCAGTTTTGTATCAACTCCAGCCAGTGCAGTTTGTGCGTCTTGCAAACTATAACCAAGTGCAACAAGCCCCTGAACAGCCTCGTCTTTTATACCTGCACTACTACTAAATATGTGATCAGTGTCACCTGCCACTAGTCCAACCTTATCTTTAAGATCAACTACTACTCGTTCAGCAACGCGTTTACCAACACCACTGGCTGTCTGTATGAATTTGGTATCGCCACCGGCGATTGCTGATCTTACTTCACCAGCATTGCCGAGATTAAGAATAGCTATGGCCATTCTTGGACCAACCCCATTCACATTTAAAAGTTGCTCAAAGAGCTGCTTAGTATCAGCTTTACAAAAACCAAAAAGATCATGTGAGTTCTCGCGAATGTGCTCATAAATGTATAGCTTATTTTTGCCGCCGTTTTTCAGCACACTATGATCTTCGAGGGCAATACTAATCCCATAGCCAACTCCATTAACGTCCAAGACTACCTGGTCGCCCAATACTTCACTAACTATTCCCTCTAGAGTTGCAATCATACAGTTTCAATTATCTCATATGCTCATGCTGCAACAAATAGCAGCCGCTAAAGCATCAGCTGCGTCGTCTGGCTTAGGCGTTTCTTTAAGCTTTAGATGTAATCGAACCATTTCTTGCATTTGGGCCTTGGTAGCACTTCCATAGCCAGTAATCGCTTGTTTGATTTGGTTTGGCGTGTACTCATGAAGCTCTAGGCCATGTTGTTTGCCAAGCAATAAGACAACTCCACGAGCTTGGCTTACCGACATAGCTGTTGTAACGTTTTTGGAAAAAAACAATTTTTCGACTGCCATTACCTCTGGCTTTATTTCTTTGATTAGTGAGTTTAGCTCGTCAAAGATTGTTTTAAGCCGATCACTGTCTTCTTGTTTAACTGGAGTTTTAATAACGCCGGCATCGATCAAAACATTGTTGCCGTTTTTTACCTCAATAGCACCAAAACCTAATATTCCCGTTCCTGGATCAATCCCTAAAATTCTCATAATTTTTCAACTATTTTTCGCCAGTCAAAACTAGATTTGACTTTTATCCTTGGCAAATCTTCAAGCGGTATCCATTCAGGCATTTCGGCGTATTCTTTTTCTTGTTCATCAAAACCGTCAATTGAAAATTCACCATCAATAAATTCACACTCATAATAAAACAAAAGTGACTGGTGACACGCTCCATTATCGTGCGTCATTTTGAAAAAGTTTGATTTTACATCTAGTAATTTTGGGCTAGAAACGTTGATGCCTGTTTCTTCTTTAACTTCACGGACCACTGCTTCTTCAAGGCTCTCACCTAAATCAATGCCCCCTCCAGGCAAATCATACCCATCGACGAACTGTTTTGAGAGCAAAATCTTTTTATCTTTAATAACAATTCCGTATGCTGAAGGTCGCCATGTTAAATCACTAACTGACACATCATATTTTTTGCCATTTATATCTACACATGTAACCGTCTTGGCCATCAGCTATTCCTTAATATCAAAGTTAGTATGGGTGTTTACGACATCATCACAATCCTCGAGCGCATCCATAACTCGCATGAGCTTGCCGATTGTTGCTTCGTCGGTAATTTCTACTGTATTGTTTGGTACAAATGTTAGCTCAGCTTCTTTTATCTTCAAACCCTGCTTGTTAAGTTCATCTCGAACTTTATTTAGCTCCTTGGGTTCAGTGTATACAATCGTTTCATTATCTTCTTCTACGGCATCATCGGCACCAGCATCCAAAACTTGTAAAAGTAAATCTTCGCCCGTACCTTCAACTCTGATCATACCTTTTCTATCAAACTGAAAGGCTACTGCGCCTTTTTCGGCAATGCTTCCACCATGTTTGCTAAAGGCTAATTTTACTTCTGGGTAAGTTCGGTTAACATTATCAGTTGCACACTCAACTAAAACTGCTGCGCCACCGGGCCCGTAACCTTCATACATAACTTCCTGGATTTGATCACCACCAAGTTTACCGGAGCCACGATCGATTGAGCGTTGAATATTAGCATTGGGTACATTTGCAGCCTTAGCTTTATCAATCGCCAAACGAAGCGCAAAGTTAGTATCAGGATCGGCCCCACCACGAGCGGCAACTGCAATAGTATTGCCAAGTTTTGTAAACAAAGCACCACGCTTTGCATCATTAGCGCCTTTTTGTCGTTTAATGGTTTCCCATTTGCTATGTCCGGACATTAAAAACTCTCTTTCTTATCTGTTATTATATCATCGTTTGGTTTATTTTTAAGCGTCAATATTATTACGATGATACCTATTAAGGCATAGATGCAGAGCAACATAACATTGCTAATTGGATAGTTAATAATGCTGTGGGGGAGGTTGCTGAAATATTTAGCCACATCAAGCATGTATGCAAGAACAATTTTGGCTGGTAATGCTATGATCCCAGAAACCTGAGCGAACAGCATACCAGCAAGGCCTGCAAAAAGCGATAAAAGCATAGCCAACGGAACAAAAGGTACAACCAGAAGATTTGCAAAAATACTAAACAAGGACATTTGCCCAAAAACATACAAAATAATTGGCATCGTCATAACTTGAGCGGCCAACGTTTCGGCCAGTAAGTAAACAATAATTGGTGGTTTAGATTTCTTAGAAAACTTCTTAACTAGCAACGGGGCAATAACTAGTACGCCAAAGAATGCCAAAAACGAAAGATACCAACTTATATCAGACCAAATATAAATCGGATAATATCCAGCCGTTAATGCAGCAACTAGGGCAATAAGAACCATTGGCCTGATTTTCCGACCATAGTACCAGGCCACAATACTTAAGCCACTAACCATTGCAGCTCTAAAAATCGAGGGACTATTGCCGACTAACAGCACGAACAAAAATATCAAGCTTAGTGAAAAAATGACAGCTTGATATCTGGATTTTTTAGCTATAAGTTTTTTAACCGAGTCAATAATTATGGTGAGATTGTAGCCAGATACAGCCACGATGTGCGTTAGTCCGGCTGCGGTTAGCGCCAAGGTTACCTCACTTGGCAATGTACTTCGCTGGCCGATCAACAAACCTAGTGCAAACGAACCCAGTGGCTCAGGCAAGGCTGTAAACACCCCAGCAATAAACCTATGACGTACTTTACTTATTAGGTCTTCGTGATGATCAAGCACTTTGGTTGTGCTGTACTGCATGCTTCCCTGTTTGCCTCCTCTAATCGGGAAAATCTTACCACTTACTTCAACTCGATCCCCTCTATAAACCATCGATGCGCCGAAACCGGAAACCGAAATCTGACCGGCTAGTTTTTTATTCGATTCTCTAATAACAACATGATCAACTACAAAATCTAGTTGGGAATGATCACCATATGCACCGTCTTGTACTACCGTGCCAGTTATAACAATTGGCTTTTTATAAATCGAATCGTACTCTTTCAGACGGTTCATAAACTGAGACCCACGAAAAATGCCAAACAAAAAACACGAGGCCAATAATATTGTTACGGAGATTGTTCGAAACTTTTTCCTTATCAGAACACCAAACCCGGCAAGAAGCACCGGGCAGATTAGTTCAATACTAAGTCCGGCCCTTGCTACAGCTATTCCAGCCAATAACAAAAGTAAGGCCCAAAGAATAATCGTTGTTCGCCTTACTCGACTTAACATGTTTGCCATGTTGGTTCGGTATTATTCCATACCTCAGCAATTTAACAAATTGTAATTTTGACTATTTGTTATTAGCGCCTATATACCCACCGCTTTGGTGAGCCCAAAGCTTGGCATAAATGCCTTTTGTATCTTTTAGTAACTCGTAGTGAGTTCCAACTTGTACTACTTTGCCTTTGTCCATAACAACTATTCGATCCATTCTCTGAATTGTGCTAAGTCTATGCGCAATCACAAGTGCTGTGCGCCCCTTCATTAATTGCCAAAGAGCTTTTTGAATATATTTCTCACTCTTACTATCCAGTGAGCTAGTGGCTTCATCCAGAATAAGTATCGGGGAGTTTTTAAGTAGAGCCCTAGCAATAGCTACCCGCTGTCTTTGGCCACCACTTAACTTGATACCACGCTCGCCCACGAATGTACTATAACCATCAAGCAAAACCTTAACGAATTCATCTACGTAGGCTGCTTTGCCAGCTTTTTCAATTTCGGATTTTTTAGCACTTGGTTTACCGTATGCAATGTTCTCCTCAATACTGCGATGAAATAACAATGGTTCCTGAGGAACATAAGCTATGTGCTTGCGTAAATCTTTTTGGGCGACATCGCGGATATCTAATCCCCCGATTTTAATTGCGCCTTCAGTAACATCCATAAAACGTAGCAATAATTTTGTTAACGTTGTTTTGCCACTACCCGAATATCCAACCAAACCAATCTTTTCACCTGGCTTAATATCTAAGGTAAATTTTTTGATAGCCGAAATATTATTGGCGGCATCATTATATTTGAAAGTTACGTTATCAAAAGAAATTGTCGGTTCTGTAGTTTTTGATAGTTTCTTTACTTCTTTTTTGTCGACAACTTTTGGTTGAATAAGCATGGTCTTCATTGATTCATGTGCGGCACTCATTATTGATTCATAGCTTTTAATCAAATCAGCTATATCAAAAGTAGAGATGATTAATTTAATAACGTAGAGCTGGACTAAAATAACAATCGCAATAGATATTGAATTATTTTGATAAAGTCGAGCCGTAAGTACTAATAGAAAGAAGGTTGCGATTGAGGCAAGAAGCATTCTTCCAAGATCAACGGGAATTGATGACATCCAAGTCCAGTATTGTGCGTTAGCATGTCTTTTAACAACTTTGTCCAATCGATTTTTTTCGTATGCCTCGGCACCAAAACTTTTTACTGTTGTTCCATGCCCGAGCGCATCTCCAACTACTCCAGCAGTCTCACTACTCGTTTCGCTCAGCAGTCGTCTGTACTTTAGTCGCCAGGTAGTACTTAACATTGTAAATGCCAGTACCAAACCCATAGAGGCTATTGTAACCACAGCCAACGAAACCGACTGCCAAGCAATAATTGCGATGCTGCTAACAACAATAATAAGTTGTTTTGTAACACCATTAGTAAGAACGACCTCGTATTCATTAAATGCTTCTCGTATACGAGTTGCTTGTGAGCCAAGACTACCAAGATAAGTATTGTTAAAAAACTCGTAGTCCTTATCTAAGTAATTACTGAACACCGTCTTCTGCAAGTACTCTGTTCCAATGCGCCCATTGCGACAAATTGCTAATCCGCCTAATCCCCACAGAACACAATAAGCAATCGCCAAAAAGATTACATTAATTGCATAATGACTAACTTGGTCGAACTTACGAGTCACAATTGCTTGTAGGCTATAAGCTATAGCAAAAGGAATTAGGATGTTATAAATAAACAGAGCTGGTGGACGAGTAAATAACCAAATAACAAACGTTGGCCAATCAGCAAGATTAGCTCGCCAGAATAGAATGTGAGTTGCTCGTGATGCCTCCCGATCCCTTGCAGTAAAAGTTTTAGACATGACAAGTATTATTCCACGAAAAAAGTCATCCACAAAGGATGACCGTTTTGCAAAATTTTGGAGGGCCCAGTGAGACTCGAACTCACGACACCCTGCTTAAAAGGCAGGTGCTCTAACCGACTGAGCTATGGGCCCGCAAAACAGGGGTTATTATCTCTGTTTTAGGTGAAAAAGTCAACGTTTTAATAGTCTGTTACAATTAAGCATATGAAGATTATGATTTACGTTGGTGCTAGCATCGGTGGCCTAGTGGGTGCATATATACCTATTTTGTTCATGCACGCTAATGGTTTATCGGGCTGGAGTTTGCTGGGCGGATTTATTGGAACTATTGTTGGTATCTGGCCAGGTTATAAAATCGGTCAATATTTTGAATGAAAAAAGTTGAAAGATCTTTTTGGAATCGCTTTTGGTACGATTCTACAGGTAAATTGTCAGTGTTTGAATCACCAAACATACCCCTGTTGCTTGGTCTAGGGTTTTTAGCACTAAGTAAATTAGCTGAACACACAAGCTTAGGTAAAACTTTGTCTAATCTTGAGTTTGGGCTCTTATTTGTTTGGTGCTGGCTAGAGATTACTGAAGGTAACAGTTACTTCCGTAGGCTTTTGGGTTTGTTTGTTCTAATAGTTTTGCTCTATAGCCGAGTTTAACTATTTCTTGCGCTTTTTGCTGCGCTTTTCGCCACCACTATTGAGAATCCACAATGCGATAAGTTGCAAGAATACAATAGCTCCAATTACTATGCTGTCCATCCCAATGAACTTAGCAGTTAACTGATTATTTTGGATAATTTCTTGGACTGATCCAGGCAACACCGCAAGCATAAACGACGCATAAACTACTCCTGTAACAATTAAGGGGACAATGTGCAGAATAGTTTTACCACGGCTAAGTGATCCTTTTAGAAAAACAGCCGTTAAAATCATTGGCAAAGTTAGCAATATAGCCTGACCATATCCAGCGAATTGAGTACTTCGAGTAAATGATTCAATCACTGAAAAGGCATCAGTTCCAAAATATCTGGCCAGCAACTCGCCGGCCATAACACTAAAAAATATGTGTGACGCACTAACGCGCATGAAAAGTCCAAGCAGTAGCGGTAGGGCAATTAAAGCGCCGATAATAATGAATGCTGTCATTAGCTAAATAATACCATGAGCAGTTTAAAAATAGAGCTGTTGACCTTCTGATAGACCAAGTTTTTGAGCTCTGTCAGCATTGATCTCCAAAACATACTGAGCTGGACTACTAGGACAAAAAGATGTCGGGTATGATGATGGTGATACATTGGGCTCAACATGCACAATCTTTTTTTCTTTACTAAGCCAAACTATATCTAGGTTAAACTTCATATCTTTCATCCAAAAACATCGGTCACCTTCGCTTTCAAATACAAACATCATACCTTCGTTACTAGGCAATGAATTACGGTTTCCCAACCCCTTTTCCTGCGAGGCTTGGTCAAGTGCAAAGTCTAGCCTAACTATGCATTCACTTGAGGTTAACTTTCTCAAACACGGTTTATGCTCTTGTAGTTTTTGTTGCCCTAAAATAACCAACCAAAATAAAGTGGTTAGTAGTACAACCAATATAATTCCAACCACAATTCTGTTAGTGAGGAGAGGTTTGTTGGGCCGCTTAGGCGCCAACTCGATCTTTTCGGTGTTGTTTTTTGGCGTTTTGTTCGACATACTCGATTATTTTTTCTGCTACATTTCGGCCAGTAACTTTTTCAATTCCAAAACCGGGGCTAGCATTAACCTCTAGCACTAGTGGCCCACGATCTGAACGCATCATATCAACACCACAGATTGGCAGTCCCATAGCCTTGGCTGCTTTTTGAGCCGTCTTACGTTCCTCGTCAGTTAATTTAATCGAGCTGCCTTCACCACCTTGGTGTAAGTTTGAGCGAAAGTCATCGTCCAAGCTCTGACGCTTCATACTAGCTACAACTTTACCCCCAACAACAAAGGCACGGATGTCAGTACCGGCCGATTCCTTAACAAATTCTTGTACTAAAAAGTTCACGCCCTCAACATAGAAGGCCTGCATTACAGCCTCAGCCGCTTTTTGAGTTTCTGCCAACACGACACCTTTACCGTGCGTTCCTCGGGCAACCTTAATAATTAGCGGAACCCCGCCAGCCTGAGTTATAACGTCATCCAGATCAGCAGTTTCACGAGCAAACACGGTTTTTGGAATACCAACACCGGCTCTTGCTAGTAATTGTGTAGCGCGCAACTTGTCTCGTGTTCTGTTAATTGCCAGCGAACTAGCCGTTGAGTAGACACCTTGCATTTCAAATTGTCGAACTACAGAGCTACCATATTTGGTCAAACTTGTAGCAATACGAGGAATTATTACATCAACATCACTAAGGTTTTCCCCTTTGTAACGAACTACTGGCGTACTGCTCTCTAGTGTTACGTAGCACTTGGCGTAGTTAATAACCCGGACATTATGGCCACGTTCGGTTGCCACCTCTTTAAGGCGTCTTGTTGAGTAGTTGGCTGATCCCTTTGATAGAATTACGATATTCATGGTTAAATCCTCTGTAACTTATTATTGAATGTCTTGTAAAGAAGCTGTAGTGATATCTTAGGATTATTTCCTTGCACATAGATTATAACGTCCTCTGGTCGTGCAAGGGAAGCAGCTTTTTTCAGTGCCGCCTCTTCCTCGATAATATGAAAAACATCTGACTTTGTCTCCACCTTAAGCATATCTGCAAATAACTTAGAAACATAGCCTACTTTTTCTTGGCGGAATGGATTATGCTTATCACTTGGCAAGCGGGTTTTGCCATCGATCTTGTCATAAATTACGAACGTGTCGAAGTCATTGGCAATGGCTTTAGCCGTCTCGGTAACTAAATCATCTGTGCGAGTTGGTGAAAGCCTTAAAACACCTATTATTTTTCCTTCTGGTGACAGGTGTTTGGCAAGTTTTGTTATTTCTTTCAATGATTCTTTTTCGTGGGCAAAATCAAATATTACATATCTGCCATCTTCTGTCTTAAAGGTAACTAACCGCCCACTTTCTTCTGTTGGTTCATAGGTCTTTAGGCTGTCTATTGCTGACTCTGGTAATTTGTCGTCAAAGTAGCCAATTAATGCTCCGATCACCAAAAGAACATTGTATGCACTTGGCTCAAAGCCTGGTTTGTACATTTTATAATCGGCAACTTGGCCTAGGTCATATTTTGTCTTTGAACCGTTACAAACGATCTCACCTGCTTCGTTTACATATAGATTAATATCACCTGTTTTAACTTCATTTAATGAGCAGGCAATTTTGGTTACCATCTTTTTTGATGGCAAACGCTTTAGCTGAGCAGTAATAAGTGAATCGTCAGCATTATAGACAGCATAACCTTCGTTCCCTATCCGAGAAAAAATGAAACTCTTGGCACTAGCAATATCTTCTTTAGTTTGGAGTGTCGCGTCTGCCCCTTTATGATCTTCAAAAACATTCGTGAATACTCCGACTTTGTGGGTACTATAACCTAAACCACATGCCTTTGAACAAAATAGATTAGCTTCTAAGACCGCGCAGCGTTTGCCAGCCTTTTTAGCCAAAAGTGTAATGAACCTGCCTGGTGCATTGGCTGGGGCTAAGCCCCAAATAAGCTTGCTATCATCATGAGTTAATTCATGCTGACCGTTTACCCACGCGCCCTCTGTATCAACGCGTAATAAATAATCAACGGTGGGCATTAAAACATGGTCTAACGCCCTCACTACCGAGGTCTTACCCTTTGTACCAGTTACGCTAAGTATAGGCAGCATGGTTGTACCTTACTTTTTAAGCACCCCTGCTGGATCAACAATAAATTCATGACGCTTCAAAAATCTACGACCAATAAGTACTGGGTATTTCATGTGTGAGCGATTAGCGAGTGTAATGCGGATTCTGTAAGCTTCTTTCTTAATAACTATGTCGGTCAATATAGAAAATCGTTGCTCTTCTGTGCCGTTTGAACTTCTAACTATAAGAACCCTGAATCGATTAGTAGAGTAATGCTTGTCGGTTCCGTGAATTTTGAAGTATAAGTGCTGAATGCCGTTTTCCTCTTTGATAAACATTTCATCACAAAAAAGAGAGCCTGAATAAGCCCCAGTATCAACTTTTGCTCGCATCTCGAGGTTATCAAATTGCGGAAAAGTAACTTTAACTAGTGATCCGACTGTTCGCATGTGTTTATTATACCATATATTAAGTATTTATACAATGTTTAATGAGCTGCTCTGACTCTTAAGTAAACAAGCACAATTGCGGCTACAATCAGTACAATTAATAAAATAATCATTGGTATAAAGCCTTTTTGGTTTTGCTTAAGCTTCTTCATGTTTTTACTCTAATCTATTGGGCCAAAATTGTATACCTTACCCACTCAACATTTTTAAATACGACTATCTTTAAAATCAATTCCTTGCTCTTTAAGAAGTGCTCTTCGTTCATTTTTGGCTGTGATCATGTCCCTGTCGACTCGACTGACAAACTCCTGCCAGGTTTCGCCGGGTGTAAGAACACCCCCTGCTATGCTAATACCTAAACCTAATTCATCAACGGGCAACCCAGCGCCTCGGTATGCGGAAACAATTGTTTCTTGAATAACCTGGGCACGAATATCAATATATTTATCTGGGGGAATATTTTCAGGGGACTTAAAATTCTGGAGTACGACCACAAACTCATCACCACCATACCTATATATAAGATCAATACCCGAACGAACTTGATCTTGCAGTTTTGCACCAGTAAGTGAAAGTACCTCGTCACCTTTTGCATGAGAAACGTTATCATTTAAACGCTTAAATCCATCTAGATCTGCAAATAATATCGCCAGAGGTTGTTGCCTATTAAGTGCTGCCTCTACCATCTCAGGAAACTCAGCACTAAAGGCGTTTCTATTACGGGCTTGGGTCAACAAGTCTATACGGCTTTCGTGACGTAATCTTTCGGTTAGGCGTGCATCCAGTTTGCGTTGCATTTTATGTGTATCATGAAGTTCGTCAATTTGAGCATGAAGTTCGTTTGCATGATCAACAAGTTCTTGTTTTTCTGCTGCATTAGTTACGGCATTACCGGCTAGAATTCGTCGAAAGGTACGACCTTCAACAGTATTAACTCTTTTGGTCGGGTCAAAAATAACATCGTTATTTTCGCCCTGCAAATGCCCACCTTCGCTTACTGGCTTTAATGAGTCTTCAGGATAATCAGCAAATATTCGGTTCGCAGCGTCAGAAGCATCATGGATTAAAGCATCCTCGTCTGGATGCCCATCATGGCTTTGATTTAATTCCGCTTTATTCATGTTTATTGTTTTCTCTATCTGTATGTATAGTAACCGCCGTAAGGGATGTGTGCAAGTTATTGCCAAAAGCCTTTGTGCTTTTCGAACTCTTCTAGTATCTCGCGTTGTCGCTTACTAAGTTTTTGTGGAATATCAACAATGACCGTAACAATATGAGCCCCCCTAGACTTTGATCTTAGATGCGGGACACCATGTCCAGATAATTTAAAGTCCGTTCCACTCTGTGTACCACTTGGTATTTTGATTGTTATAGGGCCGTCAACCGTATCAACCTCTTTTTCACTACCAAGTGCCGCATCAATCATGCTGACGTGTTCTTCACTAAGTATCAAATCACCTTCGCGAGTAAATTTCTTGTGTGGTTTTACACGTATATTTACATAAAGATCACCCTTAGGACCATTAGCCACAGCCTCGCCACGTTCACGCAAGCGAATCGTTGCACCATCATCAATTCCGGCAGGAACCTTGAGTTTAATTTCTTGTTTCTTTGGTTGAACGCCTTTGCCATGGCAAACTGAACAAACCTTTTCTGGAATCTTACCTTTGCCCCGGCAAGTACTACAAACCACTGCTTGTTGAATATTACCGAAGACTGTACGCGTAACTGTCATTACTTGGCCCGAACCTTTGCATGTTTCACAAGTCTTAAGTTCATAGCCTGGCTCAGTTGTCGTGCCCTTGCAGTGTTCACAGTTATCCTCAATGTTGAGTGATAGGTCAATGTCAGTTCCAAAAACAGCTTGTTCGAAAGTTAGATCAACGTTTGTTTGAACATCGTGCCCACGGGATTGTCTTTGGCCACGTTGACCACCAGCACCACCAAAAAAACTACTAAAAATATCGCCAAGGCCTAGATCACCAAAATCGAAGTGGACATTTTGCCCTTGGCCACCAAAGCCAGCAAACGGGTCACCGCCATCACTTGCGGCGCTACTACCAACACCCGCGTGACCAAACTGATCGTAACGCTGACGTTTACGCTCATCTTTCAACACTTCGTACGCTTCGTTTATTTCTTTAAATTTGGCCTCGTCGCCACCTTTATCTGGGTGATGTTCAATAGCCGCCTTGCGAAATGCTTTTTTGATTTCATCAGGGCTAGCACTTTTACCTACGCCTAGTACTTCATAATAATCACGCTTGCTCATAGGGATCTCCGTTATTCATCGAATGGCTTATACGCAATGCCTTTAGAACTTCTTCTGGTGAGAGATCAAATTCGCTACCAACATGTGCTAATCGCTCGGCAACTTCTTCTATATCTGTAAATTCATACTTACGAAAATCCGTAATATAAGGATGTTCTGCGGCATGTTCAACCGGATCAACTCTGTTTGAGACGTATGCGATCCCAAGACATTCTACATTTGTTTGAATAATATCAGCCATATATCAATATTCCTATAACAACGCTTAGTTGCAATGTGAACCATAAAATTTGCGTTATCCATACTGGTTTTAAATTATGTGCCAGGCCATAAGCCAGAAATGCCAGACCAAGAATACAGTAACCCGCCCAAGTAATTATTGATAGTCCTGAGACACTATGGGTTGAGTAGACTTTCCATACTTGCGGTACGGTCATTAATGGCTGTAAAACACCTGCAATTAAGGCAATCTTCTCAGTTGTTTTTTTATAATCTTTAGCCATTATTTTCTCCAAGTAATTCTTGATCAAGTGCATTAATAATAGCATTAGCGCCCATTTCCGGATCAATGTCATACGCATTCTGAATGGCCATAGCAACCTTTATTGCACGTGAGGCGATGTAGGGTACTGGCTCATCGGCTAGTGAGGCAGTCTGGTCGATCATAAACTTATAAGCTTTCAGGCCTTGATCCCTACCAAATGCTTCGCTTGGATTTAGATCTCCCGACAATGCATCTGGTGTAAGCATTATTTCTTGCCTTCTACATATTTTTTAACGGCTTTATGCTGATCAGGTAATGTGTCGGCGATTTGTTTTTGAAAAAATTTCTTGGCAAACAGGTTGGCAAATGGACCCGTTGCTACGACTTCTTCTTCAAACAGTATTTTATTACCTTTTGGCACTAAACGCTTAGTCAAAGTTAATGCCCCGAAAGGCAAGCCAGATTTTGTCACAACTTCGTGGTTTGATTCGTCAACTTTTGTTACTTTGAAACCAAAGGCACCTGGAGAATCTTCAGTTTTCATCTTACCTTTTATTCCAACATCCAGCTTATCAACCGGAAAGATAACTTCTCGGTAGTGCTTTGGATCAGCCTTAGCCCAAAACTTTGGCGTTATCAATAATTCCCAAGCTTTGTTTATTGAACCATCGATTATTGAGCTATGTTCTGTTTTCCACATTTAGTTAGTCTTTCTATTTATCTTCTGTCTCAGCTATTGATCCATCACGACCTTCTTGAAGTTCAGCAAGTTTGGCTTCCACCCGACTTACGTAGTCATCAACATCTCTAGCACGACCTGCTGCTTCAGCACGTGTAAGTCTCATGCCCGATCCTTTCATTATATCGTCAACTCTTTGCTCAAATTCTGGATCGTAGCCTTGGCTTACAAGAGCTTGGTCGGCGTGTGGTCTTATTTCTGGAGAACCGCCATCAAGACCCTCAGCGCCTGGCATTACTTTTCTTCCTTGTCTTTATCGTCGACGACTTCGCCCTCCACCGGTTCGTCTTTGGCTTCTGTTTTTTCTTCGCCGTCTTCACTTGGCTTCTCGGCAGATTCGTACATCTTGGCACCAATCGGCATGATTTTGTCATTAAGCTCTTTGGCCGCAGCTTCAAGGGCTTCCTTGTCTGACTTCTCATCGGCCACAACTTTTTTAGCTGCTTCAACGGCCTCGTCTAGAGTCTTGGCGTCTTCTTCACTAATCTTGTCCTTGTTATCGTTCTTGAGTTTTTCAGCTTGGTATATTGCACTATCCAGCTGATTTCGGACTTCGATTGCCTCACGCTTTTTCTTGTCTTCATCAGCATGAGCTTCAGCTTCTTTGGCAGCTTTTTCAATATCTTCTTTGCTCAAATTACCACTGTTTTGGATAGTAATACTTTGCTCTTTGCCGGTACCTTTGTCCTTAGCAGTCACGTTCAAAATACCATTGGCATCAAGGTTAAATGTTACCTCGATTTGTGGTACACCGCGCGGTGCTGGTGGAATACCATCAAGTACAAAGCGACCCAGGCTCTTGTTGTCGGTAACCATTTCGCGCTCACCTTGAACTACGTGAATTTCAACTTGATTCTGATTATCGGCTGCCGTTGAGAACACTTCACTCTTGCTAGTTGGAATAGTTGTATTGCGCTCAATCAACTTAGTCGCAACTCCACCAAGCGTCTCAATACCAAGACTTAGTGGTGTAACGTCTAGTAGCAAAACGTCTTTGACGTCACCTTGTAGAACTCCACCTTGAATAGCAGCACCAACGGCTACTACTTCGTCTGGGTTTACACCTTGTTTTGGATCTTTACCAAAAATTTTCTTAACTTTCTCGATCACGGCTGGCATACGAGTCATACCACCAACCAAGATTACTTCGTTTATGTCCTTGGCCTCTAGCTTGGCATCTTTCAAAGCTTTTTTGCATGGATCTTCGGTCTTATCGATCATGTCCTGAACAAGTTCAACAAGTTTAGCACGAGTAAGTTTGTACTCGAAGTGCTTTGGACCTTCTGCATCAGCCGTCAAGAATGGCAGGTTAATATCGGCAACTTCAGTTGTTGAAAGTTCCTTCTTGGCTTTTTCGGCCTCTTCTTTAAGTCGCTGCATAGCGGCTTTGTCTTTCTTGATGTCAATGCCGTGTTCACTCTTGAACTCATCAACAAAGTGATTAACGATCTTGAGGTCAAAATCTTCACCACCAAGATGCGTATCACCATTGGTTGCAAGCACTTCAAAGACACCATCGCCTAACTGCAGAATTGAAACATCGAACGTTCCACCACCAAGGTCGAAAACAGCAATCTTTTCTTCCTTACCTTTATCAAGTCCGTAAGCAAGTGCGGCTGCGGTTGGCTCATTAATGATTCGCTTCACTTCAAGCCCGGCAATTTTACCAGCATCTTTAGTTGCTTGGCGCTGAGCATCATCAAAGTAAGCCGGCACGGTAATTACCGCCTCAGTTACTGGTTCACCCAAGAACGCTTCGGCATCAGTTTTGAGTTTTCCAAGAATCATGGCGCTGACTTCTTCTGGGCTGTATTCCTTATCGCCCATTTTGACCTTAACGCCATTGCCACTCTTAACGATTTCGTATGGCATAAGTTCAATATCTTTTTGAACTTCTTTGTCATTAAACTTGCGGCCAATCAATCGTTTAACACCAAAGATTGTGTTTGTAGCATTGGTAACACGTTGACGGTTAGCCACTTGGCCAACCAAGCGTTCACCGTTTTTATTGATCGCAACTACACTTGGCGTTGTACGATTACCCTCACTGTTGGCAATAATCTCAGGTTTACCTGATTGCATTACTGCCATTGCAGAGTTTGTTGTTCCTAAATCAATTCCAATAATTTTTCCCATTTATTATTCTCCTTCCCCTTCAACTGCTAAACCCATTCCAACAAAAGCATCATCAATAGCATCATCAATCCTACGCAGTGCTGCAGATGGTACAGTAATAGTTTTCCTATAATCTTCTGGCTTATCCTCAAACTTTGGAAGTTGGAAGCCTGCCTTTTGCAAGGCGTCACCTTCTTGGTTTACAAGTGTCTCCATATCTTGTCGACTATTTGCGTGATATTGTGTCATATTATTTCTCCTTTAACTTACTCTTTTTCTCGAATTAACTTCTTTATCAGATGGTCCTAAAATTACCTTAAAAAGTAATATCATCCCCTGGACGATCATCGATAAACCGATTATCAGCCCAATAGATGCCTGGCCCCATTTAAAATGTCCGTAACTGCCAAACGCCCCCATAAACCAACCAAACCACGAAACAATTATGCCGCCAGCAATCAATAATATAGCTCCAATAAAGCGTGTCATTATTTATTACTCTCCATTTTTACTTTAACCATGGCATGCCGGATAACTTCGCCATCAACGACGTAGCCTGGTTGAAGTTCCTCGCAAACAATTTCAACCTCACCGTCACCATCTTCCATGCCAACTGCCTCATGTAAGGCAGGGTCAAACACTTCGCCAGTCGTTTTGATCTTGGTCACACCAAGGTCGCCTAAGACTTTGTCGAACTGCTTGACTGTGCCTTCCACGCCTTTTACATAATCATTGCCGATCAATTCTTTGGGGACATGTTTCAGCGCCCGTTCCAAGTTATCAATCGCTGGCAAAAGCTCACGAATAACTTTAGCTTTTACTAAATTCTGCAGTTGGGCATATTGTTCATCATGACGTCGACGAATATTCTCAGCATCAGCACGTTCACGTTGCAAAGCTTCGGTCAGCTCGTCAATTCGATCAGCAAGCTCCTCAAGTGTTGGCTTTTTACTCATACCAGCATCCTTTCGAGTGATTTACTTACATAGTCAACAAGTCCTATAACTTGGCTGTAATTCTGTCTGGTTGGTCCGATAACCGCAATAAACCCCTGGCCATCAGGAGTCTTTACTCTACCGATAATAGAACTCGCACCGGCAGATTGAAACATAGGGTTCTCCTGACCGATACAAACAGTCACGCGATTGTTGTCATCATAAATTTGCTTAATAACTTCCGGCAAACTTTCGACCAAACGGGCGATTTCCAGCGCTTCAGGGCCACCAAAAAATTCGGGGTGACCAAGTAAGCCAGCTAAACCATACTGGTAAATACGATTGTTCCAAATGCCAATGCTAAAATTATCTGTTGTCACTGCTAAAGCATGAATAGCATTAGTAATTGCTTGCTCAATTTCGCCAGAATCCTTAATCTGCCGCTCTATGGCGTATGCCTGTCTAGAAACTCTGTCATCATCATTCTGGCCCAAGCTGTTTACATAGTGACGATAACCCTTGTCGGTCGGTATACGACCAGCACTAGTGTGTGGCTGAGTTATAAAGCCTTTTCGCTCCAATTCGGCCATTTCCGACCGAATGGTCGCCGAGCTAACATTAAAAACTTTAGCCAATAAACTAGAACCAACAGGGCTAGCAACTTCAGCATATTGCTCAACAATTGCCTGTAATATCTTTTCTTGACGTGGAGTTAAAATGGCACTGTCACTCATATAGTGCTAGTATAAACCACTTGGCACTCATGGGTCAAGAGTGCTAATTACCTTGTAGAGGAAGTTTTGAGATTGCACTTAGCGCCTCTGTTATAATGCGAGGGACACCAGCGTGTTCAGCCGTTCCGTAACTTTCTCCCAAATTTAGTGATGTTCCTTGCCATGGCGATCTGTCATCTGGATCTATATAAGCATTAACTGTAGCATTAAACATATCTGCAGAAACTTGTACACATATAGTTTTCCGGATGTCATCCGTCCCATCATCTTCCCAAATTTCAACTGTAGTGCATGCGTCATCGATGCTAGACGAAGAAGTCACATTTGCTGAAAAACGACTTCTGTACATGTCCGAATAAACTCCAGGTTGTAATTTTGCTACTTGGCTCGTAATTCTCCAGTGATAATATATTTGTCTTAATTTCCCAAGCTGTATGTGCCTTGCTGGTTCTATACTTTCTGGCCCACCTTCTGTAAATTTTTCAATTGTCATATATTAAAGCTACTCTTTGGTAGGCATGGATGCAAGCGCTAGCAGTTTACTAAAGAGTGCTGAGGTATTCTTCGGTTTTTTCGAGTAATTCCTCAAGGACTTTGCGATTTTTGGCTTGTCGCTCTTCACTAGTAGGGGTGTTTCTCATAGAAAGCCGTTCGATATACGAAACGGTATCATCGAGCTTGTCGTTAACAATTATCCAGTAATGGTCTTTTGATAGGGCGACTTTGAATTCTTTAGCCGCACTTTTTAGACGCCGGTTGTACTCTGATAATTCCAGACGACCTCTGTGTTTTAGACGCTTTTGCCATTCTTCAAAGCTTGGTGGAATTATAAATAAACACAGTGTGTCAGGTTTTGCTCTGATGATATTCTCCGAACCAACAACTTCAATATCAGTTATGGCAATTTTGCCATTGTCCTGCGCCTTCTTAAGCTCAGTAATGCTTATTCCTGACACTTGTTGTTCATGGATAATTGCTGCTTCTAACATTTTGCCAGCACGCAAATTATCAAGCATTTCCTCTTCAGTCTTAAACCAATACTCAACACCATCCTTCTCTATTACGCCATCGTTTTCTCGAGGTTTACGCGTAGTGTCAGAAACGATGTAATGATAATGTCCCGTTTTAAGCAGTTCTCTAAAGATTGTGTTTCGACCAGCAGAAGTTGCGGCTGCAAAAAGCATTAAATTTGTATCATCCAGAATTTCTCTGTTTTCATCAGATACATGATAATCTGCTAGGATTTTCTTAAATTCGTCTAGGTGTTTTAATGCATTCATAGCTCTATTGGAATACTACATTATAGCCCACATTAAAGTAAGCGCAAGTAAGATATCAGTCTCGTTTTAGCATTACTGTGAATGCCTCGCTTGGAATCTCTACATTGCCAAACATTTTGGCACGAGCTTTACCGCGTTTTTGTTTCTCTAACAGTTTTTTACGCCGCGTTACATCACCACCATAAAGTTTTGCTGTTACGTCTTTTCTATATGCACTGATGTCTTCACGGGCAATAAACTTCCCGCCGATTCCGGCCTGTAAACTGACTTTAAAGTTTTGACGTGGGATAACGTCTTTTAGTTTTTCGACAATTTGCCTGCCTAAGCTCGGTGCTTCACTCCGATGCACCATAATACTTAGTGCTTCTACAATCTCGCCAGCTACATAGAAATCAACACGCACTAGATCTTCTGCGCGATAATCAGCCAACTCATAATTAAATGAGCCGTATCCAGAAGTTACACTTTTAAGTTGATCATAAAAGTCAGTAAGTAAGTTGGCCAATGGTGCCTCAAAATTAAGAACGGCTAATTCATCGACATAGCTAGTATTTTTTTGCAATCCCCGTTTGCTTGAAACCAGCTGAATCACAGCACCTAGAAATTGTTTTGGTACTACAACCTCGCCTTTTATCCACGGTTCTTTTATTTCAGCAATTGTTGCAGGATCTGGTAAATCACTTGCCGATCGAATATCTAAATCTTCACCATTTTGCAACACCACATGATAGTCCGTTGATGGGTTGGTAATTATAAGGCCAATGTTATATTCACGTTCCAGGCGTTCTTTAATAATGTCCATGTGCAGTAAGCCAAGGAAACCAACGCGCATACCAAAACCAAGAACTGGGGAATTTTCTGGCTCAAATCTAAGAGCAGAATCACTCAGGCTTAGTTTTTCGATCGCATCCTTTAGTAAATTGTAGTTTTCGTTGCTGTCCGGGAAAAACCCTGCATAAACAAAAGGCTGAACGTCTTTATAACCAGGCAGCGGCTCAGTAGCCTTATCCTTGGTCAGGGTAACTGTGTCGCCAACTTTAGCTTCGCGTGTTGACTTAAGGTTAGTAACCACATACCCGATCTCGCCTTGCTCTAAACCAGACATGGCCTGCATATTTGGTTTTAGGGCACCGACTTCAAGCGCAATTCCATCAGTATGTGTTGCCATCATAGTAATTTCGCTATTTTTAGAAATTTGCCCGCCAAAAACTCTTACATACAAAATAACTCCTCGGTAATCGTCATAATAACTGTCAAAAATTAAAGCTCTAGTTTGGCTTGTATCTACCGCCTTTGGCGCTGGTATCTTTGCAACAATTCTTTCCAGGACGTCTTCTACTCCTTGACCGGTCTTGGCTGAAATCATCAAGATATCTTCCTTCTTGCACCCTAGAAGTGATATAACTTCAGCACTTACTTTTTCAACATCAGCCGCTGGCAAATCAATTTTGTTCAGCACCGGAATAATAGTTAGGTCTTGTTCCATTGCTAAGTAAACATTTGCCAGGGTTTGGGCTTGAATACCTTGGCTAGCATCCACAACTAATAATGCACCTTCGCAAGCTTGTAAGCTACGTGAAACTTCATAACTAAAATCAACATGGCCAGGAGTGTCGATCAAGTTTAGCTCATAATCTTTGTATTGCATGCGCACAGGAGCAAGCTTAATGGTTATGCCCTTTTCGCGTTCCAAATCCATACGATCAAGAAGCTGGTTTTTCATATCACGCTTTGCGACTGTTCCAGTTAATTCCAGCAAACGATCAGCTAGCGTAGACTTGCCGTGATCGATATGTGCAATAATGCAAAAGTTTCTAATGTGGTCTTGTTTCACAGTTGACTCATTATAACAGAGGTTAAGGAATTTATACGTCCATTTTGATTGGTTTGAGAACGATGTTTTTTACCTTAGCTATTACAGGCTGAGCTTCTTCAAGACCAAACAGTGAAGACATACCAACATAAACTGCAAGTGTAACACCAGAAATAAAGGCAAGCTTAGTACCAAGAGTAATAAACCCTTTGTCAGATATATTAAGCGGGAAGATTGAAATCATTATAAAAGCCGCCACTACCGCAAAGCCAGTAACTGACATTATTCTCATCATTGCACCAAGAAATGCTTTGTTGAAAATATGATGATCACGAACAACCATAATTACAGCCATAATTCCAACCTCGACTGCTGCCACAATAGATTGTGCAAAAGCCAACCCTGCCACGCCGTAGGCAGTAGGTTTTGATAAGTTATAGGCCAAAAATAGGTTGAGACCAATAGCAAATAATGAGATAAACAGAGGCGTCAACGTATCCTTCTGAGCGTAGAAATACCTTGAAAGCATCGTGTAAATTGTCCTAAACAATATTGCACCTGTTAGAAATCCAAATATCAAAGCAATCTGTGGAGCATCTTTTGCAAAAATCATACGAGCCAAATAACCACGAGCAAAGAAACTCACCACAACTACTGGCATGGCTATCCAAATCATAGCTCTTAAGACTTTTCGAAAATCCTGCCTAAACAAATCTGGACGATGTTGGGACATTCGTCCTGTTAGTCTTGGAAATGCAGCGGTCGAGATTGCGGTCCCAATAAGCAATATCGGTGCCGTATGCAAAATATACGCATTTTCATAGTAGCTAATATTTCCCTCGCCTAATCGTCTGGCGAAGTTTGTTTCAGCGATACTGTTGATTGCATCAACTCCTTGGTCAATCGATCGTGGTGGCAAGTTCCTAAGAACAACGTGGAAGTCTTTGTTTTTAAAGTCAATGGTTGGCCAATACTTAAATTTCATGCCCGCCATTCCAAACAATGCAATGAACACTTGGAATGATGCACCTACTAAAGCACCGATACCCAAGCCCACAATACCTATATTCCCACGGAAAACAAAAATACTTACAATGATCGATAAGTTATAGACCAGTGGCGCCATAGCATAGAAGAAAAACCGCCCTTTGGTTTGTTGAACACTCATTAAAATTCCACCAAGTGTGAACAACAGTGGGTTAAAGGCAATTATTCGCATTATCGTTGCTGCATTATTCAACTGTTCTGGCGTAAGATCTGGAGCGACAATGTTGTGCAGCAATGGCTTGGCAAATATGAATATTCCAAGCCCAACTATGGTCATAATTATGGCAAGTAAGTTAATCAGACTTGATGTAATTTTCCATGCGCCTTTGCTGTCACCTTTTTCAAAGTGATCAGACAATACAGGAATAAAGGCCACGCTCAAAGCACCTGCTGCCAGGGTCAAAAAGAAAAAATCTGGGATTTTGAACGCCGCAAAAAATGTATCCGTACTTTGTGGACCTAGAGCACTAAAGTTTGCATTGATAAGTTTAACCCTAAGGAAACCTAAAAGCTGTCCTATTAAAGATGTGCCAATTAAGAGCACTGCAGCGCCACTCAAAGAAATCCGCTTATTGGCTCGGGAAAATAATCGATTCATTCCCCATAATTATAAGAGGTAAAGACTTAAATTAAAACCTTTAAACACTAACAATATTAATTATGATGCAGGTAGGCTAATAAAGGGCAGCTGAACTTGGCATTACTGAGCCCTTGAGAATTTCGAGCACTTCATCAGCTTCTACGGTTTCTTTTTCGATTAATGCATCCTTTAGATGTTCTAGTTTAGTTTTATTGGCCTTGATTACGTCTTTGGCACGACGGCTGGCTTCGGTAATCAGGTTTTCGACTTCATCATCAATAATCTTGGCTGTCTCATCAGAATATTGTCGTTCGTGAACCATTCTCTCAAGCATCATGCCTTCTTCTACATGGAAAACTTGATCACGAAGTTTACGACCCATGCCCTGGTTTACAACCATATCACGTGCTAACTCAGCAGCTTTTTGCAAATCACTCCCGGCACCAGTTGTCACACGATCTGGGCCATACATAACCTCTTCTGCAACACGTCCACCAAGCATTCTAGCTAGGACGTCCTTGTATTCGATGATGCTGTGATAGCTTTTATCTTCTGGCGGGATAAACCACGTTACACCCCCGGTACCACCGCGCGGAATTATAGTAACTTTATGAACCATGTCACTGTCTGGCAACACATGCCCGACAATGGCATGCCCTGCTTCATGATAGGCTGTTAGCTCTTTTTCCTGATCGCTCATGATCTTGCTCTTGCGTTCTGGACCAATCGCAACTTTCTCAAACGCCGCTGTTACATCAGCTTGTGATATTTCTTTATGACTATGTCGAGCAGCGGTGATAGCAGCTTCGTTGGCAATGTTCGCAAGGTCAGCACCTGAGCTACCTGCAGTCTTGGCAGCCAATGCGTCTAAGTCGACGTTTTTGGCCAGTGGCTTTTTATCAAAATGAACTTTTAGGATTGCCTCGCGGTCTTTGCGATCAGGCAATGCAATGTTGACACGTCGATCAAAACGACCTGGTCGAAGCAATGCTGGATCAAGCACATCGGCTCGGTTAGTTGCCGCGAGGACAATAACGTTCTGTCCTTGCTCAAAACCATCCATTTCAACCAAAATTTGGTTTAGTGTTTGTTCGCGCTCATCATGACCACCGCCCATTCCAGAACCACGTCGTCGTCCAACAGCATCGATTTCATCCACGAAAATAATACATGGGGCATTCTTCTTGGCCTTAGCAAATAAATCACGAACACGTGATGCACCAACACCAACAAACATCTCTACGAATTCAGAACCAGAAATACTAAAGAATGGAACATTAGCTTCACCGGCAACTGCCCTAGCCAACATTGTTTTACCAGTTCCTGGAGGGCCAACTAGCAGCACGCCTTTTGGAATACGCGCCCCAATTGACTCAAACTTCTTAGGAAATTTCAAAAATTCAACAATCTCTTGTAAATCTATTTTAGCCTCATCACTTCCGGCAATATTAGCGAAAGTAACTTTATCTTTTTCATTGCCATACAGTCGAGCACGGCTTTTACCAAAGCTCATTGCTTGGTTGCCTTGACCTTGTGCGCTACGCAACATAAAGAACAATGCCAAAGTAATTAGGAGTACTGGTATTACTGAAACACCAATGTTTACCCAAGTTGAACCAGCGTTTGAGGGCTGTTTAACGTCGACCACAACATCACGATTTGTAAGCCCTTGCTCATAAATACTAGAGCCTGATTCTTTGTTAGACTTCTCGGTTGGTTGATCATCACCCTTTTTGGTAATTGTCAGTTGATCGCCTGTGACTGTAATCTTCTGGATTTCACCATTATTTGCTCGGTTGATAACATTCGAGAAATCGGCGTGCTTTAAGTTATCTGGTTTATATAAAGAAGCAAAAATAACTAACCCAATAAGAATTAGGGCAACTATAAAGCCAATGTTTTTGAAGCCACGGCGCTTGTTGTAATCATTATTTCCACTCGGTTTAAAAGGTTTTTTATCCATGCGTGCATTTATTATACAGATTGAGTAGACAGAACGCCAATCTTAGGGTTTAAGTAACAACAAGTCTTTTTGAATTTCTATCGTTACGCCTTTCTTAACCGGAATAGTTTTGCCAGGCTTTAGAGTTTTTGCGCTAATCACAATTCGTTCGATTATTTTACGATCAAACTCTGTAACACCGTTTGTTCTTAGCCAGCTCGATATTAATTCTTTGGCGAGTACATGATCGGAGTTAATTACATTTCTTTTATCTAAAGTTTTTTCCTGCTTTTGATATTCTGCTAGTAACTTGTCGATTTCGGGATTATGGTGAGAAAGCGTGGCATGAATATCTAGAAACTTCTGACGATCATGTTCGCTAAGTCTTGGAACAATCTCGTGCCGAATTTTATTTCTCAAATAATTGGTATCGATATTGGTTGAATCTTCGTGCCAAGTAAGTGAGTTTTGTTTGGCATAGTTAATAAGTTCTTGCTTTGTAACTCCCAAAAATGGTCGTTTTAGTTTTTCTTGATCACTTAATGAAGTAATACCTTTTCGACCAGTACCACGAAGTAGGTTCAGAATAATTGTCTCGATTAAATCATCTTGGTGGTGGGCTGTAATGATCGATTTGGCGTGGTGTTTGTTCATGACTGATTCCAAAAATTCGTACCTGGCTTGGCGTGCAGTCGATTCACTAGCAGTACTCCCAAGATGCCCTTCAGCATATTCAAATAACAAACCATACTTACTGGCTAAGTTTTCTACAAATTTTTTGTCATCACCAGAATCCTCACGAATACCATGATCGAAATGCGCAACAACTAACTCAATATCAGGCTGCTTACTAAGTGCGTCAAGCAATACGACTGAATCAACCCCACCAGACACAGCAATAATATATCGTCCGGGCTTAAGTACCTCGATTTTCATGCCTACATCATAACAGGCCGAGTATGTTCTGTTCAGCAATAATATCTAGAAGCGCTTCTCTGGCATACAGTCCATTTTTTACTTGCGGGAAAAATATTGAACGTAGATCATGATCAATCGCTGTATCAATTTCATCTACCCTAGGCAATGGGTGCATAATCCTTGCATCTACAGACAAATCCTTAATTGTGTCGGGGTTTAAGACAAATCCCATTTGTGGCTCTGGCTCTGGATCTGACCACCATTTTCTTACCGCCTGTATAGCCCGTCCCCCAAAGTGTTTAGCCTGAGCATATATTCTGTTATCAGGTTGAGGCATGCGTTCTTTCTGAGTTCTTGTCCAATATACAACATCGATTGAAGGATCTCTCAAGGCATCGTAAACATCATTAGTTTCAGTGAATGGAGTACCACTTTTGTGAAGCACATCTTTTACCTCATCAGTCGCGGCAAGCCACGGGACTGATGCGAATGTCACACGAGTACCATGAAAACGCGACATCAATCGTGCCAATGAATGAACAGTACGCCCATATCGGAGATCGCCGCCAAAGACTATGTGCCGATCATCTAGTGTCCCAAATTCACGATGAATAGTATATGCATCAAGCAAAGCTTGGGTCGGATGCTCACCAGGCCCATCACCAGCATTAATTATTGGGGTTTCACTGGCTCTTGCTGCGCGAGATAAACTTCCCGATTCTCCATGCCTAATAACAACTGCAGAATACCCCATCTGATCCAATGTATGAGCATTATCTTCGATAGTCTCACCTTTTGCAGCAGAAGAAAATATGCCTGCAGCGTTAGTGTGCACAACATCCATGCCCAGCATCATGGCAGCGGTTCGAAAACTAAAGTCGGTACGTGTTGAAGGCTCATGGAACGTCACACCAATTCGCAAGCCTTTGTGCTTTTCAACCATTTCGCGTCGGCCATCGAGCGTAGCATCCATTCCGCGCAGTTCATCAGCCCGTTGAAAAATTTCAGGCAGCAGCCCGGGAATAAATTGATCGGCAGAAATAACATGCCAATCATCACTGCCCTTAATAAAAGATTCGTAGAGTCTGGGCTGAACCGGCACATCCATAAGAGGTTCTTGTGTATATGGCCCTCCTTCTGGTTGAAAAAGTCTTTCCTGCCCTTCAGTTTCTTGCCCAATACTCATAAACCCTCCTTTTATTGCCCTAAGGCTCTTAATAATCCTTCTACTGCAAATAATTCTTCGTGAAATTCTGGTTTTCTTTTCTCTGCATCTTTTGTTGCACCATAATCCATACCTCGCTTATAGTGCAAATCCCAGTCTTCCTTTGTCATTGAACCAATTAATACTTCTGCTCTGTGCACATCAATTGCATCACGAAAGCCTTCACCATGTTCCGCTTGCATTGCACGCATATAAGTAACGATTGATCCCACGGCATCAGCTGGTGTTTCAATAACCGGTGCTTCAACAGCTACCGGTATTTCTACTGCTAGTGGCATATTAACTCCTGGTGCATGTTCTATGGTTAACATGGCTCCCTCCTTTTTATTTTTGATATAAAAAAACCTCCGTCAGGAGGCCCTACTTTGCGTTTGATTGTGTGTATTTTCCAGTACGCATACTGGAATTATATTATAACCCCTTTGCTTATGGTTTTACAAGTGGGTTCCCAAGCCAAGAGGATTTGGCTTGGGCTAAGCGTAACAATTGAGGAAAGCTGAAAATAAAAACAGCTCCCTGTTTTTAAGGAAGCTGAACTTCAATTGTAAGCTGGTAGCGGCGACTGGAATTGAACCAGTGACCTTAGGCTTATGAGTCCTACGCTCTAACCAACTGAGCTACGCCGCCACGTCGTTAGTGCAAGCTCGAGAGCTTGCAAGCCAACGAGCAAAAACAAGTTGTCGCTCTCGGCACGCAAGCTCTTTGCTGCGCTTCCTCTCAAAATTGTAAACAGCTAAAGCTTGGTTTACAATTTTGTCTTTCTTACAAATTGTAAATATATCAGATTTCGCCCCTGTTGGCTAGTTGCTTTACGTATTATTAACAATGTTGCTTGTGTAAACCAACGCCCAGGTTTACACTGAGATTAAAGATGGCAGTAACGGAACTTGAAACACCGGAACCTGGTGAACCTCTTCCTCGGCGAGAACAACTTGATACAGTTGAAGCACCCCGCATTGAGTTGTTTGGTGTTACATTTACTGACGAGCAATATCGTGAAGAACTTGGGTTATATATAGGCCGCAAGATTCTGGTTACCAGCACTGCTATTCGGCATTTCAAAAGTCCACTAGGACTTACGGTAAAATTCGAACAAGACCCTGTTAGCATCGAACAGGAGTTAACCCACGCTCTTAAAATCACTGGTCTACCAATGAATCGAGACGGTCAAGAAGCTTTGATGATACAGCTAATTCACCCAAAACTTGGGATGATCGAACCGTTTGTTCCACTAGATAGAGCAGTTACCCAAATCCACATCCCTATAGAATAAAAAGAGCCTTCTCGTAAGTAGGCTCTTTGGTTAAAACACTGACTGACCGTGCTAAATGATTGCTATTTAAAGTTCTGCTAAAACTTTATCGATTTCTAAAATTTTTTCATCACTACTTGGTAGTAATTCATAAGCTAATTCTTGTACTAGCGATTGCATGGAGTTTGTTCCTTTTTGTTGTTTTATTGTTTTTATTTGTTGCAACAATACTCATTATTATACATGCTTTTGCTTTTTTGTCAACTATTTTGTATTGGAGTTTATATCCCGAGTCTTTGTCGTAGAGTTGCCTGCTCATTTGGCAGAGGCCAGGCGTTAAATTTGCACCCCTGTAAATCAATAGATTGCTGCTCCATTACCGGTGCTGACTGACCAGCACCTGGACACCCAGAATGCCCAAATCCAAGCCAATGACCAACTTCATGATTGATTGCCATAGCACGGTATTCATCTAGGCTCCCACCGTTTTGGTTCCACGGTGTCGTAGCGTATTGCCATCTATCGTAGTTAATGATTACATTTGGATAAACTGTGCAACTCCAACTTGTATCGCAAATACTCCCGAAGCTTGGCATTTGATCGGCAGAAGCTAGCCAAACAGTCAGATCACACCCACTGCTCGCCGGTACAAAGTTAATCTGGCCATCTAGGCCCCAGCCACGTTCATCACTAAAAGTGCCCGCAAGCTTACTCTGTAAAACACTAAGTGCGCTAGCGTCAACTCCACGTAATCCCGTGCAATATGTATATGTCTTGAGTGGTGTTGGTTCAAACGTAAAGTCCAATGTCTTTTTGTTCTGAATCGAAGCTTTGGTATCGCGCACGGCATCATTTATATTCTTAATACCAATCCCAAAATTTTTACCAACCTTCACTAGGAAACTTTTTATTTTGGCGTCGGTTAATATGTACGATGTGCCACTAACCTCGTGAAGATTCATTATTTCTTCTGGTGATAACTTCTTAGATTTGTCCTTGTAATGGTATGTTATTGAAACAGTCTGACGCTCCTTCAAATCTTTAAGGTTTGAGGCCAGGTCTTTTTGGGTAACCTTGGGCTTAGTAATGATTACTGGTACGTCAACCCTGTTACTACCACTAGATATACTGTCTTGTAGTGATTGTTGGAGCTGATTCGTATCCAGGCTGTAGCCATCGGCCTCTGGAGCTATTTCAAAACTGCTTCCATTTATTACGACTTTGGCGTCTGTTGGGTCTTTCTTAAATGTATTCGCTAGATTTCCTGTAGCTGACTTATATGTATCATCAGTCTTTATAACAACCATAACTGGTTGATGTTTAAAAAAGTTCGCAACTGGTAGCCATGAGCGTTGCTTGATGGCACTTTGAGTGGTTTTCTCAGAATCAACAGATATTCCAATGTCCTTAGTGTTCATCGTTTCCGACTTGTCTTGATATGAAAAAGTCAGACTATCTGGCAATAGGTTCATTTTGCCTAGTTTTTGCTCAAGATTTGTCTTGGAAATATTGCCAATATTCTGGTTTTGAATCTTAGTGCCTGGATATGTGCGATTCATAAAAATCACATAAATTAACAGATTAAATATGGCAAACCCGAGCAATATAGCTCCGGTGATAATCAGACCCTTTTTTACACCTTTTTTGTTTAGAAGTTTATTCAGCCGCTTCATGACTTACTCTTATTATATGTCAGAATCATTGGAAAAAGCTGTAACAGATTACATTGACATAATTACCTCTGTTTAGTAAGATGTAGTCTGCTCTATAGCAGATAAAGCGGGATGGAGCAGCGGCAGCTCGCGTGGCTCATAACCACGAGGTCCCAGGTTCGAGTCCTGGTCCCGCAACCAAATTAGCACCTCTGTAGCAGTCCTATTCTATGCAATAGGGCTGTTTTCATGTCAAGGGTATTTGGGGATTCATGTCATCAATGTGTCATCAAACCTCGCGCGGTTACTAACCCGAAGGTTTTAGTCATGCATAGGCGTGAGGGCTTTACGGGCCCGGTGCCATAACATACAATAGAGTTATCAAGCATATTGCTTGAACGGCTTAGACAGTAAAGAACCCCCTACCTTTCGGAAGGGGGTTCTTTGTTTTGTTTGGTGGGTTGTTTTTGATGAGCCACTACAACACGTGGCGGTAGGTGGGGGATTCGAACCCCCGAATGCCGGCTTAGACATCATCCGTTTTGGAGACGGTTACAATCAACCACTCTGCCAACCTACCAACTTAAAAAAGTACCCGTGAGCAAGGTGGCGGTTTGAACCACAACGCTCATAGATACTCTATTGTAAATATAAGTGGGTAGATCTAAACCTTTATCCCGCCGTGTACCCGGTCACGGTTAGCACTCACTATACTGAGAGTGCTAAATACTGTCAAGAAGTTGGTATCTGTTTTTGAGGTGTGCTATTTACAACATGCATGTGCTTATCTGTTAACCCTGTTTACTACGCCGTACTTACCGATAACGATCATGGTTAACCAAATGAGCATTGCTACAATATCTTCAATATGACATATAGAGGAATGGAGCACGAGCCACAGCCAGGCGAAAAGCCAGAAGTCGCCTTTTGGTTTTTTATCCGCTCAGTCCCTGCCGGCGGTGCACCGCGCTACATCAAAGAGGGCTGGGTCAATGTTCCCTTGCCTTGTCGTCGACCACGCGGTGAAGGTCCCGAGCTACATCTAGGTGGTGATGTTGACACCGGAGCCCTAGACATCGTTCCGGATGGTGTGTCGATCGATGCCGATGACGCCATCAAGGCTCTGCGATTGTTCGACCGCCACGAGGCTGCTGATTGGTGGCAGAGCTACATGGATGACTGCTACGGCACAGCAGTTGGTGAAGGATTGGTATTCCGTGCTGCAGAAGGTCATCTAGTGCCGCCAAGCATGGCCCATCGATTGCTACCCGGACTTGAAGACTTCGACCGCATCGAGCCCTAGCTCCATGTCATCGCGGATGTCATCACAACTCACACCAACCAGCTAGACAGTCGCACACCAGCGCACATTCGGAATCGTCAAAAACCTCTGTTGACAGGCACTGATGCCCATAATCACCAACAGGGGGGAATGAGGCGCGACTCTCTCATAACCACGAGGTCCCAGGTTCGTTCGCAAAGCGGATGACGAAGTCATCTGTACTGGTCCCGCAACCAAAAGCACTTTGGTCTCAGACACCTGAGGTCTTTTTGTTTGGTTTTGATATGATATAGCAATGGAGATTCCTTTAACACCAGGGACTAAATTTATTTTATCGACCTCAGGCAAGGAGTGGGCCCTAGAACGACACAACACAGCGTTGCAAAATTTTGATGCAGACCTTACCTACTTTACTTTTGGTCGGCCAATTACAGCAGAAGAATACGTAGGCTTATTTAGGGCACCGATTGTACGAGGAGGTGCCTTAACAGGCCAAGGTCTCAAGACGGGCATAATCCCATTTATTGATAGTCTCGACCCGCTCGCTGAAAAGCTTGGGTCGGTAAATACCGTAGTGAACATTGATGGCAAATTACATGGTTACAACACTGATGCATTTGGTTTTAAAGCCGCCATTACTAATTACTTGGATATGTCGGATAAAGAAATTAATTCTGCTGTTGTCTATGGAAACAGTGGTGTTTCTGGTGTCGCGGTTCGTATTTTGCAAAAACTTGGTCTAGAAGTTGGGATGGCTGGCCGCAATGCAGAAAATGTTAAGAAAAAAATGGGCGAACTCGGTCTAGCCCAAGTTGAAGGTCCGTACGATTTGGTAGTAAACGCTACGCCAATTTCTTCTAAACCAGTCGAAGAAGCAGTTGGACTCGTGCCTTTGTTAGAAACTGCAAAAGTGGTGTTTGACCACAGCATGCCAGAATTGGATGGTGGCACTAACTATCTCAAAGAATACAGCGAGCAGCATAACCTCGACTTTATTCCTGGTAATGATATGTACATTCCTCAGATGATTCAACAATGGACACTTTTCTTGAACGGTGTTGAGTCACGTTCTGGTGAGCCGCTGTCAGTTGGCGAAGCCGACATAAAAGCGGCCTGGAAGCTAGACTGAGCTCTTTCCAACGAGCTAGCTATACCAGTATGAGGTTCCAATTCGAGTGAACCTCGGCAACCAAGTAAGAGTTTTCAGATAGAGATAGGTTCCAAAATCTATCTCTTTTTGTTTGCCTGAATTTTCACCTCTGTAGTTTAAGTTCGAGCACTTGGGAAGTTTAATTTATCTTGAAAAGCCAACCCGATAGTATAATTAACTATTATGGAATCACTGATTTTTGGTAGTTTAATAGCATTAATAGTGTTCGGTATTGTGCTAGTTGTTTTAATTGTTGTGCCCTTTATATTGATTTTCTTTGTTATTCGTAACTGGAGACACTACCGTAGCGGCACTTCTAATATTGTTCCATTTGTAATAACTTCAGCCTTACTATTTGTTAATATTTATCTTCTTGCACGGCTCTATATAGATCATCACCAATAAATTTCACATTTTTGTTAAACTGTAAGTATGCCAAAGGAGTTTTCAACAGAAGAAGCCAAAAGTATTGGCGAAAAGATTGGGGTAGATTTTAACAAATTTGACCTCGAGCAATTTCGAATGGGCTTAGCCGTTGAACTCGAGCATGGCACTCAGTGGGGAGATAGTACAAACGTGACCAAAGACGACCCGCTTGTGACAGGCCGGATTGTTTGGGCACATCTTAAGGAAATTCCTGATTATTACACCCGTCTTAACAAGATGGAAAAAGAAGCAGGAAGTTAAGGGAGAAATTATGAAAAATTTTGTCATCGCAGCTTTAGTAATAGCTGTATTAGGCCTTGGTGGATGGGTAGCTTACGATAAGTTGGCCACAAAATCAGATAGTTCAAGCAGTAGCAGTAGCAGCAGTAGTTCTGCTTCAGGTACTACAGCAACAAATTCAGCAACTACTTTGGATCTGAGCAACAAAGGTCTAACAAAAGTTGGCTCTGATGTTTATAACAAAACTGGCACAACCGTATTAATTCTATCTAATAACAACCTGACCTCTCTACCATCAGAAATGGGTAAGATGACTAAACTTCAAGTCCTCAAACTGGACCACAACCGACTTGAAGGTTCATTGATTGGTGAAATCCGTAAAATGCCACTTGTGACACTCGATGCTAGCAACAACAACATGACAGGCGTTCCTGCCGAGATCGGCCAACTTAACAAATTAGAAACTCTAGACTACAGCAATAACAAAATCGATACTTTGCCAAATGAAATCTATAATCTTAAGCAATTGAAAACTTTGAATCTTACAGGCAACCCCATTTCTGCCGACAAAGTTAGCAAACTAAAATCTGAACTACCAAGCACGAACATCATTATCTAGCTCGTTATTTACTTGGTATTATTAGTGCATGACCTTAGATGCAGTTGTGCACGCCCTGTCAACATCCTTTGCTATGGGATGGGAAATACTGTGGGCTTTGATTCTCGGGTTTTTCTTGTCGGCAATCGTACAAGCCCTGGTTCGTAAAGCAACTATCGGTAAACTCATGCCTGATGATTCGGCAAAAACTTTGGCAATCGCCACAGCGCTTGGTGCGGCATCGTCATCTTGCTCTTATGCGGCTGTTGCCCTCGCCCGCTCACTTTTTCGCAAAGGTGCAAATTTTACCGCTATAGTCGCTTTTGAAATTGCATCAACTAATCTAGTTATTGAGCTTGGTATCATCATGGCCATTTTACTTGGCTGGCAGTTCACGCTCGCTGAATTTATTGGTGGACCAATAATGATTATTATTCTAGCCGTTATATTTCGTCTCACCCTTCGCAAGCAAATGTTAGAAGATGCCCTAAAGCAGGCCGAGAAAGGCGAGCAAGGCAAAATGGAAATGCACGCCGCTATGGATATGAGTGTGCAAGAAAAAGGGAGTTTCTGGAGAAGGCTATTCTCCAAGAGCGGTATTAATTCAGTAAGTAGCCTTTATGTTATGGATTGGCAGGCAATCTGGAAAGATATTGTTATTGGACTTTTGATTGCCGGATCTATTGCAGCTTGGGTACCAGAGAGCTTTTTTGCTAAATTCTTCTTTACCGACCACCCAGTTTTTAGCAAAATTTGGGGCCCACTAATTGGACCATTTATTTCAGTTATTAGCTTCGTTTGTTCAATCGGAAACGTCCCTTTAGCTGCCGTACTTTGGAATAGCGGTATAAGTTTTGGCGGGGTCATTAGTTTTATATTTGCCGATTTAATCGTCATCCCTATACTTTTGATCTACCGAAAATACTACGGGACTAAAATGGCCATCTATAAATTTGTAACCTTCTACATTGCCATGGTGTTGGCCGGATATATAATAGAATTCTTGTTTAGCTGGCTACACCTCATCCCGACTGAGCGTAACGCAACTGTGCTCGAAGCATCAATAGCCTGGAACTATACAACTATACTTAATCTAATATTTCTAACACTATCAGGGTATCTTATATATCGTTACGCCCGTTCCGGCCGAGTCCAAATGTAATCACGAAATGCTGCAAAGTAGCGTCAACTTGACATCCCAGATTTGTGGAGTACATTAACAGGTATGGTATCAACTAAGGCTATCCCGATGACAAAGCTTGCCGCAGCGATTGTGGTTAGTGAGGGGAGTGCCTTATAGTTTGTAGCCAATAAATAAAGTAACTGGACAAACGAGCCTCCCCGAACAAACGGGGAGGTTTTATTTTGTCCGAAAGGAGATAATAAATGCAAACTTTAGAAACAGAAAGGCCAGTTGTAGGTTTTGGCAACAGCGATAATGGTAGATTTGCTGAAGCCGACTTACTAGTAGTCGAGTCGGACCACCCAGAACAACGTAGAGTGGTTCAGGGCGCCATACAATTTATCTGGGATAAACTACGGCTTTATCCAGTCGAGGCTAGCCCAGCAATGAGCCAGCACTTTGGACATGCCGAACGACGCAATGACCCTGCCCCACAATTTGATGATCCAAATACGGGTCATCTGGGTTAGTGCTAGCTGTTGCGGTGGAAGAAGAAGTCGCGCCAAGCCTGTAGGTTTTGCTCATAAAATGGTTGGTGCGACTGCGTATCGGTTTGTTTTTTAGTTTCTTCTTTTATTTCAATGCTATGGGCCAATGCCACAGCCTTTGGAACATTGAGAACTTTTTCACCTGGGGCAGCCTTACCAAACTGGCGACGCGCTGCAAGCTCTAAGAATTCGTTAGTATCAAGATATTGATTTTTGAGTTTTTGGTTTTCGTTCTCTAGTTTATAGACCTGATTTTGTTGATCTATTTTGGAAATTTGCTTTTGTAAATCTGCGTTGGTTTGAATAGCCTTAACACAACTCCAACTAACCAATAAAATCAGTATGCCAAATATAACTTGCCCCAAAACACGTATGTCGGTGATGTTGTGAAGTATATAGCTAGTTTGAGTTTTTATTTTTTCAATCATTTTACGATTCTATTATAACAAAATAGCATAATAACTGTGGTAATTAGTATTGCTTTTTTTAAATAAAAGTATTATGATAGTGCTTCTGAAATGGTAGATTGTTTCGAAGTTGATAGATTTAACGACGTTTCAAGTCGTGCTCAACAGGCCGCAGGTGTTGACCCTGCTATGTGTTTTCACATGCGTGAAATTGCCGGGTCAGCAGAAGATAAGACACCTATTCCAATATATCTGGGGCATATTGCTGCCGGGGTTTATCCACTGGTTCGAGAAGAGGGCCGCTGGCGAACCCATGACATTGTTGATCACAGTGATCGTGTTCGTTCACTTCACCCTGCCAATCGCCCAATAATTGAAGAAGCTGCAATTGCCGGATTAGATGCTCATGTTCAAGGTAATACGCAACTTGCTGAGGCGCTAACCTTTGCCGTCGATGATTACATGTGTAATCGGCAAGGTCTTTGGGCAAATGCCTTGTATAGAATGTTACTTTTACTCGATAAAGTGACTAGCCCTGAAGGAAATACTAGCTTCCGTATTGAACTTGATCGAGTACAAACAACGCATGCTCGTGCTATCGCGGCCGCTTTAGAAGAATTACAGCCAAAAGTATATAGCTAAGAAATCTCTAAACTGGTATACTCACATCTGTTACCACGATGTCATACATCGGCGACGCGGGGGTGTAGCTCAGTGGTTAGAGCAGTCGGCTCATAACCGATTGGTCCCAGGTTCAAGTCCTGGCACCCCCACCACATTTGAATATGAATACAACTAAACTCCACCCTAGAGTCTCAGCGAGACTCATCATTATCGTTATTACCGCCTGTCTGATTGTTTTTGGTGCCCTACAATTTCTCGAAGCAAATCCAAAACAAGTTGCCGTAACTCCAGCCCCTAGACTAAGTGTTGATGAGTTTTCATATGAATCAAGTAAGCTGACCGATTTAGTCGACAAAGACAGTCCAAAAGATGCCTTTGCCTATATCGAAGATAATTTGCCCACCAACCCCTCATTTGCACGCGATTGTCACCCACTACTTCACGAAGTAGGCCACGAAGCATTTCATAAATACGGTAGCTTTTCTGAAGCCATAAAGTTTCAGAACGAACTTTGTAATTCTGGATACACGCATGGGGTTATTGAATCTGCCTTTGATCATACCAAAGATATTTCAAGTCTTGTAAAAACCATCTGCAATATTGATAGTCAAACTAAATTCCAGCAATGGGAATGTTTCCATGGTGTTGGTCATGGCGTGATGATTTATAGCAACCAAGATGTTAACAAATCTTTAGAACTTTGCGCCAAGTTACCTTCACAATTTGCCACTGATTCATGCAAGAACGGCTTGTTCATGGAGCGCTTTGTCGTAATTGATCATATTGGTAACATTAACCCAAAAAAGACGGTTGATTTAAACTTTTGTGAATTACAACAACCTGAAAACAAAGCCGACTGTTACTTATATGCTCCAAGTGGATACCTAACGATTCACACTAATGAATACAAAGCGGCACTTGAATGGTGCAAAGGTTCTCAGCCCAATTATTATCAAGCATGTATTAGGGGTGTTGGTACACAAGTTATGAAAGATAATATAACTCAGCCAACTATTGCGTTGAGCATTTGCGACAAAGCACCAAAAAATACCAATGATACCTGCATAAGAGGTGCTGTAGGCTTACAAATTGTCAACGATGGTTCGGTGCAACGAGCAAAAGAACTCTGTCAAAACGAATTCAAAAAATACAAAATAGCTTGTGTAGAGGAAGTATCAGCTAGCCAAAGCTTATTGTCACTATAGATTATCGAGACTTTTTGAGGGTTTCGCCCCACCTTAGGCTTTCAATTAAACTCGGTTAATAAGTAACTGTTTTACTGCCATAGTTGCGTAGCAGCCTGTGGGCAAAAAGAAATCTAACTGAAGTTTAAACTTTCCTCTATGTAGCTCATCAATACTAACTGTACTCGTATAAACTTTAGTGCCTATTAAAGACTGCCTAGTCTTCATATAAGTTTCAACCCCCGTTGCTTTGGAGTATTTATATCCTTGAATATTAATAAATGGAGTGACTGCAGTTTTATAATTTTGTAGCACAGGGAGTCTATACCCATCAAAAATATCAACCATTTTGGTGTTTTTAATAGATGCTAAAGATTGAGCCACTATTTCGTTCCATAAGTAGCTAGTATAGGCTGAAATAAAGAAATCAATCTTTTTAGGATTTAGTCTACTGAAAATATCATTAGTTATAGAGTCTTTGTTATATCCGTCGATTTTTGCATTACCGCTTTCTATATAGAATTTCAGCGCTTTCTCTTTATCATCCAATACAATGGCTTCACCAATTTTCTGTGATACAAAAGGACCTCCTGGTAAACCAAATCTCTGCTGGTCATAATAATTTACAAATATATGCTCACTATTATTACTAATTGATTTAAAAAGCTTGTTTGCTTCGCTTTCAGTAAGCCCGCGTAGTGTTACCCCAAAAATATTGCCATGAAGCTTTTTTTCTTCTAAGGGTTTTTTGGAATAACCATGAAGTCTAAATCTTATGTACCTATCTTTACTATTGTGTAATTTATTAAGCTGATCTAAATCACTTTGTTGAAGTGTCTTTTTTGCAGACATGTACTGCTTAGTGATACCATCTTCATCTTTAAGACCAAGGCAGTTAATATAGTCTCTGCTAATACCTAGATTTACAGCTAATATATCGATGACTTCGAAGGTCGTAAAACTGCTTTTTTCTACTTGGATAATTGTGTATGGGAAGCTTTTTGGTTGCGTCTGAATATCTGTCGGCAAACTTGGGACTTCATCAACTATAAAGTCTGAATTTAGTTCCTTAATTGAAATGTCTTTATAGATTTTCATGCTATCCTCAGAATATAATTTGACTGGGTGGCGTCATTTTAAAATGCTTTGGTCTATGTTTCGTATAAACCCGAGGCTATAAAATACTCATTGCCACACGCAGTCAAATTAAGTGGATTATTATAGTACTCTCCTTGAAGTAATTCAATAACTTATTTTGAATATTGGTATTTTATGATATAACAAGTCCATGGGACCCAAGAAACTAGATAGAGACTTTAAAACCGTCAAGGTAACTTGTAATGAAGGTCACGAAGTAGCAAGATATCGTAAGCCCAAAGCCGAATGGGGGCATAGAACCCATAAACTGTGGCTTGTTCAAGAACGGATAGGAAGGCTTTCGACTGAGCCACCAATACTAGTTGAAGACGAAAAAACACATGAAGAGTTTTTAGATATTCCTGAAGTTGATACGCCCATCTTCTGTGGAGACAAAAATTGTGGGTTGCAAGTTGGTACCATTGCTATGATTAAGGGAACTGTTGCCTTGGAGTTAGCTGAGCAAAACCTAAAACCGACTAAAGGCTAATCACCGTTAGGTAGTTTAATCGCCCCTTCAACTGGGCAAACTGCAACACAGAGCCCACAACCGACACAAGCCTCGCCGATTATTTTCACAATATGACCGTTTCGATTACTACTCGTTTCTGTTTCAAAAGCTTCTGGCAGGCAGGAAGGAACACACCTATCACAACCAGTGCATATATTCTCATCTATGATAGGAATTTGTGGCTCAAGTTCTGTCGGCTGGTTCATAATATCTAAGGCCTGGCCTTGAGCTTCTTTGATACTGCCGATATTATGGTCACTCATGTAAGAAACAAGTGACTTAGTAAGTGTAGTTAGTGCTTCAGGTGCATTTGTCCCTCTGTCATGAAGATAAGAGTAAACCTGCACAAGACTTGCCCCGGCATAGATCATTTTCATCGCCCGTTCGGCAGTTGTCACCCCTCCACTTGCTATAACGGGCAAACCTACTTCATTGCTAATAAGCGCAACGTCCGTAAGTGCAATGTGAAACAATGAGCTTCCAGACAAACCGCCACGTGCGCCTTCAACACCAAGAACACGCTCGGGTCTACCTTGCTTGTTAATCTCAAAATCGAACACAGGGCCAAGAGTATTAACTGCAACAATACCGTCAGCTCCAGACTCCTTAGCGATTTCACTCAAATGAACAATATAATCTGAATGACCAAGTTTTAAAGCTACGGGTGTTTGTACCCCCGCTTCTTTTATTGATCCAACAAGTTGCTTAAGGTGTTCTTCATCTCGTGTAATATAACCGATAACACCGTTGGTCACACCACATCCGACATTTATTTCAATGTACGGAAAACTATAATCATCCACCTCTTTACAGACCTGCACACAACCATCAATATCTCTCCCAGAAACAGCCATAACTACTCTATCCGTTTTACTCAATTCTTCTAGGTAGGGGCGCCAATAGCTAATATCTGAACCAGTCCATTCAGCATTTAACATGTTTACATTTGAGCGAGCACCCACCTGGTAAAGATGCGGGGAAGGATGAACCGACCTTTCCATGACTAGACGAGTCGTCCGTGGAACCACTGCACCTGCACCTGCATCAATAAATGGCTGGACAGATTCTACCTGCTCAATAAGCGTTCCTGAAGCAACAACCAATGGCGATCGATAAGTCTTCCCAAATACCTCAGTTTCCAAACCCATTGAGGGGTCAATATTACCAAGCAGCTCATTTCCTGATTCAATACTAATATTGGGCATAGAAATCCTCCGCTAGTGACACGATTTCTTCAACTTGTTGATCACGTACCGCACGGTTAACATCAAATACTTCATCTACAATACCTTTTTCATATGCACGGGTTACTTCATCAATTTCTGTCATCGCCAAATCTAGACGTAAGCTAACATTATCAGTACCAGAAGCTTCCCTATCCAATAAGTTCAGCTCAAGCGTTTCACGTGCAGCGGTTAGGCCAATAATGATTGATGGGCGCGTAATAACTAAATCGGAGTATTTCTCAATTATTGAGGAATGAACCTCAACAAGTTGATCTCGGGTAGGAGCAAAAGTATCCCCAACAAATCCATATAGCGGACTTCTCTTTTCGCGAAATGGCCTGTGTGGCAGTACGATGTTGCCGGATCCGACTCTGTCCCAAAACTCACCTAAAGGCACGCCTGATTCTCTTGAAGCTGCCTCGCCCACTCGTATAGGACGTGTGGTTACCACAATAGGCTCACTAAGTATCAAGGGAGCTAATCTATCTTTGATGCGATCCTTAATGTGTTCTTTGCCTACACCTGAAGGCCCGCATAGGGCAACAATGGGTCTGACTTCACTCATGTTTGCGAACTATACAATATAAGTTCAATTTTTACAATATATATTATCTCCGTGTTACTATGCTTGCATGGTTATTCAATTCAAGGCTAACGACGCCCGGGGAACCCAACAATATTGTATACATTGTCAATTACCTGGCGTTATTGTCACTAATGCCGAAGGTGGACAAGAACTATTTAGATGCACAAACTGCGGTAAAGAAAGTCAGCGAGCTATAATTATCGACCCTTCGGTCAAATGGTGGATAGATGATAAAAAAATATACTGGCATCAATCAGTTGGGGCAATTCTCATAAACAATGAAGGTAAAATTCTGTTATTTAGACGTACAAAGTTTCCAATTGCTACAGTGTTCCCGGCAGGGCATATTAATGCTAACGAACAGCCTGAAGAAGCATTTATTAGAGAAGTAAAAGAGGAAACAGGCATTTCATTAAAAAAAGATCAGGCAATTTTGCTTAATCATGAGGTTATTCATGATGATAGTTGTAGAAGAGGATCCGACGATCATGAATGGTGGATTTACGCCGCCTATGTCAAAAACTCACATGTACTAATTGATAAGAGAGAGGGCAAGCACCCTCAGTGGAAATCTCTTGGTGAGATTAATACAACTGACATGCCTCATGCTGCAAAATACATTTTAGAAAAAAATTCCTTGGCCATAAAAGAGTTTATAGATAGACAGGAAAACTAAAACTTATCTAGACTTTTTGAGGGTTTCGCCCCACCACTTTAGATTTTCGAGCATTCCATCAATATTGCCTTGCACGTATTTTTCTTCCACACTACCATCTTCTTTTAAGGCTTCCCAAGGATGAACAATGCCGACAAAAGTCTTGGACAGGGGCATCATGCCAACCTTAGCGGCAACATCAACTAATTGCTCAACAGCGCGAGTCGCACCATAGGTGCCATAGCCAACAAAAGCCACGGGCTTTCTATCCCACTCATGATAAACGCTATCAATCGCGTTCTTAAGTGGCGCCGGAATACCGTTATTATACTCAGCTGTTATAAAAACAAACCCATCTAATTCATTAACCTTTTTACTCCAAGCTATTGTCTCCTCTTGCGTGTAATGTCCGGATGACGGTGATTCAGGCTCGCTTAAGAAAGGTAAGTCGATTTCTTTGAGATCAAGCAATTCAAATTCTAGATCAGGATTGTTTGAAACTTGGTTCATAAACCAATCGGCAATTTTACGGCCCGATCGGGTAGGGCGGGTAGTGCTAACAACGACACCAATTTTTAGACTCACGGTAGGTTCCTTTCATAATTTTTATCAATCACTACACATTGTATAGTTACTAACTATACTTTGTAAAGCATATTTGTTATGATTCTAATAACATGCCCACCAAATCTATTTCAAAACCTGGCTGTATAGAATGTACATTATCTATAATTGGTGATAAATGGACCCCTCTTATTGTTCGTGATTTGACCGTATCCGGCTCATCGTTTTGCCAGCTCGAGAAATCTCTTGTTGGTATCAGCCCACGAACTCTTAGTCAGCGACTAAATAAACTAGAGGATGAAAAAATCGTTACCAAAAGCCTGTACTGTGAACACCCACCGCGCTACCGTTATGAACTCACCAAAAAAGGCAAAGAGCTTCAGGCCGTCCTAACTCAAATGGCAAACTGGGGCGAACGCTATTCTTGAGCCAGAAGTGTAAGTAGTTCGTCAATTGAATCGGCATGCATTAGCTTGTCTCGAAGTTCTTTGGCGCCATCAAAGCCTTGGATGTAGATCTTACAAAACTTATTAAGGGTTGGTAGACGACGTTCGTTATTTGGCCAAGTTTTGGCAAAAAGCTTAACGTGTTTAGCATACAGTTCTCTACGCTCCTTTTCACCCATATTCGCCCACGGGCTTTTTTTGGCAAAAACAAATGGATCATGAAAGACCCCTCGGCCAATCATGATCCCATCAAGATTGTATTGTTTTGCAAGTTCTAGGCCTTGCTGACGAGAATCAACATCGCCATTGCCAACAATCAAGGTGGTGGGGGAGAGTTTATCGCGCATCTCGCGTATTTGTCCAATTGCATCCCAATGTGCTGGAACTTTGGACATCTCTTTGACAGTACGCCCATGAATAGTTAACATGTTAAGTTTATATCTCATTAAAAATTCTGGCCAACTATAGTCAATTTGTTTTGTCCCAAGTCGCGTTTTTACACTAATAGGGAAGTCCAAGTCCCCTGCCGCTTCCCTAACCGCCTCTATAATCTCCCCTGCTAGACCTCTGTTATCAATTAAGGCTGAGCAAACGCCATTTTGGACTACATTTCGCACTGGACACCCCATATTAATATCTACCCCAGCAAAACCCATTTTTATAAGTTCTTTGGTGGTTTTGTAATAATTTTCGGGGTTTTTACCCCATATTTGAGCGATTATTGGCTTTTCTTTATCTGTGAATTGCAATTTCTTGAGTAGTTTTGGGCGACCAGGACTTTGTAAGCCATCAACATTCACAAATTCTGTGAAATACATATCCGGGGAGGCACAATCTGCCACAATTTGACGGAAAACTGTGTCAGTCACATCGTCCATCGGTGCTAAAACAAAAAATGGTTTTGGTAATTTATCTAAAACACTACTCACAAAAAGAGCTCACACTTAGTTTTATTTTAAGAAATTATAGTTTATTCAAACAATTTTGCTTGATCACCAGGCTCAACGGCTGGATATTGAGGCTCAGCAACTGGCTCGACTTCAACAGCAGTATCAACTGCAGATTGTCCGTTCTTAAGACCAAACTTTTCAACACGAATCGCATGTAATGCATCACGGCTGGCGTCTAGGGTTTCTCGTGGTACAGTTTCAATACCAGCATGACTTGCCCGCTCAATTTTCTTTCTTTGTTCACCGGCGTCAATTCTATCAGCCTGAGCAAGACCTGCTCTACCTGTTCGTGGTTTATATGGTTTTGGCTTTGGGCGATCAAAATCACTATTAGAAGATCCTGGGAAGGTCCCATCGAAATCTCGTTCTAAATCGCGATCTGTTCTAGTGTTTGACATAACAGATTGTATTATATCACGTTTATGCTAAATTTACAACCTTGAGCGCATTTTTAGAACTTTGTGCGATAATTGAATGAATGAACTTATACATATTTGCCGCTACTAAGCTGTTCGGTGTTGAGGTGCCCGTTACCTCACTCTTCACCTACGGAGCCAGCGCCTTTGTTATTCTCTTTGCACTACCAAGCTATATATCAACAATTCGCCAACGAGGTATATTCTTAGGGCTTTTGCTGTTGTCACTACTCGGTGTATTCGCTATTGCCTTTGAGACGTTAGCCGTTAAGACCGGGCTACCTTACGGCAAGTATACTTATGACACTGTTCTAGGTAATAAAGTATTAGGAGGCGCACCTTGGACTATAGGTATCGCTTACCCAGTTTTGCTACTTGGAGCATTCTGGTTAGCTAGTAAAATATACCGAGGCTTCTTGCGCCCATTCCTGACAGCCGCATTCACCGCTGCAACAACAGTCGTGCTAGACTCTGCGGCCGTAAAATTACAACTCTGGAAATGGGAAACACCTGGACATTTTTATGGTGTTCCGCTTACCCACTTTATAGGCTGGGCCGTAGCCGGACTGGCTGGAGCTTGGTTTATACAAATGTTTTGGGGTGATCGTGATGTTAAGCGTGGACTAGCTTACAGCGGTTTATTAATGATGGTCTTCTGGACAGGTGTAAACCTAGGTATTAATCAATTTGTTCCAGCAGCTGCTGGTGCAGCAATCAGCATAGTTATGATCGCGCTCATGATTCTCGAAAAAAGATCGTCGAAAAAAGACAAAGAAGATTAACTATTCCCAGCGGAAAACTCGAAACGCAATAACGTAAACGATTATCATCCAAATAAATATCAGAGCAAGTTGTGGCCCCAGTTGAGTAAGATGCTTGCCTTCCGTAGCAATCAACCGAATACCATCAATAACTGGCGTCAGTGGCAAAAAGTTTGAGACACTTTGTAACCATTGTGGCATCAAAAATCTTGGGAAAAAGGTGCCTGATAGAAACATCATCGGGAAAACAACCAAGTTCGCCAGCGGAGCAGACTGACGCTCGTTTTTAGCCCAACCACCGATGGCTAGACCTATACCTAAAATCATAGTGATACCGAGGACAATAAAAATTACCAGTTCAATGTAATTTCCAACAACCTTTAAGTGAAATACCGTCATCGCTACTATAAACATCAAAGCAATCGCCATTAGACCCACAACTGCTTGAGAAAGCATATTGGCCGTGAAATACTGCCAAACCTTCAACGGAGTAGTATGTAGTCGACGTAGAACGCCTTGCTTCTTTAACTCAGGGAAAACATTAACTGGACCAAAAATACCCATACCAATAATGCTAAAACCAAGTAGTCCAGCAAATACATAATCAAATTGGGTTAAGGCTTTAGTACTACTTTGCTCGGCGGTCACGCTAAATGGCGTAACAATAGTCACAAACTTAGCATTTATAGAATTGAATTGCTGTTGCATGATTGAAGCTAAGGCTTGGCCAGCCTGCTGATTGTTTTGTTTGTAGTATATCTTCGCCTGACCTGATGGATACTGTTGGCCTGGTTGGACATGACCAAAGTCTGTAGGTAGCACGATTGTGGCATCAAGCTGCCCACGACTCATTTTTTCGTTGGCTTTATCAAGAGTTACTGCCTGATCATCAACTTTTAAGATTTTTTGCTTCTTGGCATCTTCAACATACTGCTTGGCAAATTCACTATCACTTTGGTTAATAAGAGCTACCCTAAATGAGGTGTCATTACTCTTGCCGAATATACCTCCAAAAACAAACAAAAAGATTAATGGGAATAGGAAAATGAAAAATATTGCTGTTTTATCGCGAAAGGCGCGACGGATTGAGATTTTGGCAAAGACTTTAACTGGTAGGAATTGTTTTTTCAGATTCATTAGTCTCTCAACTCCTTACCTGTTAAATCAATAAAGACATCTTCAAGATCGGCCTGTTCAACATGCTGCTCTTTTTTAAAGCCTCTTTTGAGTAACTGCTTGACCAAGTTCTTTGGCGTATCCATGGCAATAATCTTGCCATTGTCCATAATTGCCACACGATCACATAGTAGCTCAGCTTCTTCCATATAGTGTGTTGTCAGAATCACGGTTACGCCTTTATCACGTATGTCTTTAACTAAATCCCATAAATTGCGTCTAGCCTGCGGATCAAGCCCGGTGGTTGGCTCGTCCATAAAGAACACAATCGGTTTATGTACGAGTGATGCCACGATGCTAAAACGCTGCTTTTGCCCGCCAGAAAGATTTTCTACGTAAGAGCTGGCTTTGTCTAACAATCCAACTTCCTCTAATAAATGTTTGGCGTGTACTTTTTGACCATAAGCCGAAGCTAGTTGTTCAAGCTGTTCTGTAAGCTTTACCTTGTCCATAAATGCTGGGCTTTGAGGCTGCACACCAATAATGTGCTTAACCTTTTGGGCCTCTTTTGAAACATCAAGACCGTCTACAATGGCTTGACCGCCATCAATAGGACGAAGGGTTTCGATCATTTCAAGTGTCGTTGTTTTACCAGCACCATTTGGGCCCAAGATTCCAAAAATTTCACCCTTTTGGACTTCAAAGCTAATATCTTTGACGACTGGTTTGCCGTCATACTCTTTGCGTAATTTAGTAACTATTAGAATTGGTTTGGACATACTCTGTAACTATATCACTTAATATAAAAAGAAAAACACCCCATTCTCAGGGGTGTTTTTGGCTTCTCGGGCTTATTTAGCCTTTTTTAACTGTAAGAAAGCCGTTGCGTGGGTTTTCGTTCACGCTGTAGCCATCTGGAAGATCGCAAGCTTCTGGACGTTGGTCCTTGCTAAAGTAGTAAATTCGCTGTTGCTTGCCGCCACGTAGTGTAACGTCTTTGCTGTTTAGGTAGTATGTAACACCCTTGCTATTTGTGTGCTTGTAAGCCATCTGTATAACTCTCCCTCTTAGGTTTACGTTAGTACCTCCTACCATACTCTGGAGCGTTTTTGTTTGTCAACCTTGTTGTTGGTTTTCTAGAGCATATTTCTACCTTAAGCACATATTTTCACCTCTGTTATTTTGATATAAAAAACTGTTGTAAAAGTTCTGCCATTATCTTGTGGGTAACTTCTATAAAACTCCATATTTTAATGAAAAAGTAAACTGTTTGTCCTTGAACACAAAGTTCTTTTGGAAAAGATATTGCGCGCAGGCATGCTTATGCTTTACACTATGGAGTATCATAATCAAAATAATAGAGGTAGAGGGATTATATGGATTTTTCTCAACGTACTGGTCGTCCAGCGCCAACACACAGCGACCAACCAAGCGCATCAAGCGCGCCTAAAAAGGCCAAAAAAAGTCGTTCACTTAGTAACTTGAAACTAATTTCAGTTGTACTACTTTATTCAATAACTATTCTTATTGCTGCATTAGCAATCTACGCTTTTATTCTTGGCGGGCGTGATAATAGTGAAGCAAAGTTTGTAGCACCTGATAACTACCAAGCAGTATTTCTAAATGGTGGGCAGGTCTACTTCGGTAAAATTACAAGTGTTAATCCAAAATATCTAACCCTAAATGACATCTACTACCTACGAGTTAACCAACAAGTTCAACCCGGTCAACAAGCTAATCAAAATGATATTTCATTAGTTAAGTTAGGTTGTGAGCTACATGGTCCACAAGATCAAATGGTTGTAAACCAAGATCAAATCGTGTTCTGGGAGAACCTAAAGAGTGATGGTCAAGTTGCCAAAGCAGTTAAGCAATTCAAGGATCAAAATCCAAATGGCTTGAAGTGTGATCAGCCGCAAAGCAGTTCATCAAGCACCCAAAAGAAACAATAAGTTAGCTAGAAATAACTTTAGGAACGACTCGCCAAACAGGCGGGTCGTTTTTTATTCATGATGCTTAAGTACATATTTAACTAACTTATCGCCTACAAATTTCAAAGCAAAAAGTATAAAGAATAATGCACTGATCAGGATACTAAAACCGGCTAGGTCTGGCGACCAACGTGGAGGCTCGAAATTAAACTTATAAAGAGCATCAGGAATTGGCTGCTGTTTTTCCCCGTGTGTTGATACATAGTTAGTAATACATGGAACCCTTGGGCCACCAGAGAAACTACCTGGATAAAGACGCTCGCACTCAGCTTGGGCTTGATTGTATACATTACTGTTAGCTGTATCAGTACGCGCTTTCTCGGCAGCAACCAGGCGATCGTAACGATACTTGAGTTGTACAGGCTGCTGAATAGATGTCCCTGTTGCCAGGTTGGTATTCATATGTGAATAAACATATTCTCGAAGCTGCTTAAGTGCAGCCTCAACATCACCATTGTCTTTATCAACTTGGTTGACATGATCCCTAAGCTTTATGGCATTAAGATTGTTTTGTCTTAGCGCTACAACTGCAATAACGCCAAAGATAATAAATCCGGCCAAGAAGTACCAGTAGCTAATTACGCGTAGTTTTCTCCAGAGGTGGTGGAGTTTGCCTTTATCCATAGTTTTTATTTTAGGTTTTATCCAAGGATTATTATAGCACTTATCTGTTAGACTATACTCATGCATATATTTTTTAGCGGTATTGGTGGCACGGCTATCGGCCCTTTAGCTTTAATTGCTAAGCAAGCTGGCTACAAAGTATCAGGCTCGGACAAACAGGATTCTCAGTATATTGAGTACTTAAAAAAGCATGGCGTTACCGATATTTACATCGGCCAAACCCGTGAAGCTATCGCCGACGCTCATGGTAAGCAACCGATTGATTGGTACGTGTATAGCTCAGCGGTCGAGAAAGAAAACCCAAATCACCCAGAGCTATTGTTTGTAAAAGAGCAAGACATTAAGCATAGCAAGCGTGATGAACTACTGAACCAAATCATTAGTGACAAAAATCTGAAGATGTTGGCTATTGCCGGGACTCACGGCAAATCCACGACCACCGCTATGACTGTATGGATGTTCAAAGAGCTAGGGATTCCACTTAGTTACTCTGTTGGTGCCAAGATTAGCTTTGGTGATATGGGCCAGTATGAAGAAAAAAGTGAGTATTTTGCCTATGAGTGCGACGAATTTGATCGCAACTTTTTAGCCTTCGAACCATTTATCAGCATCATTAGTGGCGTTAGTTGGGATCACCATGAAATATTCCCGACTCGTGAAGATTACCAAGAGGCCTTCAAAGAGTTTATTAGCCAATCTCAACACACCATTCTGTGGGAAGAAGATGCTCAATACCTAGGTCTTGAGCCTAGTGATTCACTCTCGATTCAAGATTCACGCAGTATTGAATTTACTAAACCTGAGATTGATTTGCCTGGGCTTTATACCCGACTCGACGCTTGGTTAGTTGTAAAAACTATGGAGCGAATTACACAAAAGCCAATTGATGAGTTGGTAGAAGTCATCAATAGATTTCCAGGGCTGCAGAGACGCATGGAAGAAATTATCCCGAACTTATTTAGTGATTATGCGCATACACCAGAGAAAATCCGTGGTGGCTTAAGTGTGGCATTAGAGCTAGCCGAAAAGTACGGCCAAAAAGTAGTTATTGTCTACGAACCACTGACAAACCGGCGACAACACTACATGATTGATGACTATAAAGATTGTTTTAATGGTGCGGCAAAAGTTTATTGGGTTCCTAGCTATCTAGCTCGTGAAGATCCAAATCAACGAGTTATTCCACCAAGTGAGATGATTGAACATCTTTCAGATCCATCCATCGCTGAGCCTATGGAACGCGATAGCAAACTAAAGGCCGTCATCGAAAAACATCTAGCAGCCGGGGACATGGTAGTTTGTATGGCTGGTGGAGGCGGAGACAGCCTAGACGAATGGCTCCGTTCCGAGTTTGCTAGCAACTAGTTTTCCCAGCCATATTCGGTGTAAGTCTTCCCTTTTTGAATCTCTTCGATAGCGAACTTAACTGATGGTATTACGTTTTTGGGGAGCTTCTTAGGGTCCAGCCAGGTCAGTTCGCTATGTATGTGTGGCTCAGCGTTGTACAGCTTACCTTGCCACTCGGTCGCAGTAAAGTACATATCCACCCAATCTTTTGCGTTACTACTAGGCTCATATCTATGTACAACAAGTGTAGGCTTAAGATCTTGTGAGGTAATTACTACGCCTACCTCTTCTTTAGCTTCACGGATGGCAGCTGCCATGTAAGATTCATCTTTTTCAACCTTACCGGATGGTAAACCATAGTAATTATTCATCCAGTCTGTATTGCTTCGCAGCACAAATGCCACTTTGCCATCTTTTTCAAACAAAACGTAAGTAGCTATGTAGGGTTGAGCGGTGTTATAACTCATTTTACGCTCCATTCTTGGCGAGGATTGTCAGGAAAGTTTTTGTTATCGAATAAAACAATCTTGGTTGGCTTTAGTACATAAATAATATGCGCGTTTTCACCGGCTATAATTGAATCAAGAAAATTCTTAGAAGTGCCGTGTTTTCGTCCGTAATTAGGAACAATCTGTTCATATTTATGCCAGTCTACCTTCTCAGCAACTCCTTCAACAGACAGCCCAATCACATAATCTTCATCTTCACTGTCCTGATGAACCAATATCGCCGCCGAAGCTTTTGGATTTTCTTCAAGTTCCTTTGAATGACGTCGATCTGGCGTGCTTAGCCAGTAGATATTTAAGTCGTCGTCAGAGTAATAATGCAAATTACACACCCACGGCTGATCGTTAGCACAGGTAGCTAACTGTATAATTCTCATGTCAAAAACATACTTTCTAATTAGTTCCTCGGCACTCATCGATTATCCCCTTTGCCTTTAATGACATCCCGCTTCTTGCGATCTTGTAGCTTTTTGACATTGAGTTGCATGATTTCCTCAAAAGATATTCCCAAGCTATTGGCCAGAACGGCAATATACCAAACAACATCACCAAGTTCTTTTTTCATATCTTGTAGAAATTCATCATTTATATCACCCTTGTTATAGGCGACCATTTTCTTCCACTTTTCAACAACTTCACCGGCCTCACCAGCAACACCCATAGCCCATATTGTCTTATCCATTAATGTATCTTTGTATTTTGGGTCGGTATACGCAGTGGTAAGCGCTTGTTTTTGGTACTCATCAAAGGTCAATTGGTTATCCTCCCGTTCTCATCTATTTTAACAGCTCCAGGCCGTAGGACATCGATAGCGTCATCAATAATACGAATAACAGTTGATGGAGGTCTATTACTTAGGTCCCCGCCATCAACATAAAAATCAACTTTATCACCAAAATATTTTTGCGCTTCATCGATAGTATTGGCCGGTGGATCACCAGGGGTATTAGCACTGCTTGTAACCAAAGGCCCTGTCTGTTTGAGCAGCCTCTGAAGCTGCTCATCCTTTGGTATACGAATCGCTAAGCTCATCTTGCCTTGGTGCAGGTACGCCAATGCTGGCCCAGTAGGAATAATAATGCTAAGTGGATTTGGCCAATATTGCTCAACTGCCTTTAGGTAGCGATGTTTTATACCCAACTTCTCCAGCTGGTCAATATTGGCGGCAATTATCGTGCCGGGCTTGTTTTCGCGCTTTTTTAGTTCATACAATCTCTGTGCAGCCTTTTCATCTGCCGCACACGCCATAACACCATAAATTGTATCTGATGGAATTACACCAATTTGACCTTCACTGAGAAGTTCAACAATGAGCTTTTCTGTTATGGATTTAATTATCACGTGGTTTTCCTTCTTGCTTATGGTTTATACTATTTACTAAGTAATATGTTACAAAACTTTATTGATCAAAAAGTTTCGGGTTTTCAATATTCAGGTCACTTGATTGCCCAATGGATGGACCAGCATCTGGTTAACATCATTATTATTTTGATCGGCGCATACATTTTACGCAAGTTTGGCACCAAGTTTATCAGTACCGTGATGCATAAAACTGTTCGACATGACCTATTCCCTAGTGAAGCAGACCGCAAAAAACGAATCAAGACGCTCGATGATTTGATAGGAGCTATTGTGCGTGTAACAACCTGGCTAATAGCTATATTTATGATTGTAAGTGAGCTTGGAATTAATACTGCCCCGCTTCTGGCAAGTGCCGGAGTGTTGGGTCTAGCAATAGGTTTTGGGGCTCAGTCACTTGTGAAAGATTTCGTGACTGGAATTTTTATCATTACTGAAAATCAATATCGGGTTGGTGATGTTGTCCAAATTGGTGCCGTTAAAGGAACTGTAGAAGCTATAACTATCCGTACGACCATTGTTCGTGAGCTTAATGGAGACCTTCATCATATTCCAAACGGCACAATAACAGTTACGACCAACAAAACTATGGGATTTGGTTCAATAAATGAGGATATAACAGTCGCTCGCGACACTGATATCGCCGAACTTGAACACATCATAAACCATGTTGGCGAAGAAGTTGCCGCCGTACCCGAGCTTAAGAATCTTGTTAAGGAGCCCCCTCATTTCTCAAGTGTTAAAGGTTTTGATGCATCGGGAATTGTTGTAAAGATTTTGGGCAAGACAAGTACAGGTGATGCCTGGCAAGTCAGAAGTGAATTTTATAAACGTCTAGTTAAAGCTCTTGAAAAGCACGGCATAGAAGTACCTTACCAACAGGTTACCGTACATTCTTCGACCAAAAAAAAGTAGTTTTATAATCCTAAAGTTGTATTGGTAAGATCGTCGGTCTTAAAATCATTGGTATCGTCGATGTTATTAAGACTTTGGTCTATATTTTTCTTGGCATTATCAATGTCATCCGGCGAAACCCTACCGCTATCCTTCGTTACTTCTGTAACTTGAGGTTTTTGGGCTGGTTGTTTTGTTTTATTTCGGGCAATGATAAAAACAGTAATCGCTCCAACAATAATCAGTATGCACAGAGTTATGGCGATCGTTATTGCGATTACTGGCCCTTTTTTCTTTGGCGGTTTTGGCATTTCAGGCAATATTGTCGGGATGCCTTGCGATGAAGGACTCTGAGGCATTGGTCGTGGGCCAGAAATGTCTGGATTAACATGTAGTGGTAATTGATTGTTTGGCTGCATTATTGGGAACTCCCAGTAGTATCGCCTTTAGCTAGCTTTGCTTTAATCTGATCCAAGCTAGATTTCACGGTGTTTGTGACATAACTCCTAATGTCAGTAATTGCCGGCGTAAACTTATCGTGATATAACCTAGCCGTTTCCAGTGCTCCTCGAAAACCATATGGGTTAGCCACACAATCAACTGCCACGGCATCATCAATTGCCTGCTTATAAGCGTTCAGATTATTAGAAAAGTCCGTGACTTTTGCATTATACGTATCATTTACGCTTTTCAGGTCTGTCGTCTCAAAGGCTTGAGCATTGAGTTTGGTTTGCAAATCAGAAAGATTACTCGATATTTCCTTGTATGATTTATCGCGAGTTGTTTTAGCATTGCTTACACGAGCCTGCAGCTCTTTTAATTTAGCTTGTGCAATGCCACAACGAACTTTTAGTGTTGTCTCAAGGGCTTTAGTATCAATGTTTCGTTCTTTTATATATTGCTGTAGTCGCTGATCAAGAGTTGAATTTTGGGCATGAACTTCACCTGTCAGTGGCAAAAAAGTTGCACCGAACATGCCAACCAGCATCATAAGCACAATAAATAATCGATTGGGTGTATATTTACGCATTTTACTTAAGACTTATTTTAGCATAAGCGTTAATATTAAGAAGTTTTTGAGGCTATATAAGTCATCACCACGGCAGCAGCCACAAATTGCGGGAATATCATATAAAACATGTCACTTACCGAATGTTGAGTGCGAACAGCAGCAATAAGTACCGTTACCAAAAAGAAAATGAATGGGACATACATTAACCATCCCTGCCATGAATTTGGCAAGTAACTTCCTCGTACTTTTATAAACCACTTTTTTGGTTTACTTGATTTTGTCGATTTCTTTGGCAAGGTTTTTGTCCTTATCTGTTATTTTTTGTTCGTTATGAGTAAATAGTAGCCCCTTAACTCTGCCCCAACCAAGCTCAATGTCCGGATGATGATTATTTTTCTCGGCAATGGCTCCAATCTTATTTACGAAATCAAGCGCAGACTTGAAGTCATCAAAATCAAACGTCTTAACCAAAACTCCATACTCTTCGCGCCACATATCCTTATCATATCATCCTAAGGTAAAAGCTCGGCACAGTGCGCTAGTAGTAATACCACTTGTCGACACCACCGGTGTTGCTAACGTCTTTGATCTTTTTTGGATCGCCGCCGTCAATATTCAATACATAATCAGCTGTTTCTTGTTCAGTATTAATTCTATAAACCAGTGTGTTGTCAGACACCCAATAAACCGGGTATTTAAGTCCACTCTGGGTCCGCAACACTGTTTCCTTTTTGCTATCTACGTCATAGATAATCAACACACCCTTGCCATCACGTTGATCAATCCATACACTCTTTTTGTTTGATGGATTTTGGATATAAATCCTAGTTTTTGGATTAGCTGGCGTAACAATCTTGGTTGGTGCATTTTGATTTGCTAAATCATATTTATACCAGTCTTGTTGGGCGGCAAAAGTCAGATCATCGTAGTTAGTTCTAAATATATTCCAAGTCTCCTTACCAAGCACAACTTGCTTGTCACTGCCATCTGGTTTTATCCTAAGCAAACTTACATCGGTACCGTTTTGATAGGCAGCTGCAGGGGCATAGTAGATTACGTTTGAAACCAAAACTAAGTCATTAAAGTAATTGGCCGATGCCAGCTCCTTAGTTTCGTCCTTATCTGGCTCATAACTCATCAATCGATAACGCTTAGGGTTGCTAGCGCTTGCGCCTGCGGCAATCTGCACGTAAACAAATCGAGAATCTGCCCAGCCAATAACTTGAATTCGTTCTGACGTCCCAAGAGTTTTAACTTTGTTGTCATCCAAATTAACTAAATTAAGTGTGCTCAACAAAAATCCGTCTTTATTACGCTGGTTGTCACGTGTCGAAACGACTGCCACCAAATTCTTCGTTGGGTGTGGAGCCAACGTCATGTCATCACGCTCAGATCCCGTACCGGCTAGAGCAATTGCTTCATTTTTGCCGTCAACATCAATCTTATACACATCAAACTTTCCCGAACGGTTAGAAACAAAAGCATGTTTGTGAGACGGCACCATATTAACCTTTTGTTCGACTTCATTGTTATCTGAAAGAGCCATTTTTTCATCACGATAATTCTTAGCCGATACAGTAACGTCTGAAGCTAGATCATTTTTATCAAGCGTTAAAACTATCTTGCCGTTCTCATCCGAAAATGCACTTGATTCTCCACTAGATGCTTCAGCCTTTTCAACCGGTTTACCAGAAAGAAAATCAGTAACAACAAACGTGTACTGCACACCGGCTGGGTCAAGTTTTTGCTGCCCAAGTGGGTTACTCCCCCAACCTATGACAATATGTCTCTCAATAGGTGCAAAAGCCCGCTTTTTTATTTCTAGATCGGTTGCGCCAAGTTTAACTTTTGTTAATGTTACTGATCCATTATCATCAGTTTGTCCGGTTTGGCCATGCACGGTGACCTGAACATTTTTAAGGGGCTGCTGTGTACTATTATCAAGAATAGTAATTGATGCCTTACTTCTAACTCCAACTGTATTTAGCATAAAGTATCTTGTTGTCGGGTAGGTTGCTAGTCCGGCAATAATCAGCAGCAATGCAGCAATTGTTATGTTTCGCGCTTTCTTGTTATGCCACCAGGACTTGAAAAAGTTTTTGATTTTCTGACCTAGGGTTTTCTTTGGCTCTGGAGCCTCGTCCAAGGCTTTCTGTCTATCTTCAACCTCTAGAATTTCGTCGCTTTCACTAGCTGCAATTTCATCCACGGCTTTATCAAGTTTTGGGTCATCTTGTGCTTCGGCATTGCTATTTGTGGGTGTTTCATCGGCTTGCTTAGGAGTTTCTTCTGGCGCTTCATTTTCTACTGGCTTTTCTTGTGTAGGTATTTCTGGTGCAGTAGAGAGTGGCTTCTCGGAAATTTCATTTTTTATGTCATGGGGCAAATTCTCGGCTGGTTTTTCACCAGACTGAGTAGGCCCCATTATTGCTTCAATTTTTTGGTTGAGTTCGTCTTGGGCTTTTTGAAATTTTTCTTCTTGCGGATTTTTTGCCATGATGTTTTCACTATTCTAACAAAAAACGCTTAAGGTTTATAGATGTTACTGTAAATTACTAGCTACTGGTCGCTGGTAAATTTTCTGATAATAAAAAATGCGCCGATCAAGAGAATTAAGGCAACTACGCCTATAAATGCATTGCTTTGAGCGGAAGTTATTGTTTTTGATGAATGAGTTTGGTTGTCTGCTTCACTTGCTAATAAACTCTCTACATTAGATCCGCTACTAGACGGAACTGTAATTATTGCATTGGCTTGGGGATTACTAAAAAGGCTTGTTCCGCCAATAACGGTCTGAAGATTACTATCTTGGGCGCTGCCAGTCTGTAGATTTCCAGGAGCTACCTGAGGATTTTGAGTCTGTGTTGCGCCGCCAGTTCCTTGAAACTGACCATCACCTTGATCAATTGTTACCATACCCTTAAACACTAGCATCTGCAGGCGTCATTGTCGACATTATTGGCCTCACAAACTCTACTTGATTTGGGTCAAAAGCTGGTTGGTAGGTGGCTATAAGACTACCGAGGCCGACCCCTTGAACAGTTGATTTTTTTGGAACCGTAATCTCGTCACCTCTGCTCTTATATTCTGTAGTTCCATCAACTAAAAATGTAACTTCACCGCTATCAACGTAATAAGTTGTGTCGCCAGCATGGTTTACAATAGCCCTGCTAACGCCATTGAGTGAAATACGACTTGCACTTCTATGCGATTGTCGTGCTATTTCATGAATATCCCAGTTAGGCTTAGCAAAACCATCTTTGAGCTCCTCCGGTACTTCTCGGTATTTCCCAAAAAGCCAATAGTCACCATCGTGCTCATTATTTAATGCGCTAATATAATTAAAACCCGCTTTTTGGGCAACGCTAGCACTTGCTACATTGCCTTGTTTAATAAACGCTCCGACATTTCTGAAGCCAACTTTTTCTAGAAGGTAACTGGCCGTTGCATTAGCTGCCCGCCCGCCGTATCCACGTCCAACATGTTGCTGCGCAACCCACCAACCAATCTCGGCATAAGGGTCAATTGGATACTGTGAAACAACAGCGTAACTTGTTGAACCTACTAATTCATCGCCAGCCCATATACCTAAGACTTTGCACACATTCTGTTTAGCCAATGAACGTCTTGTACTTTCAAGGCTCCTATAAATAAACGGCGTAGGGTTGTCAAAGTTACCAACGTGGTCACGACAGGCATCGACTGTTTCAAATATAATCTCAGCATCATTAACAGTAGCCTGTCTTAATACAAGTTCATTATCAACCGGAATAACAACCGGCTCACTAAACTCTTTCATAGAATAGATATATTATATAACTTAATTGATAATTATTCAATTACCGAGTAGTCGCTCAAGCTCGGGTTTAACTCTTTCTGAAATTAACTTATGTCCTTTGTCATTTAAATGAATGCCGTCCGCAAACATTTCTGGCTTATTACTTATGTCCTCGAAACTCATAACTAATGGTAGTTTATTTTCTTGGCAAAAATTTCGAAGTACTTTTTCAAATTCTAGAATTCGCTCATTAGTATATCCTTTGCCACTCGATGAATACTTCCAAGGATTAGATAGTTTATCATCTACACCATGAAGGCCAACAAAAATAATGTCTTTGGTGATTGATTGAGCTGCTGGCAATAATTCATCTAGTTTGGTTTTAAATTCTGCTGGGCTTGAATACGGCTCACCTTTGGTCAAAAGTGTATCGTTTGTTCCGATTGCAAAAATCAATACTTCATCTTCACGATAAATTTGGCGGGCTTTTACTTCATTATTTATCCGGTTAATAACACCTTCTATAGTATCTCCAGAAACGCCAAGGTTATATATCTCTACCCAATCACTATCCAGATCGTTTAGGGCTTTTTGAGCATAGTTCTTAATCAGCCTACTTACCCAACCACCTTCGCTATCCCAAAACCCTTGGGTTATGCTATCGCCAAAAACAAAAACTCTCATCCCTCAACACCCTCGCCAAGTAGTCTAATAATCTTTTCTCTATACAATGGGCTGGCCATATTAAAAGGATGTCTTGTTCCTGTAGGCACAACGATTGGGTGGGCGTGTCCCGATAGTTCTTCGGTTGCCTTCTTAATATGACGGCCAAAACGGTGGTTTTTATTGATTTCAGCATCCGTGGCCAAAACATAGGTCTTAGTAGTGGGCCTGATTTCATCTGCGATATGTCCAAGATGATATTTTTTTAGGTCTTCTTTCATGTACTCTGGGTGCCATTCACTGAATCTAAGTTGTTCGGCAAAGTTATCACTAATTGATGCGAGTACAAGGCGCTTAGGGCGAATGCTTGGATCCATTTTAGCCGCAGCAATTAGTAGAGCATTTGCTCCATAAGAAAACCCGCCAGCTACATGTGGACGATGCTTATTTAGTGCTTTGTGCGTAACGTTAATATAATCCGTCATTACTCTCAAAAACCAACGCATCTTTACTATATCCAGATCAACATCTGGATATGCTTCTTGAAATTCTTGGCGGAACTTTCTATATCTAGGTAACCATGGGTTTTCTAAGAACCCGGGGACAAAGATTACTTTCTTCATATCTATATTGTACTAGCTATTGTCGTTGGCGATAGCGCCAAATTGATAGCGGAATAAACACCGCCAGGATTCCGATTACCCAAAGCATCAACTTCCAAACAGCACCAGTACTTGGCAGACCGAGTGCCAGTTCACGAGCAGCGTTAACAGCAAACGTTACTGGCTGGTTGCGAGCAAAAGCTTGCAGCCAACTAGGCATCGTAGATATCGGAACGAAGGCAGCGCTAGCAAACGTTAGTGGAAAAACCATTACGAACGATGCGAGCTGAGCTGTTTCGGCATCTTTAACTGTCATTCCAATATAGGCAGCAACCCATGAGAATGAGAAGCTAAATGCCAGCACGCAAAAGGCCATACCGAGTGCTCCAGCAATTCCGTTTTGGAATCGGAAACCATAGATTGAGCCCATGATCAGCATTATGCACATGACCACGACGTTTCGAAGCATGTCGGAGATTGTACGCCCAGCCATGACAGCAGCTCGGTTCATAGGCAGGCTACGGAATCGGTCAATGATTCCCTTGCCCATGTCCTCAGCCAAACCAATTCCTGTATTGAGCGCTCCAAACAAAGTCGTTTGAACCAAAATGCCTGGCAACAAGTAGTTGATATATTTTCCGCCAGGGACAGCAGCACCAATAGCTCCACCAAACACAAAGTTAAATAATGTTAGGAAAATAATCGGTTGAATCGATGAGAAAAATAGCAGTTGCGGCAAGCGAACATAACGAAGCAAGTTACGCTTAGTTATTGCCCAGGTGTCTGTGATGCTGCGGTAAGTTATTACGAGCGGGTTCATTTTTTACCTCGCTTTTGTTTCTTAGGGATTGTTTGATCTTTGGCTCTTTCGCCAGTCAGAGTCAGGAATACATCATCTAGCGATGGGCGATGCAATGAGATACCTTCTGGAGCAACGTTTGCACTATCAAGTGCCCGAACAATTTCTAGCAAGCTCTTAGAGCCTTCTTTAACTGGAACAGTTATGGTTGTTCCCTCGGTGGTTGGTTTTTTGGACGATAAGCCTTTTACGGCCTTAATGGCATTTTCAACTTGGCCTTCGGATACTTCAAACTCAACAACATCACCACCAAGTCGGGCTTTGAGCTGGTCACTTGTGCCCTCGGCAATTACTTTTCCGTGATCAATTACTGCGATCATATCGGCAAGCTCATCAGCTTCTTCTAGATACTGTGTCGTTAACAATATGCTCGTACCTTGTTTTACAAGGCCGCGGATTGTTTCCCATAAATCAAGTCGTGTTCGTGGATCAAGACCAGTTGTTGGTTCGTCCAAGAATAAAATTTTTGGGTTAGCAACCAAACTTGCTCCGAGATCGAGCCGGCGACGCATACCTCCTGAGTATGTTTTTACCTGGCGATTAGCCGCATCATTAAGGTTCAAATCTTTTAGGATTTCTTGCGCTCGTTTCTTAGCTTCTTTGTGACTTAAGTGATACAGCCTACCGACCATGTATAGGTTTTCGCGGCCAGTCAGAAACTCATCAACTGCCGCGTACTGGCCAGCAAGACCAATGATTTCGCGCACACGGTCCGGGTGTTCAACGACGTCATTGCCTAGTACTTGCAGCGAACCTTTATCTGGCTCTAGTAGGGTAGCCAACATACGGACTAAAGTAGTTTTACCAGCGCCGTTAGGGCCCAGCAAGCCAAAAATTGTACCTTCCTCAGCACTAAGGGTTACATTTTGCAGTGCTTTTACTTCACCACCAAATGTTTTAGAGATATTTTTAGCTTCAAATGCCTTCATCACTAAACAATATAAGCCCTGATACTTAACACGTCAAGTATTAAGTTGTGCGACAAGTTTTACGACTTCTTGTGCACAACCCCACGAAAGTGTATATCCAGAACCGCCGTGCCCGTAGTTATGAACAATGCTTCCATTTTTTCTTTTTTCTATTTCTAGCCTTACTTCATCACGAGCAGGTCTTAATCCCACTTTTTCTTCAAGAATCTCAACATCGCTAAATTCTGAATAAAATGCTCCTGCTCTTTTAATGATTCCTTCTGTGTCCCTTGGATTAATTTTCAAATTCCAGTCATTTGCCTGGATTGTTCCACCAATAATAATGTCGTTAATTCTAGGGATGATGACTGTCATTTCATTTGGATCTGTGTCGTCAGCAACAACATTTTTGAATCCGTTATGCTTTATTCGGACAACTTGACCTCTTACTGGAAATAGCTTTTTATCACCCAACAATTTTCGTGAACCCAAGCCAGAACAGTTTACTACAATCTTATCCTCATTTAACTCCAGGTTTATATCATCTATCTCCCTTTTTTCAAGTGTTCCACCTAATTTATTAAATCGATTAACTAGCCACTTCATGTAGAAGCTACTATCCATAAGAATTGCTTCTGTTTGATGACCATCAACAAAGCCTTCAGGCATATCATTTTGCTTTGGTCTTTTCCAGCTATCAACTGCATCAGCCCACGATGGCTTGTCGACTTTATTACGATAGATTTCTAAAACATCACGAAACACGCAACCACTCTCAGGATCACTAACAACATTTTCTTTTAAGTAAGTAAGAGTATCACGAGCCCACTTCATTACTTTTTCATGGGGACTTGATAAGTATGGCATCCAAAAGGCAGCAGCAATATCTGAAGTGGTATTTGGTGGCAAATCCTTAGCCGCAATATGTACTTTGTAGCCCTCCTGAAGCAATAAGACACCACAAGAGAGGCCTGACACACCGGCACCAATAATTAATACTTCTTTTTTAGACATAACAACGTACTATTTACTTACGAAATCACATAACTCATTCCAGATTGGATCGGCGATTTCGATTTCTCCATTTCGTTCAATTTCTTTGGCGTGCATATCGCCACGCTCACCTGGCAATAGAACACCTTCTGAACCCGGAAGTGGTTTTGCAGACTTAATATCACTTACTAATTCCGCAGATTCTTTCATAAACTGATCCTTAGAAACCAATAATCCAGGATCAATTGCTAGCACAAATGTTCCCGCACCTTTTTCCTTGTTTGTATTAATGAATGATGCGTCAACTAGTGGTCCGCCCAAGACTTGCACTAGCAATGATAGACCGAAACCCTTATGGCCTGCGAGGGTAGCGACAGATCCATCTAGCACTTTTGCTGGGTCAGTTGTTGGCTTACCTTCTGAATCAAAGCCTATTCCTTCTGGTAACTGTTCGCCCTTTAATTTTGCTTCAACAACACCGAAGAAAGCAGAAGCAGCTGTAGTAGTATCAAAAACAACCACACCATCACTTGTTGGAAATGCATAGCTTAACGGATTTGTCCCCAATTTTGCTTCAGCAGAGCCAAAAGGCGCCACAAAAGGTGGTGTCCCCACACAAACCAAGCCAATATAGCCCAATTCTGCTACTCTTCTACTAAAGTAACCTATGGCGCCAGAAGAGCTAAAGGTATGGTTTGACCCAACAAGGCCAATGCCATGTTCGCCAGCAAGCTCGCAAGCAAGCTGAACAGCGTTTTCTGTAGCAACCATGGCGTGACCACCAGAAACTTGAGCTCCACACCTATCTTTTTTAATAACCTTGTATTCTTCCACTTCACTTGCTTTTGGAACACCGCCAGTAGCTATTTTTGTAATGCCCTGGTTATTACCGCGAAGCTGAGCATACAAAAGGACATCAGAAATAACTTTAGCATCTTCTCCTTCATAGCCCAGTTTTTTAACACCAGCCATTACTTTATCTTTTAGGTCTTGTAGCTTTACTTTCATATTCAGGCTCCTGTTACGATTCTTCCTTCATCATTATTAACTACGAAGGCTTGGTTGTCATCAATAATTACCAGTTCTTCTGGCGAATACATGCTTTGTAAATACGGTACCCTATCGTTGTAGTTGGGGTTATCGGCATGTGGAACAACCACTTTATCCACCAAGCTAAGTCCAGTTGTGTAGTGCTTGATGACACCCGGCGGGTCAAGCTCACTTTCAAAACCCTTAGTAGTTTTGCCAGCAATTATTGCACCGGCACTTTCACCAACAAACACTACGCCTTGGTCTAATACGCTTTTAACGACTTGGTGAAAGCCACTTGCCCGAACCGCAAAAAGTAAGTCAGTTGTGTTTCCGCCGCAAACATAAAGCATATTAAAGCTGCTCAATCGCTCCCTGAGTTTTTCTGGTTCTTCAAAATCATTCAAATCAACTTGCTCTGTATTGTGCAAACCTATGTCACCCAAATCTTTAACGAGTTCGGCTAGTTTTGCTTCGCGTTCAGGACGATAATCTTTGGCGTTAGGAATAATCGCTACGCTAGTCTCAGCAAAGTCTCTCTGTAGTAACTCGCCTAGATCACCAGGCGTTGGTATTCGATACGAGCTTAGGTAAAGTTTCATATCCCTATATTCTCACGAATCAATTGTTATGAGCGTTGTATTTTTAGAATCCGCCGTAACCACCACCGTAACCAGTAAAGTCAGCCGATGGCTTGTGATAGTCACTAACTTTTAGAACCTGGCTCAAATCTTTTACGCCTGATTTTGGCAGTATATAAAGCTCGCTCGAATTCTTAGACACTAGCAAGTAATCGTCAGTGTACCAACCATAAGGAATAAATTCACTCAGTGAAGCTACTTCTTTTTCGTTCTCTCCATCTTTGTCACCAACAAATAATGTATTCTTCCCGTCACGTGGTTCATACCAGAAAGTTTGTTTTCCTGATGGGGAAAGCAAGTAAGTTGGATAGAATTTACTGAAAGTATCCTGGGTAATCGTTGAGTTTTGGACTTTATTATCTTTATACTCAACAAACTGGTTCTGTGCATTATAGCTATAGACTTCGAAGTATATCTCTTCAGGTTCATAGAGTTTAGCAAATATGTACGTAACTCTATCAGCCGGTGCTGTTGAGAAGTCTTTTAAAGATGCTTTATTGCTACCACTTGGATCAACAGAAACAATTTGAGTTTTTCTGTTGCTTGGATCGTATATTCCCCCTTGGTCCCAAACTTTTGTGTAAACAACCTTTGTTGGAAGAACGTATACATTACTTATAGTTTGCTTTGCATAGTCATAGTTGCCAGTTCCAATACCAACTGTTTCATCTAAAACATTTATTTTCTTGTTATCTGCATCGTAGCTCTTAAGTGCGGTTGCCTTGTCCTGCCATAATTGCAAACCTTTACGATTAACTGTGTATACAAAGCTATGTCCGGTCCAGCCATTAAGAGTGAATGAAGCATTTCCCTCATCTATGGTCTTTGTACTGTCATTGCTTGTATCAATTAGGAACAATTTTTCACTGTCGCCACCGTCACGTTTTGACTTTAGCAATAAGTACTTCCAATCACGCGAAGCTAAAAGAACAGTATCGTAAGTGTCTTCTTTACCAGTGCCAGCTAGAACTGTCTTGCGATCACTACCATCAAGATTCGTTTTTACTACATCGACTTTACCCGACTTCTTGGATAGAAAGTATATTTTTCCGGCTGGCGTCACTTGAAATGTGTTAGCAGGATCCTCTTGTTCTGTAACTTTAAGCTCTGCTTCATTCTGATTATAACCATCACCAGAAAGGGTTACTTTTTGGCTTGTCTGATCTACACCAACAACAACAATAGCCTTGCCTTCTTTGTCTGTTCTTGCTTGCGTATCGATTGTTTTTACCAGTACATTTTCTACTGGCTGACCGCCCACTTTGTTAACTACTCTAACAGGCACTTGTCGCCCAGTTGCTTTCAAAGAAATTTCAAAACTAGCCTTTGATTTTCTTATAGGGACTAGTGCATTCGAACTAGAGTCTGCGTAGTATTTTTTTGTAACAACAACTTTGTGATTACCTACAGGCACTGAGCTAAGATGCGCATCTCCATCGCTTCCAGTAGTTGCATTTTTTCCGGCAACACTAACGCTTGCTTCACTAATTGCCTTTCCTGTTTGAGAATCTTTAACATGTATAGCGATGTCTTGTTTTAGAAACAAGCCGAGAATACCATACCGACTAAATGGTATGGCAAATAGAATAAGTAATACTATTAAAACTGATGCGGGTATGCTTATTTTCTTATGTGATTTGTACCAAGATACAAACTGTTTTATCTTCCCATTTTTAGAATTTGTTTCTTGTGTAGGCACTTCTTGCACATTTTCTACCGGCTTTTCTTCCGCTACTGACTCGTTTTTGGTTTCGGGTTTTTGTTCTTCTTCACTCAGAGCTTTATTATCTTCGGCCATAAGATAATCCTTTATAGGTTAGTTTAATTAAAACGAATTATACTGCTACAGCTTAGATTAATCTAGGAATTTTTCAGGGAGTTGACCACCCTGCTCCATAACAAACCTATAGCGTTGTTCGAACGCTTTGCGAGACTCGGGCAAAGTAATTTTACGCGTCCAGTCTTTTTCGGCCTTAACCTGAGTATCACCCATTAGTTGCTCATAATGCTTTTGGGGGTTCTCGCGCCACCAAAAATACATAAACGGCCCAACTAAATGTGAGCAGCCATCGGCTGATGAAACAAGTTGAACTTCTAGTGGGGCTTCATACATATCTATTTCCATTTTGCGATCCATAGTCTCGATATAGCCAACAGCTTTTTCAACAAAAGCTGGGTCAAAACCAAGCTCGGTTAGTTTTTTGCGACCTTCAGTCTGTGTAGTTCTGTATTGATCTGCAAAATTCAACATTTTGCCATAATCGTGCAGCCACACCATTACGTGTACCAAGTCTTTATCAGCCTGCGGATAATGTTCCAGCAGTTCATCGGCGATTCGCTCAACAATTTCTAGATGCCACTCAACAAACCAATAATGATGAATAAAATCCGGATTAGCCGCAGCTTGTTTTACATGATTTTTAAATGCTTCGATTTTATCCTGCATAACTATGGAGCTAGGCGGTTAATATCACGTGGGAAGAGTGCGGCTTCTTTAATGTTATTAAAGCCAATGAGTTTCTGGACAACGCGTTCAAGCCCAAGACCAAAACCACCATGTGGCGGCATGCCATATTTCATTGCGTTTAGTAGTGGCAAAAAGCCAGGATCGTTTGGATCGCCACCGGCCAGTTTTTTGAGCTGGGCTACAACTACCTTATAGTCATTCTCCCGCATACTGCCAGTAGTAATTTCAACCCCGCGGAACAAAAGGTCGACACGATCGGCAAGCTTTGGATCTTTCTCATTAGCCTTGTGATAAAACTTCATTTCATCAGCTGGCCATTCACTTACAAACACTGCTTCACTGCCCAAGTTTTTCTTGGCATATTCACATATCCAACGCTCTTCGTCAGGCCTGAGGTCTTTTTCACCGACACTATTTTCGTTCATAGCTTTGGAATACTTTTCGTGAATTTCGGCCATAGAAATAACTGGAATTTCTTTTGGCAAAGTTGGCTTTGTGGCATTCCAACGCTTAAGTTCAGTTTCGTACTTCGCCCAAACACCATCAACAACAGCGTGTAGCAATCCGCCAAGGAATAGTTCAAGATCTTTGAGAGTAATGAAACCCATTTCGCCGTCGACTGAAACGTATTCTGTCATATGACGAGTTGTAGCACTTGGCTCAGCACGATAAACTGGCGCAATTTCATACACTCGCTCAAAAACACCTACCATCATTTGCTTGTAGAATTGTGGACTTTGAGCAAGCGTAGCGGTTTTGCCAAAGTAGTCCATAGTAAAGACTTCTGCACCGCCTTCAGTTGGCTCAGCTAAAAGTTTTGGGCTATGCATTTCTGTAAAGCCGTTTTCGTCAAAATAGTTACGAATAATCTTGCAGACTTCAGCTTGAATCTTAAAAATAGCGGTTTCTTGCAAGTTACGTAGTCCGATTACTCGGTTATCAAATAAGGTCTCAAGATGCTCACTTTTGTGAGAGAGTGGTTTATCAATCTCGATAGGTGGTTCATCAGTTACTGGCACAAGCACAGTTAATTTTGGATCGCGTAGTTCAGCACCACCAGGTGCCCGCTCCTCTTCATGGACTTTGCCTTCAACTTGTAGAACAGTTCCGATTTGTAAACCACGAAGTTTCTCGACTTCGTTTTTGTCCTCAACTACAACTTGTACAAGACCACTACGATCCCGAACGTTAATAAATGTCAGTCCACCGAGCAGGCGTTTTTTATGTAGCCAACCTTGGATTGTTGCAGTTTTACCAGTTTCTTTTTTTACTTCGCTTGCGAGAATTCTCATTTTGGGTTATCTCCAGTTATTACTTTGTTGGTTTAGCTAATTAGGACCGTTAGCAAACACACTCGCTAGTAGCGTGCGCTGGTCCGAAGATTGCTATTGTCAACAAAATAACAGGTCATTACAAAAGGGTACTATACCCTATTTTTCGTCTTCTGTCTCTGTATTTTCTTCTTTTTCTGATTCAACTTTTTCTACTGGCTCAATTGTTTTATCATCAATGACAATCGTTTCGTCTATCTTTGCTTCTTTGGATTTTTTCTTTTTTGAAACGGCAGATTTGTCATGATGTCTTTCAAAGTCAGAGTTAGGCATATCACCAAGCATCTGTCTTACGACTTCTGTAATACTCAAAACTCCAATGATATCTTCCTTGTCATTCACGACAATGAAAAGTGGATGCTTGGTTTCAGCAATAGTGTTAAAAGCCTCCGAAACTTTATCGTCCTCGTGCAGATAGAGAATACGCTTAACCATAACGTCCTTTACGAAACCGCCAGCTTTAGCATCAAGCATATCGGCTATTCCCAATACACCCACAAGATTCTTCTTATCGCCACCCTCGTAAACTGGGAAGTGACTATGCCCGCTGGAATGTAATTCATCCATTAGCACGGGCCCAACCATATCGTGAGTTGTAACTAACTTTACTTTTCGCCAAGGTGTCATAATGTCACCCACTTTGCGGTCGCTCAGTACAAGCATATTGGCCACGATATTAAGATCGTGCTTGCTAACTCGGTTATCAATCTGAGCTTTTTGCTGAGCAATGAACTCCAGAATGTCATCTTTGGTATATAGGCCAGTGTGGACAGTTATAGGTCGGAATCGAGAGATAAAATTAAACAATCTAACTAATGGGGTGTGTAGCCATTCAAGAATGGCTGCCAATGGTCGAGCCACAAGTCTGGCAATCAGCACACCTGGCCGGGTTATGTGTGATCCAGGCATCCATGCAAACCCAAACCAAATACAGGCAACACAACCAAACAAGGCAACTGGCCAAGGCAGATTAACAGATAAGAACACAAAAAATCCACCGGCACTAAGTCCAATTATCATCCATAGAAACATGTCTAAACTCAACCCGTACGCAACGACTCGATAGAACAATCTTGATATGTCATCACCCTGATTGGCCTGCCTCTTCAGCTCTCTCACAGGAACATGATGGTATGTTTTCTGTAGTGAAATAGCAATGAAGAGCAAACTGGCCAATAGTAGACCGAGTAAAAACGTTAGCATGTTCCCATATTACGTTTTTTGGACTGATTTTCAAAGTCCGTCAAAATTCAGGTATGATATAAGGACAAAAAGGAGAGTTAGTACGTATGGATAAACGATTTTTAATTGTGTTGGCAGCCCTTGTAGTTCTGTTTGGTGGATTTGTTTGGTTTTCAAAATCAAAAGAAAAGGCCAAAGCCCCATCAGGTGGTAATGAGTCTCTAGTAACTTCCCATGTCCAAGGAGCTGGCAAGAAAAACGTTACCTTAGTTGAATACGGTGACTTCCAGTGCCCAGCTTGTGGGGCGTATTTCCCAATCGTTGAACAAGTTCGCAAGAAATATGGTGATGATATTAAATTCCAATTCCGTAACTTTCCTCTTGTTCAAGTTCATCAAAATGCCATGGCCGGTCATCGTGCAGCCGAAGCCGCAAATATGCAAGGTAAGTTTTGGGATATGTACGAGCTCCTATATACCAACCAGCAATCCTGGAGCAATACCAGTAACCCAACGGCCGTAATGGAACAATATGCTGCTCAGATAGGCCTTGATATTAATAAGTTCAAACAAGATTACTCGAGCTCAAAAGTTAATGACATCATTAACGCCGACATCAGCTCCGGCCAATCACTAAATGTTAGTTCTACGCCAACGTTCTTTCTTAATGGTAAAAAGCTCGATCCATCACCTGACCGTTCTGTAGAAGCGTTTAGCAAACTCATCGATGACGCGATCAACAGCTCGGCAGGGTCTACTAAATCAAATAGCCAATAAAGAAATCAGCCAAGATATCTTGGCTGTGACAGAGGTGAAAACTAATATTTTTATATATTAGTAGTTGATAAATTGTTGCCATGCTGGTCGCTTGACTTGTACAGCAACGTACAATCTTCGCGATGGCATAACTTTAACTTTTACGGGCATTTTGCTCGCTCCTTTTTTGTTTTATTGATTTTGTAAATATGCAAGATGCTTTCCACTAGAGCAATCTTGCTTGCGATTTTTTTTGTTTTATTTTTGTCTTCTACAGTATCAGTGTTAACCACCTGCACTGCAACGAAGTGTACTCTTATTTTTGCATAAGCGTTTCAACCTTGTCAACTATTTTCCAACAGATAATAATTATCAATTTTATAATTTGTCATATATACTCCAAATAGAGTAAAAACAATGAAAAAAGATATTGTAACAAAAAGTATTGAAGCTCCTGCTGAACTGTTAGATAAAACCCTTGAGACCACTCAAGACATTGGACGTCGCCTACAAAATGACAAGACGCTAAAAAGAGGCAAAGATTACTGGGATACACTAGGGCCAGGCCTTACGACGGGCGCATCTGACGATGACCCATCTGGAATTGCTACATACTCTCAAGCTGGTGCACAGTTTGGGTTCCAGCTCCTTTGGATGGCAGCCTTTACCTTTCCTCTTATGTCCGTGGTTCAAGAAATGTGTGCTCGTATCGGTTTGGTAACTGGTCGCGGTTTAGCAGCGAATATTCGTATAGTTTTATCCCGAAGAGTCTTATATATATGTTCAATTCTACTTTTTGCGGCCAATGCCTTTAACATTGGGGCCGACTTAGGAGCAATGGCAAAAGGCGCTCAACTTATAGCTCCGGGATTCAATTTTACTTTGTTAGTTATTGGATTTGCCATATTGATGCTTGGACTACAGATATTTACTCCTTATGAACGATACGCAAAATATCTTAAGTGGTTAGCCATGGTTTTGTTCGCCTATATTCTGTCTGCAATTTTGGCACACCTTAACTGGAGCGATGTTTTACATCATGCTGTAGTTCCACATATAACATTCAGCAAAGAACAAATTTTATTAATCTGCGCCATCCTAGGTACGACTATTTCACCTTATCTATTCTTTTGGCAAACATCACAAGAGGTTGAAGACCAAATTGCTCAAGGCAAAACAACTGTGCCAATGCGACAAGGCGCTTCTAAGCAGGAAGTAAAGAGTATGCGTATAGATGTTTGGTCAGGCATGCTCTTATCTAATCTTGTTATGTTCTTTATTATCGCAGCATGTGGTGCTCTGTTATTTACTAAAGGTATAACAAACATTGATTCTGCTGCCCAGGCCGCAGAAGCGCTAAGGCCATTTGCCGGTAATGCTTCATACTTCCTTTTTGCAGCCGGGATTATTGGTACGGGGCTCCTAGCAATACCTGTTTTAGCCGGCTCAAGTTCATACGCCATTTCTGAAAGCCTCAAAAAACAAGGCAGTTTGAGCAAAAATCTCAAACAAGCCTATGCTTTTTATGGTGTGATTATTATTTCAATGATGGTTGGCCTTGCTATTAATTTTATTGGGCTTAACCCAATAAAGGCATTGATTTATTCTGCAGTAGCTAACGGAATTGTTGCACCAGTAGTGCTGGTATTGATATTGCTAATTAGCAGTAATAAAAAAGTTATGGGTGAATGGGTTAATGGACCAATAACTAAAATAGTCGGATGGTCCACGACCGTACTAATGATTGCAGCGGGTGGAGCAGCAATCTTTGCACTATTTTCATAGACTACTCTTAAGTGTTTAAGTGATATGATTATGTAAAGCTTAAGCATATTATTTATGGCAAACAGAATAACTCCCAATAAAGCCCTTAAGACAGCCGAGAAGGACCTAAAAAAGTCTGAGAAGATTGTCACAAATAATTTACGTAAATACGTGCTAAATCGTAAAAGATTTGGTAGGTTCCTACGTATATTAGGGCCCGGTCTTGTTACAGGCGCTGCTGATGATGATCCGTCTGGAATTGCAACTTACTCTCAGGCAGGTGCCGGCTTTGGCTATGGTTTGCTATGGGCATTTCCTTTAATGTTTCCGCTTTTACTGGCCGTACAAGAATCATGCGCTCGTATCGGTGCAATTACAGGTAAAGGTTTAGCCGCCGTTATTAAAGAAAACTATAACAAAAAACTCCTGTATCTTTGTGTAATATTAGTTGTAGTTGCTAACACCATAAATATTGGAGCCGATTTGGGGGCTATGGCAGCAACAACCCAATTATTAGTCCCCGTATCGTTTGCAGCATTAGCGATATTTTTTGCAGTAGTTATCGTCTTGCTGGAAATCTTTGTTAGTTATAAAACGTATGCTCGCATACTTAAGTGGCTCGCCCTTGCCCTATTTGCCTATCCGATAACCGCATTTATTGTTGGGCAACCATGGGGTGAAGTTATTAAGGCAACCTTTCACCCGGCCCTGCATTTCGATTTTACGACTGTCTATATTTTAGTGGGCATGATTGGTACTACAATTTCGCCTTATTTGTTTTTTTGGGATACGTCAGAAGTTGTTGAAGGTGAACTGGCTAGCAAACGACTAAGCTCAGCTGGCAGTACACCAAAAATAACTAAACATTTCTTGCACAGCATAAGAGTTGATAACTTCACTGGAATGGCTTTAGCAAGCATCGGTGCATGGTTTATCGTGGTAACCTGTGCTTCAGTACTATTCAAAAATGGCATTACTCAGATTAACACTGCAGCTGATGCTGCTCGAGCAATTGAGCCACTTGTTAAGAATTTCCCGAATGCCGGGATAATAGCCAAGCTTATTTTCTCTGTCGGAATTTTAGGTCTTGGCCTGTTAGCTGTTCCTGTTTTGGCAGGATCAAGTTCATACGCAATAACTGAAGCCTTGGGTTGGAAAGAGGGTCTAAACCGTAAGTTCAAAAGAGCTGTGGGATTTTATGTGGTTATTATTATTGCCACATTATTAGGGCTAGGCATGAATTTCCTAGGTATTGACCCAATAAAAGCCTTAGTATTTACAGCTGTATTTAATGGTATAGCTGCCGTACCGTTATTATTTATGATTGCTCGAGTTGGTAATAACCGGGCAATTATGGGACAGTACAAAAATAGTCATTTATCTAATATTTTTGTCAGATTGGCGTTTCTAACAATGTTAGCTGCGGTTATTGTCTTATTTTATACATTTGTAACTAAGGCGTGAGGTTTGCAGATATAAATCTATCCATGTAGAGTGAATATGAGGAAATAAAACAAACATGCATAATTCCATTTTTATAGAACTCTCGGCACTGCTTGCACTTTGTGCGGTTATTGGCATGATTATGCGCGCACTCAGACAGCCACTGTTGATTGGCTATATACTTACTGGGCTAATCGTAGGGCCTTCAGTTCTTGCTTTGTTTAAAAGTACCGAAGCCACTCAGGTTATGGGGAGTTTTGGTGTCGCCTTACTATTGTTTATTGTTGGTCTTGGCCTGAATCCTAAAGTAATAAAAGAAGTTGGTAAAGTCTCGCTCTTTGCTGGTATGGGACAAATTGTATTTACCACTAGTGTTGGTTTTGTTTTAGTTCACGCTCTGGGTTACGATACGACAACATCAATATACGTTGGTCTGGCTCTAGCATTTAGTAGCACCATTATTATTCTTAAGCTGCTTAGTGATAAAAAGGAACAGCATAAACTCTACGGAAAAATTGCCGTTGGTATGTTGTTGGTTCAGGATATAACAGCATGTATCGCTTTAATTGCAGCCAGTGCCAGTACAAGCGGCAACTTCAACTTAAATGAGCTAATATGGCTAATTCTTAAAGGAAGTTTACTGGTCTGTGGCACCATTTTGTTCAGCCAAGTTATCATAAAACCGCTCAATCGATTTCTTAGTCGATCGCAAGAGCTGCTTTTCTTATTTGCACTGGCTTGGGGTTTTGGTATAGCCACAATTTTTTACTTGAGTGGATTTTCTGTGGAGATTGGCGCCTTGCTGGCCGGAGTTTGCATGGCTAGCATGCCATATGCTCAGGAAGTAGGTTCGCGTCTTAGACCATTACGTGATTTCTTTATAGTCGTATTCTTTATAACACTTGGTGCAAGCGTAAATATCCGAACACTTGGTAACTTATTTTGGCAAGCGATTGCCTTATCATTATTCATATTAGTTGTTAAACCACTGATTGTAATGATCATTATGGGGGCACTAGGTTACACGAAAAAAACCAGTTTTGCGACCGGTGTTGTCATGGGTCAAATTAGTGAATTTTCATTAATTCTTTTGCTACTTGGGGTTGCCAATAATCAAATTAACAGCCAGGCAGTTTCATTGGTTACGGTCATGGGCATAGGGACTATCGCCCTATCGTCTTACTTTATTACTTATTCAGATGGTATATATAAGTTTATTGAAAATTATTTGCCGCTGTTCGAGCGAAAAAAAGTACGCAAAGAACAAGAGAAACATAAAGCCTACGACGCTATATTGTTTGGTTTTCAGCGTGGCGGAGTAGAGTTCGTAGATGTTTTAGAAAAGGTCTCCAAGAAATATATAGTTATTGATTATGATCCTGAGTCGATTGATCAAATGGATCGTCGGCATATTCCATATATTTATGGCGATGCGACTGACTTTGAACTACTTGAGGAAATTAATTTTGATGGAGCCAAGCTTGTTGTATCAATAATCACCGACTTTGATACCAACGTATTCCTACTTAAACACCTGCAGCAACACAACCCAAATGCTGTTATGGTTTGCCATGCCGATAAAGTAGAACAAGCAGTTGAGCTGTATGGATTGGGCGCTAGCTTTGTTGTAATGCCTCACTTCATCGGCAACGAAAAGGTTAGCGCGTTTATACGAAAGAATGGTTACAAGAAATCTGAGTTTAAGCGCTACCGTGACAAGCACTTATCATACTTACAAAATCACTTTGGCCTAGAAGAGTCGTAGATCTTATTCTTTAATATGTAAGCCTGGACGTCTTTGTGTAAGATATCGCTATGCCCAATATTTTTTAGGTCTTTTTTGGCATTAGATGATGAGTATCTGGGCAAAATAGGTGGCAATATTTGAAAGGAGCTGCTTGGGTGTTTCTTTTTAATCTTGGCCGTCTGAGATTGCATTTCGGCTTTCTGTTCATTGCTACGCAAAACGACACACACTTCAGCTTCCTTTAGTAATTTATCAATGCCTTCCCATTCACCCATATGCTTTAACATATCTGATCCAATGATAATTACTGGTTTGTGATCTGGGTATCGCTTGTGAATCATTTTAAGCGTTGCGTCGGTTGTAATGTTCGGTTCTTTCGATCCGACAACTTCAAATTTATCATGGTGTTCCACGGCAGTTTTCAGCATTTTTAGACGATCTTCGTAGTTGGCAATTCTCTCCTTGCGGTGTGGGGATTTTTCAATCATAAATAAAACTTTATCAAGCCCCATAATCATTTGGGCGGACAAAGCCACCTCAATATGCCCGACATGTACCGGATCAAACGTGCCACTAAAAATCCCGATCTTATTCGTCAAGTCCAACTCCTTCGCAGCAATTACGGCTTCGCCTTATGAGACAAACCAAGGTTTTTCTCATCGCGCCGGGCGTGGAGTAAATCCACTGCACGGGCTGCTCTTTTCCTGCTCTAATTATCAAGTCCAACTCCTTCACAGCATTTTGTAGGCATTTTGCATTCGGGGCAAACAAAATGACCATGAACCGGGATTATTGGGTAGTGTCCGCAGTTATCACAAAAGAATTCAGGTGACTTTTCACTAATTAGCTGCTCATAAATTTCGTCAGGCTGCGATTGCTTCTGGTTGTTGGTGCTCTCTTGGGAGTTCATGATATTTTTTCCGTTCAAACAGTTTTATTATATGCCCTTCTGAGCTTTCACCTTCTTTTTCGTCCACATTAACATCAATATCATCGGCTTTTTCTAGCTTCTCTCCCCGATCATCTCTTTCGGTACAATTTTTACAAATACTACATGGGCCAACTTTTGTTTTGCCTGGTCTAGTCTTACAATCTTTGATAATACAAACGCCTATTTTCCATTCCCATTTTTCTTTAGGAATATCCCCTTCAAACTTACCGCCGTATGCTTCCTGAGGATTGATATTTTTGATACCCATAATTTCTTCTTTTGTTATCCCGCCTAAGACACTTTTCTCGGCAAGATCTATATTGCCAGGGCAGCCTCCATAGGATCGTTTTTCGGCAATCCCTGTGCGAATATTTTGCGCCAGCAGTTGGTCTACATTTATAGGGGCTGTATGCATATAGCGCATCGCGTGGGGCTTAACTTGAAGTTGATTTGTAGTTTTTACTCTTGGCTTTAATGACTCCGCCAAACCTTTACGCATTTCTTCGGCCACGGCATAACGAATAACTGAATCTAATAAACTACCATCCTCATCACTCAAGAATTTCGAGTTACTTATGCGCATGAGTTGCTGGCGAATATCGGACTTAAGCTGACTATTATTTTCGTGAACTGTTTGGGCAAAACTCCTTAACACATCATTGTTTTTACCCGTATAAACCGCCTCCGCCAACGGAATATAATAATGATCAAAGAATTGTCTGAGCACTTTCTCGCTCGATTCCATATATCTCGTAACTGAATGTTTATTAGTAACTTTATTAATCCGCTTGTTATATTCAACTCGCATTTTCTTAACAAACTCATGTGCCTCATCAGAAGTTGCTTGTATAATTTTGCGATGCTTAAGCCATGTGTTGTCTGACTCATCTTCAGGAATAGACATACCATTTTCTTCAAGCAAAGCTCTAAATTTGTCTTTGTCAGTAACCTCAAAAGAGAATGATCCAGTTGTGAGCGTTCCATCATCATTCATCGAGTAGGTTTGAACATACACAAGGAACTCTTTATAGCCAAATTTCTTGTCATAAATTTCTGGATGGTCTTTTAAGTCTTTTTGAGCGGCAAAGCTCACTCCCCACAGTGTCTGACCGGGTAGTAATTTATCGTTGTCTTTACCAACTTCTTCATCAATCTCGTCTCTTGTTGCTTGGCCTTGGTATCTTTTATCTAGCTTAGCCATTTTAGCTGAAGCAAGAGCGCCATTTCTAAGCACATCGACCATTGGCTGACCATCACGAGCCCGAACTTTGTTATCAATAACCGCGTGGGTTCTAATGTTATTTATTTCAAGTTGTTCGCCAAATTCTTTATCAGTTTTGAGCATTTCTGCTTCGGCAGTCGCAAAATCATCAAAAGCTAAATCTAGGATGGTTTCTTTATACTCAACATCAACAGTTGGCTCAACGGCTACATGTCCAAGCTTACGCAAAGTTGAAAGTGAATGCGCATACACTTCTGGTTGCGTTCCTTCCCTCAATTTTGGTTCTAGTTCTACCACTTCGGCTAGTGACATAAAAAATCCTGCTCGTTGAGCAGGGATAGAATGGTTGTCTTTCGCTCCTGCTCGGGAGACTTTCTTAGGCTGTATCGGGCTTTAACCGTTGCGGCACAGCGTAGGAATTTCACCTACTTCCAGCTTATTTATTTTGTTAAGTAATAGTAGTATATCACCAACTAAACACACTATATGTAGTAGTTTTGGCTATATTTTTAGCGAATAAAAGCAATGGCAAGTATTAGTATACCTAAGGCTACACGATAATATGCAAATAGATTTAGCGTGTGCTTTGATAAGTACTTAAGCAAAAATTGAATTGCGAATATTCCACTAATAAAGGCTGAAAGAATTCCGGCAATAAATAAACCCTTCTCACTTCCAACTGAACTTATTGCTGACTTTTTCAATAGCGTGTCGAGGATTGCGCCAAACATGATTGGAATCCCGAGTAAGAACGAAAACCGGGTTGCCGCCACGCGGTCCATTCTCGCGAATAAACCAGTGGTTATCGTTGCGCCAGATCGTGAAACTCCCGGCACAATTGCCAATGCTTGGGCTGCGCCGATTGCCAGTGATTGTTTGAGAGTAACATCTTCTGACTCTGTCTTTTTCTTAACCCTTTTGGCATACCACTCAGCCAAGAACATAATCCCTCCAGCAACAATCAATGAGCAGGCAACTAGTTTTGACGATCGAAATGTTGACTCGGCCGTGTCTTTAAGTAAGAATCCGGCTACGGCCGCCGGGACTGTTGCCAGAACCAAAAACCAAGCCAGTTTAAACTCTTTGGCTTGTTTATTAAATACAGCTTTTATTAGTGTCCAAATGTCCTTATGAAAATAAATTAATAATGCAGTTAGCGTGCCGATATTTAATGCCATATCAAATAAGAATCCGGCTTGGGCAGTTTGATTAACTCCTAACCACTGATGAAACAAAATTAAGTGGCCTGAGCTAGACACAGGGATAAACTCAGTTAAGCCTTGAACAATTCCTAATATAATCGCTTGGATAATATTCATTCATTAGCCAGTATACATGAGCAATATTGAACTTAGAAGCTACAAGCTGTCGTTCCAGAATCCAAAGTCTTACCTGACTCGTCGATAAATGCCCAGCGATAGTAATGGTTATACAAATCGAGTTTCAAAAATCCATATTTACCACCAACAATTGCTTCCTGATTTTTTTCGCTGCCTTTTATGTCATACAAAACTTTGCCGCCAGTCCCAACTGTAAATTGTCTAATGCCATGTGCCTCATCTTTGGTTTGATCAAGTCGCTGTTTTGCAAAACGCTCATATATATGATCATGCCCGTTAAGCACGACATCCGTACTATGCTCCTGTAATACTTGCCATAAATTACGCCCTCGATTCCGTTCTGTGGAGTTGTCAAAATACTTTCCAGATGTAAAAACTGGATGATGCCAAAAAGCTAAACTACATTGCTGATTATCCTGGCTTAGTTCTTTCTTTAGCCAAGTTATTTCATTACTATTATCATCACAGCTACCAATTTTGTCGCAGTTAGAATTTAGGGCAAAGATCTTCCATCCACCAATGTTTTGGCTATAGTATGATTGACTGATTTTACTAAATAGCGAGCTATCCTTCCAGAAACCCATATATCCAGCAGCGTTTGGTGTTTCATACTCGTGATTGCCGGGCGCAGGCAAACTCTTAGTTTTTAAATCACCCAGGAGAGGCCCAAATACGTTCTGAAAATTAGTAAGTTCACCTTTGTCATATTGTAAATCTCCTAGCAAAAGAACGGCTTCGGGATTAACGTTTTTAATTTGATTAAGGACTTCTGCTTGATGACAAGTTGTGGTGGTTTTAGGTGCGCCGGCGGGGCAGGCGATATCTCCCAATGCTGCAATTGTATGAGGGACTTCTTTATCGCTATTTGCTACTGAGTCAGATAACTGCTGGCTAGTAATTTTCTGAGAATAATAATACAGGCTGGTTAGACCAATCCCAACTACGATTAAAAAAATAACTCCCAGGATTTTTTTGCGCGTGGTCATTTTTATTTCTTCCCTTTTAATGCCGTCAGTCTTGGCATGAAGCTTTGAGCCGCACCCTCAAGCCCTAAAACCTTTAGGGCACCAACCAAAACATAAAGCTGATCAATAGACATCGTGTCGGCTTTGTTTGTTGATTCAACCTGTTTGAAAAAATATTCAACTTTCTCAACTAACCACTTTTCTTGAGCCTCAGTTACTTTGTTGGTCGTAACTGGTGCTTTGTCGCTCATGTCTACTACCTCAAGTGAGCGTGCTTCATGATCACGTTTTACAATATGACCACGTTTAATCAGACTGTTTACGTGTAAAGCCACCGTGGCAACGGATGTGTAGTTAAGCCCTACCATAATTTCGCGATAACTAGGGCTATAGCCATGTTCTTTTATAAAGTTTTCAATAAAACTTAATATTTCTCTTTGTTTTTTAGTTGGACGAACTTTTGAGTTATCCATTATTTCTTCCTCGTTGTCTTATACCGAACATGTTTTGATCTGTGTAAATGTGGGGCTGCTGCGCGCTTTGGCCCTGGTGAAGTTTTTTTGGCAAATACCCAAAGTTTATACCAAACGTAGTTCCAAATAGTAAAGAAACCAGCTGACACAAATTGCCCAATATATGGTGTTATACCGACTTTGTTTAGACTCCAAACAATTGCAGTGTCTATACCTAGATTAATAACTGAAAGTAACACATAACGGCCTGTAACCTTTTGGATTTGTTTTTTGGCATTTGTATCGCTAAAGACCCAGAATCGCTCCAGAAGAAAATTAACTGTTAACCCAAATATATATGAGGCGATCTTAGCCGGTACAATCCCCCATTTTAGTCCGCTATATAATATGGCAAACATTGCATAACCGGACCAAAACCAAGCACCACCGGTTAATGCATACTCAATAAGTCGGTTTAAAGTTTTCTTACTTGATTGTTTTTTGCTCATAACGCTTGTGACTAAGTATACAAGAAAATGGTATAGTTATGGGGTAAAACCCCATGAAGAACAACGCCTCGCTTCTCTACAGTTTATTTTTAATCGTCGGCGATTTCCTATCGTTACTATTGGCCTTTGTCAGTGCTTACGTTTTAAGAGTTAAGATTGATGCCCGGCCTATTCTTGAGCCAGTACCGGCCAGAACTTATTTGGCAATTTTCTTAGTACTAGTCCCATTTTGGCTAATTATCTTCGCTCTACTCGGTCTTTATAACCACAATATCTATGAAAAACGCTTCAGCGAGTTTGGCCGATTACTTGTTGGTTCATTTATTGGCTTTTTATTTGTACTGTCTTACGCCTATATAAGCCGGAAGGCAATTTTCCCTTCCAGACTGGTTCCTCTTTACGGTTTCATGTTTGCGTTCTTATTCTTGGTTCTATTCAGAAACTTAGCCAGGGCCCTTAGAACAATGTTCTTTGGATTGCGCTGGGGCATAACCAATGTACTAATTGTCGGTAATACTGCTATTGCCAAAGAGTTAATTCAATCTCTAGCCGATATTAGACGTTCTGGCTATCAAGTAGTTGGGCTTGTTGGTGGACATGGATCAAAGTCAGTTCGTAATTTTGGGACATTTAAAGAAGCTATCGCCGGAGTCGGGAAAAATAACATTCACACTATTGTCCAGACCGAGCTTTATGCCGATGCCGATAAAAATAACGAAATCCTAACCTATGCCCAAAACAATCACATAGCTTACAAGTTTGTGCCAGGTAACAGTGAATTATTCGTTGGCAACATTGATGTTGAATTGTTCCGCTCATCAATTCCGGTAATTGCAGTACATCAGACCAAACTGGTTGGCTGGGGACGGGTGGCCAAAAGGTTGTTTGATCTTAGTATTGCCTTGCTGCTCTTGATACTACTGTCACCATTTTTCCTAATAATGAGCATCTTAATATTTATATTTGATCCAGGCCCAATATTCTTTAGACAAAAGCGAGTCACCAGATACCACACGCCATTTAAAATTTACAAATTCCGAACCATGAAGCGCAAATACAATGGTATTACGCCTGAGGAAGCTTTTGAAAAAATGGGCAAGCCAGAGATGGCTAAGAAGTATCGAGCAAATGGTGACCAATTACCAAATGATCCGCGTATTACACGCATTGGCCGATTTATGCGCCGACTTAGTATCGATGAACTTCCGCAAATTATTAATGTTATAAAAGGTGATTTGAGTTTGGTTGGCCCACGCGCGTTAGTGCCTGAGGAAATTTCTGCAGCTGAGGCCAAAGAAAATATTCTTAGCGTAAAGTCTGGCATCACTGGCTTGGCAGTTGTTTCTGGGCGACGAGACATTCCATATGAAGAACGTCGCAAACTTGATTTGTACTACGTTCAAAACTGGAGTTTTTGGTTAGACATTGTGATTATCGCAAAAACATTCCGCGCAGTGCTTAGCAGACGAGGCGCTCAGTGAAAATTGATGAAAACTTAAAAGTTGCGCTGGTCTGTGACTGGCTTACAGGAATTGGTGGAGCAGAACGATTATTTTTAGAGCTTCACCGTATGTTTCCAAATGCCCCAATTTACACATCACAATACGATCCCAAAAAAATTGATTGGTTCAAGGATGCTGACGTGCGAACGCTGTGGCTACAAAAGCTGCCCAAAAGTCTAAAGAAATTTCTGCCTGTTCTGCGCGCTCGTGCTTTTCGAAAACTTGACCTGAGTGAATATGATCTTGTTATTTCGATGACTGGCGCCGAAGCCAAATCTGTAAAAACTGGACCGAATACTATTCATATTTGTTATTGCAACGCACCTACTCATTATTACTGGAGCCGCTACGACCAATACATGAAAGATCCAGGATTTGGCGCACTGGATTTCTTGGCCAGAATTGGTTTGAAACTTTTTGTTGGCCCACTTAGAAAATTTGATTACAAAATGGGTCAACATCCTGATTACATGATTGGCAACTCCAAGCACATCGCCGCCGAAATCAAAAAATACTATGGTCGTGACGTTCCGCACATTTACCCACCAGTTGATTTGGATCGATTCAAACAAGAACTCAACATAAACCGTGAAGGATTTGTTGTGACTGGACGGCAAACTCCATACAAGAGTGTAGATCTAGCAGTAGGCGCTTGCACAAAGCTTGAGCTTCCACTTACAGTAATTGGTGATGGGCCTGAGCACGATAAGCTCGTAAAAATGGCCGGACCGACTATCAAATTTTTGGGCCAAGCTCCAGATGAAGACGTCGTTAAGTATTTTCGCAATTCACTCGCCCTTCTATTCCCTACTAACGTTGAAGATTTTGGGATCACGGCCGTTGAAGCCTTAGCAGCCGGAACGCCTGTAATCGCATTTAATGGCGGTGGACCAGCTGAGTATATTGAACCTGAAAAAAATGGCTTGCTGTTTGACAAACAGTCAGTTGACTCAGTTGTAAATTCGCTCAAAAAATTTCAAACCCTAAAGTTCGATCAAAAAACTATTCAAGATACTGCTGAGCAATTTTCAATTGATAACTTCAAAAAGAACATTACTGAGTTCGTAGAGAAATGTCTGAAAGGCAAACATTGAAAACCGTTCTTGTGACTGGTGGTGCTGGGTTCATCGGTTCGCACACAGTTGTCGAGTTGGTTAATTCTGGCTACACACCAGTCATAGTTGATGACTTTAGTAATTCTGATCGTTCAGTCTTAGATCGCTTAGAAAAAATTATTGGTGCAAAGCCCGAGTGCTATGATTGCCGATATCAAGACAAAGAATTCCTAGCTAAGATCTTCAAAGAACATAAAGTTGACGGAGTTATTCATTTTGCAGCTTTTAAATCAAATGGTGAATCGCTAGAAAAACCTCTGAAATATTTTCAAAATAATGTGGCTGGGCTTGTGGTCTTACTTGATGCTATGGAGCAAGCAGGTTTGGCTAATCTAATTTTTTCTTCATCGGCTACAGTATATGGAGAAGCGAAAAAGTTACCGATAACTGAAGATTCGCCAGTTATGTCGGCAGCTTCTGCTTATGGCTCATCTAAGCAAATTGGAGAAATCATCGTTCACGATGTTACCAAAGCCAGCAAACATCTAAAGAGTCTTTCGCTGCGTTACTTTAACCCAATTGGTGCTCACGATTCAGCCTTAATTGGCGAGTTGCCAAAAGGCGTGCCGGCAAATTTAGTACCATTTCTAACTCAGGCTGCAGCGGGCTTACGTGCTGAGCTAACAGTTTTTGGAAACGATTATCCAACTCCGGATGGAACATGTATTCGTGATTACATACATGTTGTTGATTTGGCCAAAGCTCATATAAAAGCTCTTGAGTACATAAACAACCAAAAACCTGGATTTAATGATGTCTGTAACATTGGCACAGGCAAAGGTGCGAGCGTAATGGAAGTTATAAATACGTTTGAAAAATCTACCGGTCAAAAGGTCCCGTACAAAATTGGCCCACGCCGTGAAGGAGATGTCGTAGAATCATACGCCAGCGTAGATAAAGCACACGACATGCTTAACTGGAAGGCAGAAAAATCTTTGGCCGAGGCGCTAGCCGATGCTTGGCGCTGGCAACAACAACTTAAGACTACTTAGCTGGGTGCTTCTCGTGACCTGTGGCCTGGTTTATCCGAGTCGAGCTATCACGCTTTACAACCTTGTCGCTACCGACTCCAAAAACCATTTTGATTCCAAATTCTTCACAAACTTCAGACTCAGGTACAACTCGCTTACCATCGCGGTCTCCACCGTTTGCAAAAATAATTTGGTCTTTAGGATATTTTACGGCAATTTCACGTAAGGTTTTAATGACTGGCGGATCTGTGTCAAAAGACAATACTACTTCATCAACTGCTTTTAGTGCAGACATTAATCTTGCGCGGTTCATTTCATCAAGGATTATTTTGCCTTTTTTTAGCAACTGCTGCTGGTCATTATTTACAATAACAATTAGGTAATCTCCTAATGCTCGTGCAGCTTCAATCATATCTAAATGTCCCCCGTGCAACGGGTTAAAGTATCCGCTAACAACTACTCGTTTCATTAGAACTATAATAACAAAATTGTGGAGATTCCAAAGCGCACATATAATATAAGTACAATTAAGGAGTACCTATGACCCAAGAAATCTTTGACGAAATCTTTAAAGCCTACGACATTCGTGGAAAAGTTGGATCAGAATTAAAACCAGAGCTTATTGAGCTAGTTGGCCGAGCTGTTGCCGAATGGCTACCTAACGAAGGACCGGTTGCAGTTGGCCGCGATATGCGTCCAGACTCAGCAGAACTTGCTCAAGCGATTATCAAAGGTTTAACTGAGCAGGGCCGTGACGTATGGGACATAGGCGAAGTTACCAGTGACATGATTTATTTTGCTACTGGGCATAACAAGTTAGCTGGTGGTGTGATGATTACAGCCAGCCACAACCCGGGTGAATACAATGGTATTAAGTTTTGTGCCGATGAGGCTAAACCAATTGGTATTGAATCGGGATTACTAGATATTAAGAAATTAGCTCTGGCCAATCAATGGAGTGAAAAACCTGCCGGCAAAGTTATCGAAAAAGATATTGTCGAAGATTGGATCACACATGCCCTTTCATTTATTGATCCAAGCAATCTTAAAGAATTAAAACTCGTTGTTGATGCTGGAAACGGCATGGCCGGAAAAATCTTCCCCGAGCTTGAGCCGTATGTACCGTTTGATGTTACAGAACTCTATTTTGAACTAGACGGCTCCTTCCCTAACCATATTGCAAATCCACTTGAGCCAAAAAATTTGGTTGATGTAATTTCTAAGGTAAAAGAAACCGGCGCTGATGCTGGGTTAGCATTTGATGGTGACGGTGACCGAGCTGTTTTGATTGATGAAACTGGTGAGCCTATTTCTGGTACGGTTATGAGTGCAATATTGGCAGAATATTTCCTGAAGAAAAATCCTGGATCAACGATTCTGCTGAATGCAATTTGTGGACAAGCAGCTGTTGATGCTGTTAATAAAAATGGCGGCAAAGTCGTTCGAACTAAAGTTGGGCATTCATTTATAAAAGGTGAAATGCGAAAACACAATGGTTTGTTTGCCGGTGAGCACAGTGGGCATTATTATTTCCGTGATAATTTCATGGCTGATTCAGGACTTATTGCGGCTGTTGTTGCTCTAGCTGTACTGTCTAATAGTGGCAAAAAACTTTCCGAGCTTGCTAATCAATATCGTACCTATCAGCAAATTAATGAAACCAACTTTGAAGTTGCCGACAAAGATGCAACTATGAAGAAAGTAGCCGCCGCCTTCCCTGATGCTGATGCCGATTGGCTCGACGGCCTAACACTTAGATTTAAGAACTCATGGGTGAATGTTCGTCTAAGTAATACAGAGCCCCTACTTCGACTTAATGCCGAAGCCAAAGACAAGGCTGAGCTCGATAAACTCGTTGCAAAAGTTACCGAACTTATTAAGCAATAAGCGCTGAAATATTGGTATACTACTAGGGTATGAAAATTATTGTAACTGGCGGCGCGGGCTTTATTGGCTCAAACTTTGTCCGCTATATATATCGTGAGCGTCCCGACTGGCATATAACAGTTCTAGACGCCCTAACCTACGCAGGAAACAAGAAAAATATAGAAGGTCTAGATGAGTCGAGAGTGACTTTTGTCGAAGGAAATATATGCGATGAACAGTTAGTCGATAAACTTGTGGCTGATTGTGACGCTGTTGTGCACTTTGCCGCCGAATCACATAACGATAATTCCCTTGCCAATCCACGACCATTTTTAGACAGTAACATTGTCGGCACCTACACATTAATTGAAGCCGCTCGAAAACATAACAAGCGCTTCCACCATATTTCGACCGATGAAGTTTACGGTGATCTTGAGCTGGACGATCCAAACAAATTTACCGACAAAACTCCATATAATCCAAGCAGCCCATACTCAAGCACAAAGGCCGGTTCCGATCTTTTAGTCCGTGCCTGGGTGCGTAGCTTTGGTCTTCAGGCAACAATCTCAAACTGTTCAAACAATTATGGGCCTTACCAACATGTCGAAAAATTTATTCCGCGGCAAATCACTGAGATAATTGAGGGCCGTAAACCAAAACTATATGGTGAAGGTAAAAACGTTCGGGACTGGATTCACACCGAGGATCATTCGTCCGGCGTATTAGCGATTCTAGAAAAAGGCAAAATCGGCGAGACGTATCTTATTGGTGCTGATGGTGAAAAAAATAACAAAGAAGTTGTAGAGCTCATCCTTAAAGACATGGGCAAAGATCCCACCGATTACGAACACGTTGTTGATCGACCTGGTCATGATCTTCGTTATGCGATCGATTCTAGTAAGCTGCGTAATGAGCTTGGCTGGCAACCAAAATATACTGATTTTGAAGAAGGCTTAAAAGCAACTATTGAATGGTACAAAACCAACGAAGATTGGTGGAAACCTCAGAAACATGAAACCGAAGCCAAATATAAGGAGCAAGGACAGTAATGGCCAATCTAGCAACAACCGAGTTTACAGCTCATAAAACTTCGATCCCAGGACTTATTTTTTTTGACGTAACCGACGTTCGAGATGAACGTGGATTTTTTCAAGAAAAGTTTCAAAAGGCAAAGCTTGTGGCAGCAGGCATGCCCGAAAGTTTTAATGTTGTTCAAAATAGCCTGTCATATAACAGACAATCTGGCACCACTCGTGGATTTCATGCCGAACCATGGGATAAATATATTTCGGTCGTAACTGGCAAAGTTTTCTGCGCATATGTTGACCTTCGCGCTGGTGATAATTTTGGCAAAGTGGAAACTATTGAGATTACTCCAAACAAGGCCGTGTTTTTACCACAAGGTGTTGCTAATTCATTCCAGACACTTGAGGATGACACTTATTATTTGTATAGCGTTAATCAGCACTGGAGTGCTGATAACTATGAAAAATACTGTTTTGTAAATTTGGGTGATGAATCATTGAATGTAGACTGGCCAATTGCACTTGATAAGGCAATTGTTAATGATCGTGACCGAAGCCACCCACCGCTTAAAGACGTAAAACCAATGGAGGTGTAAATGGATTCTTCTCGATTTTTGATTATCGGTGCTAACGGACAACTTGGAACCGCTCTTAAGAATAAGTATCCGGATGCTCAATCGGCTGATGTTGACGAACTTGATATTACCGATCGTGATTCAGTTCAAAAATATGATTGGTCCAATGTCGACGTTATCCTAAACGCTGCTGCATTCACAAATGTTGATGGCGCCGAAACTCACGAAGGTCGTTTGGCGGCTTGGAATGTTAATGCCGTCGCCGTAAGTTTCTTAGCCGAGGTAGCCTACACCCACGACCTAACTCTCATTCATGTTTCAACTGACTATGTATTTGATGGTACTAAAAATCCTCATACTGAGGACGAGCCTTACGCACCATTAAGTGTCTACGGCTCCACAAAGGCTGCGGGCGATATTATTCTACAAGGCCTGCCCAAGCATTATATTCTGCGCACCTCATGGGTTATTGGCGAAGGCAAGAACTTTGTCCGAACCATGCTGGGTGTCGCTCAAAAAGGTATTGAACCAACCGTGGTTAGTGATCAAGTTGGTCGACTGACCTTTACCAACGTACTAGTTGATGCGATCGATCACTTGTTAACCAAACAGGCGCCGTTCGGAACTTATAATGTCACCAATGAAGGTAGATCGGCTAGCTGGGCAGATATTACTCGCAAGATATTTGAAGCTGGTGGATTTAACCTCAAAGTTACCGACACAACTACTGAGGAATACTTCAAAGGCAAGGAAGGCATTGCCCCTCGACCGTTGCAAAGTACAATGAGTTTAGACAAAATCGAAGCCACCGGCTACAAACCAAACGGCTGGGAAGACGACTTAATAACCTACGTTAAAAAGGAGCTCGGAAAATGAAAGGTATTATCTTAGCAGGCGGTTCTGGAACGCGTTTGTATCCAATTACACTTGGTGTGAGTAAGCAACTCATTCCACTTTATGACAAGCCAATGATTTATTACCCGCTGAGCGTTCTTATTAATGCCGGCATCAACGACATTCTGATTATTTCTACGCCACAGGATCTGCCACGTTTCGAACAGCTACTTGGCAGTGGAGCAGAGATTGGTTGTGAGTTTACATACAAAGTTCAAGACAAACCGCGCGGCCTCGCCGATGCATTTATTGTTGGTGCTGATTTTATTGGCAATGATAAAGTTGCCATGATTTTGGGAGATAATATTTTCTTTGGTTCTGACTTTGATGCCAAAGTTCGCGAAGCTGTGGACCCAGATGGTGGTGTTATTTTTGGCCAACAAGTTGCCGATCCCGAAAGATACGGTATTGTTGAATTCGATAAAGACATGAAGGTTGTTTCAATCGAAGAAAAACCAGAAACTCCAAAATCCAACTACGCCATACCCGGATTGTATTTCTTTGATAATAAGGTTGTTGAATATGCCAAGAATGTTAAGCCAAGTGACCGTGGAGAAATTGAAATCACCGAACTCCACAACGCATATTTGCGTGAAGGCAAACTCAAAGTTCAGCTACTTGATCGTGGTACAGCATGGCTAGACACCGGAACATTCGCCAGCATGAACCAAGCTGCACAATTCGTACAAGTCATTGAAGAACGTCAGGGAATAAAGATTGGCTGTATCGAAGAAGCTGCTTGGCGACAAGGTTTTATAACCGACAAACAACTTGAAGAACTCGGCAACAAATTCCTCAAAAGTGGCTACGGTCGGTATCTACACGATTTACTGAATAACTAACTTCTATTTGCCGCCGTCAGCTCACCAAGAAACTCAGCCGTTTTTACATTAATTTTCTTCGGCGGGGACAACTCATGTTCCAAAATACTTCTGGCAAATTGTTCAAGACTTTCCAAGCCAATTGCATATCTACCACACTGCACGGCTGCACCTGAAGTTGGTGTGTTATATCTTGCACAATCAGGAATTTCACCCAATCCAGCAACATCTCTAGTAACAATTACTAGCCCGTATCTTTCAAATTCGTCGTGCCGTGTGTCATTCGGATAAGCCCTACGTACAGTTAGCTCAGTAAAGGTGTTTCGCGCTTTTGCTAGTGTGTACAGACCACTGCTTTGTTCGGCAAATTCTATAAAATGTTCGCGTCCTAGGAAATCTACCATAAACAAATAAAACTACCTTATTGTCCCCAACGCAAGCACGAGCAATATAAATAATGGACTTTTGTAAACAAAATCTGTTGGTTATCTTTACGTATTTTTCCAGGCAAAGCTTGAAGGAATTGTAAACTAGCTTACAAAACTCATCTGAAAATTGCAAAACATTATCCAAAAAACAGTGGTAAATTAAACACTTGTGTATGCGCTAGTTTGCTTTACAATGACGGCCATGAAAAAGAAAATCATATATATAGCATTATTATTAATCGTATTTATTGCTGCCTTTGGCGGCTGGAAAATATACAAACAAAAAAATGAGAACTCTAAGTCATCATCAATATCAGAAGTGAATAACAAAACGTCTGAGCAATATCAACGAAAAGATAATGCCAAATACTTGGTTATAAAAGAATGGGGGGTAAAACTTCCGCTCACAGACAACATATCTGATGCTTCTTACTTATATAATAGCAATAATGCAGTCTATCTTACCACTGCTGGTATTGAAAAAATTACTGGCTGTAGCGGTCAAAAGACAATTGTATTAGAACGTGGCAATGGAGATGATCCTATTGGATCTTCAACAGTCAGCGAACTTAATCGAGAAAATCCTTCTGCATTAAAAAAGGTTGGCAACTATTATTATGCCCTAATTGTTGGATCACTTGGTTGTGCGACTTCCCCGTCATCCAGTCAACAGTCTTACATTAATGGCGTTGAAACCTCATTCCATGACGCAAAAAACAATTTGCAACAGGAGTAAGTAGTATGTATTTACACCTAGTTTTTGATAGCTCTTAAAAAGAGTAGTCTATATAGCCAAATAATAAGGAGAATTTTATGGAACTCAATAATGAGGTCTTGCTAACGCAGTACCAAAATACAAGTAATGAAAATAAATCTTCTGGTGAAATAAATGTACCTGCCAATAAATTTACAAAAATAAAATGCCTCATTGCAAAAACAAGTCTTGTAGTTTCATCTGTATTGGTTGCAGGTAATTTAGCACCAGTTGATCACAATCCTTTAGGTCAAGTTGAAGTAGCTGAAGCATCAGAAGTAAAGCAAGGCTTAAACGACTTCCAACAGACAAAGATAGTTGATGCTGCCAAAGCTGAGCTAGGTACAAAACGAACAAATGGTTATGATAACGCTCCTGGCGAGTGCATTGTTTCAATGGGAAGGTGGGTGAACTCTGCTGCCGGTAAGGTCGTATGGAATCCTGACGGCGGATACTACACCTCTTACATAAGATCTGGGGGGGTAGAAGTAAGTCTTGGTGAGCTAAAACCTGGAGATGTATTGCAAAGACTGAGTGGTGGAAGTGACTACAATAGCAACACACAACATGTGCATACTGCAGTATTTGAGTCCTATGGAACAAATGGAACAGTAAATACCATCGATTCCAACCAGTTACTGGACGGGACCGTAAGAGAGCATACAAATGTCAGCATATCTCCAATGAAATATTCTGATGGTTCCACATGGGTTTGGCATGCGTTCAGACTTGGAAAGGTTTCTGTTGATATTAACTCTGGGTACTCGGATGGTACATTTTTGAAGGTGAATGAAAGTGGGGCAATTTATAGGATGGTAGGTGGTGCGCCGATTAGACAGTTCAATTGGGGGGCGATCCCTGACTTTCGCGGCTCAGCGACATCAATTTCTCATGCCGATCTAGGAAAATTGCCAACCTATCCACGCGATGGCTCTTTTATCAGCATAGCTGAAGCTGGTGGAACTGGAATTTATGAATTCGCTGGCGGGGCTCCTATCCGACAATTCAACTGGGGAGCAATACCCGGTTACAATCCGCAATCCGTAGTTAGTGTTAATTTTGAATCATTAGCTCAGCTAGATCATATGAGACCTAAACCAAAAGATGGTACATTTATCAGCATAGCTGAAGCTGGAGGCTCTGGTATATATGAGTTTGCCGGTGGTGCGCCGATTAGGCAGTTCAATTGGGGAGCGATACCGGGCTTTAACGGGGCCACGCCGATTAACTTTGAATCGTTAGCAAAGCTTGATCATATGAATCAGTACCCAAGCGACGGTACCTTTATCAGCATAGCTGAAGCTGGCGGAGCTGGCATATATGAATTCGCTGGCGGAGCGCCGCTAAGACTATTTAATCAAGGTATAATTCCTGGCTTTAATAGTGTGGTTACCGTAAACTTTGAGTCATTAGCAAAGCTAGATCATATGAGACCAAATCCTGAAAATGGTAAGTTTCTAGCTTCGCGTGAAACTGGAGTCGTTTATAGAACCGCTGGTGGTGCCGCGCTAAAACTCTACAATTGGGGAGCCATACCTGGATACGGCAACATTATTTGGGTGAATCAGCGTACCATTGACCAGCATGATCACCTACTTACTACACCAACCAATGGCACAATTCTACAAGGAGTCACGAGTAATAGTGATTGGCTAATCAACAACGGAGCAAGATCTAGCACCACCAACAAATCTGGTGCCGTTATAGTTGATGAGCAAACAATAGCTAACTTCCCTGTTAAATAGATACACTAGTGCATTAATTGCTATATACTTATGCTAGATGCATTTCACCGCAAAAAGAGGGTTATTGGTTTTGGTATCCGCTCTGACAGTTTCGATTGCCGGCGCTTCATATATATATGTTCAAAATCAGGTTAAAATTCATGATCCTAACCCACCCTCACCAACTAGCCTAGTGAAGTTTAATGACGACAAAGCCAAGAATAAATTCTTGAGCGACAACGATCTTGGTGACCATGATCTTCATTCAAGTAGTCTGCCCAATACATATGTGGTTAAGGTACCAAACAACAAACTAAAAAACACTGATGGTGCTTCGGTTGCACCACGTCGGCAATATAGGGCACTACTTACGCCAAACGACCCAATTTATCCGCAGTGGTACACCAATAACATAGCAGCACCAACAGCTTGGGATATAACTACAGGCACAAACTCAGTAACAGTGGCTGTTATCGATACTGGTTTTGCACTGAACCATGAAGATATGGCAAATCGCTGGGCAATTAATTCTGGTGAATACGGTGGAGGCAAGGAATCTAACGCCATCGATGATGATGGCAATGGAAAGATTGATGACTGGCGAGGCTGGGACTTTGCCAACAATGATAACAGCTCTCAAGCCGGTACAACTAACCCGGTAGGTGCTGGTGTTAGTCATGGTACAACAACCTCAGGACTTGTAGGCTCGACTGGCAACAACAGTCTTGGAGTCGCCAGTGTGAACTGGGGCGCAAAGATACTACCGCTCCAAGTTCTGAGCGATGATGGCTATGGTTACACCGACTCGGTGGCCAGCGCAATTAACTATGCCGTTGCGCGTGGTGTAAAAGTTATAAATATGAGCCTGGGGACGACGGCCGACGACCCGACAGTACATGCTGCAGTAGCCAATGCATTGAACTCAGGGGTAACCGTAATTGCTTCAGCGGGTAATTGTGGTGACCCCAATACATACTTTATTAATGGATGTGATTATGTTGGCCAAATAGAATATCCCGCCAAATATCCAGAAGTATTTGGCATAGGTGCAGTGGATCAAAATGACAACAGAGCCAGTTTTAGTAGCTACGGTCCTGGCATAATATTGACAGCGCCGGGATCAGGAACCATTCAAGCTCCAGCATGGTCACAAGCCAATCAAACTAGCCTATATACAGGAAATGCATATGGTACCTCTTTTTCGGCACCAATTGTTGCTGGGGCTGTCGCCATGCTATATTCTCAACAACCAACGATTACCCCGTCTGAAGTATATAAAGCCTTGTCTTCTGCCTCGGACAAAACTGCAGAAATGAATGGCGCTTACAATACCTACGGCCAAGGCTTTGGGAGGCTTAATGTAACTAGATTACTTGAGTATATTGCCATCCCCCACCCTGACGGTACACTTATATATAATCCGGCCCATACTATTGTCTATCTAATAGAGAACGGTCAAACGCGCTTTATTCCAAATGAAGCAGTATTTAATAGTTACGGCTTTGACTGGTCTAAAATAAAAGAGCCTTCTGTAGCAGACCTTCACTTACCGGCTGGAAGTGATCTATCATTTCGTGAAGGAACAATACTTACATCCAATGGTGCGATATATGCAGTTGACGTTAATGGCGGCACGACACAAAAGCGAGGATTTAGTTCTTGGAGTGCCTTTGCCGGACTTGGCTATTCAACAAGTGACATCACCTGGGTATCCGCAGGCGAACTGCCTGCTTCAAACGGCCCTTTAATATCTGATTCAAGTGTGCACCCAGATGGTACATTAGTGTTTAACGCTAGCCATACAGGAGTGCAACTAATTGAAGGAAGTCAAAAGCGCGATATAGTCTCTGGTACAGTATTTTCAAGCAATGCTTTCAATTGGAGCAGAATAAAAAACCCAACTTCTGGAGATCTTGCGCTAGCTTCTGGCACGGCAATGAGTTACCCGAGGGAAGGATCTTTAGTAACTTCTGGTGGAGCAATTTACGTTATAGATGTGAATGGCGGTACGACACAAAAGCGAGGTTTTGGATCATGGAACACATTCACTGGGCTAGGCTATTCAATAAATGACCTGTATTGGGTGTCGGTAGGAGAATTACCATCACAAAGTGGTACAATAATTATCTACTGATATGAAAAAACTTATTGATCTAATTCTTAAACAACTTAAGCGACCGATAGCAAAGTATTTCATCGTAGCTGCTTTTATTGCAGGGCTAGAAGTATGTACTTTCGCATTCATGAACAGTGTACTCAAAATCAATTATCTTATCGCAACAACAATTAGCGTAACGATCAGCATCATTCTAAACTGGTACTTCAGCAAAGTTTTTGTTTTCAAAACCAGCAAGTATAAGTTTCATATCGAGTTTACGCTCGTGGCAATCGCAAGTTTGGTTGGCCTTGGGATACAACTTGCTGTGATTAGTATTTCTGTTGAATATTTACACTTGATTCCAGTTCTAGGAAAAATACTAGCCATATTTGTAACATTTTTGTGGAATTTTTGGGCTCGCAAGAAGTTTATATTTGACCCCACGCCAACCGAAGAAAAAGCTAACTAAGATTTTTGCTTTGGGCCATAAGCGTAGAAATACCAGTGCAGATATTTTGGTAGCCACTTACGAAGATTGAACCTAGCCTCTCCGGCAGTACGGTCACGCCAGGTACTTGGAATCTCAACTATTTTTTTGCCCTGTCTGAAGGCTTTAACTGTAATCTCCATAGCGACCTCAAAGCCGCCGGTACTTTCAATAGTTATAGAATCCAGAAACGCTTTATCATACAACTTAAAGTTATTCGTCACATCGTGAGTTGGCACGTGTCGTAACCAATAAAGAGAAGTGCCGGCAAGCCTTGATAATGTTCGCTTAAAAAGTGGTCCGCCAATTTGCTTGCCACCTTTCATATATCTACTTCCACAAACTACAACCGCACCATTTTCATATGCCTTGTACATTTTGCCAGCAACTCTTAAATCATCTGAAAGATCAGCCATAGTGACAAGCACTGGGCCTTTTTTGACATAGTCAAAGCCACTCAGAAGTGCATTAAGCGCACCTTTGCCACGGGTATTTTTGTGCAGAACGATGTTCTTGTTTTTCTTTTGATATTTTTTTACAACTGGTACTGTATTATCTTCATCAAAATCATATACAACGATCAGTTTATACGGAACTTTAATATGCTTCTCGACTTCTTTATATAAGTTAGGGAAGTTCTCGCCTTCGTTATAAACCGGTACTACGATTGAGAGGTTCATTTTTCGAAAATCATAAATGTTTGCTTACCAAGAATACGCCATGCGAGTGGGAAGGCAATGTAAAGCCTAATAAGTGTTTTAGACATCGGCAATCGGCCTTGTGATGTAAACGGCACAAACCTCAGAACACGCTTCTTTAGGCTAAACCCAACAATATCAAATATCTCTTCTAGAGCTCGATCGTCAACAGCTGTGATGTGATCGAAAAACATCCAGTAGTCTTTGGCTGCAAAACGAATGTTAGGTTGTAGCACCATAACTTGCCCTTTGGGTTTAAGGATTCGTTTGAATTCCTCAACGGTTTTTTGAATATCTTCACGAGTTAAGTGCTCGAAGAAATTACTAACAAAAATCTTGTCGACAGATTTTTCCTTCAGTGGAATTTTTGTCGAGCTAGCTTTTAAAAACGTAATGCCTTTTTTCAAAAACTTTTTGGAATCGGGGTTAATATCAAGTGCATACTTAGTTTTGCATTCAATAAGATTAATAAACTCTCCGTAGCCACATGGCACATCAAGTACTACATCTTTTTTACTAACAAATTGCTGAAAGTAGTTTTTTACCAAGACCCCCCATAAAATTTTTCGCTCTTCAGTTTTGTCAAATCGTCGTTGGTATATTCGGTCTACGTTCATTGATTAAATATTGCCCTTTTCTACTTGATCCTTGATCCAAGGAATTAATTCATCTAGCATTTCATCCAAACCTTTTGGTGCATCGTAGCCGAGAACTTTCTTGGCTTTTTTGGTGTCAGGAACACGCTTTTGGACATCATACTCAAAAGGCTTGTCAGATACATACTTAAACGGCTTGTCTGGGTTTATTTTCTTCCAGATCATTTCAGCCAACTCTAACACTGTTGTTGAAGTAGCGGTTGAGATGTTGAAGTCTTCGTTCATTGCTTTGTCACTCTCAATACACATTCGAATACCTCGGGCTAGGTCGCCACCGTAGGTATAGTGACGAACTTGATTGCCCTCACCCAAAATGTGTAATGGGTCTTGGCCCTTCAAAGTCTTTTGAATGAGGTCAGGTACAACATGGCTCATAGCTAATTTAACGTTGCCGGAGTAAATTTCTTTGTCAGTAAGTGCCCGCTTCTCACCCACGCCAACGCAGTTGAATGGTCGAACAATTGTATATGGAAGCTTGTATTGTTCCCACGCACCACGAGCAAAATATTCTGTAGAAAGTTTCTGAAATCCATAGGTCGAAAGTGGTGGAGGCGATGTTAATTCTGCGCCTTCTGGAGTTGGGTACACGTCAGTTGACTCATAGACCATTGATGAAGATAGAACGACAATTTTCTTGAGCTTCTTTTCTTTGAAGGCCCAAATTGCCGCGTCAAATGTTGAAGCCGTGATGCGCTCGTTCTCTGCAATTAGATCATAAGCAAACTCATGGAAGTATGAAATACCACCAATCATGGCAGCGGCCGCAACCACAACGTCACAATCGGCAATGAGTTTTTTCATTAACTTTGTGTCTTTGGCATCACCTTCAACAAATGTGTACTTTGGATGATTTTGATAACTCTTTTCGATTGGTCCGTACTTAGAGTAGTTATCAATACCGACTATTTCATGCCCAGCATTAAGTAGTTCCTCGACTGTATAACCAGCAATAAATCCTGCTGAACCTGTAAATAATATCTTCATCTTTAAATTAACCCCCCTTTACCATAATAATTCCACACATCAACTAGTTCACGATCCGACCAGTCTTCATTTTTATAAGCACTGTGTGGAGTTGCTAATACAATTATATCAGCTCGCTTGCGTATTTCCTCTAGACTTACAAAGCGAGGATCTTTAATGAACGGATCATGGCAAAGAACTTCCTTGGCCTCAAACTCAAGCTTCTTCTTTAGTTTGTATGACAAACTTTCACGAGGATCATCATTATCACCTTTGAAGGCCATACCAAGAATACCGACTGTTTGATGCCCTAGATAGTATTTCTTTTTCATTGAATCAACTATATAGTCCGGCAATCCTTCATTAACCAACATGGCAGAGTGGCCAAGGAAGAAATCATTTCCACTGAATGAAGAAAGTTGCATGGTGTCTTTAAACAAACATGGGCCGGCCGCTAAACCAGCTTTGGCAAATTGTTTGAGCCGTGGGTAATCCTCGGTCATTGCGTTATACATTTTATAGAAGTCTAAGCCATGGCTGTTAGCAATCATGTAGAACTGATTTGAAATAGCAAAGTTAATGTAGCGCCAAGTGTTAGTAAATAGCTTGGAAAGCTCGGCTTCAGTTGGAGAAGTAACAATCACTTTTTTTGTTAGAGTCTTGAATAATTCGCTTGCCCGCTCAGTTGCCTCAGGCGTACACCCGGCCACAATTTGTGGTAGTGAATATAGCTCTGTTAGGGCGTAGCCTTCCGTAATTCGTTCTGGGCAAAAAGCCACAAGAGTATGCTTACCTTGCTGCAATAAGTAGTGATGCACTTTTTCGGTAATACCTGGGTATAGTGTGCTGCGCATAATAAGCAGCTGATCATCATCAAGATATTTCTCGATGTCTTTTAGAGCGGCAATGATACTAAGAACTTTTGGATTTAGATACTCATCTACTGGCGTGCCAATGACCATTAACACGGCCTTGGACTGAGAAATAACTTTTGCATCATTTGTCGCCATAAGGTTGCCGTTTTTTACGACTTTCTTAAGAACTGGCTCGGCGCCTTCTTCCATAAACGGCATTTCAGCTTTGTTTACTTTATTAATGCTGGTTTTGTTTAAATCATAAAGGGCAATCTTTTTGCCTTCATTGGCAAACGCCATACCAAGTGGTAATCCAACATGACCGCATCCCCCAACGATGCAAAGATCATATTTTTTTGTTTTCAATGCATTATCAGCCACTAAAACAACTCCCCGCACACCCAAATTTTATTGTATTGTGTCGATACTGTATCAACTATATGCCGTTTAATCAACTCTATGTTTGGGCATGTTTATAGACGTATGTTCAGCATATGCGGTATGATTATTTTGACTATATGCGCTCTATAATCTACATATTATTTGTCCAGATCACCTTACTAGTACCTGGCTATGTGATCATTAAAAAAACAAAATGGCTAAAGAAGAATCCAGGAATTGAACTGTCATTTGCATATTTATTAAGCGTTGTGTTTTTTGCATGCCTTGCGCTAATTCACTATATTGGCAATATTAATTTCCGTTATCTACAAATATTCTGCTGGTTGGTATTGATAGCCTCGAGCGTAATCTTTATTAAAGAAAAGTATTATCTTAGTGTTTGGAAGCTTCGTTTCCCACTTATTTGCTCCATGTTGATGTGTATTTTGTCAGTAGCATTCTTGGGGCTAAAGTACAGTGGCCCTATTAACTACATTCCGGATCCAGTTTCATTACCAAATCGTAATTACAATGTACTGACTGTTAAAGTACTGAATCTAACCCACACTAGGGCAAACGATAATTATATTCCTTATAGGCAAGCCCAGTTTATTTTCAACCGCTCTGATCCAGCTAGAGACTCGTTTATAAATGAGTGGGGCGTTCATTTTTTCCAGCGAACTCCTCTTATGGGAGCTGTTACGGCAACCTACTTTGGGATACTTAGCGATAAGCCCCCGGTTGATTACACATGGAGCGCTAACACTACTGACCCAAGCCACACATACATAAAGTTTCAACTTATATCCACTGCCCTGAATAGTCTATTTATTATCCCGGCTTTCTTTTTATTAACTCGTTTCTTCAACAAAAAAACAGCTGCTGTTGCAGCGTTATTCATAACCACAAACCAATTCTTCTTATACAATTCCGTATTTAGTTGGCCTAAGTCGTTTGTAGCGTTTTTTATATTGCTTTCATGGTTATTGTTACTCGAGAAAAACAAACGCTATACGATCCTGGCCGGTGTTGCCAGCGGAGTAGCTTATCTCACCCACGACTTGGCCGTCTTATATATAGGCACAAGTGTAATCTTGTTGCTGGCCAACAAGCGGATCCGCGACATATTTATATACGGGTTTATTGCCTCAGCATTTGCTTTACCTTGGTTGATCATCGCTCAGTTCCTCTATCATAAACCAAGTAGCTTTATTTACTATCCAATCTCAACTAAAGATATACCTCAGCCAGCAATGAAGCACGAAATTATTCAAGAGTTTCTGCACACATCTCCAATTAGACTTATCTTTACACGTATTCATAACTTCATATATATGACTATGCCATACCAACTATTCACTTCGGAAGGTGGTCAATCAGCTGGTCGTCGAATTTGGGCACTGAGCGAATATTCCATATCTGGCTCTGTTGGTTTCGGGCTATTTATACCTGTTGTTATGGGTGCCTTTAAAAAGATCGTAAAACTCGACTTCTGGATACTCATTATCACACCGGTTATCCTTGCTACAATTATTATTGGGTGGCCAAAGGGGCTAGCGTCCCTGCATTATGCAGAAGCAGTTGTTGTATTACTAAGTGGGCTTGGCGTTGCATACCTATTGAAGCTCAAACAAAAGTCTTGGGTTGCTGTTGCCTATACGATTAACCTTATTCAATTTGGGTTTATAACACTTTATAGTTTTGATGCATTCATTAAGCCATGGTTTACAAACATAGGAGATATATCTCGACTATGTATAATGATATTTATTCTAATTGCTGTCGGAATATTGCTCAGAGAAATTGTAACGTCTAAAAAATCAAAACTCAGTTTATTTTCAGGCATTTAACAGGTTAGTAAACGTTTACAAATAAGCATAAACGTGATATTATGTAAGTCTATGGTTCACTCTAAAAGAAAAATGAATAAAAAACTGCTCCTCACCCTGATAATTGTTGGAGTATGTATTGTAGTCGGTGGTGGCTATTACTGGTATAAAAAGCATCAAAAATTCGTGCCTTCTCCAAGCTCAAATTCCGAAACAAAGGGTGAAGTTAACCCTAGCAATGAAACAGCTGGCGGAAATTCGGGTAACACCCCGTCAACAAACGGCACAGGTTCTGCTCAAAATCCAAGTTCTGGCAGTGGTGATACTTCAAACAAGAATTCATCATCAGGAACAAATGCGAAACTTGTTGCCCCAGATGGTACATTTGTAAGTTCTCATCACGTAAGTATGGATGTAACTATTGCCTCAAATTGCACAACCACACCCGGTGCAACTTGCCAGATTAGCTTTACAAAAGACGGCACAACCAAGTCACTTGATTCACGAACTACAGATAAGGGCGGAGGTGCATATTGGAGCTGGAAACCTCAAGACATTGGACTTACTTCCGGGTCATGGAAGGTAAAAGCCACCGCAACTTTAAATGGCAAGAGCTTAAGCGCTGATGATGCGTTAAACTTAGAGGTGCAATGATGAAAAAAGGTATTATTTTTGCCCTAGCTCTACTGACTGCCGTATTCAGTCTTAATGGCATGTTTGTGTCTAAGGCTCATGCAGCTTTTAATGCTAATCGAATCATCGATGACGTAATATTCGATAACTCAACCTCCATGGATGGCAATGCAATTAATAGTTGGCTGAATACGTTCTTTCCGAATAGTTGTATAAGCCCCAATAGTGGCTTCGAGGCTCGAATACCAGCAGGCTATACGCCAAGCGGCGGCTTTACTTATGGCGACTTTGTCCCGGCCGGAAATGTTATATCGCAAGCAGCCTTAATTTACGGTATTAACCCTCAGGTTTTACTTGCAACTCTCCAAAAAGAACAAAGTTTAGTTGCCGGTGGAGTAGGCTACTGCGAGAATGGCGACTATCATAAGTACGCGGCTGCAACGGGGTATGGTTGTCCAGACGGTGGAACAGTATACAACTGGTCAGGTGTAAGTTTGTACCGTCGTTATGGTGTTGAAAGAACAACCACAGGCTCAACCTGTGTAAACAGTGCGGCAAAGGCTGGCTTTTCTCAGCAGGTTATTAGGGCGGCCTGGTTATTAAAGTTTGGTGAACAGCGCTCCAAGGGCAATATAGGCTGGGCGATTGTTAATGGTAGTTGGGACAATTCCGATGATCCGCAGACTTGTTATGGCGGCCCGATGACCCAGGGCAATTTCCAGGTGTGTCCGAGTGGCCCAACGACTTTTTATGACGGTTGGCGAACAATCGATAGTACCGCCGTTCACATGGACACAGGGGCAACAGCAGCACTTTACTGGTACACTCCGCACTTCCATGGCAATCAAAACTTTGTTAGCTTATATGAATCCTGGTTTGGCTCAACATTAAGTGATCAATGTATAACAAACAATACTGACCTACCGATCACTGGGGTTACATTCAGAAAGAAAAATTATCCTCGACTCGATCAGGGTGACTTTGTCATATATACAGGGAGTGGTTCACATTGCGTTGAATCACATACTTGGAATGTAGGTGTAACATCGTGGGCGTCACATGTTGCCACCAATATACCCACTACACCCCCAGATCAGGGGCAAATACAGTATGCAGACTTAAACGGAGATGGCGTGGATGAACCAATCTGGGTTAGTCTAAATAACACTGGTAGTGGTAAGATTGAGTTTCATGTTTGGAATAGTGATATGAAAACTTGGAAGGATCACATTATTAGTCCTGCGAACCAAGGCCTTACTCCAACAATGGGTAAACTAGTATTTGCAGACGTTGATGGGGACGGTAGAGACGAGCCAGTAGTAATTCTATATACGGGAACTGGTAGTGGTAAGATTGAGTTTCATGTTATGAACAATGACCTTAGGACCTGGCGTTGGCATGTAGTAAGTAACATTTCTAATCTTGATCCTAGTATAGGCACAATTGTGTTTGGCGATGTTGACGGAGACCACATTGACGAACCAGTACTCGTGTTATATAAAAATACAGGTAGTGGGGTGGTTGAGTTCCATACCTGGAACCCTGGATGGTTTTCTTGGCGATTCCATACAGCATCAAATCTTGCAGCAATTAATCCGGCCGATGGATTTATAACCTTTGCTGACGTAGATGGAAACGGTGTTGATGAAGCAGTTCTGGTAGGAATGTACCACACAGGTAGTGGCAAAATTGAATTTCATACATGGAATCTTGGTGTAACATCTTGGCGCTATCACACTGCCTCAAATCAACCCACTATATAATTTACTGAAACGTTGGGAACTTTTACTATTTTTGTTATCGTATTTAGATGATACGCAAGCTAGATAAGTATTCTCTTATTTCCTTGTTATTATTCCTGATTGTATTTGTATTCTTCTTTACTTTTCAGTCAATAGACTTAACAAACGCAATCGATGGATCATGGCAGTACACTCTTTCAAGCCTTGCTCATGGCAGTCAAAAACTTGGTATAGATATTTATTACACCTATGGTCCCTTGTTTCAAAGACTAACAACGTACCCTACATTAAAAGATAACATTGTTAACTTCTTTATTAACGGATTTATACTTACTTTGTTAATTGCTGGTACTTCTTCTGTATTCCTGAATTTTAATAAAATCGGCAAAAAATACTTATCGAATAATTTCTCAAAATTTACTTTGGTTTTTTGTTTATGCCTACTACTGTTTTCGTCACCAATTGATTCACTTTATTTTTTACTACTTTTCATGTCTTTGGTTTGCATAAACCTAGAGCAAAAAGCCTGGAAGCAATTATTATTAGTAGCATTCCTTTCTTTGTTTAGTTTTTATAAAGTTAGCTTTTCAATTTCCTTATTACTACTGCTGCCTTTTGCTTATATAAAACTGCCTGTTAAGGTAAAAAACATAAAACCTGCTCTCATTCGCTATTTAACTTCCTTGCTAGTTTATGTTTCAATATTCAGTTTATTAACACTTTCAAGCCCGGTACACATAATTAGATACCTTTACTATGGTCTACTTAATTCTTCGGCGTATTCAGAATTTATGAGCCTCCCATTCGCAATAAACAAATTCGAAGTAGTTAGTTTCATTGTGGTATTTTTCGGCAGCCTATTTAGTGCATGTATATATTTACTGGTGCAAAAAAAGTATCGACATAAAATTAATCAGGAGATTTTCCTATTCTCATTTATGTTTTTTGGGGTAAGCTATTTTGCACTCAAACAGGCAATCGTCAGAAACGACTCACATATCACAGCCTTTTTCCCGTTCTTGTTGTTACTTCTTATCGTAAGCTCACTTTTTGTCATAAAGAGTCTACGCATTAATATTTCTTCTAGGAATGTTTTTATTCTGTTTTGTGGTTTAAGTCTATTTATGGTTGGTTTACAATTTTATACGGTAAATTCATACCCAATACCATATAAGCGCACTCCACAGGTCCATTTGAATGATCAGTTTCGTCGCATAACCTTGTTTGTTACAAATAACCCGTATTACTACCCTGCTTTTGCTCACCAGAAGAAAATTGCGGGCACTAACCTAGGAAAATTGTCAGAAAACACTCAGGGTGTTCGAGACTACCTTGACGCCCATTATGCTCGCTCAAAAGAAGTGATTTTTTACGGAAACTTTACAACCCTAGGTGATACTTTGGGTAATAGGCCTGTGTTGTATTCTCCATTTCTTCAAAACTACGCGGCATTTCCACCAAAAACTTTTGACCCTATTTATAACTCTATGCTAGATAATCACCCTGATGACTTGGTTCTTGTTGATGAACTAGAGCCATCAATTAATGAAAGAATCCCCTCTCATGAGTTAAATGATTTCTTCCAGAATATTAAACACAACTATAAGGTCGTTTACGCTGATACAGATAGGAAATTATATCTGCTTGAGCCGATATCACATAAGGCAATGGGGTGTAGCCTGATATCAAAATCTACCCTGCATAAAGGCCAGCCGATAATAATACCTAACACTCCACTTGAAGGCAATGAATACATTCGCCTGAGGATAGGAAACGCCAGTGGGTTGCCCGAAAAACTCTTTACCACAATCTTGAAATCACCTGTCTACACTCTTTCAATAATTACACCGGGCGGCGCAGGCCAGCGGCGCACTATGCCAAGCACAGTAGAGCACGGTGTGGCAGTTAAACCGATGTATTACAGCTATAGTGATATTGTGCTTAATACTCCTGTCGACATTACCGGAGTTGCTATTAGTGGCGGCCTTGAAAAAAATAAGGCAATCGACATCACATTTGACCTGTGTAAATATTAGTTTGACCCCTAGTGTAGCTAACAATTGAGTGCTATGATTACCTATATGCAAAAAACACAGACGAAGTCTTGTCTCGTTGTAACTTATGGTCCTGTCCCTACAAGTCAATATCAAACAGTCGAAGGTGGCGGTATGCGCGCCTGGGGCTTGGCTAAGGGTTTACAGCGCAACGGCATAGACGTTACAGTCGCAGTCAACAATTCATTCAAACAAGACCTTGAAGAATTTGAGGACATAAAACTCATAAACTGGGGTCTTGATGATACTTTTGCAGATGTTATAAATAGTTTTGACGCGGTAGTTATAAGCTACTGCATGGGTGATGCTTCGGTATTCGTTGCCGATCGTATAAACGATGATGTGCAATTAATCCTCGATGCCTACGTTCCTATATATATTGAAGTTTCTGCCCGTGAGTCAAAAGATATTCTTACAGAGTATAAAAACTATGCCGCAGATATCGTTCGCTTTAATCACGTATTAAAACGGGGTGATTATTTCTTGTGTGCGAGTGAATCACAAAAAACATTCTATACAGGAGTGTTGTCCTCACTTGGCATTATTAACCCACGCTCTTATCGTGAAGACCGAATTTTGATTGTGCCTTTTGGTATTCATGATGATCCGATTGATACCAAAGAAAATCCATACGAAAAGTTTGGAATTAAGAAATCAGATTTTGTGGTTTTGTATTTTGGCGGACTTTATCCCTGGTTTCGTGTTGAAGAATTACTTGATGCTATGAAGAATATGTCATCTCACAAAGACATTAAATTTGTGTTTGTTGGTGGCAAAAATCCATTTAACCCTAACCCAGACTTTTTCCGACAATATGAAAAAACAGTTAAGTTCGCCAAAGACGAAGGGCTGGAAGGAAAAACAATATTCTTCGAGGATTGGGTTGATTTTAATGATCGAGTTAATTGGTATGTGCATGCCGATATGGTAATAAGCCTCAACCAGCCTGGTGAAGAAAACGGATTTTCTTGGCGTACCCGAGTAATGGACTACGTCTGGGGCGAGTTAGCTATTTTAACTAATGGTGGTGACCCTCTGAGTGAAATACTTCTAAAAAACGATGCCGCGCTTCGTCTTAAGCATTTATCTTCAGAAGCAATCGATGAAGCCTTGCTAGAACTCTACGAAAACCGAACTGAGTTGCAAAATATTAAACAAAACGTAAAGAATATTAAGCCTGAATTCTATTGGCACACGATAGTTGCACCAATGGTTACTCATATTCAAGCTCACACTACACCATGGCACGAAGAAAGTACTTACGTAAAGAAAAATGATCTTCAACCAGCCAATACTTTTGAGCTTAGTGAGCCAGTAAATAAATCAGGCAAGCTAAGTAAGGCTATCCGTCTCGTTCCAAGAACTATTTCATACGCCCGACGAAAAGGCCTAATTACGTCAGTAAAGATGAGTGCTAACATGGCGAAAACTCAAGCCAAGAAACGACTGCGTTCAAGCCAAGATCGACAGTTTGTATTTATTGCTCACCCAATGGATAACACTGGCGGACCACTGGTACTAATGCAAATCATCGAAGAATTTGCTAAAAAATATGGCGGCAAACGCGTTCGGCTTATTGCACCTATGGTTTTACCTGAACACCAAGAAAAACTGAAAAAACTTGGAGTTAAGTTCGAGAAAGCTGCACATGCCCTAAGTTTTAGAATGATACGACTTCAATTAGGTCTCAAGAAAAATGATTTTGTGATGATGAATACGATTGCCATTTATGACAACTACCGGGAATTTATTTTGCTGTGGTTAAAGACAGGTCGTTTAAATCACGCCTACTGGTTTATACACGAAGACCAAGCCCAAATACCAGCCACCTGCCCATCATTTATTGAGAAGGTTACCGTAGACAAGATTCATAACATGGCTAAGAAAAAGAAACTTACCTTGTTGACGCCATCAGAACGTACAAGACAGGAGTATTCAAAGCTACTTAATGTGACAAATATAAAATCCGTGCCATTACATGTTGAAGTTGATAAGAAATACTTGGGAGCCCGCCCTGCAAGTGACTACAAGGAAATAAACTTCTTACTTTCTGGAACCGCATCAGACGGACGCAAAGGACAGCTATTGGCACTCTCAGCTTTCTATTACTTTATTGCTAACTTCCAGCAAAAAGATCCAAGGAATTACCGTAACTTTACTCTCGACTTAGTAGCCATAAAAGACGATTATATATCCCAGCAAATTAAATGGATCGGCGACTCTTTGCTTGGGAAGCACCTTAAAATGCATCCTCAGGTCAGCAAACAAAAGGCCATGGAAATTACCAGTAAATGTAATGCAGTGATTTGTTGCTCTTTGAACGAAACCTTTGGATTATACGTTGCAGAAGGTATGCTTATGGGCCACCTAGTGCTTAGAAATGATAGCGCCGGAATGGATGAGCAACTAAAAGACGGTGTTAATGGTTACTACATAAACCATCACGACATAAAACAATTTGCTGGTGTTATTGAAAAGATCCTAAATAAGAAAACCAGCGATGAACAACTTCAAAAAATGGGTGTAAATTCTCAGAAAATAATTCAAGCTTACGAAAAACACAGTTATATAGAGACTATTGGCAGCTAGTTAATTAGCCATCTGTGGTCAAGCAAAGCTACCCCATCAAGTTGCGTACTTTTAGTGATCCTAAATTCGGCAATTCTAGACATGTAGTTATAGACTGTTGTGGCCGAATCATTCATAGTGGCTAGTGTTATAGAATAATTACCTGGGGTTAGTTTCGCGTCAAAGGTAATAGTCAATTTTCCTTTTTTCTTTGAAGTCACACTCTGCTTATCGATTAAAGTGTTTGTACCAAAACAATAGACTCCTTGTTCATTAAAAATTTGGAAGCCAAATCTTAAAGGTAATTCTTGAGAATTTGTAAAGGTTGTATTTATTCTGATTACGTCTCCAGGATCAAACGCAGTTTTTTCTTTTCCATCTTCACCCTTTAGAACAACAGTGCCAAATCTTGGCTTATTCTTATCCTCTTTGTTTTTTTCTTCACTATCTTTTTTTCGATGCTTTTCGCCAGCATCATAGTTAAGCTCTAGGTAATGATCGGCTACAAGGGTTGGCTTTCCCACATCGATAATTTTTCCAGAATCGATTAATATAGCCCTGTCACAAAAACGAAGAACAGACCCCATGTCATGAGTAACCAAAACTATGGTCGTACCCATTTTCTTTAGCTCTGCGAAGACCTCAAAACATTTTTGTTGAAATGCTGCATCACCTACCGCCAAGACTTCATCGATCAACAGTATATCTGATTGTGCTCTGATGGCAATCGAAAAAGCTAAGCGAACCTGCATGCCCGAAGAGTAGTTTTTTAGCTTTTGATCCATAAATTTTTCGAGTTCAGCAAACTCAACAATGTCATGATACATTTGGGACATTTCTTTTCTAGTAAACCCAAGTAAAGAACCATTTAAGTAGACGTTTTCTCGTCCAGTCAAATCCATATTAAATCCTACGCCCAATTCAATAAATGGCGTTAACTTACCGTTCACATTTATATTACCTCTATCAACAGAGTATATTCCTGCCAATAACTTAAGTAAGGTACTTTTACCGCTTCCATTACGTCCGACGATTCCAAAAAATTCACCTTTTTTAACCTCAAAGGATATATCCTTAAGAACTTGTTGTTTTTCATAACCACGTTTTTTGTAAAAGTTAAGAACCGCGCCTTTTATTGAAGTTACCTTTTCATGGGGCAATTTGAATCCCTTGCTTACCCCATCAACTTTAATAGCGATTTCTTGATTGTCTTCCAATTTAGATATTCTCCGCAAAGTTTTTAGATTCTTTCTTGAAATAAAGCACGCCAATCAAAATAGAAATAAACACAACTATAAACGGCACAAAAGCATACCAGGCTGAATGATCTACTTGCCAGACAGTTATCGTTTGGTGACTAACCAAGGCGTACCGGGCATCTTGAATTGCTTGAGCCATTGGATTCAAAAAGATGATTTTCTGGATAGTGACGTTTCTAATAAGTGAGATAGGGTAAAGGATAGGTATGAGATAAAACAAACCCTGAAGTATAACTTCCCAAATATATGTAACATCGCGATATTTAACAAATGCTGCGGATAGAAATAGCGACAATCCCAACGCAAAGATATAAATTTCAAGAATGATAAACGGCAAGAATAATGATGTTCTTAGTATGTCGACATGATTGAAGTACATAAACACAGCAACCACTAATAGATTCAATCCTAGATTAATAAGAGCCGATATACTACTTGAGATAATGATTATCCAACGAGGGATGTTTATCTTTCGAATTAGATCACCTCTGGCTACAATTGAACCAAGACTTTGCATGGTCATTTCGAAGAAAAAGCTCCACAGAACAATACCAAGCAATAAATATATAGGGTAATGCGGTATGCTCCCACCAAGTTTCAAGAACTTTACAAATACAACGTAAAGAATCAAAAACAACATCAGTGGTCGAAGTAATGACCACGCATAACCAAGGGCTGAATTTTGGTATCTGAGCTTGAAGTCAGTACGTACCAATTCAGCCAGCAGGGCACGATTTCTCTTGGAAAATATATGTTTCATGAGTAAATAACTTCTACCTATTATAGAATACTAAGGAGATTCTATGAAATACCATATTGCAATAATTGTACCTAACTGGAATGGCCATGATTTTATACGGCCTTGCCTAGACTCTTTATTGGCGCAAACTGTAAATCCTCATGTCATAGTTGTGGATAACGGATCAGTGGACGGCTCTCCAGAAATGATAGAACATGACTACCCAGATGTTGAATTAATTCGTCTTCCGAAAAACCGTGGTTTTGCTGGCGGTGTTAACGTTGGTATCCAAAAAGCTCTTCAATCGGGGGCGACATATATCGCCTTATTTAATGATGATGCTCAGGCAGATAAAGATTGGGCAAAGCACTTATCAGAAGTTCTAGATGAAAATGAAAACATCGGCATCGTAACTGGCAAGTTTTTGGACAAAACCGGAAAAACTATTGATAGCACTGGTGATTTGTATACAACCTGGGGACTCCCTTACCCAAGAGGGAGAGGTGAAAAAAACGAGAATAACTATGCTGATCGAGAGTATGTTTTTGGCGCTTCAGGCGGTGCTAGCATGTACCGCGCAGGTATGTTAAAAGAGATCGGTCTATTTGATGAAGATTTCTTTGCCTATTATGAGGACATTGATATTAGTTTTCGGGCTCAATTAGCTGGCTGGAGAATAATGTATGAACCTAGAGCAATCGCACATCACCTCATCGGAGCAACCAGCGGCAAGATTAAAGGTTTCACAACTTATCAAACTATGAAGAATTTGCCATGGCTATTTTGGAAGAATGTTCCCAAGGGGCTCAGATGGAAAATATTTATCCGTTTTAAACTTGCCTACTTTAGTATTTGGTTTAGTTCTATTGCCAAAGGCAAGGGTTGGCCAGCCACCAAAGGAATGATTGTTATGCTGGTATTACTACCGAAGAAATTGTTCCAAAGACACAAAATTCAAAAAAACATCAAAGTTACACCCGAGTATATCGGCTCAGTTTTAACCTGGGATCTGCCCCCTAATGCAACCAAGCTTAAAAAAGTTCGCAAGAACTTACGACGACTTTTTCTTATTCGTCGTACGGACTAGTTTGGCTGGCTTCATTACTAATTTCGTAGACACAATAACGCCCGCCAGACCCCACCAGGTATAGGCTACAGCTTCGTTTGACCAAATATGAACCAAGAAATTGGTGAAAGCTAGTCCGATAAAGGCCGCAAACAAACCAAGAGCTATCCAGTCTGTATCAATGTACTCAAGTAAGTCCTTGCCCGTTAACACTAAAATAGTCAGGAATAATATAAGCCCTAATACGCCAACTTCCTCGCCTATTTGCAAGTAATAATTTTCGTTAAGTTGAGTCCCTTGGACTTTATTGCTGATAGAAGCTAAGCCGGCAGTACCGGGTCCTTCACCCAAGGGTTGATGAGCAATTGTATCCACCGTTTGACGCCAAAACATCAGCCGTAGCTGGTTTGGATCCTGCAATTTGGTACTTTGGTCTGCATGAAAGATTACATTTTGAACCGTATAGGTATTTCTAAATACAAATAAGCCACTGCCTAGGAGCACCAATAAAACAACCATGCCAACCACAATTCTTTTAAACCACTTTGTTGGTACCAAGCCACCTTTGAGACCCATTATCACAATAATCGCCGCGCTTATTCCAAATCCAAGTAGTGCACTTCTAGAAAACGTGAACCAAATGCACATGACACTTAACGCCAAAAAGCCAATAGCCAAATTTCGTCGCTGTTTACGCCGCAGTAAGAGTGCTAAAGCTAACGAACCAATAATTATTAAGTAAGATCCTAGTGAATTTGGGTCACGAAGTGTCGAGGCGATGCGCAACAAGTTTGGTTTGTCATCAATATAAAACGCTGGCAGTACTCCGTTGGAACGTTGGTAACCAACGTGGCTGAGTAAATTATGGGGTAGTACTGTGTATTGCAAAAAGCCAAAGATCAAAACTAAGAAGGCACTAGAAAACACAGCAATTAACGATCTTTTCCTTAGCTCCTTCCAGCCAACCAAGTTCGCTAGCAACAAGGCATAAACGAAAAATACTAAAAACCTAAGATTGTATACAACTCCAAGTGCTTCAGCCCCTTGGTCTGTTGGCTTAACCAGGGCAAGCAATAATGTAAGCAACCCGTAGACAATAATCACCCATATTAATGGCTTTTTAAAAAGCCCCTTAAACCATGGTTTATTAATCGACAATGCAAAGGCTGGTAAAAAGCCGACAATCATGACCGCATCTTTTAGACCTTTCATAATTGATAACAACCCAAGTGTCGTCCCAATCCATGTTGAAAGGAATATATGTAATGGCATATAAACTAGCAGGCCAATAAATATATACTCGCTGAATTTTGTAACCGATTCTCTATTGATTGTGTTTTTCACGGTCATAACTTTGCCTTCTTATTGTAAACTGTATTCATGCGTATTGTCATTGATGCCCGTATTCGTCGAGCTAGCACCGGTCGACCAATTGCTCACCTGCTTGAGGGTCTGCAGAAACTAGATCATGACAATCAATATATCATTTTGCTTCAACCCGACGACGATTGGAAGCCTGAAAATGACAACTTCAGTGTTAAGCCGTGTAAATATCCGATTTTTTCTTTTAATCCGCTGCAGCAAATTACTTTTTCGTGGATGTTGTATCGACTTCGCGCAAATCTGGTTTACTTTACACTAACCCCTCAGCAGCCATTGCTGTATTTTAAAAAGCAAATTACCCTTACCCATGATCTTACAATGCTACGTTATGTACGGGCCGGTAGACTGCCCGAGTGGCTACACAAGCTTCGCATGGTCGGTTATCGCCTACTATTTTGGAATGCACACCGCAAAGCCAAAGCAATCATTGTCCCGTCCGAGTATGTAGCCAAAGATTTGGCGCAACTACATAAATTTGCAAAACATAAGATCAAAGTCATTTATGAATCCAGCGAGCTCCCATTAAAGGGTAAATCTGAGCCTGTTCCATCTGTCAAAAAACCTTTTATCTTTCATGTTGGCAGCCCTTTTCCTCATAAGAATATTCCAAAACTAATAGCCGCCTTTGAAATACTTCACAAAAAGAATCCCAAGCTTTCATTAATACTCGGAGGTAAAAAGGAATACTACTTTGATCAGCTTGAAGATCATGTGATTGCCCACAGCACGGCTGGTGAATCAATTATCGTGACAGGTTTTGTAAGTAACGAGCAATTAAAGTGGTTGTACGAAAACGCCGAAGCCTATGTGCTGCCATCCCTAAGTGAAGGTTTTGGACTTCCTGGCCTGGAGGCAATGGCCTATGACTGTCCATTAGTCAGTAGCAACGCAACTTGCTTACCTGAAATATACGGTAATGCAGCTGTTTATTTTGATCCGAAAAACGTAGAAGACATGGCTGAAAAGGTTTCTAAAGTTATTGGTAGCAGCTCGACACAGAAAGCTATAATAAAAAAGGGTGAAGCTCAACTTAAGAAATACTCCTGGGATAAAATGACCAAGGAAATGTTTGAGGCTATTAAAAAAGCCTAGCCTTCGTCTGGAGTTTTGTTTTCTGAAGGCTTTAGAATAATGTGACGGTCTCTGCCCTCGCCTACTGATTCAGTTTCTAGCCCCTCGTCATTAGCAAGTTTGTGAACCGTTCGTCTATCGGCAGCCGACATCGGCTTAAGCTCCATTGGCTCGCCAGTTTCTTTAACTTTTTTGACCCACGATTCCGCTCGTTCGCTGAGTCGTTCGGCACGCTGTTTTTTATAGTCAGCCACGTCTATGTGCACTCGAGAGTATTCGTAATCATTATTGCGGAGGGCACTGCTAACCATAAATTGAATTGATCGTAGAGTATCGCCTCGTTGCCCAATCAAAAACCCGTTTAAATGAGTTGAAGGAACATGTAACTCAATAACGTCTTCGTCACCACGGGTTGCGTAGATATCAGTATTAAGTCCAAAGAACGACAAAATATCTTCTAAATATTTTTTGGCATATTGAATTGACTCTTCCATTATTTCCTCCGTTTCTTCTTATTTTTTTGGCTTTTTGATTTTTTAGGAGGGATAACTTCTGCTTCGATTGTTTCTTTGGTGTTTTTGTCCTTGGCAGTTGTTGGCGTCTCTAGTTCTTCTTCATCTTGCTTTAGGATTCTACTTTGCTGCCATATGGCCATAAGTCCGCTTGTGAGCCAGTAGAGTGACAGTGCCGACGGCAAATTGACGGTTAATATAAAGATCATTCCCGGAACCAATACCAGCGTGCTACGGCCAACAGCGGCGTTAACTTCTGTTTGATCCGTCTTTTTACCTTGGCCTGCTGAACTTAAGATTTCACGCAGACTCTTGGAGTCCTTATTGTTTGGAAGCAGTTGTTTGCTTTGGAAGTATTGAGCTACCGCGCTACCCGCAACAAGAGCCATAGCTGGCCAATAAATTGGTTCGCCTTTATTTAAAGCGGCTTTCGTCAAGTCAACTACTCCGAAAAGTGTGCTATCAAAAAGGTGAATGTTAGACGACAGCTGCTTCATCCAACTTAGGTTATGAAGTATTGGATACGAAAAGGTGATTATACTGTTTGGATCTTGGACAATCTTCCTGATTCCGCTATAAAGGGCAATCAATATTGGGATTTGAACAATCAATAATCCGATTGAAGCAAAAGGATTAATTTCCTTTTCTTTATACAGCTCCATGACCATAACAGATTCTTTCTGTCGGTCGCCTTTTGCCTCTTTTTTAATGCGTTTTAGCTCTGGCTGAAGCTCTCTCATTGCTTTGGCGTGATGTAACTGCTTTTTAACTAGAGGCCACATAAGCAGACGAACAACAATCGTAAATAATATAATAGCCAAACCAAAATTATGCCCTGGAATGATCGCATATATTAGAACGAGCAAGTTAAATATAGGCTGGACGATAAGCGTCGTAAACATTAAAACTCCTTTTCTTCTTGTAATAATAGCACGATTAACAGATTGACACGAGATTATTTAGCGTGTTTTTAACAGCATCTTTTTATATTAGCTTGGCTTTTTTTAACTGGTCGGCGATTATTTTTTGTAGCTCTTTATTTGGAATATCCTGGACTTGGTCGCTAAATACTGAAAAAACCATGTCGTATGGTTCGGAAATTGCTGGCTCATATTGCCTAACAATTTCATATATACGACGTCGTATACGATTCCTGACGACCGCCGATTTACTAACCTTTTTACTGACTACTACAGCGACTCGAGGGCTCTTTCGGCGTTCATTTTTGGCATATCGTAACATGCACTGAGTGCCACGAACGGTCTGACCACTCCTATAAACATAGTTAAGACTGCCGTAACCATGAAATCGAATTCGTTTAGCAATCATTAACTAAAACCTCTCTTGTATATTAGAGGGCTACGCGTGCGCGACCCTTGAGTCGGCGTCGCTTCAATACTTTTTGGCCTGCTTTTGTAGACATGCGCTTGAAAAACCCGTGCTCGCGGGCGCGATGACGTTTTTTTGGCTGATATGTTCGTTTGGGCATAATGGTACCTTTTTACTTCCTTCTATTTTAACAAGAATTCTTGTTTCTTGCTTAACCCCGAATGCGTATAAAAATATGAAACGCAATGTTGAATTTTGTAGTGGGGTGAAATTAACAATATTTACCCCACTAATCCTACCAAGTTTTCCCCATAAGACCAAGTATTTTCCACAATTTATCAGATGAGGTTTGCAACTGTGTATAAATTATGATCTGTTCGCGCTTTATTGTTATCACCACCAATAATGTGTCTTGCGGACTTGTGGAAAAGTCAGTATGCTCTAAGGTACAACGTGGAGAGTTTAATCAAGGGTGGAGCATGAAGCGGGGATTTATGCACGATAATGTGTGGCAAGCAGTCTTAGGGGAAATCGAGCTTACTGTGTCGCGAGCCAGTTTTGTGACATGGTTTAAGAATACCCGTATGCTTCGTTTCAAAGACAACATTCTGACAATCGGTGTACCAAACGTCTTTATAAAGCAACAATTGGAACGTAAATTTAACCAGCTAATCCAAGAAGTTTTGGCCAAAAATGGTGTTGAACCTGAGGCTATTGAGTACAAGATTCACTCCGGTATCACTATTAATAAAAAGCCTGTGGATGAAGAAGCCGTTGTACTTAATAAGCCAGTTAAAAGTCCTCGGACCACCAGTTCACTTTCTCATAGCTACAGACAGGGACTTAACGAAAAGTATGTTTTTGAAAACTTTATCGTTGGTTCAGGTAATGAGCTGGCTTATGCAGCCTGCCAAGCAATCGCCCAAAACCCAGGAACCAAATATAACCCGCTTTTTGTTTACGGTGGTGTTGGCATTGGCAAAACTCATTTAGTTCAAGCTGTTGGTAATGCTGTATTGGCCAACAATCCTGATGCACATGTTGTATACGTATCTACCGAACAGTTTGTTCAGGAATTTCTTGATGCTATTCGCTACAAAAAGAATACTGATTTTGCAGGATATTATCGCTCGGCTGATGTTCTAATCATTGATGATATTCAGTTTATTGCCGGCAAAGAGAAGACCCAGGAAGAATTCTTCCACACTTTTAATGCTTTGCACCAAGCCAACAAGCAGATCATTATAAGCAGCGATAAGCCACCGCGTGAAATACCAACTCTTGAAGAACGTTTAAGATCTAGGTTTGCCTGGGGTATGAGCATTGACATGCAGAACCCGGATTTTGAAACCCGTTGCGCAATTGTTCAAACTAAAGCTGGTGCGCGAGACATTGAGCTTTCACCAGATGTTGTTGATTACCTTGCGACGCAGGTGCGCACCAACATTCGTGAACTCGAGGGAGCACTAAACCAAATATTAGCGTTTTGTGAAATGCGCGGACTACAAGCTGACTTAGCTTTAGCCAAGAGCGTACTGGGTTCAAGCAAGAGTCGACCAAAACATATAACTTCCAAGCAAATTATTGAACGAACGGCTAAGCATTTCCAGGTCTCACTAGATGATATTTTAGGTCCTAAGCGGGATAAGGACATCGTTGTTCCTCGTCAAGTTGCCATGTATATGCTCCGTAGCGAGCTACATTTAAGTTTCCCAAAAATTGCCCGAGAGCTGGGTCGTAAAGATCATACTACCGCTATTCACTCTGTTGAAAAGATCGAAAAAGAGTCCGCTATTAATACACAGCTTAAGAGTGCTATCTCTGAAATAAAGGAGCGACTCTATGCATAAGTATGTGTCTAGCCTGTTTGTTACATGTGCAAAAACCTTTAGTTTGTACTCAGGACAAAAACCACAACATTTTATGTGTGGAGTTACTCCTTCTTTGTACGCACCTTTTACTAAAGTTATCCGCAGCACATTCACAGCCAAGTTTGGTAATTTTAATCTGTTAAATTCAACTTATACTCATTTCCCACAGGACTTATTAAAAGAACTACGAATTAATAAACTAATAGAAGGAATATAGTAATGGATCTTCAAGTAACCCAAGAAAACCTATCCAAAGCCCTACAAACTGTTGCCCGAATCGCTTCAGGTAGATCAACCTTACCAATCTTAAACAACGTACTTTTACAAACGATAGATAACAGATTAAGTATATCGGCGACAAACCTAGATATTGCGATCACCCAGTACATTGGTTCAAAGATTACTACCAAAGGGTCGATAACTGTACCAGCAAGACTAACTCAAGACTTTGTTTCAAATCTTCCTAGTGGGAATATTCATCTAGAGCAGAAAGATCACAAACTTCAGATAGTCTCTGGATCTTACGAATCAACAATTAACGGCTCGCTAGCCGACGAATTTCCTGTTATGCCAGCGATCACTAAAGGCCTAACCTGGACAGTGCCTGGCCAAACCCTAAAAAAGGCGCTAAGCCAGGTTGTTATTGCTGCCTCGACTGACGAAGCCCGACCGATCCTAACAGGAGTTTATATTCACACCCATGGACGTAATTTGTTTGTAGTTGCGACGGATAGCTACAGACTGGCTGAGAAAAATATTGGCGAACAAAAAGAAGAATTATCATTGCTTGTTCCAGTAAGTGCCATGCAAGATGTGTTGAGAATAATCGGTGATTTTAATGAGGATGTAGTGGTTACTCACGATGACCAACAGGTCTTATTTAAGGTTGGCGACGTAGAGCTTGTGGCAAGACTACTCGAAGGATCTTACCCGGATTACCGACGTTTAATACCTAACGATTTTGCGATGAGTGCAACCATCCCTCGATCAGAGTTCATAAATATTGCCAAGATTTCTAGTTTGTTTGCTCGTGAGAGTGCTGGGAGTATTACGATTGAGTTAGACGAGAAGAAGCAAACCATGAGTGTTAAGTCGGTTGCTTCACAACTTGGTGAAAACTCAGCTAGTCAAAAAGGAGAAGTGAGTGGTAGTGGTGAAATAACTCTTAACTCACGATACTTACTTGAGGGCTTGCAAGCGCTTGAAGGCGACCAGGTGACTATAGGATTTAATGGTAAGCTAGAACCAATCGTCTTAAAGGATCCTAAAGCCAAAGATTACCTACATATTGTGATGCCCCTAAAAAGCTAAACAACCAGGTACAATTAAGGTAATGATAACGAGCATACGAATCCAAAACTTTCGCTCATATAAAGATGCAGCGTTTGAGTTTGAGGACGGAGTTAACATTATAATAGGACCTAATGGTAGTGGTAAAACAAACCTTCTAGAAGCAATCCTTGTTGCCTGTCGAGGCACATCATATAGATCAAAAGACATTGACTTACTGTCGCACAACGCCGACTGGGCCAGGCTGGAGGCTACACTTCAGTCCAGCCAGCAGCGAGTCGTAAAAATAAAGCGACAAAATGACCGGGCAATAAAGAGTTTCGAAATTGACGATAAGCCATTGCACCGTTTACTTCTAAGACATAGCTTACCGGTTGTTTTATTTGAACCCAATCAATTATTGTTGCTTACAACCTCGCCTGACCAGCGCCGGTTGTTTCTGGACGAAATATTAGAACAAACTGACATAACATTTTCCCAGGACAAAAAGGCCTATAACCGGGCACTTTCACAACGTAACAAGTTACTTAAACAAAATCCCAGTGATATTACCAAGCAAATATTCGTTTGGAATGTTCGCTTATCGGAACTAGGAACAAAAATAGCCCAAAAACGTGCGGAACTAATAAGTACTTTCAATAAGACCCTATCAAACGCATATCAAAATATTGCTCATTCCAAGGATAAGCTAGAGTTGGGCTATGTTAGTAAGCACAATATAGATAATTATGGTTCGGAGCTATTAAAAAAGCTGGAACAAAACTTGGATAAAGAGCAGTTACAGGGCTTTACGCTTTATGGTCCTCACCGAGATGACATGAGCATTCTGCTTAATAAACAGCCAATCCAAACAACTGCCTCAAGGGGTGAAGTTCGGACAATTCTACTTGGTCTAAAGATGCAGGAGGTGGTGCTAATAGGTGATTTTAGGGAAGACAAGCCTTTACTATTGCTGGACGATGTCTTTGGTGAACTTGATGGTATGCGTCGAAAGGCACTAACGGAGTTTCTGGACAGTTATCAGACTTTTATTACCACGACCGACGCTGATATTGTGCTAAAAAACTTCAAGCACATTAATGCCATTGCACTATAATTAACGAACAGTACTGGCTATGGTGTATGTTTTTCTGTCTATGCCAGCATTGTCAACGGCTTTGTTTATAGCTACAACAGCTGCTGCTTTTGCTCCAGGATCAGTATCGAATGATCTTGTTGCTGGATTGTATCTAACGGCTCCAATATATGGGTTAAAGAATATTACGTTACCGTAAGTTGTTGCAGTAAGTGAAGGATCATTCTGCACAGAAAGTATTTTTTTATCTATGCTATCAGTATCGACTTTTTGGCCATCAATAAATAACGCCATCTCCTGCTTTTTATTATCGGTTAGACTTAGGATAAAACCACCGTTTGTTTCTTGTAGCCGATTAAATTGGTAGTCCCCTAGACTGTATTCTATGTAGCCAACGGCTTTGTCTATATCTACATTGAATAAGGCTTGCTGGCCCTTGTTAAGAGCCAAGAACCCAGCTGGCGTGTCGTCGATGTAATCAATGTTATATATTTGATAGAGTTTCTTCGGTGACTTGCCACTAATATCGTAAACGCTCAAAACATTCTTGGTGTCGAGAAGACACATTTTTTGTGATCCACAGAGTTGGGCGCCAGACAAATAACCATTAATTGAAAAATATTTAACCGACCCAGGCTTTCCATACACAACTTCTGTTTTAGCGCCTGATTGTTGAGACTTAAGATTGCTACCGCTCAAATCACCGCTCGAGTAGGTCGTGAGTACAGTATCATTTGAAACGTCAAAATTTCCTTGGTTAGCAACAAGCCCCTTTGTTTTGGCCCCTCCGATTGCTAAGTCGGTTGGTCGTGAGGCTCTATCAGTGTAGTAATATATATGGCTAAAATCAGGTGCATAAACTACAAACCCATCTTTGTAGGCTCTTACTTTATAGAGGGCGTTATTGTCTAAATCACTTAAACCGGTGCCCTGGGACTTTGCAAGTGTTAGTGAGTCTGCTGCTGAATTTATCTTATATACTGAATGGCCCGCAATGCCACTTACAATTGTGTTGTTTTTCATTAGTACAAAATTACCTTGAGAGGTATGGAAAGTGCCTTCAACATTGGTAAATAGACCTTCATAGGTCGGTGTAGATGTATATGTAACCTGGGCGGCCGTGGATGGCACATGGTATTTTAGAGATGTATATTTATCGCCACAATCAAATGAGAATAACTGGTTATTAATGCTATCCATGCAAAAAGCCGGACTCTTTCCAATAAATACTCTACTATGCTCAGGAGAAGTAGTAATATCAACGACTGTTTTACGGAAAAATCCTTTTAACGAAACGACGGCCACAAAACTTGTATTATTGTGGTAAACGACCATTTGGTATGAACCGCTTGGCAAACGTCTTTCGACCTGTGATTCACTTGATTTGAAAGAGTCGACATTTTTACTGCCCTGTTTTGAAAGTTGGTAAATATACTCCCCTGTGCCGCTTTTATTATTAAGAACAATGCGCGACTGGTTGCTAAACCAAGAAAAAGCAAATAAACCAACTAGAAAGAGGAGAAATAGTACGAAGTATGCAATTGGTCGTCTGTTTTCCATGATTATTCTCCCTCTAGTTTAATTATGGCTGTATACATTTGGCTTCGCAACACGGCTTCCATTTATTTAGTCTTTGTCCCATATCCAGTTACCCATGGTGCGTCAATTGGCTGCTGTGATTGAGACAGGTTGCTGCCGTCATTACCGCCAATAATAGTGGCCATGTTACCATTAACAGCCACAACGATTGCAACGTGGTCAGGATAAGTCGGATTACCCTCCTCATTAATCTGAATATCACCGACTTTTGGCGTGTAACCGGCCTTTTCATGGAACTCTCCATTTTGTTCAAACCATGCTCTAAAGCTATTTGAAGCCGGGACCCTCCAGCCCCCACTTGTTCCTCCTGTCATTGGACTACCGGCTTCTTTCATGACCCAACTGGCGAAGTCAGCACACCAAGCTTCTACGTTGCCGTCGGAGTATTTTTTCTGACAATCAGATCCAGTAGGACACTTTCCGCCATTTGTGGCGAACTCTTGCTTGGCGACTTCGGCAATACGATTGCCAATATCTCCTGATAAAGCACTGCCACCACTGGCTCCACCACAACTAGATGAAGCGGCTGATGGGCTTCCGCTACTGGCTCCCGCACCCGAACCATACATCTGTAAGATAGCATTCGCGTTATCAACGCGCCCTTGCTGGGCGTCGCCTTTATGACGCTCATATTTGAGCTCAAAAGCTCTGGTGGCACCAACAATATCAGTCGAGGCCTTAAGTTCATCACCAGCGGCTTTCTCGCTTAGGGGGCTAGCTAATTCACTACCTTCAAGTTGTGACCAAACAAGCTCAAGTTGAAAGCTTAAATCACTGGGTAGCGTATCGGCACTGCCGCTACTCTGTTTGTACTTTTCAAGATTAGGTAAAATTTTGGTTCCTGGCGTGAACTGGACTATACCAAAGCCACCGGCAGCAGGGTGATCATCATGGCTGGAAGGTTGCCCGGCAACCGATGTTTCTCCACGTGAGTTAATAGTTCCGTATTCAACTAGGTCTGGTGTGAAGTGAGATTCTGACTGCATGTTCCCCATAATTCCAGCGATCTGGAATGGTTGAAGCCCTTTTTGACCAAAGAAATTCCAGATTTTTTGTGCATTATCTGAGCCCGCAAGTTGCGTTGCTCCCGCTTTACAACATTCCGATCCATCCCCTGCGGATGTTTTACCGAGACCAGACTTGGCGGCCAGTATCTTGTTGGCAGATGCTTGAATTTGGGCTTTGAAGGCTGGGTCGGCATTCGCGTCTTGTTCAAGTTTATCGATTATTGGTTTAAGTTGATCTGCTCCAGTAAATAATGCAATGTCAGCACCTGAACGAATTGCATTTACTACGTTATCAACTATGGATCCAGATAATCCACCGGCTTTTAAATCGTCTGTAATAATAATGCCGTTGTATTTGTAATCATTTCGAAGTAGATCATATGCAGGCTTACTAATTGATGCAGGTGCACCATTCGTTAGCCCGGGCACATTATAATTACTCATCATTACCCAACCGCCGCTCGTATTTGCTGCAAGCAGTTTTTGGTATGGAATCAAATCGGATGCTTTCAATTGATCTAGTGGTGGAGTACTTTCAGCTGCAAAGTCAGAGTTCTTGAGTGTGTTACCAATGCCTGGAAAATGTTTGAAAGTGGGTGTAACGCCACCTGACTTTAAGCCTTCTGCAAATGCTCCGGCTTTTTCTACAACCCCATCGGGTGTAGCAGAAAATGACCGCTGGATTTTGCCTATGGCTTCACTATTTGGATTGTCTAGGTCGACCACAGGAGCAAAGTTGACATTGATACCAGCGCTGGTTAGTTTGCTTGCTTCGTCAGAAGCAATTTTTTTAATCTCATCAACGCTCTTGGCTCCCATGGCTTGAGCGCTTGGCATGGCTGGACCAATGTTTGCACCCTTTATTGGATCAATTTGGCCGCCCTCTTCATCGGTTGCAACGAAAGGAGGTGTTTTAAACAGGGGCTTTATGCCGTTAATTTTACTGCTATCTAAAAAGCTGGCTGGGTAATTTGGTGAAGACTCTCGGACATAAAATCCACCTAGATTTGCGGCGGCCATGGCTTGGGCTTGTTGTTGATCGTCAACTCGCACAAACAATAGTTGTGCTATCTGTTCGCGTAGGCTCAACTGTTGTTGGGTTGAGGTTGAGGTATCACCTTTTGTATCCGGAGAAGGTGCATTGCTGTCACTATTAGATTTGCTGTCAGTAGTTGGGGTTTGGGCATAAGCCGCTGGACTAAAAAAGTTGACTAGTGAATTGTGAAGCCTACCAGCCAAACTTTTTGGGTTTACGAATGCCAGAGCCTTCGTTAGATTTTCAAAGGTTGTTTTTTGTGTGCCGCCACCGGTGACTCCGTTGGCAACCGTGTCGGCAAATGCCTGAATGCCGGGACCAATTGGGTGAACTCCAAGACCGGCAGCCGGGTCAGGGTTAATATACTCTGGGTGCTGTTTTACAACGGATCCCCAATCAATAACCGTATAACCTTTGCTCGCATTTGTAGCTATGGTGTTATTCCATTGATCGGTTGGTATTGGTGAGCCGCTACGTTTTGAGTTATCAGCACCAATATTAACCCAATAAATTTTAGCGTTACTACTAGCTGCTTTTACTATATCAATTGCCTTTTGAATTCCGGCATCAGTCGGTCCACCGTTTGTGCCAAGTGCTATTACTACTGTTCCGGCATCTTTAATTGAATCGGTAGATCGTTCCATAACACCAAGGCCGTTTAGTTGGTCGCCTCCTTCGCTCAAACTACGTGAGGCAACTCCATCAATTACTACCGGATTAAATCCCTTACCACTTAGAGTAGTATTGAGCTGGCTATTTGCACCTTGAGTAATCGAGTCACCAATCATATATAGCTTGCCTGTTCCGCTGCCGCCAGAACTTTTATTTCCGCCACCAGCACCACACTGTCTTTCGTAGAAAGTTTCGTTGGTTATAACCGAGTTAACATCATCCCAAGTTATATCTGCACGAACTACAAGTGGAGTACCGACGTTAATTGCAATAAATAATCCTGCCATAGAGAAGGCATAAATACTTTTGAAATGATGCTGAACAAACTTAAACATTTTCATAGTTAGTTATCCGGGAGGGCATTAAAGGCGGCCACGAGCGCAGGCTGTGGGTTAAGGAATTGGAAGGGTGGCTGAGCGCAGGCTTGGTTGGTACATCCTTCTCGAGTGGTAGCTGGGGGTGGTTGAACGTCAAAGTGGAGATGTGAAGGTGTATTTTGAGCATCTTCATTTGTACCAACTTCGGCTAACTGATCACCGGCCTTCACTTTTTCACCACCACTAAATTTAACGCTACCTGACTTAAGGTGTATGTACGAATAGATATTGTTATCATCACCTTTGATCACAATAATGCTACCAGTTCCGCCAGTTGGTTCATTGCGTCCAAATACTACTGTTCCGCCACGTGCGGCAACCACTGGTGTACCAGTGTCAGCGAAGATATCGGCAGCATTATAGTCATGATGGCAGTTTTCCTGACTCGTGTAACACCAAGCTGGATTGTGGGTAGTAATCTTTGACTTTGTTGTCTTTTGTGGGAACGTAAATCCATCAGGGCTCACACCAAGTGAACCGCTATTACTTGAAGTCCCAGTGCTAGAGTTGTCGCCGGCTTTTGGAGCTTGAATGTCTGTTAGATGATTAAGAGCATTGTCATTACGGTGAGCAAGCCGCCACCGAAACACCATGTCTCCAAACTTTGGATTATTAATGCCTAGGTTCAGTGGTGAACATAAACCAGCATCATTGGCTGCTGTTCCAGGGTAAACATGGCCTTTTTCATCACGTTGGATCTTACCTTCTTTGAGTAAGTCGCCCATACTTTCTGTATAGCATGGTGAATACGTGCTCTCGATTGTATCTCTAACACCTGATTGGTTAAGTAAGACATCATTTTGTAGAGGGAAATATTGAGGATCATTTTCTATACGGTTCAATTCATCCTCACTCCAACACCATTGCACATTTTGATAGTTTGTATCAGTTACGGTTGCCGCCTGGGCAAAGGCTAACTGTTTCTTAAAAGGATTAATCGCATTAACTAGAGAGCCGTTCAGGATTGTTGAACCAATACGCGTTGAGCTGTCAGAAACCAGTTTTGGAATGTTCGATTTATTTGTTAGCTGCATCGACATGCTTACGCCCATATTGGTTAGTAGAGAGTCGGGATTGCTGATCGCAAAGTAACGTTCGAAGGTACCTTGACGACCCTTCTCGGATTGTAAATATGCAACACTGGCTTGATCGCTGGCAGTTGTTTCAGGTTGCGTTAAAGGTCTACCATACATCATCTTTCGGCAATTTTCACTGGCCGCTAGATTACCACCCGCATCAGCGAGATTGGCTTCGTTTTGAGCACGTGCTGCCCCATTGTACTCGGCCCCCATCCGCGAAAGTACCAACATCCTTGAAATGGCTGTAAGTCCACCAACGATTGCGGCTTGCTTCACCCCGTTAACAACTGTCTCCTGCAGTATATTCTTAATGCCTTCTTTTGTAGTTACAGTTTCGGCTAATTTAGCAACAGCTTCAGAAGCCGCCTCCTTAATGGTTGTAGTTAGCGCAACTTCTCCAGGTTCGGCACCACCACCGGACATGACAGCAATAATGGCTTGTATACCAAGCTCAATTCCAGCAACAGCAATTGCTCCCTTCCAGTCAGTGATAGCTTTGCAGGTCGGTTCTACAACAGAATTTATCTTAGTTGCTGGGCCTTGTGGGAGTAATAAGTTAACTAGGCTAAAAGTCCCAACTGCTGAAGCTTGAGGACTACTTACGGCATCGGTTGAAACTGGCACGTTTTGATTTCTAGCTCTTTGTTCGGGAACGGAAGAAGTATAATCAGCAAGTTTTCTGTTTGTCGCCCCTACGGCTTCTGCGGTTGTATCGCCTTTCTTTTGCTGGTCACCAGCCGATGCAATGGCATAGAAATTTCTCATTGCAGAGATACTGTTTGCATCAACTGTACCCCCGGAGTGTTCAACGGAGCCATCATAAATAATGCAGGCTGGTATTGCTACGGCAACAGCAGCTGAAGTTGCTTGGGCAGCAGTTATTCTTGCATCATCAACATTACTAATTAGAGCTGCTCTGGCTTCATCGGATAAATAATTAGTTGGATATTCACCTGTTAATCTCGCTCTTTCGGCATCACTTATAATCCCCGGGGGTGTGGCTAGGGGGTCAGCTTCAAGGAACTGTTTGGCACAATCAGGATTTTTTCGACACCTATCTTGAGCTGCCTTGGCTTGTTGCGTCGCCTCCTCAATAGTAGTAGATAAGGAAGTCTCAGAATTAGTCTTATATGTTCTATCCCACCACGTATTAAACTCAATTATATCGGCTTGAGCCTCACTGGCATTACGATATGTTGAGCCAAGCTTGTCCCACCAGTGCAGCTCTACACCAATATCCGATAGTATTTTTTTATTAACGCTACTTCTCACTAAGGTGTGTCTATCATGCAAAGCATCGTCAATGGTTGCCGATACCTTGCCGGCGAGTATTTTGTCCTCCTTTGGCGTGAGAGGATTAACTTTATTGACTACCTTTCTGGCAAGACTTGTATCTTCTGGCACGATTTCTGTTCCGTTTATGACTACTTTCTCTAATTTTTGCCGACCAAGTATGCCCTGGGGCTCACTATACTTAAAATCAATCTGGCCGGTAGCTTGCATATTTTTATAGGTTAGAGTTGGGCGCCAGGCATCTAATTTGCCCCATGTTGCACTTCGGAATGAAAGATACTTTTCTTTCATTGCAGCAAAAGTAGCATCATCAGCACTATCAACAGCGATTTTCTCGGAAGTATCTTGGTTTATACTTTGGCTGAATGCCCGGGTCGTTCTAGCGAACTGCCATGCCTCAATATGTTCGGCTAGGTTAGGTATTTTAAGGGTTGCAAAAAAGGTTATCATTATTGCAAGTAAAATAAACAGGCCAGATCCACCAATACCAACACCAAAAAGGATCGCCTTATTTCGATTGGAAAGTTTATTAACTTTATTTTTAAGCGCACCTTTTCCGCCAAATAATATAGTACCTAGGCGGCCACTCTTTTTATTATCATCACTATCATAAAGGTTGCTTACGGAGTCGGCTGTGTTAGCCGGTCCTTCATGCCTGTATAAAGAACCGCCAGTTTTATCATCAACGGCTTTTTTCTCTTTGCGCTGCGGCAAAGAGCCGTCCCTTCGAGGTAATGAGCCCGGCCCATATCCTTCCGCTTCTCGCCTGGAAAGGTCACCTGGGCTGGGTACGGAATGAGATCTACCACCGGCACTATCTTGGGTAAGCGGTTCATCACCCTCCCCTTCGTCGTCATAAATATCGGGTACAGCTCGCAGATTTGCTCTATCTGGAGTTGATTCGCCGCCACCTTCAATAGAATGAAGTTCAGGTCTATACTGTCCCTCATTGTCTTCGTAATCTAAATCTTTAGCGGGTTCTCCCATTTGTATATTGCTCTCGCCTTTTTATTATACCCCAGGTCTAAGCTGGTTGTTGAGGTCAATAGTACCTTTTTCGCCCTGTATTTCACCTGTTTGCTCAAGGGCTTTCATTTGCTCTGGATTGCTAGTAATTAGCCCTGTTTCTGTTGGGCTAGCAGTAATTTGGATATGCACGTGGTTTTGCCCGGCAAAGAATAATCCTTGACCAACCGGGAATTGACTTAGGCGCTTGCGCTCCTCGCTAGTAAGTTTGAAAACATCGGCCAAAACATCAACTGCTGAAGTCGCCTGTTTAAGTAGTATTTGCATAGAGGCGTTGGCCACAATCGCTCGCCCAAGGCGACTACCCATAAAGTCCTCCACGTCTTGGCTGATTGTTGTTACGCCAAGGTTATACTTTCGGGCACGCTTAGCCAAGCTAAACAAGAAATTAGCTGAATCTTCATACTTCATAAATTGCCATGCTTCGTCGACTATCAGAATGCGACGTTTCTTGTCGCTCTTGGTACGGTTCCAAATGTAGTTCAAAACAATATACATAGCCACAGGACGTAGCTCGTCTTCTAGGTCGCGAACGTTAAAGACAATCATTTGGTTATCAATAGTAATGTTTGACTGTTGAGAGAAAATACCGGCGAATGTTCCACTAGTATATTTACGCAGGCGTTGCGCAAGTTGCGGGCCGGTGTTGCCCATGTGTAGAAGCGTGTCATACAAGTCAGTTATTGTTGGTGGTTGTGAGTTATGAGTCAGTGGGTCATTTGTAATACCAGCTTTGGCATAAGTTTCGATTAAGGCTGCGTCTAAATCAGCTTCTTCAACTGGCGATAGTGCAGGCATAATTGCTGCACCACCCGATGCTGCCATTTGGGCTTGAGCTCCGCCCATCATCAAACGAAGCAGACCATGAAGAGTTATCAGGTTGCTTCTTAGAGCGTTGTCAGCTTCTTCGGTATCAATAACTTTTGGCAAATCAAACGGATTAATTCGGGTAGCTGAGCTTAATGACAGACGAATATAGGCACCGCCAACTGCTTCACACATTCGCTGATATTCATTCTCAGGATCAAGAATAACTATCTCGGTACCAAGCATCATATTTCGCAGGGCTTCGAGCTTAACAGTGAAGCTTTTACCGGCACCAGACTTTGCAAAGACCACCGAGTTACTATTCTCTAGCGTAAAGCGATCAAAAATCACCAAACCAGAATTGTGCATGTTAATTCCGTAGAGAATACCGCTTTCCTGGCTGAGGTCTGCACTGGTGAATGGGAAGGTTGTACTTAGAGCGCCAGTGCTCATATTTCGTCGAATCTGCAGCTCATCAAAACCTTGAGGTATCGTACTGTTTAGACCTTGTTCCTGTTGAGAAGTTGCAGGTTTTGAATACACCAATTGTTGGCCAAGCAGCGACTCAACTTTATGACTTATGAACTCTAGCTCTTCAAGGCTGTCGGCATACAGTGTGAAGTAAAAACCCAAACGGAAGAACCGCTCTTCGCCAACCTGCAGTTTGTCTCGCATTTCCTCGGCATCGACAATCGCAGCTTGTTTACCTGGATCACGGACACGGCCTTTTTCGGCATCGATTTGAATACCAGCCTCAAGCTGACTAACCTTTTTACGTAAGTTCTCTAAAATGATCTGACTTTCAACTGGGTAGATGAATAATGACAAATCAATAACTTCATCAATGTTAATAATGCCACTAAGCCAACCAGTGAATAACTGTCGTGGATAACCAAAGACGTAAAAAGTTCTGGCAAAACGCGTACCGATTTGGAAGTAGCTAGTATTAAACTCCAATGAACTTGGAGCAATGAAGTCGCGCAGAGCGGTAATACCTTTTTGGAAAGCGACACTAACTTCTTGTTGCTCGCGAATGCGCTGGGCTTGGGCCAGTGCTACCGGATCAACTTGCTGTTTTTTCTTGCCGAATGCCATTACTGTATGTCCTTATCTAAGTTTGGTTGTGGTGCATTGCCCTGGCCTCTTGTAACAACAGGTACGTTAAGATCATCGAAGTTCTGGAGAGGCTGCCGGGTTGCCGTCTCGGGGTTATAGCTAGAGTAATATAGTTCGATAAGTTCTTGGGTGGAAAGGGGGATGGCTTGTATACCACACTGTAGTAAACCTTCTAGTGTTGATTGAACACGGTTTCTAAGTTCGGTTTTGGCGGCCTCAAGATCAGCTTCATTAATCGTTACGTGTTGTTCTTTGTTTTGGAACAGCCCAATAAGTCCACTGAAGAAGTTTTTACTCTGGGTTATAGCTTTTTGAACATCGGCAATTGGGAAGTACGGAATAACAATATAGAACTTTTTGTCCATGATGTTGGTTTGACCCACCATCTGAGCTATAAAGTTTATATAATCCTCCATAAGAAGGGCAAGCAGCATATTGTCTTGCTCAGTGCGTATTTTATCGAGCTTTTCGATATAGGGCCTCATGTCAACTCGCTCGGAACGCATGGTAACCTGAATCGGAAAGTACAGAGAGTTCAAGAATCGTTGGTAGCTGCTTTCTACGGCCTCGCGCTCCTGAGGACTCATAAGGTCAAAGTTTATTGCCTTAGCCATGATGACACTTCTGAACGAACCATCATTCATGATCACAATTCCATCACGAATTTCGGCTATGTGTAGGGAGTTTTGAGTGCTGTTAGGATTATTTTTGTTTGAACCTTTAGGGTCTACATGTTTTTTACGTGGATCACCTCCGACAATCGCTGAATTAGCCGCAAGCTGTGCAGATTGTGTTACGCCAGGCAAAGGCATGCCACCCTTTGCAGAGCGAACTTGTTGCTGCGGTTGATTTGGAGCCGAAGGATTCATATTATTTAGTGTCCCACCATTCTTGTTTTACAGAATGTTTTGATATTAACGTGACTCATCTCAGAGATATAACAACCTCATCATCGGGCAAATCTTTATCTTGCTTGCGGTTAGCTTCGCGCCCTAGTGTCGCCACGTTCAAATCATTGTTCTTAACAAGCTTAAGTATACCAGGATCAGTAGGTGGTGTCACCGCTGTTTGTGCTTGTGGTTGAGCTGTAGGCTGAGGGGCTGGTGTTGCTGTCGTTTTTGGCGCCTGAGGTTCAAGCCGCCGCATGTTTGCTTGAGCCAATTGAGCTTGACTTTCCTGTTTTTCAATTTCGGTCATGATTTCTTTTATGGTTGACGAAATCTTTGGTTCGGGAATTGGCTGATTGCCATTAGCTTGTTGTACAGCTTTTTGGTCGGCAGCTGCTCCCCTAACTTTATTTAACAATTCCTCTCGGTGTGCCGTCGAAGAAGCATCAATCATCTGTCCGACTTTTTGGGCAAGTGGGTTATTTTGATCATCAAGAATATCACTTGATGGATCTATTGCCGCCACGCTTGCATCTTGTGGGACGACGGATAGGTCTACGAGCCGATCCGATGTAGTGTTGCCAATGAGAGGTTGTTGGTAGGTAGCGATATCAACATTTTTGACAGCCCAGCCCCGGGTATCAAGTGTTGACGCCAAAGCTTTTAGTCGGCTATGGACTTCTTGGTCACTAAAGCCCTTGGTTCTGACCCGCTCTATAGTCTTGGGCACTGTAATAGTGACCAGCTCTTTTGCACCTGCTTGGTCCCAGATTCGCCTGTGGGTTTTAAGGAAGAACTTTATCTTGGCCAATAGCCAAACCTCAGATGGCTGATCACGCCCAAACGGCGCCGCCAAAAGACCAAAAAAGATCATTGGTGGCAAAAACGGGAATGCCAAATACCAACGATATGTTCCGAGCTTAAAACCTGCGAACCCAAGAACTACAACAATAACGGCATAGATAAACTGACGTAGGCTTAAAGGCCCAAGCAGTTTATCTTCAGCCTCAATGTCTTGAAGAACTTTATACTGTGCCACAACAACACTAGTGTATCAGATTACAAACCGCTTATGAATGGTTAATTACGGTGTTGTAGGTGGGGTTGTTGTAGTTTTGCGGTTTTTTCTCGCTTGGTTTAATTTAGCACCAAGAGTTACTGGAGATTTTACAGCCTTCTTAGTGTTTTGCCATGCAAAAGACCGGGCTTTTTTATAGGCTGCTTTTCGCTTTTCGGTTCGTTGTACTATATTGTTTAGTCGGTTTATTTTTCGTTGAGCTTTACCAGGAGTAACCGCAATTATATTACCATCATCATCTAGCACCATATCATCTCTGTTGTTTTCAATTTTTTTCTCAAGTTTAGTTATGCGTTCCTTGCGTCTTCGTGCACCAAAGCCCGTTTCGGCTTTACGAAGGATCTGCTTAGTTGACCTTCTTTCCTGGCCCCTTACTTTATCGCTATGATTTGTAATCGGTTCCTCAGTTACAGTAATATACGGATACTCTACAAATGCGTCCTCTTGACGTTTTTTATAATGTTTCCGGGCAGCTTCGCGTTGTTTATCGTATTCGTCTTGTGATATTGCACCGCTAGCGAGTTGAGAATCAAGATCCTTGACTTCTAAGTTGAAAACTCTTTTTAGGTCATGCAGCATTGCTTGACGTTGTTCGTAACGGGGGCTTCGTTTATCTTCACGGTCACTTAGAATATTTGTTAAGCGCACAACTGATTTATCAATATCTATCCGAGTTCTGCGAGAATTGGCCAATTCATCAACAATACCGGGTGTATTTCTCCACCTACGTACCCAGTTTTTGTGCCCCATGACCTCTCTGTGTGTACGGTGTTGTTTTAATCCCTTAGGACTAACAACAGGATTATCTGGATCATAAATAGTAACTGGCTCTAGTTCTACAGGAAATACTTTCACACCTACTTTTACTAAGGCTTCATTTGCCAGAGACCTATAAAAATTTTGATCTTGTTTAGCATCATTTAGTTGTTCCGCTGGTTTTTCTAAGAATCTTCGCGTAAATAGCCATTTCCTAATACCACCAAAAGCTAATTTATCAAAAGGAAGTGGGCCGGTTGGCATGGGTAATTTATTTGGATCTGGCAGCGGCTCGGCACTATGGTCAACTATAATTTTTGGCCAAAGAGGATATTCATTATTTACAGGGGGTTGGGTTGGATTTAGTGGATCAGGATCAATGGCCGGGTGATTATCGCGGTAACCTTGAATCGTATCAAAAATGATGCTTGATGCTTCAGGTGATAATGTGGCTGTTGGATCTGTAAGGGGGTTAGCGCCTAACCCTAATCGTGAGTTACCACCAATTCGCGAACCCCCCTTTTTGCTTAGTGAGGCTAATACACTAGCTATTTCAGGAGTTAGGTTAATAGACACCTGGGGAGATGCTTCTTTACCTGTTGTGCTAGGATCAGTTTCAGGGCTGGTTGGAGCTTGTGGAGTTCCTGCTTCCATATTTATTATTATAGCACAGAATTTACTTATTGTCTATTTAAGTACACAGATTATTAGTTTCTATTAAGTGGATTTGGGTCTTGAGGTCCAGCCGCTCCTCCTGCAGAAGGGTTAGATACTGGCGACGGGCCACCATTGCCTACCGCGCCACCTCTTGCAGCAGATGGGTCTACTTCACCACCCATAAACCCAACGTTGTAGGATGATAATAGGTCTTGAACTATACCGATACTGTCGGCGGAACCTCGTGAGTAAGATCCGGCTGTTTGCTGCAGCTGGTTCTTTACACCATTAGCAATCTTAAGGCGTTTGTTAATTGTATCTTGTATTTCAGTATCACCCATACCCTTACCCTGAAGTTCTGCACGCCAGGCAAGCAATTGATTTTTCCTATCAATTCCTCCTTGAATTCCACCCCTGGCTCCACTAGCATTTAGGAGCTCTTTCATGTAACCACCCATTCGAGTGTCTTTATAGAATCCACTCTTTGCTTGTGCATAGTCATCGGCGCCAAATGTTTCAAGTGCTGCGTAAGCTCGCTCACGGTCAGCTACACCGGAAACGAAGTTGCCATCATGATCGATAACATGACCATAACCTGGCTTAACATCTGGGTTCTTACTGGCACCAATTGCTTCGGCTTGTACTACTGCAGCATGAGCAAATGCAGTATCTGCCCCCTCTTTTTTCAATAAATTACCTGCATCGGCAGCATCATTTGGGTTGAAGAACCCGTGTGCAGCTAGACCCATAGCGCTTCCAACAGCTGTACTGGCATAATTCATATCTGCGTCAGCGTACATACCAGCTGTAAAGGCAGCATTGGCGTGTAGTGCTTCACCGGCTTTACGTTCACTGTCGCTATCGCTTAAGTGCATGATCTTGGCCATGTCAGTAAAATCTTTTTCGGTTTTAAGTGATCTGGTTGCTCTAATTTGTTCAACTCCATTACTGTCGGTGTAATTTTCTGCAAAACCATTTTGAATAAGGCGTTCTTTTGTTGCGGCGCTAAAACCATCATACATACCACCAACAGCACGATAAAACTTATCGTTTGCTCCGTGCTTGTTAACGTGTTGCAACCATTTCTCGGACTGATCCATGACTGAAGATTCAATGTCTGAGTGGAGTCGACGACCGGCAGCTGACAACCCGGGAATTCCAGATTGCGTTCCAGGTATCTTCCAGTCCTTCGCTGCATACTGAAGGTTCTTGCCGGGGGCTGCAGTCCATGTAGCAAGCTTGTTAGGATTCACCTTGCCAATTTGACGACCAACCTTTGTCTTTCCAAACCTACTATTTTTAAATGCATCAATGGTTGCAGGGTTATAAAGTTTTTCGTTCTTGGCACGTTGCATGCGGTCGGCAAAACGTTCCTGACGACCTTTCTTAAGTCGGTCAAACACACCACGAGAACGGTCGTTGGCAATTCCGCCAACTTGAGCAATGGCGCCACCAGCAAGCCTAAACGCTGCCGGGAGGGCAAAGTATGGGCCAAAGTAGGCAATAAAGGCGATACAACTTGCCAGGAAGTTACTTTGCCCAGATTGGTTTGCGTTCTGGGTAGCAATCGCTGCAATTACACGACCACCAGCAATAAATAAGGCAATGATTGGGAACACAACAAGTGCACGTATAAAGAAATCCCACCACATTTTCCATACTCTTTCGGTATTTGGCAGTATCCAACAAACGATGGCTAAGGGTGCAGTAACTACTAGTAAAATTATAATGATTTGGCGAAAGACCAATATACCGAACGCGATGATAACCGCTAGCAGCGCAGTAGCAACAAATGACAATATACCTATAAGCCCAAGCCCAACAATGGCTACACCTGTGCCGATACCTAGTAATGAGGTTGCACCTTGATCAAAACGGACAGTCCCCAAGCTCTTAAACGGACCATACAACAGCGAGCGGACGCCAACCCCGAGGTCATTAAAGAAGTCGATTGCAAACTTACAAAGATACCAAGAAACCGAAATCCCGATAATACCTATAAGAATCTTCGGCATTATTTTCTTAATTGTATAGGCATCAAAAATCCCGAAGTTCAGCGCCTGGGATATGATCATTATTAAGCCAACAATTACCAATAAGCCAAGCGCAATATAACGGAAGCTAGCCCAAGTATTAAACAGGGCTTTTCCGTTATCAGTGTTTTCGTCATATATACTGCCCTGACCTGTTTGAACGGTTAGCTGGCTAGTGATTGCATTATCAAGCGTATTAACGGCTAAAGTTGCTGCTGTGATTATAGGACACATTAGCCACGTAAGCGGGTTGAGTAGCTTAACTTCACAATCAGTCTTAGGCCCACCTGCTCCAGATCCAGTACTGTCTGGTGTAGTTCCACCAGGTTTTTTTACGGCTTCAGCATCGTCGATAATTGCCTTAACCGCAATATCTGGATTGTTGCCTTCTTGTGTATGATATGTGGCATCTTGTATACCTTTTTTTGGAGGGTCTTTAAACTCAAGTGATACTGCGTTACCTCTTACATCGCCTTGGGTAAATATCTTGCCATTTGGGTCATCCCCAATCTTGTTAAATCCACTGGCTTGGCCATCAACACGATCAAATGAGTTGCTACCAGAATGCTGCCTAAACCAAATAGTTCGATTTTCCTCGTGGGATAGATCAAAAACTAGATTTCTACTTGTTGAAGTCCCAGGTATATGTGGGCCAGGCCCCCATTGGTCACCAATTAATGTCCTGCAGACTCCTTTATTGTCCGGAATCCAAAAGTTATTGCTATTTATGAAGAACTTATTAGTGGTTGGGTTGCCTGGAGCATCAAGATCGTCATATATTTCTGCAATGTTTTCCTTGTCGTTACATAAAGCTTTTTTGCGAAATAATGTTGTCTCTTTTGAATCAGGCGCGATATTACCACTGTTAAAGTTATCACCCTGAATAGATTTCTTTATGTTAGCATTTACTTCATCGATGCCTTTGCCATTATTGCTTTCACACCACTGCTTTACGCCATCGACATCATTAAGAATGCCACAGTCTCCAATTCGAAAATCAGTAATTTTTATGGCATGCCTATCTACCCATTCACCAGATATAGTGTAACCTAGACCATTAGTTTCATCATGACCACCTTGTGGCTTTGCGCTAGCTTTATATGTCAATAAACTTGAAAAGGTTAGCGTGAAGAAACCAACGATAAACAAGAATAAAAATAAGACTGATAATGTTTTTTTTGTAACAATGCGCATTTCAAATAGCTTATGTATACATTTAAGCTTATAACAACTTACAAACAATAACTAGAGTTTCTTAAAAAGTAAACACCCTGTTATCAACTGTGTGATATAGAGACTAAATAATCGCAAGCTGCTTGCTCTTGGTCGGCAGGAAGATCGTGAACGCTTACAACTCCGCCTACAATCATTTTATTTGGGCCTGATCCACTGGTATTAGACGCAATATAACCAGATTCTTTCCATTTACCAAGTTGCGGATCACTAGTAAATATACTGTCTATTTTTACATTTATATTTGCACTATCCGGGGTCTTGTATGTTCTTATGTTTAAGTCATTAGGGAAGATTGGCCATATGATATTATTTGCGCCATCTACTTCCCAAAAGCTATTCTCGCTCGTCTGATAGTTGGTATCTTCTTTCCCTGTTGATGAAATGTAGATAAATTTATTACTTGAACCTGGGGTAGTATCCTGTTCAGTAAATTGTATTGGGTTGACAGTAATAGTCGAAAAAGAATGTGTACTATTGTCAGACTTATCGATGTATCTTCCATAACCTTTTATAACGCATTCGCCGAATGCAACTGGCTGCTTTGTGCCAGGTACCTCGCTGTAGGATAAGCCATGTTTTCTAGAGAACTTATTAATAACATCATCAGTATTAACTTTATCTTTTTCTCGTTTAATTTGATCAATATCTTCAGTAGACAATGTTGTTATAAGTTTATCTTGATCCACATTGCTTCCACTTGTTGTGCCATAACTCCAGGAAATATCTTTGCCATCAAGCGGAGAGGGCTTATTTGTTGGTGTTTCGCCAGGGGCAGGTAGACCTAAAGTCACAGGGGTGTTTGGATTTGGCTGCGTGTTTTCTGTGTCACCATGGCGCGTAAATGCCAACGTGGCAAGCGTTACAGCACCGGCCAAGGCTACCGTGCCGACCGTTAGGAAAACCCCCCGATGTTTTCGTGTTTCAGGGGTTATCGGGCTAAAGCTATCAAGATCTGGGAGGGCATTAATATCATAAGTAGAATCAGGGGTAGGCACGCTTTGTTCTAGCTCCGCTGGCGGAGGAGTTGGTGCTTGGTGTGATGTACGCTGAAATAGCTGCATGGCAACCCCTTAAATTGTAATAATATTATACCATATCTATACAACCCTTTTCACAACATGCCTTTTAGGGTATTATTAAAAAAATGGCCAAATAAAAATGACCCCAGATACATCAAAACCAGATTATAGCTTCATAATGGATCAGCCAGGTCCCAACCTGGAGGCTCCAAAACGCTCCAAAAAACCACTTATTTTTATTGGTGGCATGATAACTATTTTCGTAGTGTTAATAGGCATAGCGCTGATCAGTAAGAAATCAACCAATGTACAACAGTCAGTAGCAGGTCTTAATGAAACGAAGACACTGTTTGGTTATATGGCATCAAATAACGTCGATGGAGCCTATAATTCATTTCAGCCCCAGGCTTCACTTGATAAAACATGGTTCACTGATAACTTCTTTACACCCTATAATCAAAGGTTTGATATGCAAAGCTGTACAAATCAGCCAAAAGGCTATCAATTAAGTGATACAGACGCCAAATTAGTATTCCTTTGCCCCTTCAAGGATGATAAAAGCAAAACTGTAACACTTTCGATAATAGTTGATAGACAGTCTGAAAAGATAAAGAAGTTAGAAATGGTAACAAGCAGTTCATGAAAAAGCTTAGATATTTTATTAAAACCATTATTACCGCTGTAATTTTACAGGCTGTAATATTTATAGGTATTGCTGCCCCTGTCTATGCCGCTGCACCAGTTTGTTACCAGAGAGAGCCGGCAAATTATGTGCAGTTAAACCCGCCAATTGTAACTAGGGTTCTGGACTGTGGCGGTAATCCTAACTTTCATGAAATAGAAAAAAATGTCAGAGGGCACGACCTGTCTGACGATACTTGCTACATAATCCAGGCTGGTGTAAACGGTATCACTAATGGAGATCCTTTCGGGTCAGATATATGTAATGCGGCAGAAGCCGCACGAATTGATAAGGGTACACCAGTTAATGGTGATGGGACGCCAACAAGCCAAACACCAGCAGCTCCAACTGGTAGTACAGGAGGAAATACAGGTGGCGGCGCTACCACGGGTGCAACGGCAACGACAGGCAGTGCACCAAACACGAATAATCCTTCAGCTCCATCTCCAACCCAGCCAGCTATTGCAGATAGATGCACGACAGTTGACGGCAAACCTGACCCCAACCAAACGGGTTGTGGTTTTGAAGGTACAAATAATTGTGATGCAGGTAATCAAGGTAAGGATTGTAGTATTACAGACAGGCTTCAGACCATCGCAAACTTCTTATCTGCTGGGGTTGGCATAATTATTGTTATCATGCTTATTATTGGCGGTATCCAATATACAACGGCCGGAGGTGACCCTGGTAAAGTTGCTGCAGCCAAGAACCGTATTCTGAATGCTATTTATGCACTGATTGCCTTCTTCTTCTTGTATTCGTTCTTGCAGTGGATTATTCCAGGAGGAATCTTCTAGATGAACCCAAATACACAGCAGCCATTATTTATGAGCCCCAACATACCTCAACCAATTGAGCCTATGAAACAACCTAAACCAAAGAAAAAACTATTTATTATAGTTGGTGTTTTATTGTTAATTATGGTTTTGGGAGCAGTTATTGTGGCTATAGCGCCAAAGTCCTCAAAGAGTAATACTCAAAGCACTCAAGCTAACGCAACTGCCGATCAATTAGTTCAAAAAATTAAAGATGAAAAGTATGTTGATGCTTTTGCGGCCATTGATTTTATTGATAGGCCAAACCGTCAGCGTTCAGTAGATATTATTAGTGAGATGAAGTACCTGCACGATAATTATCCCCTAAACAATTGCACATCAGACAAGAAAGACACAGAAATTACCTATACCTGTAAAAATGATACCAAACAGATTACGGCATTGTTTAAATTAAGTAGTAATTCACCACAGAAAATCATAGACTTTCAATTAGGTTCAGAGGCAACATTATGAGAAGACTTGTAAAAAAATACCATGAGATACTTGCACTAGCTTTAATAGCTATCCTATATATTATTAGCCCAATTTTCTTACCGGCGACTGTTTGGGCCCAAAGTGCTAGCCAAGTAACTTGTTATTCGAACAACCAATTTACGAATAAACCAGAACGAGCACCGGCAGGTGTTTGTAACTATGATGCCCTCAAATCAGCTGGATTTGTTATGGGTAACTTGCCCAATCCGTTTCCGACTGGCCAGGCCATTTGCTATTATTTTCCTGATTCTGGTGATCCTACAACTGTCGATTGCAATGATCCTAAATATAAAAATGCACCTGAGTGGGGACAGTTCCCTCTCCCGCCAGTAAGTACAAAATGCTATTCAGGCGAAAACTCTCAGTATAAAAAAGTTGATTGTACGATTGATTTTGAAACTCAAATCGGGAGTGCTCTTGAGGGCGATAAGTGCTACTTAGTTGATACCACTACCTCTACGCAATATAAAGGCGTTGTCGATTGTAATAAGCCAATAATCAAAGCTGCTGAAGATGCGGCCCTAGCAGCTAAGAGCGGCGGTTCGGTTAATCCGGGTACTCCGTCCAAATGCGGAAAGGGTGGAGAGTTCTTCGGGCTACCTACATGGTATGAATTTTTACCACCAGGTGATAACTGTTCCATCTCACTACAGAAGACTGATGCTAATGGTGTCCCGCAATACGACAATGGCAAAAACGTCTATGACTTCAATAAACTTTGGCTAGTAGCCCTAGCGATTGCCGACATATTACTCTGGATTGCTGGTCTTGTGGCCGTCCTGTTTGTTATCTACGGTGGTTACCAATACATAACTAGCCAGTTTGATCCCGAAGGCACCAAGAAAGCCAAAGATACCATCATTAATGCGCTGATAGGTTTATCGGTAGCTATTTTATCAAGTGCTATAGTCAGATTTGTAGGAAGTAAATTATGATAGGAATATATATGCATTACTTATACTATCTAGCCAGCATTACTAAACCGCCAAGTTTACCTAATACAACGGCAACACCAGATAAGATTACTACGATACTCCAGGTGTTATTTGTGCTAATGGGCTCCATTGCTTTGCTCATGGTTACGATCGGAGCTTTTAAATATGTACTCTCCCAAGGTGAACCAACAGCGGTTAAAAGTGCCAAGAACACAATTATGTATGCTGTAATTGGTCTGGTAGTTGCACTTAGCGCATGGTCAATCGTAACATTTGTAATAAAGGCATTGTTCTAATCATGAAAATACTTGCAAGACTCTTTATTACTATCCTCACTGCTGGATTATTGTTGGCTCCAGGCATAGTTTATGCTCAAACAACACCTGCTCCTGCAGCACCACAAACTAACGTTCTTGATCCGGTATGCCCTACCAGTGGCGCAGGCTCGACTGCCCATGTATGTAGTAGTCAGAATAACACCCAGATTGATGGTTCAGGGGGTATAATTGTTAAGACTACCCGAATCGTGGCCGTTATTACTGGTGTAGCATCGATAATAATGATCATGGTCGGGGGATTCAAGTACGTTATTTCCCAAGGTGAAAGCGCCGAAATTAACAGCGCCAAGAACACTATACTTTACGCCTTAGTGGGGCTGGTTATATCAGTTTCAGCACCATTTATAATTGGCTTTGTAATAAATAGACTATAAGAAAGGTTCAGAATGAAGATAATAAAAACTATACCGATGCTGATCTCACTTATACTGGGCTTTGCAGTGTTAACAGCACCAGTGGCTGTGCTTGCCCAAGCGACAACCCCAGCGCCAGCGGCGACACCAGCAGCATCATCGAATAAAGACGCCGTATGTGACGGCATTGGCCTTACAGGCGGTAATTGTCAGACAGATCCAGCCCCGCAGCTAAATACAGTCATAACCACTGTGATTAATCTCTTAAGCCTACTAGTCGGTGTGACATCTGTGATTATGGTAATTGTCGGTGGCTTCAAATATGTAACTTCGACTGGTGATAGCAATAGCATAAATAGCGCCAAAAACACCATAATGTATGCCCTTATTGGCCTAGTAGTTGTGGCGCTTGCGCAAGTAATCGTTAAGTTTACTCTGGCTAGAGCCACAAAACAGCCGACTTGTTCGGCCACAGTAACGACCAACTGTACTCCTGCACCAGCGAGTGGTGGTACAGGTGGAAGTGGTGGATCGGGCGGTGGTTCCGGAGGAGGTGGATCAGGTGGAGGTAGCTCCAGTGGTGGTTCCGGAGGAGGTACCCCATAAAGAAGATCTTGATAGATGTAAAATTATTATGGTAAAGTTATAACAGTTTAAGGAAAGGAAAATATGAAACAAATTATTAAGAAAGCATTGCTAACAGTTGCAGCACTAAGTGCGATACTGATGCCTGTAGCTATTACAGGAGTTGCAAGCGCACAGTCAACAATTACGGATCCAAATATCCAACAAGGGCTATGTGCTGGAGCAAGTTTATCAGCATCACAATCTCAGTCATGTAACATTCAACAGACAACCGCACAAGCACAAACAAGTGTTGATACTATCATTACGACAGTAATTAACATCTTCTCACTTGTTGTAGGTGTTGTATCTGTGATTATGATCATCATCGGTGGTCTTAAGTACATCACTTCAGGTGGTGACTCAGGTAACGTTAGTGGCGCCAAAAACACAATTCTTTACGCCATCATTGGTTTGGTTGTAGTTGCGCTATCACAGGTGATCGTCAAGTTCGTACTTGGTCGAGCTAGCCAGTAATAAATACTTAGCTATTCAAAAAGCCCCGGTTTCCCGGGGCTTTTTAATGTTCCAATGTTTGTTTTACAAAACTTGGATTTTCTTCACGGTATCCTGCTTAACCTTAGTGAAACTAATGGTTAGCACGCCATCTTTCAATACAGCTTCTACTTCGTCTTCCTTAACTGGAAGTGGCAAGGCAATACTGCGTGAAAACTCACCCCAGTAACACTCTTGAACAAAGTAGTTAACTACATCGTCTTCATTCCCAGCTGATAGAGTTCCTCTAACGCTGAGTGTATTATCAGATATACTAACGTCAAGATCATGCTTGTTAACGCCTGCTGTGCGGGCCTTAACAACCAACTTTTCTTTCGTTTCGTATACATCTACCGCAAGCTGTCCTGGAACAGCCTCGTCTTCGTCCCACTCTTCATTGTCTGCTGATGATGGGGCGACAGAAGTATTGTCGTCTCCTGGAAGATCTTCGTCTCCCAAAAAGGCGGCAGTCAATTCGTCCTCGATCAACAGATCTTCGTCGCGGTTTTTACGCGCCATAGTTGTTACCCTCCACTATGTTTGTGATGAAAATCAATCTTTTTATGTTACTTGCAAGTATAGCTATATTCCAGTTACGGTGCAATAAGTTGAACACAAGATTTACAACACAATAATCACAACACTAATGACTTCTCCCCTGTTATTTTAGGTTTAGCATTTTTCACATCACTTGGGTTTTGTTAGGGTTAGTCTATGTTTATACTGGAAAGAGTTATTAGTTTGGTTGCTCCTCATACCTGCATACTGTGTGGTACTGAAGGCTCACTTCTCTGTGATTGGTGTTTGCCAGATGCATGGTCGGCTGTACCGACTCGATGCTACAGATGTTTTGTACACAATAGTGATTCAAGTGTTTGTCAAAAATGCCAGAGAACCACAATTCTTAAACATGTTTTTGTCGCCAGTGAATATGATGATGCTGCTAAAGAGCTTGTACATGCCCTGAAATTTGGTGTAAAACGACAAGCGGCTGAAATAATGGCTGAGTTTATGGCGGAGCAGATGCCATTTATGGACGAAACAACATTGGTAGTGCCAGTGCCAACGGCTAGTTCACGTGCTCGCCAGCGAGGTTTTGATCAGGCCGAACTTATTGCTAAAGCCTTGGCACAGGGCAAGAAGCTTACATATATAAAATGCTTGAATCGATTGGGGCAAACTAGGCAAGTTGGATCCCAAAAGAAACAGCGTGAGGAGCAGCTAATAGATTCATTCTGGGTTTCAAAAACAGATAGAATTCAGGGCAAAAAGATACTTCTGGTAGATGATGTACTTACTACTGGGGCCTCACTTGATGCTGCAGCACGAGCTCTCAAGAAGTCTGGTGCCAAAACAATAGATGCAGCTGTCTTTGCTCAAGCGAAGTAGCTTTATTTTCACCAGATGAGCTGTTATAATTTACCCCTGTTCTAGTAAATAAGACTGGCAATCGCGGAAGGGTGTCCGAGTGGTTGAAGGAACTGGTCTTGAAAACCAGCAGGCCCGCAAGGGTCTCGTGGGTTCGAATCCCACCCCTTCCGCCAGTTTTGTTATACTAGGCCAGATACGGAGAGGTACCCAAGTGGCTGAAGGGGACGGTTTGCTAAATCGTTAGGGGGGCGCAAGCTCCCGCGAGGGTTCGAATCCCTCCCTCTCCGCCAGCAGAGAGGCGGTCATGTCATAAGACATGGCCGTTTCTCTTTTTGTGAGAGAAAGATTTGAACCCAGGGTTCGGTCGTTAGTCTGTTGCCCGAAGAATTCGGCGCACAGATTAACGTGCGATTATCCCTCCCTCTCCGCCAGGAAAATGCCACAGGCATTTCTCACCTCTCCGCCATAAACCACCGCCGGGTGGTTTTTTTCATTTCTTTAAAAGTGTACAATGATGCTTATGCATCCAGAGGGTACTGACAAAAACGCGACAGGCTGGCAATTTCGTTCTGAAGATGGAGACGTGCCAAATACTAAGTCACCAGTGGCGACTAGCCATGACGAGCCAATAACTTGGTCGGCCTCAGAGTATATTACACACAGCAAAACGCTAGCTTGGTATTTGCAATTATCAGGTGTGGCGATTGTTGCCGCTGGTTTGTTCTATTGGATTACCCGTGACTTTGTTGTTGTAGGGACGATATTTGTTGTCGCCATTTTGTTTGGGGTGGTTGCGGGGCGAAAGCCACGAGTTCGCAACTACGGAATTGATACTCAAGGCATAACAATTGGCGAAAAAAAGTATCCATACGGCATGTTTAAGTCCTTTTCAGTTATTCAGGAAGGTCCAATCCGCTCGATTTTCTTAATGCCAGTAAAAAGATTCAATCCACCAATGAGCCTATATTATCCACCAGAAGGCGAAAACGAAATTGTAGAAGTCATAGGCTCGCACTTAGCACAAGAAGCCCGAGAACAAGACGCCATCGATCGATTCATGCATAAGATACGCTTTTAAATAGCAAAACTACATACGTCGTACAATCTTACTTTCGTTTAAATTTGAGTTAAGCACAAATTAAAGACAACTAAGTTTATTTAGTCTTACTGGTTTAAATCTCAGTCCAGTAAATACTGGCGCCAAGTTTCAAGAGTTGGTTGTGGTTGTGGCCGACGAAGATTTCGCCAAATGAACTTAAACACCTTAGTTGCCTCCTTTCTACATATAGCTTAGCTGTTTCACAAACCGAGCAATAGTAACTTTGCCACTCAAGAAATATGATATTAATCACGCAATTTTTACAATGACTTTACTTCTTAATCATGATAGTAAAATGATATAATTATCCAATAACATAAGAGGTAATATGCAACCCGAATATCAAACAGTACAACCAGTTAAGCCAAAGTCTAATAAGGGCCTGATTATCTTTCTAATTGTATTTATTGTTCTGTTGATTGGCGGTGCAGCCACATTGGGATATTTCTACAAAAAGGAATATGATGCTCATAAAGTAACCAAACAACACCTCGCTGAACAAACTGCGATTGTAAATGATAATGCCCAAGTTATTCGCGATGCAAAATTAGAGCCAAACTTTCGTAAAGTTCTACAAGATCATGCTAATCTAGAGTGCTCCAGCAAGTCTGCAGTTTTGTTCAACACGACTACATCTGAAGACAAAAATGCTGATGGTACAGTCAAAAAGTACTTAGCAGTTGGTCAGTTCATCTGTAACAACGGGAATATGGCAGTAGCAAGTCCAATTCGCTTTGCTTCGGCAACATCCAAGGATGGTGTAACTTGGGAGTTCACGTACGGATCATCAAGTGTTGAGCCAACATCATTGCCAACCTACATATTCAATACGGATCCAGCTCTATATAATCGTAAATACAACAACCCAAAAAGCTTCTAGATAACGAAAAAAGCACCAACTAGTGGGACTTATTTCGTGGTACACCGTAGTGGATGAAGTTAGAACTTTACTGGCTGAATAGTTTTGTTAATAACCATAATATTAAAGCAAGTACCGCACCTATTCCTGCAAAGAATGTAATAAAGAAAAAACCTACAAATATAAAGGGGATTGAAATTATTGTAATAATAGCTAGTGTTACAAATAAAGTTCTAAAAGCTGAAACCATAACCAAAGTATAACAACTTAAATGATTGGTACACCACAGGATAATTGCACGATAATCTGTACATTGAAGGAATGACAGGATGCGCTTCGCCTTCGGCTTGCTTGCACGGAACTCGCTTTATCGAAACTAAGAGGTAGCTTCTCAAAGCTCGCTCCTGTACGAACCTCCGCAAACTAAGTTTGCTTTAACGGTTCTTCAAACCTGTAGGGCGACACGCTAAAACCCCACCAATGGTGGGGTTTTAGCGTGGTACACCCGACAGGATTCGAACCTACGACCTTTGGCTCCGCAAGCCAACGCTCTATCCAGCTGAGCTACGGGTGCTCGTCAGAGCCGACGGTCGCCTTCCGGCAAGTTTTAAATCACTTGCCTGCACGCTCTAGTCGCCTCTTCCTCTCAGCAGTCCAAACAGTCGAGTCGGCAAAGCCGCTCCTTGGTTTGGCCTGCTGGTATCGCTTTGCTCTAAAAACCCAAAGCAACAGGGGTAATCCTATCATAGATCCCTCCTTAACGCTAGAGGTAGCGTTATTTTCTATAAGTGGTACAATCTAATGACCATGAAGTGGAATCGACCTCAGCTTCCAGCTAACTCTCTTGCGGCTACCATCTTGATAATATCGCTTATCTTAGCCGGAGGCGGATTACTTGGATGGAATACCTCAAGGTTAGTACATGCCGAGAGATCTGAACTTAGTGAAAATGCTAAGAATATAGTTTTTGTACCCACAAAACCAACGCCACAATCACTGAGGTTGCACGACAAAATCAAAATTTACAGAGAAACTCCCCAAAAAATGACACTTTCACCTAGCCCGAATAACGAGGCTCAAGTTATAAGTCGTGTACCAACTGATAAGCCGGTAATCTTCATAACTATTGATGATGGTACATATAAAATTGAACAGACTAAGAAGTTTATTGAAGACAGAGAATTACCAGTCACATCATTTTTGACAATTTTCGATATCGAAAATGACTTCAACTTCTTTAAACCCTCTAAATATATTGAAAATCACACTTACAACCATCCGCATATGATGAAGCTGCCTTTTGAGTCCCAAAGAGTAGAAATTTGCAAAACCTCAGAGTTGTTGGAGCAAGTATACGGCAAACGTCCGACACTTATGCGCCCACCTTTTGGTGAATACAATGTGGATACACTTAGGGCTGCACATGCCTGTGGAATAAAGGCGGTTGTTATGTGGAGTGCAGTTGCACAACAAGGAGCAATGCACTATCAAAAAGAACCGCATCTAAAGTCCGGTGATATAGTGCTCCTGCACTACATGCCTGAATTACAAAGTGATCTAGAAATGCTACTTAAGACCGCTCATGATCAGGGCATGGAAGTAGCTCAGCTAGAGGACTGGATTCAGTAACTGTTACAATTAAATCCTACATGGAGAGGTGGCCGAGTGGTTGAAGGCGCTGCTCTCGAAAAGCAGTATGCGGGGCAACTCGTATCGAGGGTTCGAATCCCTCCCTCTCCGCCACTATTTAATGCCAATTTTAGTATTTTTTGACTCTTCTTTAACTTCTGTTTTTGGCTCAGGGGCATTTTCTGCAGTTTTATCAGCCGGTTTTTTGTCATCTAGATCTTTGTCGTCTGGAACCATATTTTCTTTCTCGATTGCGGTTGGTCTAGCTGTTTTCTTTGTTACCTTTTTCAACACAATATATGCCACGATCGCTGCCACGCCAGATACCAGATAGATAAGTGTGAATGTTCGGTTTATAGAAATTACTTGTTTAGCAACAATATCAGCCGCCTTACTACCTGCAGCTGATAGTGACTCGCCTGCTGCCGGTGTCGGCAAGAATGTTTTTATCAGCAAGCCCAAAACAACGGCTGTCCCTAGAGTGAATACACCAGAAAGTATCAAGTACACGCCTACTCTACGTGCTCCCAGAACCCTAGGGTCGCTTAAAAGAACAATACCTAATGTTGAGAGTACTGTAAGGATGACCAAGGCAGGAGTCCCCACTTTAATCCAATGGTAGAGCTTGGCGTAGAACTTTAGTTTCTCAACATCGACTTTTGGCGTCTGTTGCTTAACAGTCTCGGTTGCATTAGTGGCTTGGGTTGGAGGGTTTTCTGGTTGGATCTGATCTGTCTGGGCCAAGGGTATTTCTTGTTGATCGGTGTTAAACGTATCAACGTTTTGAGTCACTTGAGTCTTGGCCTGAGCGATAATTTGCTGAACATCAGCTCCTTTTGGTATACAAGTCATCTGTGTCGGGTCAGTTATAGTAACAATCCTGGATGAACAAGGCGGAAGGCCGGTAACTTGTTTCTCAATATTTTGCCCAGCAATTTGAACAAAACTATCCTTGAGCGGTTTTGTACTTACAGATACGTCAAACTTTTGGCTAGGATCATCAAGCCATTTATAGATGCTGTCTATAGGCGGTTCGATTATCTTTTGCAGGGCTTCAGGCGTAACGGCTTGCTTTAGACTGGTAATAAGTATGACGTTGTTAGCTGTATCAGGGTTTTTTGTCGCTTGCTCGATGATTAAATTACTCAAGCCTTCATATATACCGGAATCTTTAAGCGTAGTTTTAACAAAAGTTGGTTTAATGATTGTGGCATTCAAACTAATAAATGTTGGCAGCAACAATAAAAGTGGCATGTAGAGAAATAATGCCAAGCCAAGACCGAGCTTGCGCAAGAAGTGCATATGCTTATTGTACGCTAGATTTTTGCAAAAACACTACCTGCTACAATAATCGTATGAGCGACTCGATTTTCACGAAGATTATCAAAGGTGATATTCCGTGCCACAAGATATATGAAGATGACAAGACAATAGCTTTTCTAGATATTCATCCATCTCAACCTGGACATACACTGGTCATTCCAAAGTTACAGATTGACCATTTGTGGGATCTGCCAGATGAAGATTATCAAGCTCTAATGAAGACCCTAAAGAAGGTCGCATTACATTTGCGGGAGACGTTATCGGTAAAACGCGTGGGCGTACATGTGGTCGGCTTGGACGTGCCACATGCGCACATTCACCTAGTGCCATTTAATACAATGGAAGAGTACCGGCATGTTCCAGATATGAGTGCCGAACCAGACCACAAAGCACTAGCAGAACTTGCACAAAAACTTGCAATAAAGGACAATTAGACGGATGGGTGCATTAGGAATTGCATTATTGTTAGGACTTGGTGGTGGCGCTTGGGTTTATAGTCGCTTTTATAGCCGAACTGGTGGCAACAGCAAGAGTTCGCTTATTACCGGCGCATTGTGTGGTGGCGCAATTGCTTTGGTATCATTTATTATCTTGAGTTTCATTATCTAGCCATTTAGTGCTAGTTTTCCCTTCCCTTTTTATAAAGTAATTAGTATTATAGTGCTATGAGTAAGGTGGGGTTAGAGAAGGCCCTTGGAAAGCAATTGCAAGAAGCTCGGCAGGCTGCCGGCTTAACGCAACAAGAGATGTGTCACAAAGCTGGCCTGTCTTATTCCACATTAGCCAAAATTGAGCGAGGCGCAATTAAAGCGCCATCAATTTTTACGATTCAGAGTATTGCCGATGTTTTGGGCGTTTCGCTAGATGAAGTAGTTGGCCATAAAGTTGGTCAATCGGCATCAGTTGTTGAGACTAAAACCTCAAAAACTGGCATAAAATTTGCTTACTTTGATATCAACGGTTGTTTAGTTCGCTTTTTCCACGGTGCCTTTAGTAACTTAGCTGAGGAGTCAGGTGCTCCAGCCGATCTGATTGAAAATATCTTCTGGCACTACAATGATGCTGTTTGTAAGGGCGAAATGACCCTAGATGCGTTTAACAAAGCGTTTGCCAAGGGTCTTGGTGTGAAATCAGTGGATTGGCAAAAGCATTACTTTTCGGCGATTGAACCAATTAAAGAAATGCAAGAACTTCTTGAGTGGGCGTCTGAGCATTACAAGATCGGTCTTATAAGTAACATTATGCCTGGTGCAATTGCTCATATGCTCGAAGCTCATATTATTCCTGATTTACCATACGCTGCTGTTGTCGATTCATCAGAGGTAAATGCCATAAAACCCGAAAAACAGATTTATGAAATAGCTCAAGGTCTTGCTGGGGTTAAGCCAAAAGAAATTCTATTAGTTGACGATTCTCGGACGAACATAATGGCGGCCGAACGCATGGGCTGGCACGTACTATGGTTTGATGATTTTAGAATTGATGAGAGCGTCAAGCGCGTTAAATCTGCTCTAGAGTTCTAACTTATTTTGTAGTTTTGGTGAAACGGTCTAGTTCCTGTTTCATTTTGGCAACTTTGTCTTGGATAGCCTTAAGCTGGTCTTTAGTTTGTTCGACAACTTGCTTTGGTGCTTTCTTCACATAGTCTTGATTCTCAAGCCGTTTTTGGAGGTTCTCGGCAGTTTTTTCCTCATTACTAATATTCTGAGCCAATTCTTTGGAAAACGCCTGTAAGCTGGCCAAATCAACGTCTAGCCAGGCCTCATGCTTAGTGCTAGTCAGACGCAGGCCTTCACCGTCTTTAACACTCTTTACATCGCTAATTTTGGTCAGACGCTTTATCAGTTCAGCGTGTTCTTCTATGAAGCTTTCACCCTTATGATACAAGGTCAGACTTTCGGACTTCAGAACACCGTGAATGTAGCGAATTTCGGTAATGATTTCTTTGATCTCATTAAAAGTTTCAGCCTTAGACTGGTTGGCATGTGGTGGTTTTGGCCAAGAACTAGTTATGAGTAGACTATCCTGTTCCCAAGCTAGTGTCTGCCAAATCGTTTCGGTTACAAAAGGTGCAAAGGGGTGAGTAAGCTTAAGAATTGTCTCGAGCCCATAGGCTAGAACGCTGGCATTCCCCTGCCCTTTTGAGGCTTCAATATACCAGTCAGCAAAATCATCCCACAGCAAATGATGAACACGGTCGTAAGCTTCGGCAAAACGATAGTTGTCTAAATCAAAGGATACTTGTTCCACTGTATGTTGTAATTTGCTCAACATCCATTCATCAGCTGTTGTTTTGGCGGACGGGTTAGCACGCAAGTGGGCATCGTCACCAACTTTGTCTTCGATGAAGCGTGCAACGTTCCAAAGCTTGTTGGCAAAGTTACGAGCACCTTGTACTTTGGCGGTGTCATAACCCCTGTTAATTGCAGGTGCACGATTGGCAATAATTCCCATGCGCAGAGCGTCAGAACCGTACTCGTCGATGACCGGTAATGGATCAACTACATTGCCGACTGACTTGCTCATTTTAGAGCCGTCTTCAGCCATAACGTAGCCATGAATGTAGACAGCCTCGAATGGAACATCGCCAGTTATATACAATCCAAGCATGATCATTCTTGAAACCCACGGTTGCAAAATTTCACCACCAGTTTCCATAAGACTTAGTGGATAAAATTGCTTGAAGTCCTCCCCTTCTGGAAAAGCCAGCGTGCTATATGGCCAGCTTGAACTTGAGAACCAAGTATCGAAAACATCAGGATCGCGCTTGTATTCTTTGCCATTGACCGTGATTAGTTCTTCGTTAACGCGTTCGTCATAAATCCAATCATCACTATCCTCAACATTTTGGAAGGCGGGAATCGGAATACCCCAGGCAATTTGCCGGCTAATGTTCCAATCTTTCAAACCTTCTAGGTAGCGTACTAACTGATCTCGTTTGGCTTCGGGATAGAATTTAATCTTATTGGCTTTAAGTGCCTCGATTGCAGCTTTAGCCAGAGGTTCCATATCGATAAACCATTGATCCCTTAGGAGTGGCTCAATAACTGTGCCGCACTTATAACAGTGGCCAACATTGTGGATGTGATCTTCGGTTTTTAGTAAGAAACCTTGCTTTTCTAGATCTTCGACTACCTTTTTACGTGCATCTTGAACAGATAAACCACGATAAGCCTCAGGTACATCATGGGTCATTTTGCCTTCGTGGTTAATTACAGTGATCATCGGTAGATCGTGTCGTTTGGCTACTTCGTAGTCGTTTGGATCATGAGCAGGGGTAATCTTCACCGCCCCACTACCAAATTCTTTATCAACCATATCGTCAGCCAAGATCGGAATTTCACGGTTTGTCAGAGGTAGTTTGATTGTTTTGCCGTGCATATTCTTATATCGATCGTCTTTTGGATGAACGGCTACGGCCGTATCGCCAAGCATGGTTTCTGGGCGGGTAGTTGCGACAATAATCTCCCCACTACCATCTGTTAGAGGGTATTTAATATGCCACAAGTTCCCTTTTACTTCCTTGTGCTCAACCTCAATATCGGCAAAGGCTGTTCCGTGAAAAGTACAGAAATTAACTAGGCGCTCACCTCTGTAAATTAGCCCATCATCCCACATCTTTTTGAAGGTCGCAAAGGCTCGATTGACGATCTTGTCGTCGAGAGTAAAAGTAAATCGAGTCCAGTCGCAACTTGCACCCATTCGCCGTAGTTGTTTCTCGAAGTTATCACGGTTTAGAGCTACAAAGTCCCAGACCTGTTGGTAGAGTTCTTCTCTGGTGAAATCAAAACGACTCTTCCCTTCTTTGGCTAGATGTTTTTCGTAGACCACCTGAGTTTCAAATCCGGCATGATCAGCGCCAGGTAACAGTAGCGTTGCCTCACCTTTCATACGGTGATATCTAACCGGGATATCTTCAAGCGCTGCCGTAAGTTCGTAACCAATATGCAGATTGGCATTAGCGTTTGGAGGCGGCATGACGATACTATAAGTGTCACTACTACCTCTGTTCTTTGGCTCAAATGCCCCACTTTTCTCCCAGAGAGCGTAGATATCTTCTTCGTATTGTCCAGGCTCATAAACCTTCGGTAATCGCATAGTGAATAGCTTAGCACTTAGGCATAAAAAAATCACCCCTATTAATTCAGGGGTGGTTTCACGTGAAAAAGGACAAAACTATATCAATAACTCCTCACACAGAGTCCCTCAACAGATCTAAAACTGAAATTTTGTCTCCAAGGTTCGAGCGCTTCTAACGCCATGACACAATGTTTGTTTTCGGAGTAAGCATAACAGAGACGATAGGCATAAGCAATATTGACAAACAGGGATAAAAATGCTAATATTAGAACGTTAAATAAAAACAAACATGGTAGATAGCGATAACCCAACCCCAGCCCCAGAAGGACATCCTGTTATGGATATTCAGGCTCTTTCACAGCTTGATGCAAAAGAAGTGGCTAACAGACTTGATTTTCAAGCCTGGGCAGGGGATAACTGGCGTGAAACAGGGGAAATTGTCACAGAAGATGATGATCCGGTTTTGTTTTATCACGGAGGAATATCTGGGATTAGCGAATTTTCAACTGAGCAAACACCTAATACCGCTCCAGACCAACAGGGTATATACTTTACGAATCGATTACAAGATGCGAACTTCTACGCCGGCAAATTAAAGATTGATCAAATTGATAGGGGACTTCCGAAGAGCGCAAGTGTCTACGCAGTAATGCTCAAGATGAAGAACCCATATGTAACTACTAATGGGGATGGTGTTTCCTCTGAGACAATTAAGGCTGCACCAGAGGGCTATGACGGGATAATAAACACAAAATCTCAAGAAGTTGTAGTTTTTGACCCCAGCCAAGTATTTATTGCCGGCGAGGCCAAAAGGTAGTTACATCGATAGGTTTGGTTCGATGTCCAGAGAGTAGGGATCGGCGGTCGGCTGGTCTTTTTTCATCTTAAAACAGGCTAGTGTGGCAATCATAGCGCCATTATCGGTGCAAAGTTTAGGGTCGGTGTAGGCAATTTCCAGAGGTAAACGCTCGGATAATTGCTTGCGGAGTTCAGGGCTAGCAGCTACACCACCAGCGATGACAACGCTTTTGGGCTTAAACTCATCAAATGCTTGAGCCGCTTTATCTACCACGGTTTCTATAGCGATTTTCTGAAAACTTGCGGCTATATCGGCTTTTTGAGGCTCTGAGAGGCGCTCTGCTATGCCATGAGAAGGGAAGCTGTGATCTTGACCAATTTGCTTCTGCGCCGCGCGCAAGACGGCTGTTTTGGGCCCAGAAAAGCTAAAATCATACTTACCGGGCACTTTGGCCTTAGGGAAGTCAAAAGCATTGGGGTTGCCATCCATAGCTTTCTTACCAACACTTGGTCCGCCAGGGTAGGGTAGGCCAAGTATTTTGGCGACTTTATCAAAGGCTTCACCGATGGCGTCATCTTGGGTTCGACCAAGTAAGGTGTAATCAAAATGATTTCGGAACAGCACTAGTTGGGAGTGTCCACCAGATACAATCAGTGCCAACATAGGAAATTCTGGCTGGTGAGAGGGGAGGGAATAGTCAGGTAAATCAGTATCAGTTAAGAAGTTAGCATACACATGCCCCTCGACGTGGTTACACGCATACAGGGGTTTCTTGTGTAAAATTGCCAGAGTTCGGGCGGCTAAAACACCGATGAGTAAGCAGCCACCGAGGCCGGCGCCGTAAGTAACACCGATGGCGTCAATATCATCCCAAGTGCACTTCGTATCTGTTAGAGCTTGCTTAATAACAGGCTCGATAGACTCAATGTGGCTACGAGCTGCTATCTCTGGTACAACACCGCCGTATTTGGCATGAATATCCATACTGCTAGCTACCACATTACTCAGTAATTTATGGCCATCTTCAACAACTGCAACGGCGGTCTCATCACAACTAGTCTCAATTCCTAAAATTCTCACTCGAATTACAGTATACTTTAATTCATGGGATTTAGAGGTGTCGTTAAGAAATTTGTTCCAACAAAAACTTTCAAGAAAATTGAACCAACCGGGCATTTAGTCGAGGCGGTTATTACTAATGCCATCAGTGGCTTCCCTGTGAAGGGTCTAAAAGTTATTGGTGTAACAGGTACAAATGGTAAGACGACGACTAGTTACATCATCCATCGCATGTTACACGAAGCCGGTTATAAAGTGGCGCTGATGACGACTGTTTCATACGGGATCGGAAATGATATAAAACCGCAGTTTGAGCATGCTACAACCCCTGGCGGAATGAAGCTGGTAAACAAGTTCAAGGAGTTTAAGAAGGCTGGTGTAGAGTGGGTAGTGCTGGAAACGACTAGCCACGCGCTGGCACAACACCGGGTTTGGGGTGTGCCGTACTCGGTTGCTGTATTTACGAATCTAACACACGAACATCTTGATTATCACGGCACTTTTGAACATTATCGAGACGCTAAAAGAATGATGTTTCAGATGTGTAATGCTAACAAAAAAGGCCTGCAAACAGGGCTGGTTAACGCCGATGATCCAAACGCCAAGTATTTTGTGGCCGATGTCAAAAACCCAATTACTTATGGCATGAAGGACGGTGATCTTAAAGCGCGAAGTGTGCGTTTAACACCTACGGGCAGCCGTTATATCGTCAAAGCCGGTGATGAAGAATATCACATTCACTGTCGCTTGCCGGGCAGTTTTAATGTCTACAATTCACTTGCTGCAGTAGGAGTTGGGCGAGCCATAGGATTATCTGTTGAACAGATTCAAAACGGTATTGAAGCCCTAGAGGGTGTTGAGGGTCGTATGACTCAGATAGATGAAGGGCAAGACTTTGCTGTGATTGTTGATTATGCTCACACACCAGATAGTTTCGAGAAGTTATTTAAGGATCTAAAACCAGTGGTTGAGGGCAAATTGATTGTGATGTTTGGTTCAGCCGGACGACGAGATGAAGAAAAGCGTGCCACTCAAGGTGAACTTGCTGGTAAATACGCTGATGAAGTAATTGTTACAGAGGAAGATGATCGTGATATGGATGGCGAAGCCATCATGGATCAGATAGCGGCTGGCGCCGAAAAAGCTGGCAAGGTTAGAAATAAAGATCTGTTCTTAGTACATGATAGAAGCGAGGCCATCATGACCGCCGTTAACCGAGCCAAAAAAGGCGACACAGTATTGTTACTTGGCAAGGGCCACGAGAAGGATATCTTACGAAATGGGCCAAGGGCAGCTGAACTCCGACATTTACAGCAGGACGATCATAACCCAGATAGGGTGCGTGAATTCCCATGGGACGAAGTTAGTACGGCTCATCAGGCGCTCAAAAATCGCTAGGCAAAAAGTAATGACTAATAAACTATAATCAAATCATGGATCCTATAGCTGAGCATCATAACCAAGGTCCTGGCGTATCAGAAATACTACGTATTACCATTGGCCAAGAAGCGGATTATTATTTACAGCTTATGCGAGAACTTGAACCTGACCGTTTTGCGGTTATTAAGGTTGGGGGTGAAGCAATTGAACAAGAACTAGACTCGTTAACGAGTGATATCGCAGTGCTTGCCAACCTAGGACTGTATCCAGTTATCATTCATGGTGGCAACCCACAGATCAATGCCGACTTGCAGGCTAGAGGCATTGAAACCAAAAAGCACAACGGAATACGTATTACAGATGAAGATACGCTTAGGAGCGTAGAAACTGGGTTAGGCCAAGCAAACCAGGCCTTGGTTGAAGCTTTGGCCGAAAAAGGAGTTCAAGCTACCAGTGTGGTCGGGGGGGTTTTTTCCGCTGGCTACAAGGATAAAGAAGCATTGGGATTTGTCGGCGAAGTCGAACAGGTCAATACCGAGGCCATTCGACAAGCCATTCGCGAGAAGAAGATCCCAATTGTAAGTTGTATTGGTCAAGATGAAACTGGTCAACCGCTTAATATTAACGGTGATACTGCCGCCCAAGCCTTAGGTGCAACAATGCAGCCATCCAAATTTATTATGCTAACCAGCACACCAGGAGTTTTGGGGCGCGATGGGCAATTACTTAACGTTATAAATGATACTCAAGAAGTAAAAAAACTTATCGATGATGGCACAATCAGCGAAGGTATGATTCCCAAAGTCGAAGCCGGCATGAAAGTTTTGCATAAATTACCGGCCGAATCATCAGTTGTTATCACTGATCCTGCCCAATTAATGAAGGAGTTGTTTACTCATCAAGGTGGCGGGACTTTGCTGCGGCACGGCGATGCCATCACTCACTTGCCTTCAATTAGCGCAGTTGACCAAGATGCTGTCAGATCGCTGATAGAAACTGCCTTTAACAAACGTTTAGTCGATGACTATTTTGATACATTACCGGAAGATACAGAAGTTTTCATAACTGATCGAGGCTATCGTGGCATAGCAATTGTTATCCCGGGCAAGGAAGGGGAGCCGGCCTATCTTGATAAGTTGGTTGTACGCCCAGAAGAAGCGGGACATGGTATAGGTGACGAAATAGTTGATAAAGTTTTGCAAGAACACCCTGAAGGTGTCTTTTGGCGGGTCCGCAAAAACAACAAGAGTTTGCCATGGTATCGTAGCCGTGGCCGTGGCCAAGAATATGACTGGAGCGATGACGAGTGGATTATTTTCTTCACTAGAGAAGTTAAGCCAGATGATAGAGCACAGTTTGCCGCCCAAGCTGTATTACGGGCTGAGACAGTTTTGCCTTTTGGGACAAAGTAATGTGGTTACCTACAAACAAAAACGTTTATGCTTAGAATTTTTGTAGCTTGGCATTAGAGTGGAAGCATAAAGAAGTAAAGCTTTCACTGAAAAGATGTGGCCTTGTTGGTATTCCTACAAATAACACTTTTGTTTACCTGGCATAAACCCATTTCAGCACTCAAATCAGTTGATTATTGTTATGCTTTATTGTATAATATACACCATGTCGTTAGGAAGTTTTGAGACACGAGTATTAGAGATAGTAAGCCCTATTGCCGATAAGATGCCGCTATATCATCCTGATGCGGCTGATATCAACGAAGCCTTAGATTATGGGGTTGCTAGTTGTGCGGTGCGGGCTTATGCGGCTGGTTTACTACTTCGTGATGCCTATCCTAATGAGGGCTTATATACAATTAACTTTGGCTTTTCACCCGAGCATGGTGGTGTTTATAAAGGCAAAAATGGAAATTACGTTAGAATGGGTCACGCTGTGACCAGATTTTGGGTTCCTGAACAAAGACCGTTAATTGTTGAGTCCTACAACGACTCAAGAATGGAAGTTACAACCGAGGAAGATGCCCATGAAGATTTTCTTTGGCGGGAGCTTGATGAAGGCTATAAGGAATATCTAGAACGAGCTGATCTTGATGATATTCTTGTTGATCCTCAAGAAGTCCTTTGCTTTCTAAAAGGCGAAGTGTTTCAACCAGAAACTACTGCGACCAACTAATCCCTTATGCTTGCACTTTGACGCCATAGCGTTAAAGTGGTGATAATGTTATACGATCCAGGGCTTATTCCCGAGAGACAGCTGTTTGATATGGTTGAATATCATTTTGCCAATGCAGCGTCGTTATTTAGTAGTATTGCTCCTAGATCCGAAGAGAACCTCGAGCAAATAATTCTTAAAGATCCAGAAGTCCCAATTGACTATCGAATTAGCCGAGGTGGAAATATGTCTTGGGTGCTGGAATGTCACCCTGCTTTTGAGGGTTGTGTTGTCCGCATTCCGATTGATGAAGGCGTTACAGTTGGTAGCAAAAAAACCCAGTTCGAAGTAAACCCAAATATTACTAAGTTTATCTTTCCTGAAGATACTGTTGAGGCAGGAACGGTTACTGTTAATGAGCTCATAAAAGGTCTTTGGCGGGTGTTCAACGCCAATAGTGACAATGTCAGCGTTGATTTGGAGGTTTTGACTCCTAAAACTCTGCAGGAACAAGCCTTTGATATCTTTTGGCGGGCTGATGCTTATGACGGGGCGCTAAAGCATGTCGTTGATTTAGTTGATCAAGACCGGGGAAAATTTGTGAACTATGAAAGTCTTGATGAAGATGACTCCCGGCGCAGTATGTTCACGTCAGGCAGGATCGCAACCGTTAGATCAAAAGACAAATACTTTGGAAATGGCTTTTACATGGTTTTCGAGGTTGATGATCTAGGTATACCACTAATAGACACAGATATTTTGTGCGGTATTATTGGTGGAGATCCAGAGGAATGGACGACAATTGATGGCACGTCGTGGCGTTTGCACGATATAAGTACGATAATTCAAGGTACCGATGCCATAGGATTGTTCCCTGACGGCAATGTAGAAAACTTTGATCCTGACTCACTTCAAAAGTTGACCACTATGCTGGCTTATGCCGAACCATACCCAGTTAGCCTCGAAGATTTTGAGGAATAAATTTGGCACTCGGGGCTTGCAAGTGCTAATTAACTCTTGTAATATTAAGTCACTAAAGAGGAGGAAATAATGCCCACACCGTTAAATCCATTAGCAGACAATGTCGTTGCCATGGCTGAAGAAGTTTCAAACAAGACAGCCAGCGGTATTTATTTGCCTGATAATGCAACAGAAAAACCTAAAACTGCCAAAGTTGTGGCGGTTGGCCCAAGCGTCAGCCAAGTTAAAGTTGGCGATAAGATTATCTACAAAAGCTTCAGTACAACTGAGGTAAAAGTGAACAAAGAAGAATACATAATTGTTAAGGAAGAAGACGTCCTCGCGACAGTCAAATAGGAGTTAATATGGCCAAAAATGTTTTTTATGATGAAGATGCTCGCCGGCGCGTACTCGCTGGTGCGGAAATTTTATACAACGCCGTTAAGACAACTATGGGGCCAAAAGGCCGGAATGTTGTAATCAGCAAAAGCTATGGTGCACCGACGGTTACCCACGATGGCGTGACTGTTGCAAAAGGTGTTGAGCTGGCTGATCAAGACGGCGATGATGAGACTACCCTAGGCTACAAAGTTGGTGCAGAGCTTATTAAGCAAGCTGCAAACAAGATGAATGATGTTGCGGGTGACGGGACAACAACTGTAACAGTGTTGACCTATCACATCTTAAACGAAGCCAATAAGCTGATTGCTGCCGGGCACAACCCAATGCAACTTCGTAAAGGTCTTGAGGCAGCCGCAACAGATGTACTTAAAAAACTTGGTGGAATGAGTGAAGACATTAAGGCTAAGAAAAACCGTGTTGCCGAAGTTGCGACCATCAGTGCTGGTGATAAAGAAATTGGCGACTTGATCGCTGATGTTATCGAAAAAGTTGGTAAAGATGGAGTTGTAACTGTTGAGGAAGGCCAAAGTCTTGAGCTTGAGAGTGAAGTTGTTGAAGGATTTACCTTTGATCGTGGTTTTGTTAGCCCTTACATGGTGAGTGATGCTGCCCGAATGGAAGCTGTTTTAGATAAGCCATCAATCATTATTACTGACAAGAAAATCAGCTCAATGCAGGATTTCTTGCCGATACTGGAACAAATGGCTAACGCTGGCAAGAAAGATCTGCTAGTTATTGCCGAGGATATCGAAGGCGAAGTGCTGGGTACATTGATTCTCAACAAACTGAAAGGCGTACTTAATGTCGTTGCTGTTAAAGCTCCAGCTTTTGGTGATCGTCGTAAAGAAATCCTTGAGGACATTGCTATCCTAACTGGCGGTAGTGTCATCAGTGAAGATACAGGTGATACATTCGAAAGTGCCGATATGAGCGTCATAGGAACTGCTCGAAAGGTAATCGTTACCAAGGATGAGACTACGATCATCGAAGGCGAGGGTTCACCTAGAGAAGTTAAAGCTCGAATCGCCCAAATTGCTGCTCAGGCCGATGCTGCTGCTAGTGAGTATGACAAAGAAAACTACGACAAACGTCGTGCAGCATTGCAGGGCAAGGTTGCGGTTATCAAAGTTGGAGGCGCCACCGAGACAGAAATTGAAGAAAAGAAGTTCCGTGTTGATGACGCTGTAGCTGCCGTAAAAGCCGCCTTAGATGAGGGTATTGTACCTGGTGGTGGTGCAACATTGGTTGTACTAGCCAGTGGTATCAAAGACGATACGACTAATGCTCTAGGTGCGGGCGCTGTTCTTCTGAAACAAGCATTATTGCAGCCGTTCTTGCAACTTATGGCCAATGCCGGTCTTAATGGTGATGCTCTGCTTGATAAAGTTCAGGCTGCCAAAGCAGGCCAGGGTGTTGACGTGAACACCGGCAAGTTGGTTGATCTTAAGTCCAGCGGTATTATCGACCCAACTCGTGTCACTAAAGAAGCTATTCAGAACGCTGTTAGCATTGCTGGTACAGCCATGACAATGGGTGCACTTGTTGTTGATGAGCCAGAGCCAGAATCAGCCGGAGCCATGGGCGGTGGTATGCCTGGTGGCGGCATGATGGGCATGTAAGGTCAGCTAAGCCTCACTGCTCTTTTTCCAAGATAGTGTTGTTTTTCACAGATGATTGCGAAAAGCGCTAATTTGTACTATGATTAGTATAAATTAGGAGTGTGTTATGGGAATTTGGCCTTTCAATCGTAAAAAAGCAGACGATGCTTTTGATGAATCACAAGATTTAGACTCACAAAAACCTTCTAGCAATTTGCCAGATGAGGTAAAAGAGTACTACGAAACCGGCAACAAGGAACGTGTTGGCATGGCTTGGCTGCTTGGTATCGGCACACTATTATTAACACTGGTTTTAGCGGCTGGGATTTTCTTTGGGGGCCGTTGGGTATACCGTAAGGTTACCCATAAAGATAATACTGCTACTACTGCTCAGATAAGCGACAACTCTGATAAGAATAAAGCCTCAACTAATACCAAAAGCAATACAAATAATGGTTCAAATCAGAATAGTAGCTCAAATTCAGGAACAACTACCCAGAGTAATCCTGCTCCTACAAGCCCAGCACCACAAACACCTACTCCAGCTCCAAGCCCTTCTTCAACTCCAGCTCAACAAACTCCGTCTGCATCAAAAACCCCTAACACCGGCCCCGGGAACATCTTTGCAATTGCTGCCATTGCTGCAATTGCTGGCAGTATCGGTTACTATGCCGTACAACTTGTACGCGAGAATTAGTCTTTCTTAGGCTGGGTGAAGTAGTTGATTTCGTTGATTATATCGAGCAAGGCTTGAGCACGAGCTTTATCATCGGATATTTCTTTGGCTGCAGCAAAAGCCTCACCTATAAGTGTTTTATCGTCGGTTGCTTGAATCATCATCATGGTTGTTTTGAACTTTTCTTCAGGGGTTTGTTCGAGGTGGCTTACAAGTGGAGAGAGTTGTTGTAATGCCTCACGCTTTATATCTAGCAATTCATTACTACTAGTATCATTATCGGTTTCCGGGAAGTCACTGGCTGCTGGCGCTGTCTCGGCTTCGTCGGAGTCGTCACCATCTTGATTCACTTCAGTGCCACTTTCTACTCCAATATCGGTTGGGTCATCTGCTGATTTGTCATCAGAATCATCATTACTGGTTGAGTCGTCGTTTACACCTAGCAAACCTTCATTAACAGGCTGAGTACTTGGTTGTACTACATCTTCATCTTTATCATCATCGTGTTTATCGTGTCCAAACATCCGCTCCCCCTAAGCATTAGCACAATATATTCGATTGAAACTATAGCACAAATGCTCACGCTCGATAAGGGTCAATGATATTATTGGATGATGGAGAGAACATATTGCCACAATTGCGGGAGTAAATTAGACAAACAAGAAGATTATATTTGGCGTTGCGATAGTTGCGAACAAACTTATTATGCCAATCCAAAACCATGCGTAGAGCTGGCAATTTTTAACGATAAGGGTGAAGTATTATTAGCCGAAAGAGCTCACGAACCTTGGAAAGGTAAGTACGACATGCCGGGTGGTTTTATTGATATTGGTGAAAGAGCTGAAGCGGCCGTGTTACGCGAACTCAAAGAAGAGCTTGATCTAGATGCAGACGCGGTTACAAAGCCCAAGTTCTTAAGAACTTATCTAGGTGATTATGTGTGGGGTAAGGAAACTTACAAAAACATCATTTTACTTTTTGTCTCACGCTTAAAATCCGATCGAGAAATATTGGCTCAAGATGATGTCGCCAGTACTAAGTGGATCTCACCCGATGATATCAATCGTGAAGACTTATCATTACAGGAGCTTTATGACTACATTCAAGAAGCGCGTGCTGCTCTCTAACTTGCTATACTAAACGTATAACAAATAGCAGGGGAGAACCGTGTGTTAGATGATCTGAAGTATATCCACCAAAAAGATCCCGAGGACGCCTTGGGAGTAGTTGGCAAGCAATGGCAACAGTTGCAGTACAAATACAATGTTGATGTAAGTCGTTTTAAAGATATCAAAAACATAGTTCTTGCTGGGATGGGCGGTTCAGCACTGCCTGCTGTCTTTTTGAAATCATGGCCAGGCACAACTGTGCCCTTTGAAATCGTTCGTGATTATGAACTTCCAGAATATGCCGACGGGAACACTTTATTTATCTCGTCCAGTCATTCTGGAAACACCGAGGAAACATTATCTGCGCTTGAAGCTGCCGAAAAATGTGGTGCCCAAATCGCTGTAATTTGTGCTGGTGGCAAACTAGCCGAAAAAGCAGCCGCTAAAAGTTATCCAACTTTTACCATACCCGGGGGCATTCAGCCCAGAATGTCATCATTTTACTTTTTAGCAGCTTTTGTTCAGCTGCTTGAACCGCTTGGACTGATTCCTAGAGGTGCGGCCGATGAGATGGCTGATGTAGCCGACTGGCTAAAAGATCAAAATGAGTGGCAAGTTGATGTGCCAGTTAGCAGTAATAGCGCCAAACAACTAGCTTTGGACTTGGTTGGTAAGTCAGTTGTGGTTTATAGCGGGCCAAAATTATTCCCAGCGGCCAACAAGTTCAAGATCTGCATTAATGAAAACGCAAAAAACGTAGCTTGGGTCAATCAATATCCTGAATTTAACCATAATGAGTTTATCGGTTGGAGCAGTCATCCGGTTGATAAACCATACGCAGTTGTAGAAATCCGATCAGAGCTTGAGCATCCAAGGGTACAAAAACGCTTTGAGGTTACTGAACGCCTACTATCTGGTAAGCGTCCAGCTCCAAAAGTTATTAAGCCCAAGGGAGAGAGCTTACTGCAACAACTGCTTTGGTCAGCAAATTTCTGTGACTACACCAGTTTGTATTTGTCATTGTTAAACGGGCTTGACCCAACGCCGGTGGATTTAGTGGAGAAGCTAAAAAAAGACCTAGGATAGCATGTGGTTTGTAATGACGATGATGTAAAGCAACTAGGTGCAATACTGGCGGTTTTTGCTCACCCTGACGATGAGACGTATACAGCAGGCGGTTTACTAGCCACTGCCGCAAAAAATGGACAACGAGTATTGTGCGTAACCGCCACCAAGGGTGAGGCAGGGGTGCAAGATCCTAATAAGTGGCCAACACAACGGCTTGGAGAAATTCGTGAGAAGGAATTGAAAGATTCTTTGGATATTCTTGGCTTAAAGCAGCACCAATGGCTTGGTTATAAAGATGGTGATTGCGAGAATGTTAATGAAACAGAAGCGGTTGAGAAAATTAGCCAAATTATTACTGATTTTAAACCAGACACTATTCTAACTTTTGGCCCGGATGGTATGACTGGCCACAATGACCATTGCACTGTATCAAAATGGGTTGATAAAGCGGCGACTAAGATCAATGTTTACCATGTGGTTATAACCCATGACCATTATGACCAATACTTCAAGGAAGCCGACAAGCTTATGAACATCTTTTTTAACACCGATGCGCCACCAGTGGTTTCAGAATCAGAGTGCGAAATATGTTTTGATCTATCCAAAGAACTTTGTTTAACGAAGATGAAAGCTTTGCAAGCCATGCCATCACAAACTAGTGGATTATTTGAAAAATTTGATGAGGAGTTCATCTTAAAAATGCTCGAACGCGAAGCTTTTGTTCGATCTAAATAGGTTTGTCACGAACACCAAGTTTGTAGCCAATCGCAACACTAATTAAGTGAATGGCGAACCAAACGACTAAGACAAGTAAATAAAACTGCCAACGAAAAACGACTACGAAAAGACTGAATAAAAGTCCACCAATGATATAGTCGATCTGGTCAAAAGGGAACCAGCTTTGACCAGCTTCTCGTCCAATCTGTCTTTTGAAGAAGCTCTCTACGGCATCACCAAATAAAGCTCCAGCACCAAGGAGTGGGCCTAGCCACAAATAGCTGTTGAGAAGTGAATCGTGGAGTGTGAAGATATTTATGCCCCAACCAATGAGATGATATGAAAAAATACCCGTATACCAAAGCAGATAAGATATTAATACGGTCAGAGATGATACCAAAACCCCAAAACAAAAACCGCGCCAGGTTTTATTATCGCCAAAAATGCGTTTACCATTGATAGTCTTACCGAAATCCATAGGTGTATCCCACTTTTTTAAGCCAGGAATTTTAGCAGCAAACACTGGGGTCGCATTTGCCAGCCCTGCTGGCAGGAAAAACCAGATTGCTATGAAAATATATTGCAAAATCATTTCTTAAATTTATTTCGTAACCGGTTAATCTTTGGATACAGTAGGGTTCTAAGCGGTGGACGCTGCATACTGTAATGACCTTCCATAACTAATGTGGCTAAGGTTTTATTATCCGGCTCGGCTTTTATTATAGTATAAGCACTACCCAAACCCTTGGCTCCATGTGCATCACTAGCTGCAGCATAAGGTTTTTCGTTTAGTCGTGCCCAGGTAGTTGCTTGAGGGCCACGATTCTGCGCGAAAGCTCGGCCATTATAAACCTCAACAATATCTATAGAATCTTTAATTGAATCAAGGTCGTTCATTGACAGACCTTTACGAACGGTTTCAAGGGGGTGGGGTATGTAGACTACGCCACCTTGCTTTTTTATCTGTTCGACAGTGTCAATCAACGCCATTCCAGGGTCTACAACTTTTTTTAGAAAGAGGCCTATGACCTCACCTTGGGCAGTCAGAATTTCTTCGCCAACAATGATTTTGCTGCCAAGCGCTTGTTTAAGTTCAAGTGCTCTGTCGATGGTGTTGTGATCGGTTATAGCGATGTAATCAAGTAATCCGTGGTCAATGGCCCGCACATATTGATCGACAGTAATGCCCCCGTCTTTTGAGGCATCGGAATGGGTATGCAGATCGATCTTAAACATTCTTAAGTCTCCTGGTGATGAAAATGAGGCGATAGATTGCTGTGCACCAGCTAAGAATGCCAATAACAACCATTGCAAGTGGTAGGCGATCACTAAGAAGGGCTATAAAAATTATAAACATTCTAACTTCAAACCTCAGTAAGCCACCACGAAATGTTTTGTTAACCTTATGACTTGGGTTACTTTGACTCATTGCTACATCACCCTGGGCGTTAAGGTAGCTTGTGAGCATTGACCCCCCCAGTGCAACAATTGCCCAAACCGTAAACCATGAAAGATTTTGCGAAATTAGATAATAGACAATTCCACCGTAGAGAAAAACTTCTTTCATTCGATCGGTTGCCGAATCCAAAAACATTCCAATACTACTGGTGCGCTTTTGAAGCCGTGCCAGTTCGCCGTCAAGGGTATCGAATAAGCCGAAAATTACTAATAATATGGCCGCCAAAGGCAATTTACCAACGGCAATAAAGTAGGCAATAGGCAAGTGGGCAAGCAAACCTACGATTGTCACCACATTTGGCGAAAGTTTGCCGCCACTTAGGGCGTTAAGTGCACGAGCAAATACTCTCATAATTGCCCGCACCCCATCCCGGACTTTGTCCAGTACTTGGTTCATGCTCATAGTATACAGGAGTTTATAGAGGTATAATAACCTTAATGCGGAAGATACAATCCCAGCAAACACTCAAGGTATTACTTGTACTTTGTGTTTCAACAGCTGTAAGTGCTGGATTATTTTTGGCCAGAGTACTATTTACGGGTACGGTTCAGTATTGGTTCATGTTTTGGAATCTGTTTTTGGCCTGGATACCAGTCCTGCTAGCTTTTTGGCTCAGGAATAGATTAACTAAAACTCGCTGGTTGAGTTGGCAAAATATTCTAATTACATTGTTATGGTTGAGCTTTTTGCCGAACAGTTTTTATTTGATTAGTGATCTTGTGCACTTACAAGGCAGGGCAAATGAAATCTTGCAGCTCTATGATGTGGCCATGATGGTATCAATAATCGCCAATGGCTTAATCTTGGGCTACATGAGTTTATACGTTATACATCAAGAGCTACTTAAACGTCTAAATAGTAAATTGGCGAATACAATAATTGGATTAATTCTATTGAGTTGTGGTTTTGCAATATATCTTGGGCGTTACTTGCGGTGGAATACGTGGGACGTTTTGCTAAACCCTGCGGCTTTGCTCTTTGATATCTCGGAAAGATTAATTCACCCTGTTTTACATATTGAAACCTACACCATTACGTTTACATTCTTTATTCTTATTGCCAGCATTTATGCGGTTGGTTTTGAGCTGGCCTATCTTTTCAAGAACAATAACAACTAATTCTGCTATACTTACATCTGTTATGGAAGAAATTCGGGAGCTAGTCAGAACGGCTGTAAAGCAAGCATTTGACGAGACAGTTGAAGTTGAACTAACAAGACCAGATGAGCAATTTGGTGATTTTGCTACCAATGTCGCCTTGCAGCTAGCCAAAAAACTGGGCAAAAATCCTCGTGAAGTTGCCGAAGCAATTGTGAGTTCATTGCCAAAGGATTCGGTTATAGCTCGGGCAGAAATTGCTGGCCCAGGGTTTATTAATGTTACGGTAACTGATGACGCATTGCTTAAAATGCTTTCAAGTAAGCCTGAGCAACATCTTAAGGGTAAGGTAGTTGTTGCCGAATACTCAGATCCAAATCCATTTAAGGTTTTGCATGCCGGCCATTTGTATACCTCAGTCGTGGGTGATGCGACGGCAAATTTACTCGAAGTAGTTGGTGCAGAGGTACACCGAGTTAACTTTGGTGGGGATGTTGGATTACATGTTGGAAGAACCATGTGGTCAATCCTGAAAAAACTCGGTGGCGAAAACCCCGATAAGTTAAATGAAGTAGATAAAGACAAGCGTTCTGAGTGGATGGCTGAATCATATGTAGAAGGCACAAATGCCTACGAAGATGACGAGAAAGCCAAAGCCGAGATAATTGAACTGAACAAGCGGGTATATCAACTTCATAAAGACAACGACAAAACTTCACCATTTGCACAGATTTATTGGATATGTCGACAGTGGAGCTATGATTATTTTGATGAATTTTATGATCGAATTGGCACAAAATTTGAGAGATATTATCCCGAAAGCGAAGTTGCCGATCTCGGCCTGAAAACTGTCAAAGAACATATTCAAAAAGGTATTTTCGAGGAATCAGAAGGCGCCATTGTCTTTAAGGCTGAACCATATGGCCTACATACCAGAGTGTTTATTAACTCAGAAGGCTTGCCGACATACGAAGCCAAAGACGTCGGACTGATATTTACCAAGAAAAAAGACTACAACTTTGATAAATCAGTAGTCATAACTGGTAATGAACAAGAACAATACATGCAAGTTGTTCTGAAGGCAATTGAGCAATTCGCACCAGAATTGGTCAAGGCAACTAGTCATTTAACTCACGGAATAGTTAAGCTTAAGGGCGGCGTTAAGATGAGTAGCCGAAAGGGCAACATCCTGCGGGCAGTTGATGTATTAGATGCTGCCGAGCAAGCAAATGAGAAGGCAGCTGGCAAGAAGGACCAACAAGTTGTGCTCGGCGCTGTTAAATATGCCTTTTTGAAGCAGCGCACTGGTGGCGACATAATCTATGATCCTGAGGAATCAGTAAGTATTGAGGGCAATAGCGGGCCATATCTCCAGTATGCTCATGCTCGGGCCTGTTCAATATTGGCAAAATCTACAAGTTCTAAGGATTCAAAACTTGATTCGCTTGATGAAACCGAGAGAAGTTTAGTCAGAAAAATTGGTGAATATAACGAAGTTGTACAAAAAGCAGCTGATGAGTTAATGCCACACAATATCTGCACCTATCTTTACGAGCTAGCTCAAACATTCAATCGCTTTTATGAAAAAACCAAAGTTATAGGTAGCGATCGGGAAGCCGAGCGTTTGCAACTGATCAAAATTTATGCCGACACGCTCAAGAACGGGCTTGGTATTTTGGGTATTTCTGCACCTGAACATATGTAAAAGACCTCTGAAGATATACAATATATGACAAGATGATTCACTTTGTTGATCTTGATATTGTTGCCCGCGGAGGCGGTGGAGGCTCTGGTGGAGGCGGTGGAGGCGGTGGTGGCCTGCTGGCTCTGATAAGTTATGTGCCAGCTTACTATGGCTGCAAATTTATCAAGAAATTTACCAAGGGTTCAGGCGCAATTGTTGGATGCTGTACATGGATATTATTGCTATGCATAGCCTATAGTTTGTTACTATTTAAATTCTCGCCTCTTCTCACTTTTATTTTGATAGCTTTGGCGGTATTCGGTGGCTATTCAGGATATTTTGATCTTCATCAAAGACTTTCAGGGCGTATCAAGAAATCAAAGCAGGACGCCACCCAGGCTTCATTGTCAGATAAAAAGTGGAATTATGATGATTTAATCAAACGCGTACAGGATGTTTATGCTGTTTATCAAGATGACTGGTCAAACTTTAATCTAAAAAGCATCGCAGATTACACGACACCACACTTTTACTATCATAATCAGTTGATGCTTGCAGCTATGCACCTAAGACATCGCCAAAACCTTGTGAATAACCCGCAACTATTACAAGCAGATATTATCGAGGTAAATGATAACCCTGACAACAATTATGATTACTTCATTGCTTATATAAACGGCAAGGCTAACGACCAGCTTATTGATACCGAGAGCAGGGATTTACTTTACACAGATAATAATCCTTTTGATGAATACTGGAGATTTGAGCGGATTAACGATAGTTGGATGCTGGCCAAAATTGATCAAGCAACCGCTAATCCATCAATGAAACAACAGCAACTTGAAGCATTTGCTGCTGAGCAAGGCTTTTGTTACAACCTAGATTGGGGCTGGTTATTACTGCCCAAAAGAGGCCAGGTATTCTCTAGAGGTGGCTTTGGGATCTCTGACATTAACAATCACGTTATTGGGGTCTACAACAATGTTTTGATTGAACTTTATACATATCAGCCAAATCCAAAAAACAATACAACAGACCAATACGTTATTGCGCAAACTAGTGTGCCAAAGAATTACGGTAACATTGTGGTTAGAAACAAAAAATCTTCGAGTATTTGGTCAAAGGAATTGTTTAACTCTAAACCCAAAGGCCTTACAAAGTTGAGTACGGAGTGGGGTGATTTCAATAAGAAATATGATTTATTTGCTAGTGATGCAGAGCTGGCTACGAGCTTTGAGCTTTTGAACCCAAAGTATATGGAACAACTTGAAGCTGTGCCTTTTGATGTCAGTATCGAGGTTGTTGATAACGTAGTTTATTTGTATAGCAAGAATCTTTCCGCTGACTACGCTACTATGCTTGAGCTGCTAAAAGCTGCCTTCAAAGAGATGAAAATGTAGCACTTTTAGAGGTGTATAATTTATACATAACTAAATAGGAGGGGCGCTATGCAATCGCTCGTAGATACGTTACAGGCACTTAATTGGTTGGCGGTGGTAGTTGCCACTTTCGCAGGTTTTTTTGTTGGATTTTTATGGTATTCAGACTTTATGTTGGGCAAGCAATGGCGCAAAGCAGCCGGCTTGAAGCCACGAGACAAAGATAACTCGCCAATGTTAACACCAGTTGCAATTGGATTTTTAACGGTGCTAGTTACAGCAGTTGCTCTTGCAGTACTTATTTATGTATTAACATTGACGACGCCATTCCAAGGCGCGATGTTTGGGGTGCTTATTGTTTTAGGGTTTATTACTACCAACAAACTTATGAACGTGTTGTTTGAACAGCGCTCAATGCAAGTATTTTGGATAAATTTTGGTGGCGATATTGTTTCACTGGCAGTAATGGGTGCAATTTTGGCTGTTTGGCGCTAAAGTACAATAAGTGCTTAAAACGACACAACAAATAATCACAAAAGCAGCGGGGGCATTAGGACTTGATCGAGAAACGACCGAGGCATTGCTTGCCGTTGATCAATCACATGAATTTGAAATTGAACTGAGTTCTGGTAAAAAATTTCCTGCCTATAGAGTTCAGCACAAGAATAAACTCGGGCCCTACAAGGGTGGAATTCGCTTTCATCCTAAAGTTAACAAGGATGAAGTCCAAGCACTAGCTACATTAATGTCATTCAAGACTGCTGCCGTTGGTTTGCCACTTGGTGGTGGCAAGGGTGGTATTGCAGTCGATCCAAAAGACTTATCAAAACAAGAGCTAGAAGAATTATCTCGCAAATACGTACAAGGTTTGCACAAACACATTGGTCCAGACAAGGATGTCCCGGCACCCGATGTAAACACTAATGCCGAGATTATTGATTGGATGGTGGAAGAATATGAAGAGCTCACTGGCAACACTAATAAAGCTAGTTTTACCGGCAAAACTATCGGCAAGGGTGGTAGTGAAGGGCGTGAGGCAGCGACTGGACGTGGCGGTGTGATTGCACTTCAGAAATTTTTAGAGCTAGAAGGCAGGGAAGGCGATCCAATTACTATCGCTGTCCAAGGTTTTGGTAATGTTGGATCTTTTTTTGCAACCGTTGCGGCAAAGGAAAATCCGCATTGGAAACTGGTTGCCGTTAGTGACTCTCGGGCTACTGTGATTGACCATAGTGGCTTGAATGCCAGCAAGTTGGCGGCTCACAAAAAAGACGGCAAATCATTTACCGAACTTTCAGACGAACCAGAAGAAGCGATATTCACTCAAGACGTTGATGTACTAGTCCTGGCTGCACTCGATGACGCCATAACAGAGAAGAATATGACTGATATTAAAGCTGATGTTTTGGTCGAACTTGCTAATGGCCCAATAAACGAACCAGCCGAAAACTACTTACTCCTGGCACAAAGACAAATCTTACCAGACATTGTCGCAAATGCCGGGGGCGTGATTGTTAGTTACCTAGAATGGCGGCAGAATATTAATAACGAAAAATGGTCTGAAACTGAAGTAAACAAGAAGTTGCAGAAATATATGGAGCCAGCTGTACAAAATATGTATGAATATGCTGGCACGCACAATTGTTCATTCAAGGAGGCGGCTTTAAGTCTGGCCATTAACAGGTTAAAATAATACTGGTGGAGAAGGAGAATCATGACAGATAAATCACCAGACGATGACCACGAATCATTTAAATTAACAAAAACTGTGCACAAGCGAACTAAAAATAGTTTGCATGGTTTTGCAGAATTTGTTCGGACACAAGGTGTGGTTGGGCTAGCGATTGGCTTTGTAATTGGTACCCAAGCCAAAGCTCTTGTTGATCAAATGAGCAGCAGTTTTATTAATCCACTTCTTGGCTTAATTGTTGGCAATGGAGAGGGCCTAACCAACCAGTCATTTTCTTTGACATTTGCGGGTAGTACAGCCGTTTTCAAATACGGCGCATTTTTGTACGCACTTATTAACTTTGTTATTATTGCCGCAATTATTTACTTTACATTTAAGTGGCTTCGACTCGACAAGCTTGATAAGAAAAAGGATGCTAAGTGAAAGATGATGACTGGAAGAAAAAGTTAACTCCTGAGCAGTATGCTGTACTTCGTGAAAAAGGTACAGAAGCACCGTTTACAGGTAAGCTCCTACACAAAAAAGACACTGGTATGTATACTTGTGCAGCGTGTGGAGCTGAGCTTTTCGATAGTAAACACAAATTTGACTCAGGTTCGGGCTGGCCGAGCTTTTACGATGTAGCAACCAAAGGCAATGTAAAACTTGTTGAGGATGATTCACTAGGCATGCAACGTACAGAAGTAGTTTGTGCAACCTGTGGCGGGCACCTAGGGCATGTTTTTGATGATGCCACCGATCAACCAACTGGCCAGCGCTACTGTATTAACTCATGCGCGCTGGATTTTAAGCCAGAAACCAAGAAGCCTGTATAATAATCAACAATGAAGAATAAGAATAAGATTCCAACTAAGCTTATATGGGTGGATTTGGAAATGACTGGTCTTGAGCCAAAAGACGATGTGCTTTTGGAAGTTGCGGCTGAGATTACCGACTTTGACCTAAAAACACTTGATAGCTACGACACGACAATCAAGCAAGATAGGGAAGTGGTGGTAGCCCGGATGCAAAAGAATATTTGGTGGAAGGAATTTCCGGCTAATCGTGATCAGTTCATAAAGAACCTCGATAAAGCCAAGCCACTGCACGAAGTTGAACAAGAGTTGATTACACTTGTTGATAAGCACTTCAACGGTGATCCAGCGATATTGGCGGGTAACTCAATCTATAACGACCGCATGTTTATTAAGCAATGGATGCCAGCACTGGACCTTAAGCTACACTATCGTATGCTTGATGTCAGCGCCTGGAAAGTGTTTATGATGGGTAGGTTTGGCGTGGAGTTCAAGAAGCCTGATATTCACCGTGCTTTTGATGATATTCAGGGTTCAATTGCTGAGCTGCAATATTATCTTGACTGGTTTTCAGAGCATGGATCACAAGACAGTTGAAGAATACATTCTGAGCTTGCCTAATAGCCGACTGGATTATCCATTTGGCAAGGATGTGGCTGTATACAAAACAGGCGATAAAATGTTCGCTCTGATTGCTGAGGGTAAGGATCCGGTTCGGATAAGTCTGAAATGCGAGCCCAAACTATCGGAAATTTTGCGTGAAAAATACGAGACCGTTTTACCGGGTTATCATCTAAATAAAAAACACTGGAATACGATTATTTTGACGGGTCAATTGCCCTGGGAAGAAGTCCAAGGGCTTATTCGCCACTCTTACGAACTAGTTTCAAAATAGGGAAAAGAGCAGCCCGACAAAAATGTGAACCATTTTGCCGGCGTGATGAGAAAAACCGTAGGTTTGTCTTATAAGGCGTAGCCCTACGTCTGTGGTTGGCCGGTAATATCTTCCAGTAACAAGTTAGTTTCTTTGTAATCTTCGTTTAAAATAGCCTGAGTACTTTTGCTTTTGCTACCGTTGAAAGCCGTTTGCAGAGTTTTCTTATAATCTTCTAGTTCATTTCGGATGGCCTGAATGTAAGCATCGTCATACCGGCCATTCTTTTGGGCAGTTGCAAGATCTTGATCTGTTTGAGCATTCTTAGCCGATAGCAGTTCTTTAGAAGATATTTTAATCTTCATAGTTTTGAGTTGCGCAGTCATGGTATTTTGCTGGCTGATCATGACAGCTTTGACTTTGGCGGCGATATTCCTGGCTTTATCACTACCAAGATTAGTTGAGGCCGAATCAGATACGCGAGCGAGCTCAGCTTGTTGCTGTACAACTGCTTTAAGCTGGGTAGCATTAGGTTTGCCACTACTGCTCAGAAAACTGAAGAACATTATTAACAGTATAAAAAGTACCAAAAACCCCACGATTACAATCAGAACTCGTTGGCCTTTACTTAGTCCTTTGTGAGCTAGAATGGTTTTCTTAGGTGGCTTGGTTGGGTTAGTAATAAAGTCGTACTGAGCGGGGTTAAATTGACCCTGAGTTTCTGGTGTGGCGGGTGATTGCGGTGCTGAAACCTGTTGCCCAGGCTGAGGTAATTGATTTGGATCCATGGACTATATTTAAGCATATGCGGCATACCTCTGACCAGTCAGAAGTCAGTAAAGATCAATTCTTCTTATTCTTGCTTGCAGCTAATAACTACTAGATACTAGTGTCTATGGATGCAGTGGAGGATATCAAATCCCGATTGTCTATAGAGGATGTTGTCGGTGAGTATATAGAACTCAAGCGCGCAGGGCGTAACCTGCGAGCGTTATCTCCATTTGGCAATGAAAAGACCCCCAGCTTTATGGTCAGCCCAGAGAAACAAATTTGGCACGACTTTAGTAGTGGCAAGGGTGGCAACATGTTTAGTTTTGTCATGGAGATGGAAGGGGTTGATTTTCGTGGCGCGCTAGAGATCCTGGCCCGAAAGGCAGGCATCGATCTTAGCCAGTACCAAACTAGCGGAAGTGCCGAGCGAAGCAAGCAGAAACAGCGATTATATGAGCTACTTGAGTTAGCAACTAAGTTTTATCAAACCCAATTTGCACAGAATAAAACAGCTCTTGAATATATATTGAAAAAACGAGGCTTTACTAAGCAAACGGCACTCGACTTTAAGATTGGTTATTCGCCAAATAATGGTCGGGCGTTGGTGGATTTTCTCAAAAAGAAGGGCTTCAGCGAAGCAGAAGTCCAGCAAGCCGGCCTGGCCACCAAGCGATATCAAATGGCATCAGATATGTTCAGAGGTAGAATTATGATTCCTTTGTCTGATTCCAATGGTCGTTTGGTAGGTTTCACAGCACGTTTAATTAAAGATGAACCAAATGCCCCGAAGTACATTAATACTCCCCAGACACTGTTATATGACAAAGGCCGTCAGGTCTATGGTTTGCACCTGGCCAAAGAATCAATTCGAAAGAATAAGTTTGTTGTGGTGGTGGAAGGGAACTTGGATGTAATAGCTTCACACCAAGCTGGGGTGAAGAACGTGGTTGCCACAGCCGGAACGGCTATGACACCGATGCATTTTAAGGAACTCGGACGATTTACACCTGATATACGCATTGCCTTCGATCAAGATCAAGCCGGTATCAATGCCGCTGAGCGAGTTATACCTCTGGCAAATCAAGCCGGTATCAGTTTGAGTATGATTACAATCCCAAGCGGAAAAGATCCGGACGAGCTAATTCAAAAAGATCCCAAAATTTGGGAGCAGGTGATTAATAAGCAACAATACGCTCTGGACTGGTTTATGGAACTTATGGAAAAAACTTATGATGTGAGTAGTGCTGAAGGTAAGCGTCTATTTACAGACAAAGTCTTGCCAATTGTACGTCAAATTAGTGATAGCGTAGAAAAAGATCATTACTTAGAGATAATTTCTCAAAAAACAGGGGTCAGCAAAGTGGCTATTGAACAAAAATTGAGTACACAAAAGTCAACTTCTAGGCTCACAATTAGAAAAAAAGTGAACGTTAATAAGGTTGATACTAAGACCGCCGATGTACTCAAAACCCAAAATCAATTTATGTCTCTAATTCTGGTTCAGCCACGGCTCAGAGAGACTAACATCCCAATGACGGAAGACATGCTCAGTGAAGAACCGGCTAAGCAATTACTCCAATTTCTAAAATCTAATCCGTCTTTTAACCTTAAGGATGGCATGAGCAAATTGCCCAAACTAGCTGATTATGTTAAAATGTTACTATTACTTTATGAGGAACTCTATCAGGACCTCGAGTTTTTAGAGCTTCAGTACGAAGTCACTCGATTGCAGGTACGATTGATAGAACAATATGTAAAAAGCCAAAAAGCAATTATTGCCGAGCAGTTTGAAGCTGCTAGCGAGGCTGATACTCAAAAATTATTAAAAAACGCCAAAGAATTAGATAATCTCTTAAAAATAGCGAAGGAGTCAACGCGTGGGAAGTGATGCAAAGCAAGATGCAAAGGCGCTAGCCGCCGCAAAAGAAAAACTAGTCGAACAAGCCAAAAAAGATGGCAAAATTGAACAAAGAGATATTTTTAAGGCTATTCCGGATACACCGGAAAACCTTGATATTTTAGACAGCATCCATACAGAGTTAGTTGATGCGGGTGTGGAGATCGTTGAGGCGACGGAACCAACAGCCGAAGATTTTACAGATGAGTGGGCCGAAGATGAGGAAGAAGAGGAAGTCGTACTTGCAGATCAAGTATATCTAGATGACATTGCTGATGACTCAGTGCGTCTTTACTTGCGAGAAATTGGTAAAATTCCTCTGTTAAAACCAGACGAGGAACTCGAGCTAGCTTATAAAGTTAAGGCTGGTGAAAAGCGCGCCAAAGACAAAATGGCCGAAGCAAACATGCGTTTGGTTGTTTCTATTGCTAAGCGTTACGTTGGACGTGGTTTGGACCTTTTGGATCTCATTCAAGAGGGAAATACCGGTCTACTTCGTGCGGTGGAGAAGTTTGATCCAGATAAGGGCTTTAAGTTTAGTACATATGCAACATGGTGGATACGCCAAGCTATTACGCGTGCTATTGCCGACCAAGCTCGAACTATTCGTATTCCAGTGCACATGGTAGAAACGATTAACAAGCTACTACGAACCCAGCGTCGTTTAACTCAAGAATTAAACCGTGAACCAACCAATGAGGAAATCGCCAAAGCTATGGAGATTGATGTCGACAAGGTTGAACACATCATGAAGATTAAGCAGGATATTAGTAGTCTTGATGCTTCTGTTCGTGATGATGAAGAAGATTCTGTACTTGGTGATTTCATCGAGGATGAGGACACTGTTAGCCCTGAAGAGTCAGCCACAACACAGCTGTTGAAGGAGCACGTCAAAGATATGCTTGGTGCGCTATCTGAGCGAGAACAAAAAATACTCAAGCTTCGTTTTGGGCTTGAAGATGGGCGTTCGCACACCCTTGAAGAAGTTGGGCAAGAATTTAACGTCACTCGTGAGCGTATTCGTCAGATTGAAGCCAAAGCCCTGGCCAAACTCCGCAAGCACAAAGATGCCAAAAAACTTCATGACTACATCAAATAAATTTTTGTCGTTAAATTGAAGTGGGCGCTCTAGTGCCACTGGCACTGCGCTTGCCGACCCACTTCAATCTGTACGACGGGAAAGGTTTGTGCCTCAGCTAGCTTTGCTCGGGCCGGCAATAATAGTAAGATTATGAGTATGAAAATCATTGGTATTAGCGGCATGAATGGTGCTGGTAAAGATTCAATCGGCATTATGCTACAAGAAAGACATGGGTTCTTGTTTGTTTCAGGGTCCGATATGTTACGCGAAGAATGTCGTAAGCGAGGATTACCTGTAGAGCGTGAAAATCTGCGTATGATTAGTGCCGAGTGGCGTAAAAAATATGGCTTAGGAGTTCTTGTTGATCGTGCAGTTGAACTTGCCAAAAAAGGCAACTACAAAGGTTTAGCAACAGGTCCAATGCGTAATGTTGGTGAGGCTGAGCGTATACATGAACTTGGCGGGACACTTGTTTGGGTGGATGCTGATCCGAAGATTAGATACGAACGAGCAGTTGAGCGTAGTCGTAGCCCTGAAGATGATAAGTCATTTGAACAATTTATGGCCGAAGAAGAACATGAAATGACCCAAAAAGGTGACGAAACAACACTTAATATGTCTGGGGTAAAAGCAATCTGTGACATATTTATGGAAAACAACGGCAACGATATAGAAAAGTTCAAAGACGAAGCCGAGAAGCTTTTAGCTTTGCAAGCTAGTCTCTAAAGCAGGCTCAGCCTTCTTCGCTAATAATCGTTGAATTTCGCGGATAGTTAAGAACACTGCTGCAGCTACAAGTGCAAAACCCCAATCATAAAGATTTAAGGGGCCAGTTCGCATGTATTTGCTGACAAACGGATTGTAGATAATGTTGAACACACAGAACATTGATAAACTCATCGCAAACCAGAATTCTTTGTTATAAAACTGGTACTTGGTAAACAATCCTTTATGGCTACGTCGTTGCATAATGTTTCCAAGCTGACACAGTACGATAGTAAGGTAGGTTAGGGTAGTGGCTTTTAGATGAAACTCAGCTCCTGAGGCGAAGCCACTTGGATCAACGCCAGCGCGGTGGAAGTAGAGTAGATAATTACCAAAGGCCAAACCCCCAATAAGCAGCCCACACCACATTAAATCCGCGATGTTTAATCTATCTAATATGTGTCGTTTTGGATTTCGTGGTTGTTCAACCATGACATCACTGTCGGCAGGGTCCCAGCCTAGTGCGGCAATCGGGAATAACTCAGCAACCAAATCAATGGCTAAAATCTCCATAACGCCAAGCGCAAGAGGTATATGTAGCAGACTAGCAGCACCTAAGCTAAAGAGGTTGGCGACTAATTCCGCAGTGTTTGATGTAAAGCAAGATAGGGTAGCCTTCTTGATATTTTGAAAGATAACTCGACCCTGTTGGATAGCGCCAACCAGAGTATGAAAACTGTCGTCCAGTAGTACAATATCAGCCGATTGTTTGGCAACATCAGTGCCAGTTTTGCCCATAGCGACACCAATATCAGCTCGCTTTAATGCCGGCGCATCATTAATGCCATCACCTGTAACAGCAACCACCTTGCCACTATCTTTAACAAGCCCAACAATACGCAGTTTATCTTCAGGAGCAACTCGCGAAAATATAACACTACCTTCGTTTACCAGCTGCAAAACTTGAGTATCACTTAGCTTGCGTAATTCTTCACCAGTAACCAAAGGTATATCAATTTTTGTATTGCCAAGACCGGCTTTTGTCGCAATGGCTTTAGCAGTTACAGCATAATCTCCAGTAATTACTGATATTTTAATGTGTGCACCATGAGCGGCTTGCATGGCTTCATAAACTTCCTCGCGAACTGGGTCAATCATGGAAACCATACCAAGGTAAGTTAAGTCACTTTCGACCTGGTCCATTGTTAATTTTGATAAATCAGTTTTGGCAGGCAGAACCTTGTAGGCAAATGCTAGGTTACGCATAGCACTCTCGGCTAGTTTCTGGTTGGTGTCTAATATGGTAGTCGAGTCTTGTTTGTGTAGGGGGCGAGTGTGTCCATGATCCCAAAGTGAATTGCACTTTTCCAAAATGCTTTCAGGGGCGCCTTTGACGAAAACATAAATTTGTTTGCCATCGCCCCATTTTCGAATGCTACTCATTCTTTTGCGTGCCGAGTCAAAGGAGAACTCTTTGAGCTCCGGGTAAATTTCATTTAGTTTATCAGTATCAATACCAACCTTATGAGCCAATGTGATAAGTGCTCCCTCGGTGGGGTCGCCAAGACAATACCAGGTAGGATGTTTTTCGTCTGGCGGGCTAATATGGGCATTGCTTGCTAAAGCCCCTGTCGTAAAAAAGATTTCCATTTCCTTTAATTCGGTTGCTGTTAGGTCGGTATGTTTTTCGGTTTGGATTTTACCTTCGCTTTGATACCCACTACCTGTTACTAGATAAGCAGCCTTGCCAATGTGGAGTTGCTCGACAGTCATTTCATTTTTAGTTAGGGTACCAGTTTTATCTGTACAAATGACACTTGTTGCACCAAGTGTTTCAACTGCAGAGAGTTTTTTAACGAGTGCTCGCGCTCTAGCCAACTTATTGGCGGCTTGAGCAAGAGAAGTATTAATCTCGGCCGGTAAACCTTGCGGGATTAGTGAGCTAGCAATCCCAAGGGCAAATAGAAAAGCTTCTTTAAATGGCAATCCAACTTGAATAGATATAGGGAGAAGCAGGGCACAGAGAATTACAGTACCTTGTGTTACGCGTGTTGCGGTGTGATTTAGCTCTTTTTGTAGCGGGCTAAGATCATTCTTTGTATCAGCGCTCAAACTAGCTATTCGGCCAAGCTCGGTGTTCATCCCAGAGGCAATCACAACTCCGTAGCCGTGACCCGTCGCAACGGTTGTTCCCATAAAAACAAGATTGTGTCGATTAGCGAGCTCAACATCCGCTGAAATTGCGTGGGTAAATTTGCGAGAGGGATTTGATTCTCCGGTGAGGGCGAAGTCATTTGTGCTTAGCTCGGACTCTTCAACAATGCGCATATCAGCTGGAACAGAGTCACCTTCTTCAATGTAAGTAATATCACCCGGAACTAGCTCAGTGGAGGCAATCTCGTTAAGCTTGCCACTTCTTATAACCTTAGCCGTTGGAACTACAAGTTTCTCCAGACTTTCCATGAGCTTCTCGGCTTTGAACTCCTGAAAGAAGCCAAGGGCAGTGTTTAAAAGGACAATTACGAAAAGTACCGTACCTGTTCTGCCGTCACCAAGCCCAAAGGATATCACTCCACTTATAGTCAAAAGAATAATCATTAAGTCTTTGTATTGACGCAAATATTTATGCAGTGCAGATTCTTTATGAAGTTCTTTGAGCTGATTCGGCCCAAATTGCCCAAGGCGTTTTTGTACCTCAGATGCTTCAAGCCCTTGTTTTCGATCAGTACCAAAAGCATGCATAGCCTGGTCGGTATCCAAGCGATAAGCAGGTAACTTTTGGTTTTCATCCATACGTAAGCATTATACCCTGTTGTAATTGATGTCGCTTATGCTTGCAAGAGTAGCGTCGGTCGTTACAATAGTTCTAATAAACGGGAGACAGAATATGGCAGCCGACGAAGCACTGCAAGCAGGTATATTGGAGCAGACACAGGAATTACTTAGTAGAGTTGATCGGGCATTCGATCTAGGAATTGCATCAATAACCGTTCAGGCTGGTCACTTAGCTATGGATGGTGCGGCTGCTAGTCCTGAATTAGCTGATGGTATTGGTGACATTCATGCACAGCTTGTTAATATTCTTGGCAAAGGAGTCGAGGCCTTACAACGTATCCACGAATTAGCTCCGGGACATACACCAACTGTTGAACTAACTGTGGGGAGAGCCGCTACTGGAATGCTTGAGCTTGGACCTGGCGATGCAGATTCTCAACCAGCAGATAGTGATGACCTAAACCCAAAAATACTGGACGGCACTTCTGTTCCTAAAGACGACAAGAAAAAGGTTGAGGTTGACTCTAAAATTGATGGACGAACACGAAAACGTCAAGAGGGAACCCTAACTCGAATTTTTGGTGAGGACAATGCCGATGCCATCGAGGAGCTTACTCAAGATCAGATAGTTGTACTTGCACAGTTAGTCGGAGATTTGTACAAAGCCATACCACTATCGACATTAGGAGATCGTAGCCGCAACTTAAGAAGTGAACAATTCGTTGACTATATAAGTGGTATGTCACGCAGCGACCTTAGTCAAAAATATCAAGAAATCAATTTAGCGGGAACACTTACTAACCCCATAAACAATATTCACAAAGAATTAGGCCAAGAAAAACTTAACGAACTATTTGTTGCCGCACTAACTGCATATGAAGAAGCCAAGTCTGAACAGGGCGTATAATTAGTTATGGAATCTGGTGAAGGCACTGCCCCATATGAAGGGAAGAGGGTTGTAGTCGATACATCCCAACTCATTAAATCTGTTTTAGGCGCATCCATTGAGACGACACCCATTATTACCGACCCTGAGGACACGGAAAAAGTAGAAGCTGAAACAGTTAAGACTCCAGTAAAAATTGATGCCTCAGCGTTAATTGAAAGATTTGTAGACAAGGTGAATGGCAGTGAACCTGACTTGCTTGTTGAAGACCAAGTTGCTTATATTCAGAACGGTGAAATAAATGGCAGAAAGCCAGTTAATGGCCATAATAGCGTAGTAAGTGGTGGGCCAAAGACAACCCCAAAAAAGAGTCCAGGTAGTAAGGGGCGACAACCAAGGGCTCCTAAAAACGGGGTAAATCCTTTCGACGATGACTTTGTCAAAATGTATCTTAGAGAGATTGGTAAACACGAGTTGCTAACTAAAGAGGGCGAGATAGAGCTTGCTCAAAAAATCGAGCAAGGGGTGTTGGCAAAATTAAGACTAGATGAAGCCGCAGAATTGTCTGCATATGAAAAACGACAACTCCAACGGGCTGTTAGTGAAGGCAAGAAGGCTAAGACCGATTTTATGAACGCCAACCTTAGGCTTGTTGTGTCTATTGCCAAAAAATATAATGGCAAAGGCCTAGAGCTTTTGGATTTAATCCAAGAAGGTAATCTTGGTCTTGAACACGCTGTCGACATGTTTGAGTGGCGTAAAGGTTTTAAGTTTAGTACTTATGCTACTTGGTGGATCCGACAATCTATTACTAGAGCAATTGCAAACAAAAGCCAGGCAATTCGTTTACCAGTCCATGTGCACGAAAGTGCGAGAGTTTACTTTAAGGCAAAAGATTCTTTAGATTCGGGGGCCACTACTGAGGAAATCGCCGAAAAAATGGGGTTGAGCGTTGAGCAGGTAGCCAAAATTGAGCAGTCTATTGCTATGATGCACCTACTTTCTTTTGATGAGCCAGTTAAGGCGGGGAGCGCCAAAAGGTATGGTAGCGAAACAACAATTGGTGAGTTGACTCCAGATCATTCATACCTTGACCAGCAGGGCTCAGTAGAAAATGCAGCAATTGGGGACGACCTTATGAAAATAATCAAAGAAAAGTTAGACGAAAGAGAACAAGAAGTTATAATTGAGCGATTTGGACTTGATGGTGGAGAGCCAAAAACACTTGATGAAGTCGGTAAGCTTATTGGCCTAACACGAGAAAGTGCTCGACTGATACAAAATAGAGCTATCAAAAAACTTCGACATCCATACATAGCGGACAAACTAAGGGAGATGCTTTAGTTGCTGCTCGATACCTATCTGTAGAGTATACTTATATATATGCAGGAGGAGCAGAAAAAACCAGGGGTGAAGAGACTGGCCATTATTGATGGTAAATCGGTTTTTTATCGTGGTTATTATGCAATGCCAAACTTGAGTACCAAAGATGGCACGCCAACAGGCGGTGTTTTTGGTTTTGCCACTATGGCACTAGAAGTTATTAGACGTCTAAAGCCTGATTATGTCTGTGTGGCATGGGATAAACCTAAAACTAATATTCGAAAGCGCATTGAGCTATATCCAGAATACAAAGCTGGACGAAAGCCAGCACCACCAGATTTTTATGAACAAATTCCCGTGCTTCATGAGCTGCTCGAGGCTTTTGGATGGCCACTTTACGAACTGGACGATTACGAAGCAGATGACATTATGGGTACGCTAGCCGTTCAAGCTAGGGAAAAGGGGATTGATACAGCACTTATTACCAGTGATCTGGATCTGCTGCAGGTCATTAATGGCAATGTACACGTCTATGCGCTCAAAAAGGGCTTAAGTAATATTGAGCTTTATCACCCAGAAAGTTTTGAAGAAAAATATGGTATAAAAGTTGATCAATTTTTGGATCTAAAAAGTATCAAAGGCGACAGCTCAGACAATATTCCGGGCATCCCAGGAATTGGTGAAAAGGGTGCGGTCGAGTTATTGCAGAAATATAAAACGCTCGATGGAATATACGAACATTTAGACGAAATCAAAGAATCAACCCGTAAGAAACTCGAAGACGGCAAAGATCTGGCTTATCTTAGTAAAAAACTTGCCGCTATTTGGATTGATGCACCGCTCAAGCTGAACTTAAAAGAAGTTGATGGCACAAAGTGTGACCCGATTGAACTTAGAAAATTGCTGGAAAAACTAGAGTTTAGAAACCTGGCACGCAACCTACCGACATATATGAATGTTCCAGAAGAGGAGGATGACACTCGCCCGGCTAAACTTACACTTGGCGATGGTTTGAAAATTGAAACTGCCGATCAGCTAGCCAAACTAACGCTACCTAAAACAGATGAATTGGTCGTGCACAGTATTAGTGAAAAACCACATGGTCGTGGTTTGCAAACACTCATTATTTCTCCAGACCCCAAGACAGTAATTAACTTTGATTTAACAAAACTTGATTCGAAAGCAGTTACCGATAAGCTAAAAAGCTACATAGAGCCAACAAACTTAGTTGGCTACGATGTTAAGAATACTCTGCAAACTTTGTACGCACTTGATATTGATGCTCAAAAAGTTGGCCATGATGTGCTAGTCGGCGCGTTTTTGGTTAATAGCTTACGCCGGGAACAAACTTTGGCCGAACTGGCAGCAGCTGATCTAAACATTCATATAGAAGAGCATAGCCAAAGTGAAACCGAAATCGTGGCCGTTGTTCGCGGGCTCCAAAAACAGCAGCTCAAACAGCTCAAAGATATGCCAAAAGTTGCAAAGTTGGCTGATGAAATTGAGTGGCCAATAATTCCAGTACTGGCTCGCATGGAATACACAGGAATTAAACTAGATACCAAGTACTTAGAGAAGTTTTCTATAGAACTTGACGACCAAATATCAGACTTTGAACAACAAATTTATGGACATGCCGATCATGAGTTTAATATTTCAAGTCCAAGCCAGTTGGCTGATATATTATTCAACAAACTAAATTTGCCAACCCAAGGTATTAAAAAGGGCAAGACTGGTTATTCGACAGCAGCTACTGAACTCGATAAATTAAGAGGCCTACACCCGATAATTGATCTAATTACCCAGTACCGTGAAGTTACTAAACTCAAGAATACTTACGTTGATACGCTACCAAAAATGGTTGATGAGAATTCCCGGCTGCACACAACCTTTAGTCTTACGGTTGCTCAAACAGGTCGACTGAGCTCTAACGATCCAAACCTTCAAAATATCCCAGTTCGAACTGAACTTGGCAAAAATATTCGCAAAGCTTTTGAAGCCGGGGAGGGCAATGTGTTTGTCAGTGCTGACTACTCACAGTTTGAGCTGAGAATTGCAGCCTATTTGTGCGGCGACAAAGATTTGATAAACCAATTTAACGAAGACATTGATGTCCATGTGGCAACTGCGGCCGAGGTATATGGACGTGAACCAGAAGACGTTACTAAGAACATGCGGCGCGATGCTAAGGTTGTGAATTTTGGAGTTATGTATGGGCTCAGTGCGCATGGTTTAGTTGAAGCAACAGGTATGACATATCAGCAGGCAAAAACCTTTATCGATAAGTATTTTGAAGTTCGTCCTAAACTTAAAGGCTATATTGAATCCGTAAAAGAACAAGCCCGTGACAAGGGTTATGTAGAGAATATGTTTGGCCGCCGAAGGCCAACACCCGACATTCATTCATCTAACTTTATGGTTCGTGAGGCGGCTATGCGCGCAGCGGTGAATATGCCGTTTCAAGGCAGTGCAGCCGATATCATGAAAAAAGCCATGGTAGATTTGGCCAAAGTATTAAAAGATAAACCATGCAAAATGTTGCTACAAATTCATGACTCGATCTTAGTTGAATGCCCGCGTGATGAAGCTGAAAAAACGGCTAAAATCCTAAAGGAAACCATGCAAAATGTCGTTAAGCTACCAGTTAACTTAACGGTAGATACCGAAACTGGCCACGACTGGGGTGACTTGTAAGTACTTATGCTATACTTACCTTAATAACCGATGAGGGGAATCACCTTTATGGTGAGTGTAATAAAAAAATCAACCGCGCTGCTCTTAATTGGCGTATATAGTTTAACGCTAACTTTAGTTGGCTTTACAGGCTTAGCTTCAGCTGCAGCTCCACCAACGGTGGCCATTACCAGCCCGACAGCAAGTGCTAATGTCGGTACAAGTTTTGCCGTAAATGGTACGGCTACAGCCAGCACGGCTATAACTGTAAAAGTAAATGGTTTAACAGTAGGCAGTACAACTTCAGATGGTGCTGGCAATTGGTCTGTCAACGTTACTGGCCAAACAGCTGGAGCAAAAACTATAACAGCAACTGCAACAGGTGATTTAGTGGCTTATTTACCAGATATTGGTAGTACAAATTTGGGAGTCGTAAATGTTACTCAGGGTAGCTTTAGTACAGTTGCCGGAACATTTGGCTCACAAGATGCCTCACCACTCAACAATGGCAAGGTCTTTACGCTTGATACTCAAATATTTGGTACGAGCAATCAAGTTTCGGTTTTTGATGGAACCCCACTAACACACACAGTTGATACCCCTCAGAATGATCCATTTAGCTCAGCACTGTCAGAATCAGCCCATAAGTTATATGTAACTGACCCAAATGATAACCAAGTAGCTGTTATTGATACTAATACAGATACGGTATTGACAACTATTCCAGTCGGGACTGCTCCGCAGGGGATTGTAATAAGTCCAGATGGTACCAAGGTGTATGTTGCGAACGGTAGCGGTAGCTCAGTATCAGTTATTGATACAAGTACTGATACAGTAACTCAGACTCCTAGCGTTTGTGCTAGTAGCTTTAATCTAACTATATCGCCTGATGGCACAATGCTATATGTACTTTGCCAGAGTACAGGTATTGAGAAATTTGACACAGCAACCTTTACATCACATGGAACGGCAGCCATACCAGCTAGTCTTTTGAGTTTAGCTATAACACCTGACGGCAGCAAGATATACGCTAATGGCTTTGGCAGTCCGGGTATTGCAATGGTAAATACGGCAGATATGTCGGTTAATATTGGTTACGGTAGCACTTCAGCAACTTCACTACAGATCATCGGCAACAAACTATACCTTGAAGATCTCGGCACAAATGAGTTTCAGATATATGACACGGCAACTGATACACAAGTTGGCACAGGCATTTCTACTATTGGCTTGAGCACCCCAGTTAATATTTCTACGCACTTTATGATTCAACAAACTGGTACTGCCTCAGTTTCTGTAACAGTAGTTTCGGCATCTGGTGCCAGCCTAGCTCCCACTGGCCAAAACGAAAATCTATACACGCTCATTTCGATTGCGACAATTGCTCTTGGTTTGTCGATTATTTATCGGCTCAAACAAAAAGCCTAATTGCTCGTGCTTCAATCTACCTAATAAAGTAAAATTAAGTTATGAGTGTGCCTACGGTAAAACTTAATGATGGTAATGAAATACCGCAGTTAGGGCTTGGGCTTTGGCTGAATAAAAACCGCCAAGAGTGTGTTCAAACTGTAGAGCAGGCACTAGAGCTTGGTTATAGACATTTTGATACAGCCCAAATTTATGGCAACGAAGAATTTTTAGGTAGTGCATTGGCACGCAGCAAAGTTCTCAGAAAAGACCTGTTTATTACTACTAAAATTTGGAATGACAATTTTTGGTGGGATGATTTAATACCTAGCTTTGAAGAATCGCTTGATAAGTTACGTATGAAGCATGTCGATTTGCTTTTGTTGCATTTCCCGGTAACCGAAACGCGCCGTCCGGCTTGGCGAAAAATGGAAGAACTCAAGCGTGATGGTCGAGCAAAATCAATTGGCGTCAGCAACTACACAGTTAAGCATCTCGAGGAGCTGCTAAAGGAGTGTGAAATTAAGCCGGCTGTTAATCAGGTTGAGCTGCATGTATATCTTCAACAACCTGAGCTTGTAAAATACTGCCAAAAGCAGGGGATCGTCCTCGAGGCATATTCGCCGTTGGCGCATGGATACGGTATTAATAACCCTGTGCTTGAAGCAGTTGGCAAAAAGTATGGCAAATCAGCTGCACAAGTTATGATTCGTTGGTGCATAGATAATGGCTTTGTGGTGCTACCCAAAACAACGCACGAAAAACGTCTAAAAGAAAACTTTGATGTATTTGATTTCAAACTTGATGCAACAGACATAAAACAGCTCAAAAAACTCGAGAAAAATTATCGTACCTGTTGGGACCCAACTCATGTCGCATAAGAAGGTTTTAGTTGTAACTGGTAATAAAAGGAAGATTTGGCAGGCTGAAACTTGCTTAAATCCATTCAGTATTTCTGTTGAGCAAATTGATATCGATTTGCCAGAAATCCAGGCACATGACCCAATAGAGATAACATTGTCAAAAGCTCGGGATGCTTACGCAAAACTGAAAAAACCACTAGTTGTGTGTGATCATTCCTGGGCCATAACAGCACTAAATGGTTTTCCAGGCGGATACATGAAAGATGTTAACCTTTGGTTCACAGCAGAAGATTATTTGGCGCTAATGAAAGACAAAGAAGATAGAAGTATAAAACTCACTGAAACAGTTGTTTATAAGGATGGTAATCAAGAAGAAGTATTTTCTGTAGACTTTCCAGCCAAAATTATTCGTGAAAAGAGGGGTAAGGGGGCTCAGCCAAGTGAGCAGGTAGTAGTATTTGAAGGTACAGACAAAACTACAGCTGAGCATATTGATGCTGGTGAGCACGCTCGCGATATGAGCAAATCAGCTTGGCAAAAATTTGGTGAATGGTACAAGGACAAGAAATGAATGATCAAGATTTTTTGAAGGAAGCAATAAAAGTTGGAAATAAAGTAAAAGCTCCTTATAACTTTGGTGCAGTTGTCGTTAAGGACGGAAAAATTATTGGTGCTGATCATGCGCATGTTTGGGAAGAAAGCGACCCGGCCGCCCACTCAGAGGTATGTGCTATGCGCAAGGCCGGCAAAAAACTTAAAACATGGCAACTAGAGGGCTGTGAACTCTATGCTAGCCATGAACCATGTGCAATGTGTTTTGTTTGTGCTGCTTGGGCAGGAATTGATCGAATCGTTTTTGTAACTCCGGCCTCGGCACAAAGTGATGTAATGTATGAATTTAAAAAACCCGATATTATCAAACTAGCTACTGAGCTTAATAGACCAATGAAGGTTGAACAGGTAGATATTAATGAGTAATTTTATTTTTGTTCGTCATGGTGAAAGCCAGGCAAATGCCCAAAAGCGTATAGCAAAGCCAGATTCACCGCTGACCGAAAAAGGCAAACAACAAGCCCAAAAAACAGCCAGTGAACTGATAAATAAAAAAATCACAAAAATTTTGTGTTCACCCTTTTTGCGGGCACAACAAACAGCCGAGATCATAGCTTCTGAGCTGGGAATTCCTATAGATCACATTCAGGTAATTGATGAATTGCAGGAACGTAGATTCCTAAGTAGGGAGGGTAAGCCTAAAGATCATGAATCAGAATGGTATTACACGACTGAAGAAGATGATGCCGAACCAAGAATTGATTTATATAACCGCATGAAGACGGCCTTGAGTAAAATCCACGAGGCTTCAGGTGATGGAACGGTTTTGGTAGTAGGGCATGCTTGCTCAGGATTCTACCTTTTAGAAATTGCTAGTGGCAAAAATCATTTTGATGACTTCAAAGAAGCTAAACAAATGGACAATGCCGACTTTATCGAAATGACTTTGTGATTAAAGTCATTGCATAAATTAACAGAGGTGATAAACTAGAATAAAGTTGAAGTAATCTTGACAGGAAGTAAATCATGGTATATAATAATGAACACTTTGAGGCCACAGAAGCCCTAAGACAAAAAGCCATGACAAAACCTGACCAACATCTACAACCAACCACTGGTGCTGAACATCTACTTCAGCAGCCAACTATTGATCCAAACGAATACCTTAGCGAAGTGTTTAAACTTTATCGGGCGGACGAAGCGGACTACCGAGGAACTCGAAATGAAGAACAACAGTTTATTGCAGAATACGCGTCGGAAGAAGCAGATGAGCATTTTGATAAATTAGTTTTGGGCATTGATGCTCTTAGAAGTGTAGTTGGTGGTACGCCAAAAGATTTAGCTATTACTGACCAAAAGCCAGAAGACGATGTAAGACTTGGTGATTTCGATGAAGCAGTAACTTTAAGAGAAATGCGTGATTCTTGGCGACAATTGTGGGTAGGGATGAATGTACTTACGAACCGATTACATCGAGATAACGCAGAATTTAAGCATCGAAGGTATCCAGAAATATTTGAAATGTCTGCCGACAATAAAGATGTACTAATTGACCAGGTATTTAGTAACTTCCAAGATTTGAACGCACTACGTTTTGGCGCTAAAGGCTCAGGGCTTATGCGAACAAAACGAAGGTTTGATGAAGATATGGAGCCTGTTGAGGAACGATTCGACAAGGATAAGGCACAGACTGAGCGACAACTTAATGAGAACGCAGCTAAGCGACGTTATAGCGCCACATCAAAGAAATCAGGGCATGAAGTTCGTACTGCCGTGCATCCTGCAGGTAAAATGACCCCCGAAGAATTTGTGGGCCTAAGAAAGCAATATCCAGAAGTTGATATGGATCGTTTTGCATATGATGCAGCTTTCTTAAAAGACATGGCTGCCTTCTACGCCGAACAAGAAAGCCACTAAGCTTACCGATACCTTGCTTGTAGGGTAGAATTATAGAATGATATACAAGATCCCAGGTGCTGGAGATTTAGAGATCAAAACACTCATTTTAGATTTGAATGGGACTCTTAGCATTGGTGGTAATATCGTTAATGGAGTTCATGAGAGAATTAGAACTCTTAAAAAAAACGGATTTCATATAGTTTTATTTACAGGAAACACTCGTGGTGATGCGGATAATATAGCAGATGAGCTTGGTATAGATTGGATGCAAGCAAAAGGCGCAGAGGATAAACGCAAGCTTGCAGAAAAAATGGATCCAAAAACTTGTGCATCGATTGGCAATGGCTTAATCGACCTTGAACTTATGCAGACTGTAAAACTACGTATTTTAACTCTTCAAGCAGAAGGTATTCATGTTAAAACTCTACAAGATTCGGATATCTTAGTTCCAACAATCAACGATGCACTAGATCTTTTTATTGATGAGAATAGAATGATTGCAACTTTAAGGAGGTAATATGTCTGAAAAAAAGTTTTTTGTTGGTGTCAAAGGTGTTCTCATTAAAGATAACAAAGTCTTACTGATAAAGGGTAATCAAAAAGTTGAAGGTCGGGATCACTGGGAAGTTCCTGGTGGACGGATTGATGACGATGAAACGATCGATGAAGCTTTAGCTCGAGAGTTTAAAGAAGAAGTTAATGGCACAAATTTAGTAAAACACGAAATTGTACATGCCCACCGTGTCGAACGTGACATTGCTGAGAACACAAGCTTAATGTTAATTTTCTTCAGAGTTACAGCTGATATCAGTGAAGTCATGCTCAGTCACGAGCACGTTGAACATCAGTGGCTGAGTGAGGAAGAAGCAATAAAATTAGCTCACCCGAATGTTGCTATAGCTATAAGCAGGGCATTCGACCTACTAGGTTGAAAAATCAAAGCGTTTATGCTAAAATATACATATGACACATGATCATGCTGATGAGCTAAGCATTCGCCCAGCCATCACAGAAACACAAAGAACCGCAGAATTTAAAACCGCCCGCAGTGATTTTATAGATAAATCTCGACAATTATACGAGGCCTATCAACTAGGCATGCTAGATCATTTCGGGAGTTACAAGTTTGGAAAAACAGAATTTGGCGTACCATCAGTAACCGACAATATTAAGACCGATCCTGATAGCGCTACAAGTAAAGATAGAACTGAACGAACTATTGGTTTTGATGAATTGGCTTTTGGCCAATATGAAGAAGGTCAAGACTACGAATTTGGCGGACAAACTGATGTTGTTGCTTCATTTGAGGAAACGACATTTAATGAAACGACTAGACAATTTGAACGTCTTGGCTGGATTGTTTGGGGCGATGGATCAGTCGATCGTCTTACTAGTGAGGTGCGTGATGGTAAGACATGGAATGTCAGCCGAAAAACTAACGATACTATGGACCTCCAAGCAGCAAACGACTACTTATCAGGGGTGATTAGAGATACTGTTTCACCGGATCCTATGCCAGAGTCTTAAGCAGATCGGCATACATTTTTATTTCGTGCGCGCGCAAATAATCAGCACCGGATTCAATAATTGTCTTGGCAGCTTCTAGATTACGCTCTGGTGTAAAACGCAGCTGCTGATCTTTTAATGGCTGGCCAGTTTTGGGGTCGCAACTTAGAAAGCGTTTACGGGAATGACCAAGCATAATTGGCCCATCAATATAGCGTTTAAACTCTAAAAGCTCCCAGTTGAGCCGCATTGTTTTTCCAAAACCAATGCCCGGATCAAGAATAATTTTCTCTGGTTTTACACCAGAATTTATCATTTCCTGACGTTTTTGCTTGAGCTCACTTACAACAGTTTGCACATCATCAATTTTATAAGTGTGAACCTCTTTGACGGTTTTTGCGGATAGGGGGGCATGGCTTACGATGCAGGTGGCGTTATAGTCAACGGCAACTTTAATCATAGCTGGGTCTCTGAATGTCATAACATCGTTGATCCAAATGTCCCCAATTTTAAGGGCGCGTTCAGCCGTTTCAGCGTGATAGGTATCGATAGAAAGTCTATTTGGGTATTCATTCAGAAGTACCGGTAGTACCATTTCTAGGCGCCTCCATTCTTCGTTAGGAGTGAGTGGATCAGCCCAAGGGTTTGTGGCTTCAGCTCCCACGTCTACGACATCAGCACCGTCGGCAAATAGTTCATGAGCCCTGGCCAAAGCCGCCTTAGGCTCCAGGAATAATCCACCATCACTAAAACTATCTGGAGTGATGTTTAAAATTGCCACAAGTTTTGTGCTCATCCTATGAGTATAGTTCATCTAACTATAGTTGAGTAATATTCTATAAACCCGCTACAATATCACAATGACCAAAGCTATTATATTTGACTGCTTTGGAGTTCTGACGGCAGATACATGGCATGAATTCACAATGTCATTGCCAGCTGATCAAGCAGCTCAGGCACGATCCCTCAACAGGGCATACGACTCCGGCATTATATCCTTGCAGGATTTTTTGACTGGCGTACAAGATGTCACGGGCAAAAAACCAAAACTTGTCGAGGAAATGCTTGATAAAGAGACATCCAAAAATACAGCGCTACTTTCATACATCGCGTATTTAAAAAATAACTACAAGATAAGTCTATTAAGCAATATTGGTACAAATTGGATTAGAGAATCATTTTTAAGCCCTGATGAACAAGCCTTATTTGATGATATCGTTTTATCCTTCGAAGTAGGAATGACTAAGCCAGACCCAGCAATTTATGAACTTGCCTGTAAGCGTATTGGCGTGAAGCTCGACGAAACTATTATTATTGATGATATTGAGCGAAACTGCGAAGTTGCAAAATCAATGGGCATGAAGGCTATTCAGTATCAAGATTTTATGAGCATGAAAACTCAACTAGAGAATATATTAACGGCTGATTCTAATAATTAGTTTATATTTTGGACCACAATTTTCTTGGAGCTCGTGAAGTTTAAGTCGTAGGGCACCAGCGGCTGAAGACCCAGGGATACTAATTATTAGGTTGTTGCTTCTAATCGTTAACTTGGGAGTTATGTTACATTCTTTAACCACGAAGCGTTTTATGGTGTCAAACTCCTGTGGTTCATTTTTCTTGGCTTTGCCACCTAGAATATCTTTTAGAGAATCTGTCATGGATATATTATAACGTGATAAAAATCACAGTTTTAATGGTTGTACTTATTGCAACACAGGTCTATAGTGAAATTACAGGCTTATAACAAAAACCTGTCTCCTAAAAAAGATAAATACAAAAGGAGCTGCTATGACACTAGGACAAAAACAATCACACATTGTCGCCTATGCATCGCTGTCTCCTATGGAAGTTGAGGTCACCTTACCGATAATCGAAAGTATTGTTGAAGATCGACAAGCAACTGATGATCAATACAGTAGTAGTAGAGTTGAAGGGGAAGCCCTAGTGGGCGTTTTAGTCGCTAGTACTTTGATGCATAAGGATCTCGAATTGATTGGTCCTGATGCTGAAGAAGTTGCTCGACTTGTTTTTAATGGTTTACATAATTTGATTACCAGTTCAGCAGCACCAGATACTCAAGATTATCATCCTCATGTACTAGCAGCTGCATAAGACTGTTACAATACTTTTATGCCGGAGTTGCCAGAGGTTGAGACTGTTCGTGTTGGGTTGGCAGAGCTATTGCCTGGGAAAGTTGTTAAGTCAGTACAACATGACTGGCCAAAAAGCTTCCCAAATGCCACAGCTGACGTTGATAACTTTTTGATTGGTGCGAAAATAGCTGAGGTAAAACGTCGAGCAAAAGTGCTTATTATTGAACTAGATAGCAACTATAGTTTGATAGTTCACTTAAAAATGACTGGTCAGTTGGTGTTCCGATCGGACGATAACAAAAAACGTTTCGGGGCTGGGCACCCTAATGATAGTTTAATCAATAAGCTCCCAGATAAATCTACTCGGGTAATTATTAACTTTGGTGACAGCAAATTGTTCTTCAATGACCAACGAAAGTTTGGATGGATGAGGCTTGTGCCAACAGCTGAAATCCCCAACATAGACTTTTTTAAAAAAATAGGCCCTGAGCCGTTAGCGTCAAACTTTAGAGCGAAACAATTTATTGAGCGGTTGAATAAACGGCCAAAGAGCAATATTAAAGCAGTTTTGCTTGACCAAACAATTATCGCTGGCGTTGGAAACATTTATGCCGATGAATCATTATTCGCGGCCAAAATACATCCAGAAACTCGTGTGCAAGATATACCAACAATAAAACTCAATAAACTTTATAAAGAGTTGATTGCCGTTCTAAAGCTCAGTATTGCTAAGGGTGGATCTAGTGATCGAAATTATGTTGATGCCAAGGGCAATCGTGGTAGCTACCTAAATTTTGCCAAAGTCTTTCGAAGGGATGGTCAACCATGTCCTCGGTGCGGTACTATAATAACCAAGATACGTGTAGCAGGACGGGGAACACATGTTTGCCCACAATGCCAGTCTAAGCCAAAGGGGAGTACATGAGATATTTGAGCCGGTTTGCAGTGCTTCTTAAGCGACTTGTCGTCATATTTTTCACACTTATAATCATCCTAATTATCTGGGATATTTATCGTGCTCTTATTCCAAATGTTTGGTATCGTCGTCATCTGGCCTTGAGCCTCATAACATTATGGATATTGTCAGCGTATATTGTTCTGCCAAGAATCCACCGTATTTTGTCCCGTATTTATCTGCCAGGCTATTTTGTTGGTCGAACTCGCACAACAGACGGTTTGCTAGGCGACCCAGTTAATCTGGCGCTAAATGGCAGCAAGGCAGCGTTAGTAAAAGCTATGAAAACGGCAGGTTGGGAACAGGCCGATAAGAGGACCTTTAGAACTAGTGTAAAGATTGTAATGAAAGCAATCATGGGCAAAAGTTACCCAAATGCTCCAGTTAGTGATTTATATGTTTTTGGTAAGCGGCAAGATCTTGTTTTTCAGATCCAGCATAATGGCAACCCAAGGAAGCGACATCATGTTCGCTTTTGGCGGGTTCCAAGGTCTTGGTATTTACCTGGTGGCTACAAAGTTGATTGGATAGGGGCTGCAACTTTTGATGATGCCGTTGGCATATCGTTATTTACTTGGCAAATTACTCACAGTATTGATGCTAATGTTGATCAAGAACGTGACTTTCTGATCCAAACTCTTCAAGATGCCAATATGCTCAGAAGCAGTACCAAAATTGAACACTACTTTGTCGGTTATAAGGCTCGCAACGGCGGGGGACATCATATGGTCACTGATGGATCATTGGTAATAGCGGACATCCTGGGCGAATCCCATGCTAGAGCAGAAAGTACCATGCACCATGCCAACCTTGATAGTATTCAGCAGGAAATTTATAACCTTGCGCGTGCTAGTGCAGGTGATATTCATAAACGCGATGCCGACGAGCTTATTAAACAAATGGAAGACGAGCTAGATGATGTTAAGCAAGTCTATCGGCAAAAAAAATCGTCAAAACAAACGGCCGATGAAACAGTTGATGTACTCATAAAATCCGTACAACTTGTGGGTGCTCTTGGTCATCGTGCCTCGGACATTTATAGAGATAAAATGGATCGAGAGTGGGACAAAAAGTGGGCCGAGGAGGAGCAAAAATGATTATTTCGCTCGTCGGTGAAAATAGCTTTTTGCTAAAAAACGAACTCGATAAACTGACTGCTGAGTTTGTTGCTCAGCATGGAGATTTAGCGCTTCAAAAAATTGATGGTAGCGAAATGGACTACGAGCATATTAAGGATGCCCTACTCAGTGCGCCGTTTTTAGCCACAAATAAAATGGTTGTTGTTTCGTCACCTGAATCAAATAAGCAACTGCTTGAAAATATAGAACACATTTTTAATTCGATACCAGAAACCACCGATGTTATTTTTGTTGTTCCAAAGCCTGATAAACGTTCAAAATTCTATAAGCAACTGCAAAAACAGACTGAGCTTAGGTTGTTTGATGCGGTGGATGCTAATAGTCTTGGTAAATGGCTAGTTGACTATGCCAAAAATGCTGGTGGATCACTTAGTTTGGCAGATGCGAACTATTTGGTGAACCGACTGGGAGTGAACCAGGCAGTTCTTAGTAGTGAAGTGGATAAATTACTTCTCAATAACCTGACAATTAATCGAGAAATGATTGATGAACAGACTGAGCCGAACCCACAAAGCACAGTGTTTGAATTGTTGGATGCAAGTTTTGCTGGAAATCATAAAAAGGCCATGACTTTATACGAAGAGCAGAGGCGATTAAAAGTAGAGCCGCTGGCAATTTTGGGAATGATTGCTTGGCAACTCCATATTTTGGCAGTTGTGGCGACCGCCAAAGACAAGAACCCAGGTGAAATAGCTAAAGAGGCCAAGATCCATCCTTTTGTAGTCAACAAAAGCAAACAGACCCTAAGAAATATTTCATTTCCTCAACTCAAAGACCTAGTCAGTCGAGCACTAAAGCTGGACATTTCACTAAAAAGCCAGTCAATTAATGCCGATGATGCACTAAGACATTTCTTGCTAAGTATTTAGGACTTATTTTTTCTTAGCAGCTGGCTTTTTGGCAGCAGGTTTTTTAGCAGGTGCTTTGGCGGCAGTTTTCTTGGCAATACCGGTGTTCGCAGCTTTGGCAGCTTTTGCTAATTGGCGCTTTTTACGAGCAGCTTTGTTCTTGTGAATAACATTTTTCTTAAGTGCTTTATCGATGTTACTTTGAGCTTTACTTAAGTTAGAGGTGGCTTTCTTTTTGTCGCCAGAAAGGGAAGCCTGAAAAGCTTTTACAGCACTTTTTAGTGAGCGCTTAGTTTTACGGTTACGAGCAGTAGCTTTGTCGCTAACACGAACTCGTTTTTTAGCTGATTTGATAATTGGCATTAATCGTTCCTTAATTAGTGATGTTGTAATCGAAAGTAAACTATACCGTGTTGCCCCTGTTTTGTAAAGGGATTATAAACCGAGGGGCGTTTTAGGGTAGATTTCTCTAGACAAAAGATAAGCGTTATGGTATTTTTTAAGTTAAGTACTAAAAACACAAAAAAATGGATCAAAACATAAAACAGCAAATAGTTGAAAGCATTAATGGCACAACCAATGTCTTGGTTACTGTTAGTAGCAACCCTACAGTTGATGAATTAGCTGCCTGTATCGGTTTAACGCTGGTACTTAATAAGCTTGGTAAGCACGCTACAGCAGTATTCAGTGGCAAAGTTCCATCAACTATCGAGTTCTTAAAACCAGATGAGACTCTTGAGACAAACACCGATAGTTTGAGAGATTTCATAATTGCTCTTGATAAAAGTAAGGCCGATAAACTTCGTTACAAGGTTGAAGATTCGGTCGTTAAGATTTTTATTACTCCGTATAAAACTTCAATCGGTCAAAAAGATCTTGAATTTAGCCAAGGTGACTTTAATGTTGATGTTGTTTTGGCGCTTGGAGTACATACTCGTGAAGAATTAGACCGAGCAATTACAGCGCACGGCCGAATTTTGCATGATGCTACGGTGATTTGTGTTAATCATGATCAGGTAAGTAATTTGGGGGTCTACAATTGGCAAGACGCACAAGCCAGCAGCCTGTGTGAAATGGTTGTTGATCTATCAGAAACCTTACAACCAGATAACTTTGATGCGCAAACTGCTACGGCACTTTTGACGGGTATAGTTGCCGAAACAGCACGTTTCAGTAATGACAAAACAAGCCCACGAACTATGAGTTTAGCTGCAAAACTAATGGCCGCTGGTGCAAACCAGCAATTGGTTGCCTCAAAACTGCAGACAGACCTAGATAAAAGCCAAGTTGCTATGAAATCCGAAGAGGAAGTAGCCGATGAGACTGACGATGACGGCACATTGCACATTGCCCACAGTGGCAAAAAAGATGAAGAAGATGAGTTAGTTGATTTAACCCCAGATGATAATAATGAAGAAGACTTTTTGCAGCCAAAAGGGGAGCCAGTAGAGGAAGAACCACTTGAAAAACCTGAAGAGCCACGTCATGAAAAACGTGTTGAGCCTGACGAGGGCGCTCTAGAACCAGAGGCAGAACAGCCAACACTACCTGAAGTTTCAGCCACCGAAGAAGCCACTGAGCCAAGTGAACAACCTACTTCTTCTATTTCGGATGTAAAAAGCCTTGAGGAAAATGCACCAAAAGCTCCACAACTTCCAAACGAACCAGTAATGAAGCCAAGTAATTCGAAGATTTCTTATGAGCCGCCAATGATGGGCGGAACCTTAACTGCCAACTCACGACCAGAACCTCTTGAACCGCCTACAGACGGGTTGAGTTTGCCATCGCCTGTAAATGCGCCTATTTTGAATCATAATACGCCTAAAGTCGGGCAATCACAGCCAGAGCCAGAATCAACCCCAGCTCCACAACCACAACCAAATCCACTAGATGATTTTGATCCAAACAAGCCACTTATTGATGAAGAAACAGTTTCACATATCGAAAAATCGGTAGGTAGTGATCATGTACAAGCTGATACACCTCAAGCCAATCTAGATGAATTACGTAATGCAGTCGATGACGCAACCAGAAGTGCTGATGACAATAGGCTTGAGCCACTTGCGAGTGCCGGCTCAACACCACTTGATATGAACGTTCAAGATCATGCAAGTTCAACGACACCTCCACCATTGCCTCAGCCACCAGTTGGCTCTGTGCCAAGTGCTAGTGACATTATGGGAAGTGTTGCCCAAACAGATAATCTTAGCCCGATGACGCAACCACAAATGGCTCAGCCGGATTTACCTACTCAGTTAGTACCTCCAGAGCAGGGGCTACCTCCCGAGCAAACAGCCAGTAGCACGCCGCAACCACTAGGCCCACCACCACCGGTGCCACCACCAATGCCAATGCCTCCAGTTAATGGGTTCCCAACTCAGCCTCCAGCTGGCCCTCAACCGCCACAACCTCCATACCCACCAGCACCAGGCCAATAATCTTGATATAATGCCTTGCCATGGATGGCTTGCTATTAGTAGACAAACCAAAAGATTGGACTTCATTTGATGTGGTAGCCAAAGTTCGTGGCACTCTAAAAAAATCGGGTATATCTAAGCCGAAAGTAGGACATACAGGCACTCTGGACCCTCAAGCTACTGGTTTATTGGTTCTGACCCTTGGAAGTTACTGCAAACGAGCTGGAGAGTTCAGTAAACTAGATAAAGTCTACGAAGTAGAACTAACTTTGGGTAAAACTAGTACTACTGATGATAGTGAGGGTGAGATTACTAAAATTTCTGACAACAAGCCGTCAAGCAGTGAGGTTGAGGAAGCAATAAATGCCTTTTTGGGTGAGATTCAACAGACACCCCCAGCTTTTAGTGCCATTAAAGTAGATGGCAAACGCGCTTATAAACTTGCTAGAGAAGGCAAAGAGGTAAAATTAGAACCCCGAACAGTTACGATACACAAAATAACAGATATAAATTACAGCTACCCAAAGGTAACTTTTGCCACTGAAGTTTCGAGCGGGACCTATATCCGTTCATTGGCACGCGATATTGGTGAAAAACTCGGAATAGGTGCCTACATGAGTGACCTTAGGCGAACAAAAGTAGGTGATTTTGATCTGTCGCGCGCAATTTCAACCACAGACCTAACGATTGAAAGCATTCGAAACAACCTAATTGACAAAAAGTAATAAAACAAGTATAATTGTATCAATAATTATTGAGGTTATTGATGCGAAATACAGTTTCCAGGCGAGTTTCTAAGCTCAGCGTTGAAATCAGTAAAAGAAGCCGAGAATTGGCTAAGTTACAGCGTGATCGTGAACAACTTATGATCAAAAATAAGTACGATGTAACTAAAACTCCATCTGACATTGATTTTTCATATGATGTCATCGAGGAATTAACTAACGATAAGTCAGTAGCAACTAGGCAAACTCGACCTAAAGTTCAAGATATTCGTCGAGTAATCCGTTAATTAGCAAATTGCACACATTAATTAGACGAAACATACTTAAAATATTCAGACAGGGTAAAAACCTTGCTCAACAGGGATAAGTGTGATAGAATTGGTACCTAATGATAACAGCTGAGAAAAAACAGGCCGTAATCGGCGATCTTGCTAAGCATAAAAAAGACAGTGGTAGTGCCGCTGTTCAAGTTGGTATTTTGACCAAGCGAATCGATGAAGTTACTGTTCATCTTAAGAAGAACAAGCATGACTTGATGGCTCGTCGCGGTCTTTTACAAATGGTTGGGAAGCGCAAGCGACTTCTTAAATACATTGCTAAGCAAGATTCAAACGAATATCTAACTCTGATTAAGAAATTAGGACTTCGTCGCTAATCTGCCCAGACTCTTTCCGCTCATAAAAGCGGACTAAGCTTGTGCACATTAACAACAACAGATGTCCTTTAAAGGCATACATCGTCATAAGAGCCTCAGATATATGGTAAGAAAACGCACAAGAACCGTATATTTGCACCCTTATGATGATCAACTACTCAAGGACAGGAAGGATAAATAGATTATGGGACAAACCATAAATCCATTTGGTAAGAAGATTATAAAAGTAGAAACCGAGTTTTGTGGTAAACCACTGAGCTTAGAGGTTGGACGTTTGGGTTTTAGAACCTCAGCATCAGTTTTGGTGCGCTACGGAGATACTGTAGTACTCGGAACAGCTATGGTAAGTAATAAAACTGCCCAAGGTTTCGATTATTTTCCACTTAGTATCGACTATGAGGAAAAAATGTATGCAGCTGGTAAAATCAGCGGCTCTCGCTTCATTAAAAGAGAAGGCCGACCTAGTGATGATGCTGTTTTGATCGGTCGTTTGATCGATCGTCCAATTCGACCATTGTGGCCAAAAGGCTATCGCTACGAAGTACAAGGTGTCGCAACCGTACTAAGTATGGACCCCGATTTTCGACCTGATGCTATTGCTATGATTGCCATGAGCGCAGCCTTTATGCTGAGTGGTGCGCCATTTGATGGCCCAGTTGCTGGTGTCCGAATTGGTATGGTTGATGGTAAGCCAAAAGCCTTTGCCACCCCTGAAGAATTAGAAAAAGGTCCACTAGATATCGTAGTTGCCGGTACAAAAGACGGCATTATGATGGTAGAAGCTGGTGCTAGCGAAGTATCAGAAGATGATGTAGCGGCAGCTCTGGAATACGGACACAAAGTTATTCAACCAGCTATTAAGCTTCAACAAGAACTTGTTGAAAAAGTTGGGGTTTCACCACAAGAGTACGAGCTAACTTTGCCGGATACAGATATTCAGCAACGAGTTGAAACTTGGTTAGAAGGCAAACTTGGTGTTGGTATTCGTGCCCCATATCCTGAGCGCAATGACCTTATTCAAAAATTACGCGAGGACATGCAAGCTCACTTTACTGCAGAAATTGGCGAAGAAGCTTATAACGAGCTAAAGAACGAATACGATGATGCCTTTGTACTGGCAACCCACAAGGATGTTCGAAAGGGTATTATCGAGGATAATATTCGACCAGACGGCCGAAAGCTGGATGAAATTCGACCACTCTCTAGTGAAGTTGGTGTTTTGCCTAGGGTCCACGGATCAAGTATTTTCACTCGCGGCATGACACAAGCTCTAAACATAGTGACATTAGCTCCCATGAGCTATGCCCAAATTGTTGATACCATGGAGCGCGAAGGCGAGCGACGATATTTGCATCATTACAATGCCCCTGGCTACACCGTAGGTGAAGTTCGTCGTCTTGGTAGCCCCGGCCGACGTGAAATTGGTCACGGTTACTTAGCCGAACGGGCTCTAACGGCTGTTTTGCCTGACGAAGCTGATTTCCCATACACAATCCGATCAGTTACAGAGATCATGAGCCAAAACGGCTCAACTAGTATGGCGGCTACATGTTCAAGCTGTTTAGCTCTTATGGATGCCGGCGTGCCACTTAAGCGACCAGTTAGCGGTATTGCTATGGGTCTAATGATGGATGGCGACAAGCCATATGTGCTTAGTGACATTGCTGATGCTGAAGACTTTGCCGGTGATATGGACTTTAAGGTTACAGGAACCGAAAAGGGTATTACAGCGCTTCAAATGGACATGAAAGTTCACGGCTTGCCAGTTGATGTGCTCAAAAAGGCTTTACTACAAGGTAAAGAAGGCCGAGCTCATATCCTGGATCACATGCTCAGTACAATTTCTAGCCCACGCAAAGATCTTAGTAAATATGCTCCACAGGTTGAGGCGATTAAGATCAACCCAGATAAGATTCGCGATGTTATTGGTAAGGGTGGGGAAACGATCAATAAGATCATCGCTGATACAGGTGCCGAAATTGACATCAAAGACGATGGAACGGTCATGATTGCCAGTCCAGACAAAGAAAGCATCGACAAAGCGATTAACTGGGTTAAGCAACTTACCGCCGAACCTGAAGTCGGTGCAATTTACGAGAATTGTCGGGTAGTTTCTGTACTAGATTTTGGTGCATTCGTTGAGATTATGCCAGGTCACGAAGGCTTAGTGCATGTTTCAGAAATGAGTGAAGAACGAGTCAACAAACCAAGTGATGTAGTTAAAGAAGGCGACAAAGTAACCGTAAAACTAGTTGCTATTGATGAGCGAGGACGGCTAAACTTAAGCATGAAGGCTGCTGCTCGCGAGCGAAAATAAAGGACGAAGATATGGCCACAAAAAAACCTGCCACCAGACAAGAAAAGATCCAGCATTTTTGGGATCAACCAGTTAGTTATTTCTTGTCTGCAACATTGCTTTGGATTGTGGCTTATGTAATGTTCTCGCTGGCTGTCGACAGCGGCAGTATACTGCAATGGCTTATTACTATCTTTGCACTCATTCGGGGTTTCGTACGATTTACTCAAGGATTTAAAAGATTACTTTCATTGAAATATGGCAAAAGACGACAAACAAGTTAAGCTAGATAAACTCAAGCAGCAGATTTTGGACGAAAAAATTTGTCCTGATCTTGCTGCTTCGGCTACGCAGTTAGTATTTGGTGATGGCAATATTGATGCTGAGCTAGTATTTATCGGCGAAGCCCCAGGCAAGAACGAAGATATCCAGGGGAAACCTTTTGTTGGCGCAGCAGGTAAGTTCCTAAACGAAATGCTCGATATGATCGGCCTTAATCGTGAAGATGTCTACATCACCAATATTGTTAAGTATCGACCACCGAACAATCGTGATCCGCTACCAGAAGAAAAAACTGCTTTTTTGCCATTTTTGATGGCCCAGTTAGCAGCAATTAAACCAAAACTTGTGATAACCCTTGGTCGTCACAGTCTTAATTGCTTCTTACCGGACCTATCAATTAGTGCTGTGCATGGCCAGCCGAAACGTTACCAAGGACAGGTATTCCTACCTTTGTTTCACCCGGCTGCAGCACTTTATAACGGTTCTATGCGCCAGACATTAATAGATGATTTTGCGAAAATTCCCGCAATTCTGGCAAAGATTTAACATTATAGGAACTTAATTTCTCTTAAACAAATTAGAAAGGAGAATAACAAATATATGAATAACAATAATCAACAAAAGAAAGGCCCACAAAGAGGTGCTAATCGGCCGAGAAACAATCAGCCAAAGCAGCAGTCTTCTAATAATGGTAATGGTGGCCGAACAGTTTCGCGTAGCCAAGCCATTAGGGCTCAAAAGCGCGTGCTCGAAGATGCCAACCGAGTAGCCAATCAATATTTAGACGCTTCAGCAGTTAAAGTGGAAAAAACTGAGCGACGAGCAAACTTCATCGATGACTCACCACGATTAAAGGTGATTGGTCTTGGTGGTATGGACGCTGGTGGTTCTAAGAACATGATTGTCTTGGAGTATGCCAACGATGCAATTGTAATTGATTGTGGTAACGACCTAAGTGTCGACCTGCCGGGTATTAACTATGGTATAGCTGATCCGACTTACCTTGATTCAATTAAGCATAAACTTCGGGCATATGTAATTACTCATGGTCACTTAGATCATATTGGTGGTTTGCCACACATTGTACCTAAATATCCAGCACCGATTTATGGTTCTAGATTTACGATTGGTATGGTTGAAAGGTTCTTTGAGAACTTTGGTCAGAACCAGCCAGATAGCTTTGAGTTGCAAACAGTAGTGATGAATGAAACTACGCACGAAAAACTCAAAATTGGTAACTTCTTTGTGGAACTAGTTAGAATTACTCACTCGATTCCAGGATCAACAGTAGTTGTCGTTGACACGCCTGTTGGCCGCGTGGTTTGTACGGGGGATTATCGTCTTGATCCAAATCCGCTTGATCACGAAAAAACTGACGAAGCCCGATTGAGGGAACTTGGCCAAGAAGGTGTTCTACTACTCATGAATGAATGTATGTGTTCAGAGCGTTTAGGCCGTACGCCAAGTGAGAGTACTATCGAACCAACCTTTATCGATTTGTTCGAAAAAGCCCCAGGGCGTGTATTTGTGGCGGTGTTCTCAAGTAACATTAACCGTATCCAAATGCTTGTAAACGCTGCTACTCAACATGGTCGTAAGATTGCCATGGATGGGCGTAGCATGATGAGCACCCTAGAAGTGGCGGTTCGTTTAGGTATGATTAAGATTCCAAAGGGAACTTTTGTGCCAATTGCCCAAGTAGGCAACATGAAAGACGAAGAAGTTGTAGTAATCTGTACCGGTTCACAGGGTGAGCCTAGTTCAGCACTTCAAAGAATGGCAACTGGTGAACACAATCATGTGAAACTAAAAGCCCAAGATACTGTAATTCTATCAAGTACTCCGATTCCAGAAAGCGGCAACGATAAGCTAATCTCTGAAATGGTTGATAGCCTAATGAAAATGGGCGTGCATGTTTTTCGTCATGTAACCCGTGACATTGATGGTTGTGGCCCGTTGCATGTTAGTGGTCACTGTTCTTTGGACGAATATATGGACATGATTGACTTCGTAAAACCAAAGTTTGTTTTGCCAATTTATGGTTCATTCCGGGCTCAGAAGTACCACAACGAAGAGGCCATTAACCGTGGTTTCCCCCGAAAAAACATGGCATATATCGATAACGGAGATGTTTTCGAGTTTAGTAAAGACACCATGGAAATCACTGGTAAAGTACCGACTGGTACGTTACTAGTCGATTACACTGGCTCGCCAGTAAGCAACATCGTCGTTAAAGATCGTGTAGTGCTTGCCGAAGAAGGGTTAGTGTCAATTGTCCTAACAATCGATAAAAAGACAGGGCAGTTGCTCACAAGCCCAGACATCATTACCCGTGGCTTCATATATATACGTGATTCTGAAGAACTCATGAATAATCTTCGAACTGAACTTCGCCGAGCTGTTAGTCAACGCTTTAAGCGGATCGATCTTGATCGTTTCAAACAAGAACTCAAAGATCACATAACTCACTTTTTGTATGAGCAAACACAACGTTCGCCAATTATTATTCCGGTAGTGAATGTAATTGGTGGTGGGAAACAGACTAGTGAAAAACCTGCAAATGGTAATAGCCAAAATCGAACTCAAGAAGAAATTGCCAAAGAGCAACAGCAGCGCTTTGAACAAATGCGTCAGCGCCTACTTAACCAAGACGTCGCCAAAGACTAACAGAGGTAAATTATTGACAAGTGATGTAAAAATTGCTATAATATTGTTATGTCTCCAAAGAAAAGTCCAACAATTGAAGAACTCCGTGAAGCCTATGAGTCTGCTCGTGAAAGATGTGATATCTTTTTTGAACAAGCCGAAAAGCCACTTGGCCCTGAAGATTCCGCTGAGCATCAATGGCTAAAAAATCTCACATTAGATGCTTTAGCAAAATTCTATGACGCTGGTGGCAAGCTTGGCCCTGTTGAGCCCCCAGACGAGCCCATAGGAATGTCTGTTGCAACAGATGACAAGATGATATAATCAGAAAGCAATTATGGCAAAAAAGAAAAAACAAACTAGAAAAAAGAATCAGCCCGAAAAGGAGCCATCAGTATTTTGGCCGCTAGCCGTAGCCATTATCATGGTACTTCTCGCAGCTTTTCTGTTGCTGGGTGGATTTGGTACCGGCGGTCCTTTGCCCAAAACTATGTTTCACGCTGCCTACTGGACTCTTGGATGGGCCGGCTACGCTGTCGCATTCGTGTTAGCATTTTGGGGTATTCTTAAATACCTAAATGAAGATCGTAAGATACCATTTAATAAATTGGCCAGTGGTACAGCATTTTTGATTTTTCTAGCTTGCTGGTTACACGTAGGTTTTGTCAGCAAGGATTCAGCAGGCGAATACATTGGGGGTCATGGTGGGCAGGTTGGCTCAGCAATTGGTGGTGCAACTTTAAATATTCTTGATAAAATCCCAGCGGCAATAATGTTTTTTGTACTTGCCGGTTTAGCATTCTTCTTCCTGGCAGAGATATCACCTAAGGTGCTAATGAAGATTCTAGAGATGTTTAAGCGTGATAAGGAAGACACTGATCTTATTGATCTAAAGAAACAGGCTCCAGAGCACAGTTTTCAACTTAATGAAGGTGTGCCGGTTGAACATAAACATGGTGCAGCCCAACTTTCTACACTTAAGAACACTGCTCAAAAACTAACTCCTGCCGAAGACCACCAAGCTTTAACGGCAGCCAGCGATCCATCGTGGCAATTGCCAAGCGTCGACTTACTTAATCAGAAGCAAGACAAAGCTGATGCCGGTGATGTTGAAGGCAACGCCGAAATTATCAAGGAAAGTCTAGCTAACTTCAATATTGATGTTGATATGGAAGGCGCCAATATTGGACCTCGCGTTACGCAGTTTACGCTCAAGCCTCAAACAGGTGTGAAATTGACCAAAATTACGGCACTCGAGAACAACTTAGCGCTTGATTTGGCAGCACATTCGATACGAATTGAAGCACCTATTCCTGGTAAACGAGCGGTTGGTATAGAAGTACCAAACATTAAAGCGGCGATGGTTCGCTTGAGTAGTATTTTGCAGTCATCAGAGTGGAAGGATGTTAATGGACCTCTTGGATTTACTATTGGTAAAGATATATCAGGCACACCAATTGTGGCTGATTTGGCTAAAATGCCACACTTGCTGGTAGCCGGACAAACCGGCTCTGGTAAGTCGGTTATGATCAATGATATTCTTACTAGTCTTTTGTATCGCAATAGTCCGAGTGACCTTAAGCTTATTTTGGTTGATCCAAAACAAGTTGAACTTAAGCCATATGACGACATACCACATCTTCTTACGCCAGTTATTACTGAACCAGAGAAGTGTATTAGTGCTCTTAAATGGACAGTTGCTGAGATGGAGCGTCGTTACCGAGCTCTAGCCGAAGTACACAAGCGTAATATTAGTGAATACAATAGCCTCAAAAAAGAAGAAGGTATGCCGTATATTGTGCTGGTTATTGATGAGCTTGCGGACCTTATGATGATGGCCGCCCGTGATGTCGAAGCCCTAATTGTGCGTATTGCCCAGAAGGCTCGTGCTGTTGGTATTCACTTAATACTGGCAACTCAGCGACCAAGTGTTGATGTTATTACTGGTTTGATTAAAGCCAACATTCCAGCACGTATTGCCTTTACAACTGCCAGCCAAGTCGATTCACGAACCATTATTGATCAAATGGGTGCCGAGAAACTTCTGGGTGCCGGCGATATGTTGCTCTTAACAGCCGAAATGCCCAAGCCAAAGCGTGTTCAGGCGGCTTTCATTGGTGATGATGAAACCAACAAAGTTACTGATTTTATTCGCATGCAACGAGCTCCACAATACGATGATGAAGTTGTTTCTCAGCCAGTTCAACTTAACGGTAAGGGCGGCGTTGTCGCAGATTACGGTGGCATGGATGCCGATGACGATATGTTTAGAGATGCCGTACAGGTCGTAGTTGAAGGCCGCAAGGCCAGCACTAGCTTATTACAGCGGCGTTTACGCATTGGTTATGCCCGAGCCGCTCGACTTATAGAAGCTATGGAAGAACAGGGGATCATTGGCCCAGCTGATGGCTCTCGCCCACGCGATGTATTGATAAACTCAGCAGACGAAGTCTTTAATCGTCATGAGGAACCAGCACAAGCGGAAACAGGCGATGTCTATGATGAAATCCCTACTGATGACGAAACCAACAAAGACGAATACCTAACCCAATAACACATTATAGTTATGCTATAATTTCTTCTATACCATTTGGGGGAATTATGGTGTTTAGTCACCAATTAAATAGAAAACAGAGAAGATTTAATAAGTCGACTTTACGATACCGCTTATTATTGATTTTCCAAGCCCTTTTCTTGGTACCGCTTTTGGTTGTGATGACTCCGATGTCGGCGAAAGCCTATACTTCTACATATGCTCCGTCATTTGTAACAAAATGGGGCACAGCAGGTAGTGGAAATAGTCAGTTTTCATACCCGACAGATGCAGCTATTGATAGCTCAGGCAATGTTTACGTTGTAGATGTGGATAATAATCGAGTAACCAAGTTTACTAGCGCCGGTACATACATAACTAAATGGGGATCTTTTGGATCGGGTAACAGCCAATTTTATTCGCCTCAGGGCATTGCTATAGATAATAGCGACAATGTTTACGTTGTTGATACATTTAACTATCGTATACAGAAGTTTGACTCCAACGGTAACTATTTAACACAGTGGGGTAGTTTCGGATCTGCAGATGGACAGTTCGGTGCTATTTTAGGCGTAGATGTAGATACTAGTGGTAATGTATTTGTCACTGATGATGGCAACAATCGTGTATCAGAATTTACCAACACAGGAACTTTCATAAGGAAATGGGGTAGTACTGGTGCGGGGAACGGGCAGTTTAACTTCCCGTGGGGTGTAGTAACTGACTCCAGTGGCAACGTTTATGTTAGCGATGCATCTAACAATAATGTCCAGAAGTTTAATTCTACAGGTATCTATGTTGCGACCATTGGCTCTAGTGGTTCTGGAAATGGCCAGCTTACTTATCCGGAGATGATTGCAATTGACAGTATTGGTAATCTTTACGTTACGGATGTTAGTAATAGTCGTATTGCAAAGTTTGATACTAGCGGTAACTTTTTAGTTAATTGGGGTAGTGCAGGCACGGGTAATGGGCAATTCTCTGGCGATATGGGTATAGCAGCAAATAGTTCAGGTGATGTCTATGTAACGGATACTAATAATACTCGAGTACAGAAATTTAGCTATCCTGCAGTATCAAATACATTCACAAATCAGCCGATAAGTGGCGCTTCGGCAAACATCACTCTTGATACGCCTTGGTACACAGCTATTACTTGTGCTAATGCAGTTACCGAGGCTAGTCTTACCACCCAAGACAGCGGCAAGGCGTACCCACTTGGTCTAGTTAATTTTTGCCTAACAGTTCCAAGCGGTTCATCTATTCCTGTATCACTAACATTTGTTACCGATCTGACTACGAGTCAAGTTACAGCCCGTAAGTATAACTCTAATACTCATACATACAGTGATATTGCTGGCGCAACAATTACAGACACTACGGTCAGTGGTCAACATGCCTTAAAGCTTAGTTACACAGTTACTGATGGTGGGTCGCTAGACATGGATGGTACGGCTAACGGTGCAATTGTTGATCCTGTTGGGTTAGCGATTGCCGACACATCCAGTGCAACATCTGCACTGGCTTCAACAGGAGACAATACTCAGCTAATTTTTGTGGCTGCTGGGGTATTTTTGGCTACAGGCATTTCGATAGGGTTAATAAGTAGAAAAACACGACTGACAACAATATCTAGATGATTGACTAACAGGGGTGTTTAAGGTATACTTGTGTAGTTATTAACTTTGGCTGGTGGCACTTTTGGCGCACTGGCTATAACCAGAGAAAGGAGTTCTCTTTATATGCAATACGAGATTGCAGTTTTATATCACCCTGACCTCGAGGTTGATTTAACCAAATCAGAGGCACGAGTGACAAAGATCTTTACCGACAACGGCGGTAAGGTTGTAAAAACTGATAATTGGGGCAAGAAGAAATTAATGTACCCAATTGCAAAAAACGAGCACGCAGTGTATGTTTTTTATACAGTAGAAATACAACCTGAGAGCGTGGCAAAGGTTGAAAGCACATTAAATATTACAGATGAAGTCATTCGATATTTAATCGTTCGACTTGATCCAAAGGAACTTGCCAAAGCTGAGGCTGCAAAAGCCGAAAAAGCCGAGCGAGTTGCGAAAGCCAAAGAAAAAGACGAAGCTACTGAAGAAGAAAAAGAAGATTAACAAAGCTATAGGAGGAACACGATATGGCACGAAGCATTAACCAAGTAATATTGATGGGTAATCTTACAAGAGACCCAGAACTTAGACAAACACCAAGTGGACAAAGCGTTGTGAGCTTTAGCTTGGCACTAAACCGAGCTTATAAAGACTCAAGCGGGGAATGGCAAGAAGCAACAGACTACATTGATGTTGTTGCCTGGGCAGCACTTGCGGAGCGCGTCGCTCAGTACTTAACAAAAGGCCGACGATGTTTAGTTGTTGGACGAATGCAATCCAGGTCTTGGGAGCAAGACGGCAACAAGCGTAGCAAAGTTGAAGTATTGGCAAACGACGTAACATTCCTAGACAGCCGTGGTGGTGGTGAAGGTGGCGGCAATAGCGGAGGTGGCGAGTTTGATCAAACACCTAGAGCCGAGAAGCCAAAGCCAAGCAAAGATGCTAAGAAAGATGATGTTGTTATCGAAGACATCAGCGATGAACCAATTAACCTGGATGACATTCCATTTTAAGGATAAAGAAATGCCAAAATATTTTGTTGACTCAGAATCGAGCATAGAAGAATTATTTGATCGCGAAAGTGATGCACTAAACCGTGCTGGATTTCACCAGCCAAAATTTGCTGAACAACCCGAAGATTATATTTCAGCAAGGGTGGATGAAGAAGCTACGTCTGTCGAGCTGCCTTCACCAATAGATGAGGCGGCAAAATTAGGCGTGGATGTTGAAAAATATCTTGAAGGATAAATAAGGAGAATAAAAGTGGCAAAGATTTTTAGACGAAAAGAAGAAGTACCATATTTTGACTACAAGGATTTCAAAACCTTGCAACGATACGTCAACGTATATGGTCAAATTGAGTCTCGCAAGAAAACAGGGCTGACTGAAAGTCAGCAACGTCAACTTGCACGAGCAATTAAACGAGCTCGTCACCTTGCTCTATTACCATTCGTAGCAAATAACTAAGGAGTCATATGCAAAAAATACTGGTAGCCATGGCTGTGATTAAGCAAGGCGACTTGTATCACTTGCAACTCCGTAACCACAAAACATCATCGGGTGTATCCAACATGATTGGATGTTTTGGGGGACGAATCGAAGAAGACGAGACGCCTTTAAGCGCTGTTTGTCGAGAAGTTTCTGAGGAAACTTCGTTAAAACCAAAAACTGAAGATTTTACATTTCGCGGTGAAGTGAATGTTAAATCTGAATATCATGGCGACCTAGTTGTTATGAATGGATTTATATATTCTCTAGAGATCCATTCAGAAGACAAAATCGTGTCAAAAGAAGGTGAGCTGGTCAGTCTAAATATTACTGAGGCGGCTGAGTGTATAACTAACATGACACCGGGAACCCGAGCAGCATTTAAACAATATATTTTGGAGATATAGACATGTCAGAAATGGATGGTGAATTAGACCCTAGAACAATGAGTGATCTTCATATAGAAGAACAGCTTTCAGAGTATGAACGTAAAAGAGCTAAAAGTGCCGAAGCGGCTGTAGGCTCAGCAACACTCTCAGGCATAAGTGAGAGGCACAACCCGGTTTATATAAGGGCTAACGTTCGATGGTTTGATGATGATCCAAATAAATATTTAGGAGGTAATAATGGCATTGGGAGTAACTGATCTTAAAAAAGGTGCTTTGTTTGTGTTGGACGGCACTCCATACAAAGTTGTTGAATACGGCCAAAAAGTCATGGGCCGTGGTGGTTCAATCGTTAACGTTAAAATCAAGAGCCTGATTGATGGCAAGGTTTTGGATAAAACTTTCAAAGGCAATGAATCTTTAGAACCTGCCGATGTAACCAACAAAACTGTCCAGTATTTGTACAATGATGGCTCAACATTTTACTTCATGGACGAGTCTACTTATGAGCAGTTTGAAGTTCCATCTGAGATGATTGGTGATCAAGCTGGTTATATGAAGGAAGGCGACAAAGTTGTTGCCCAATTTTTTAATGGCCAAGTTATTAACATTGAACTTTCCAAAAATGTTTATTTGAAAGTTACTTATGCTGAGGATGTAGTTAAGGGTGATACGACAAGCTCTGTACTAAAAGATGCGGAGCTAGAGACCGGGATTAAAGTCAAGGTTCCATCATTCATAAAACAGGGTGACGTCATAAGCGTTGATACTGAAACAGGGGCATACCGAGAACGAAAGAAAGATTAACATGAGTGCACTTGCTGTAGATTTTCAGAAGTGGGATGAAGAACCTGATATATGTCCAGTAAGTGTTATTTACACCCAAGAGGGTTGGCAAATTGATCAACTACCCATGAATTATCAAAATATTCTTGGTTCAAGTCGTATTGATAGGAAAGCATATCTTGATCGGTGCCCTGAGTTGGAACATCTGATCCTTGAGCTTGGTGAGAGGGCTGCCACACATTTAATTGTTGATACGGCAATGTTTAAAACGGAGTATGAATTAATGCAATCAGATGGATGGTGGGGTTCTTATGAAGACTAGACTTGATCAATCTTTAGTGGAGCGAGGGCTCGTAGTAACCAGATCTCAAGCTGAAAGCTTTATCAAGATCGGTGAAGTTAAAGTTAATGGTGAAATTATCACTAAGCCTGGCTATTTTGTGAACGAAGATGCCATGCTGGAGTTAACTGCTATAGACAAATATGTTTCACGGGCCGGTCTAAAATTGGCCTCAATTGCCGAAACGTTCAAACTTGATTTTACAAACAAAATTGTTTTGGATGTTGGTTCATCGACCGGCGGTTTTACGGATTTTGCTCTGCAGCACGGTGCTCAAAAAGTTATCGCCGTTGATGTCGGCACTGATCAATTACACCCAAGCCTGCACGATAATCCTAAAATTGAATTACACGAGCAAACCGATATTAGAGACATGCACGAACTTGCTGGTAAACCAGACATTGTAGTTATGGACGTATCTTTTATATCTCTAAGAGAAATCCTCCCGCACGTCTCGAAATTGTCAGGTCCCCAGACTCAAATTATCGCTATGTTAAAGCCTCAGTTTGAGGTCGGTAGCAACAAGAAACACAAGGGTGTTATTAAGAATGATCGAATGCGTCGTGATATCCTGAGAGATTTTGAGGACTGGAGCAGAACACTTTTTGTAATCAAAAATAAGGCTGATAGCCAAGTTGCTGGTAGCAAAGGTAATGTTGAACGATTTTACTTGCTCCAAAACCTCTGATTATCTGTTAGACTCTAGATATGTATTTTAAAAACCGTTCTCAGGCAGGCCAGCAGCTTGCAGCAAAACTTGCACATTATCGTTTTGAGAACACCGCGGTTGTAGCGTTGTCGGATGGTGCTGTAGTTGTGGCGGCCGAAATTGCCACGCAACTTCACTGTGTATTGACGATGCTTTTAACCGAAGAAGTTACACTACCTGGTGAAAAGGACCCAGTGGCAGTGGTGAACCAGGATGGTGGATTTACCTACAACAATATGTTTTCGGCGGGACAGCTTGAGGAGTATACCAGCGAATATCATAGCTATATAGAGCAAGAAAAGCGCCAAAAGTTCCATGCCATTAATAAGTTGCTAGGCGAAGGAGGGTTGATACGGCCTGATCTTCTTTATGGACACAATGTTATTTTAGTGTCAGATGGTCTTAACTCTGGGTTGTCACTTGATGCGGCGGCCGACTTCCTAAAGCCGATTAGAATCGATCGGCTGATTGTAGCCACACCATTTGCCAGTGTACCAGCAGTGGATCGTATGCACCTTTTGGCTGATGAAATCGTTTGTTTGAGTGTTATTGAAAACTACATGAATACTGATCATTATTACGAAGACAATAAAATGCCTAGTCACGAAGATATTGTTAAAACAATCGAAAAAATTGTTTTTAATTGGAAATAGTTACTTAAAGTAATCCCAAAGTTTTTCGACGTCATTAAGCTTTATACTAGATCGGCTAGTAGTTACTAACCCTTTGTGTTCGAGTCGTGAAATTTCACGCCCAGCAGTTTCTCGAGAAGCATTAATCGAACTTGCGACGTCTTGCTGTCTTAGTGGTACGTCTATGACAATACTGCCATCAGGTTGCTTTTGACCGAAACGCTTAGACATTGTTAATAAGAACGAGACTAAACGTTCACGCACGGTTCGATACTCTAGGTTTATTATTCTCTCACTATGCATTCGATACATTTCGATTGTCATATCCAGCAAGGGAGGTAATAGCTCAGGGCGCTTTGTCAGATTGTTAATGTAGGTCTCTTGATCGATGCGCCAAACATGGAGTGTAGATAGGGCTTCGTAAATAACTGTCGGACCTTCACTGATTATTGGTCGAATTAGGGGGAATATTTCGCCCGGGCGCCTAATGATAAGTAAGTTTTCTTCACCGTATTTTGTAATGTCGTAAGCCTTAACTAGCCCTGACTCTATAAAAAAAACCGCCGTAGGTTTTTCGCCCGGGCGGATTATTAGTTCTCCTTTTTTGTATGTTAGCTTTGTTCCACGGTGGAACAAGTCCACCAGTGCATCTACTTGTTCTTTAGTAGCCAACATAGATATATTATGACACAACTTGCTTCTAAAGACCAATCCTGTGATATAAATCTCATTATTGACGTGATTAGAATGACAGACACTTGACTCAAAGAGGCATACTATAAGATTGCAACTAACAATCCTAGTGAGAGGAGGTGCGTTATGGTCAGTCTAGAAGAGGTTGAGAATCAACTCAGGCGGATCGATGTATCCTTCCGCTTTTGGGGCCGAGCCGAAATGCTCGAGCTCAAGAATATCTTAATTCCTGGTGAACAAATTCAGGTATGTATAAATGGACGATATGAAGGTGGTTTTGCGATGTTGTGTGCAACCGATCAGCGGTTGTTACTTATCGATAAAAAGCCAATGTACTTAACACTTGAAGATGTCCGCTATGACATGGTCGCCGAAGTCGATTTTAGTCACCGACTAGTGGATGCAACAATTCGAGTTTGTACACCAAACAAGAACTTGATATTTACGACATGGCGACGTGTTGAGCTTAGAAAGATGACTGGCTACTTGCAACATCGAGTTATCGAAATTCGACAACACCACATGTACGAGACCGAACACATGCAACAGCAATTTACTCAAGCTGCTCAGCAACAATATCAGGCTCCAGCCGTTCCAGTTCCAACAACTGCACCAGTTACAACCGGTGGACAGTTGCCGATGCCAAACTTCGTAAATCCTTACTACAAGAACCCACTAATTATGCGACGACGAATATCAAGATTCCAACGACCCGATAAACAATAGCTAAACGTTAAACTTGAACTCAACGACATCATTAGGCCGCATGACATAAGTCTTGCCCTCGGTTCTAACTTTGCCACTGGCGCGGGCACTAGCTATTGAGCCTGCACCTATTAGGTCTTCGTAGTCAACGATATCGGCAGCAATAAAACCACGTTCAAAATCGCCATGAATTACACCTGCGGCTTGTGGGGCGGTTGCCCCTTGTTTGATGGTCCAGGCTCGAACTTCTTGGTCGCCTGCAGTCAGGTAACTTTGTAATCCTAATATGTGGTAAGCGGCGCGAATAACTTGGTTGAGCCCTCGTTCGTTTTGCCCATAGCTTGCAAGCAGTTCGGCAGCATCATCTTCATCGAGGCCATTAAGTTCAGACTCAATCTTGGCACAAACAAACAGTGCTTGAGCTGGCGCAACAAGCTTAGCCAAAGCTTCTTTTTTGGCATCATCATTTAAGGTCTGTTCATCGACATTAAATACATACAAAACTGGTTTGGCGCTTAATAAATGTAAGTCAGCGATATGTTCTGGGTCGATGTCTTCAACATGTGATAGGGGAGTACCTTCGTTTAGTAGTTTTTCAACACGCTGTAATGTTTCGACTTGAGGTTTCAGTTTTGGGTTAGCTCTGGCCTCTTTTTCTAGTTTTGGCAGCCGATTGCCAACTGTTTGTAGGTCGGCCAAAATTAGCTCGGTATTGATAACATCCATATCTTTTTTAGGGTCTACAATGTTATCAACGTGTACGACGTTGCTATCATCAAAAGCACGGACAACATGTACGATAGCATTAGTGCTACGAATGTGGCTAAGAAATTGGTTGCCCAAACCTTCACCCTGGCTCGCACCGGCAACTAACCCGGCGATGTCTACAAAAGTTACCGTCGCCGGCACAATTGGTGCGTTGTTATATAGCTCGGAAAGCTTCTTTAATCTTTCGTCTGGTATAGACACAATGCCCGTGTTTGGCTCAATGGTGGCAAAAGGATAATTAGCCGCCAAAATATTATTGTTGGTCAGCGCATTAAATAGGGTGGACTTACCAACATTTGGCAGCCCGACAATTCCAATTGATAAAGCCATATTCAATAGTATAACAGAGGTAATTAATATCTCAGCAAACTTTTAGAGTTTATTTACAGCCAAAGACCGTCTGTTATAATGAACCTAAGCATTAGAAGTTAGGGGATTTTAATTAATCACAAAGCAAACATGGCGGGTATAGAAGTAAACGATCTATCAAAAGATAAAGAATCAAAAGGTAGCCATAAGAAACTTTTGATAATTATTTTGGTTGTCTTAGTCGTCGCCGCCAGCGCAGTTGGTGGTTATTTATATTACAAACACACTCACAAACCAAAGTATGTGGCAAAACCATACAAGAGTCCTCTACTGACTGATTATAAAAATGACCCTCAGTACAATGCCGTAAACGATCAACAGAAACTGACAATACGCCTAAATTTAGTTAGCCAATATGCTGCAACAAATGATTATCAAAAAATGTCGGATGAACTTAATCAGATAAGTAATGATTTTCCAAAGGCCAAGAATGACGTTAACTTTTTAATGTATCAATTTATTACGAACTATGAGCTCAAGAAAGAACAAGATGCCATAGCTTCAGCTAAGGCCGTAAAGGCTAGTGGCCAACCTATACCTGTACAGTTCACTCCATGGAAAGGTTTGATAGATCAATATGCGGCTAAATAAACTTTCTTTAGGTTTGATCGTTTGTGGGCTGTTTGCCGCTATATTTATAATGAGTGGCGGTAAAGCACATGCTCAAAACCCTGCTGGTCCACCAGAATATTTTCCCCCATGGCCGCCAGCCAGCCCGTTTTATCCAGCCTATAATTTTTCAGCTAATGGCGGCGGTACTGGATGGGGCTATTCAGTGCCACAAGACTTTCGCTATCCTCCTGCAGTGGGTTGGGACCCTATAGCAAATGTCTATAATGGGACTAACCCATCTGGTAATATCGAAGATTTATGCCGGGGTGTCAAGAAGCTCTTAGTCCCAAACATGGGTGTTGTTTATCCAAGTCCATATGGTTATCAGCAGGGTCCATATGAGTATACGACTTACGATTCCACGATGTATGTGGAGTACTGGGCGGCGGTGTATCAATGCTGGAATTCTCCAGCTGATTGGGGCTCTGCCAGTTTTTGGGGTACAGGTATGGAGATAGATGTAAATGGTGTTCCAGCCTCTATTAATCTCGGTACTTATGATGGCGCACCTAATGATCCTGATAAAGGCGGTTGGGGAGGAAATTGGACTGGTTGGGGTGGAAACATAGGACTTTTCCCTGGCGATAATCAAGTTTGTATGAAGCTTTGGGGTAATTATGCCTGGACACAAGGTGGAGTTTGGCAAAGTGAACCATTCGGGCCTCTCGGCTTTGGGTGTATTTTGGTTCACAATGTTAGGGCACCTGACGCAACAATATTCACAAGTAAGTATGAGCCTCCTTCTCATGCGGCAAATGGCTACTTTGCAGATGTTAATTCAGCAATAAATAACGCTAAAGTATGTATTAAAAACAAGTTTGGAGTTCAGTTTACCTGCAATACTAATCCAGGTGCTAATAATGCATATGGGCTCAATGGCTGGAATGCCCCAGGCATTTGGTATAGCGATAATCCATATACGGTCTCTGTGGAGGTGCCGTACGGATGGAGTGTAACGGGATCGAATAGGGGTAGTCCTTCATGTACCTTGCCGGGAGGTCAGGGAACTTGCTCGGTGACCTTGAACGTAGTCCCAGGTCAGACAAACTATGTTGACTTTTGGTTTAAATCAATTCCAATTGCAAGCTGTTCACCGTTTACGATTCGTGACCCCAGCAACTCCAATAATCCACTTGGATCAACTAATCCAGAAATTGGTCAACCAGTATTTCTGACATTCACACAACCAAATAACTTACCGCCTGGATCGCCGCATTATGCCATAAATAATGTGTCGGCAACGCCGGCAGGTATAGCTGGGCTGGCTGGAGGTTATGGGCCAACAAATGTCGGCAACCCCATAGACACAGGTAACATTACGAGTGCCACAGCACAGACCTACACGATTAACTATATGCTTTCGTGGGATGGTACATACGCCAATAATCTCAATTGTTCGGGGACGATTACTTTCACCTCAAAACCTTACCTGGGTGTCTATGGCAATAGTGTAAAAGCCGGAGCCAGCATGGCTGTTAACGGGATTTGCGCACCACCATCAAACCCTGAGGCTACAATACTGACTTTTGATAGAGGACAAAAAACCGGACCGAATACGGAAAATTGGAAAGGCTCGATGGTCCAATATAATGCCTTTGCACTTGGTGAGATTGACCAGTTCTTTAGCTCCGGACTTAAAAATCCCAGAACAACCTCGGCCGGGAGTGATCAAGCGTTACCGGTGCTAGATCTAACATTTGGTAATTTTGATCCAGCCAATTCGATATTCTCACATGACCCATCGTCAAATTCCGGCCTATTTGATACTCGAAAAGTTGAAGGCTACGGTGGTGTAAATGTTGATTCAAGTAGTTGTGTCCAAGATTACTATGAGCGAATTAGCACAAAGGGCGGAACAGCTGCTGCCGCGACAATAGGTGCACGGACAATTAGCAGTGCAGTTGCTGAATACCGAAACGGTGACGTACTAATTAATGGTAATATTAATTTCCCGGCTGCCATGACAGATGGAAGTGTCCCATCATATTACTTGGCGGTGAAAGGTAACATATATATAGACCGAAGCGTTTCGAATATTAGCGGTGTATTCATAGCCGAAGATGATGGTTCTGGAACCAAAGGGCGTATCTACACTTGCACAAACGGCAACAGCCTCTACGATGCAACCGCACTATATAGTCAGTGTAAAAATAGCAGCCTGACCGTTAATGGCTCGTTCATCGCTAAACAAGTTAAATTCCAAAGAACTATAAATAGCCTTAAAGATGGTGCGCCAAACGAGCCAGTTAGTAGCAGCCGTGCCGCTGAGATATTCAACTTCAGCCCTGAAACATATATAGCCAAGCCTGATCCATCCTTAGCCACAGGTTCAACTAAAGTTCGCTACGACTATATAACAAGTTTGCCACCAATATTGTAATAAAAGGGTTGCAGACACCCATGAAGCTTATGCTATAATCGGTTCAAGATGAGTCTAATTTCCGGTGTATCTGATTTCTTTGGACTCGACCTGGGCACAACAGCCATAAGATTAGTGCAACTAAGGGGGTCGGGCAATGTTAAGCAACTTGTAAAGTATGCTTATGCTCCTGTCGATAGCAAAGTTGCCATGAGTGATGCGAATGCTGATCAACAAAAACTTGTTCAGACGCTCAAGGATTTACTAGTTCAGGCGCATGTATCAACTCACAATGTTGCAGTTGGGATACCATCAGCACGGGTGTTTACGACGATTGTAGATATCGATAGACTAGCCCCAGCTGAACTAGCTAAAACTATTCAATTTCAGGCAGATTCTTTGATACCAACCCCATTAGCTGAGTCAAAAATTGACTGGGCGGTAATTGGTGATTCGCCAAAGGATAAAACCAAAGTGGAAGTACTACTTACTAGTGTGCCTAATGAATTCATCGAAAAACGACTCGATCTACTTGAGTCAGTTGGCCTGAACGTTATTGCTTTTGAGCCAGATAACTTGGCCTTAACACGAGCCTTACTTGCACCTGATAGCACTGCGGCTCAAATGGTATTGGATATCGGTCACAAGAGCACCGACCTTGTGGTTGCAATGGGGGGAGCTCCAAGATTAACTCGATCTATTCCAACCGGTACAGAGTCAATTATTAGGGCGGCTGTCCAAAACTTGAACATTGATGAGAAACAAGCTCAGCAGTTTATTTTCAAATTTGGTCTAAACAAAGATAAGCTAGAAGGTCAGATATTCCAAGCAATAATCGGAACTGTAGACATTCTAACTACTGAGATTGAAAAATCGATTAAGTTTTTCCAAGCTCGCTATCCGCAAACCGCCATCGAACGAATTATTGTAACCGGCGGCGCAGCTACACTTCCAGAATTCCCACTATATATTGCTAATAAATTTGGCGTAAACGTTGAGATAGGCAATGCCTGGCGCAATATTTCATTTTCGGCTGACCGTCAAAATGAACTGTTGGCTGTATCAAATAACTTCGGCGTTGCTGCCGGTCTTGCGGAGAGAAACGGATGATACAGTTCAACCTATTACCAGATGTAAAGCTTGAGTACATCAAGACTCAAAAAACCAAGCACATGGTTGTAACCACAGCGCTTATTATTGGCGCTGTTGCTTTGGGAATCCTGATATTACTGTTTTTGGTTGTCAATGTACTACAAAAACAACAGCTCAGTAGTTTAAACAATAATATTAAGACAAATACAGCTAAGTTGCAGAGTATCCCTGATCTAGACAAAGTTTTGACTATTCAAAATCAGCTAAATAGTTTAACTGGTTTGCATCAAGATAAGCCAGTATCATCTCGATTCTTTGGCTTTATAAGTCAGCTTACACCAACAGCAGCCACTATTTCAGAATCAAAGGTTGATTTTGATGCTGGCACTATCTCTGTTAGTGGTGCTTCGGACTCTCTATCTACAGTCAACAAATACGTCGATACGATTAAATTTACTACCTACACAGTTGAGGGAAGTAGTGACACTAAAAAAGCCTTTTCAGAAGTAGTTTTGAGCGAGTTCGGTAAAACCGACAAAGGTGTAACCTATAAAATAGATTTCAAATTTGATCCAGAAGTATTTAAGGATACAAATAAAGTAAAACTGGTTGTACCAAGTATTGTTTCTACACGCTCCACTACTGAAAAACCAACTGATCTTTTCCAGAAATCACCAACTAGCTCAGGGGGCCAACAATAGGGGAATAATATGGCAAAGCAACACACATCCGGTAAAAGATTATTAATCGACAAAGCTAACACAACCATGCTTATTGTTGTGGCTGCTTCAGCATTTGTGGTTACATTCTCTTTGGTGGCTGGCAAGGCATTATTGAGCCAAAGATCATATCAAGCACGAGTAATTTCTGAAAAGCGTAAAGCAGCCAAGCAGCTCGAAGCGAACATTAAAGCTTCTGATAGTCTGGTAACGTCATACAAGGCATTTGTAGGCACCTCAGATAATATTATTGGTGGCAACTCTACTGGAACGGGCGAGCGCGATGGTGATAATGCCAAGATCGTTCTAGATGCCTTGCCAAGTAAGTACGACTATCCAGCACTTGCTGCCAGTCTTGAGAAGATAATTACTAGCAAAAATCACAAGATAAAGACCATAACTGGTACCGATGACGAACTTGCCCAAACAAGTGATGCTGATAAGAAAGCCCAACCAGTTGAAATGCCATTTCAAGTTGAAGTTGGCGGGACATTTGCATCTGATCAAGAGCTCATGAGTATATTTGAAAAGTCTATTAGACCAATAAAAGTAAAGAGCCTAGAGCTTAAGACTGGTGAAAATGAGTTAAATGTAACCATTAATGCGGTTACTTACTATCAACCTGCAAAAACACTTAAGATAAATACAAAGGAAGTGAAATGAAACAGAAAGATATGATTCTTATCGCTGCAGTAGTTATTCTCACAGGCCTTTTGACGGTTTTTGTCGCGAAATTCTTTATTACGACGCCAAAAAATCGTAAGCAACAAGTTGAGGTGGTCGACCCTATTACATCTGATTTCCAAAAACCAGATACCAAATATTTTAATACTGATTCTATTGACCCAACCCAGCCAATCACCATTGGCGATAACAACAATCCGAAGCCTTTTGACAAAACTAACAATCAATAAGAGGAGTACTAGGCTGTGAGTGTGCTGTCAGCCGAGACCCAAAAACAAGTTGAAGACCAACTTGTAAAAAAGGGTGTTCTGACACAGGACAAGTTAAATGATATTCGACAAAAGGCTCAGGCAAAAAATAGCCCAATATTTAGTCTTTTAGTCAGCGAAGGTATTGTTACTAATGAAGTTCTCACTAAGACCATAGCCAGCGTAACAAATTTGCCTTATGTTAATTTGAGCAATGCTCACATTGATCCAGAGATACTGTCCTTGATACCACAGGACATCGCGGAGCGTTACATGGCTGTACCGTTAGGGGAAATGCAACATCGTTTGGTCGTGGCCATGCTAGATGCCGATAACGTTCAAGCAGCAGACTTTTTATCTAACAAAATTGGTCGTCCGGTTAAGGTTTATGCCGCCAGTGAAGAGGGCATACGTCGTGTCTTGAGCCAATACAAAGCAACACTAGGCCAAGAAGTTAGCAACGTGTTTGATAATCAGGAAGAAATAGAAAACCTAGTTGTTGACACCAAGAACAAAGGCGATGTTGAAGCTATCTCACAAGATTCACCAGTTAGTAAGGTTTTAACTGCGATATTGGAATATGCCGCTACGCATGGTGCTAGTGATATTCACATTGAGCCGACCGAGAAAGAGCTTCGTGTGCGTTGTCGTATCGATGGTATTTTGCATGAAGCCATGAAGCTACCAAAAGCTAGCGAACCGCCGATTATTTCGCGTATTAAGATTCTATCTAATCTAAAAATTGATGAACATCGTATTCCGCAAGACGGCCAGTTTACAGTAAAAGTTATGGGACGTGAAGTTGACTTGCGTATTGCTATATCACCAGTGGTATGGGGAGAGCAGGTTATTATTCGTCTGCTTGATAAAACTGGCACCAGCTTGCGACTTGAAGATATGGGCTACACCGGCCGTGCACTGCGTACAATTCGAGAAGGTATTAAATATCCAAATGGTATGATTTTGACTTCTGGACCGACTGGTTCTGGTAAGTCAACATCTATGTATGCCTTACTACAAGAGATTAAGAGTGACGAGATAAATATTGTTACACTTGAGGATCCGGTTGAGTATAAGGTCGGCGGAGTTAATCAAATCCAAGTTAACGCTGATGTTGGGCTAACATTTGCCAACGGCCTTAGGTCTATTTTGCGTCAAGACCCTGATGTGGTTATGGTTGGTGAGATTCGAGATAAGGAGACGGCTCAACTGGCCGTACAGGCAGCCTTAACAGGGCACTTGGTGTTCTCAACACTCCACACTAACTCCGCGGCCGGTATCTTACCAAGACTTTTGGATATGGGGATTGAGCCCTTCTTGATTGCTTCGACGGTACGAACAGTTATCGGTCAGCGACTCGTAAGACGTATTGCTGATGATAACGAAAAATATGAGACCCAAACCCCAGAAACTGAAGCCATTCACAATGTTTTGGGACATTTATTACCAGAAAAAGAAGCCGACATGCAGAAGGTCTGCGAGGATCTTGGTTATAAAACCTTGCCTCTTAGGGGGCAAAACGCTTATACTTTGTACAAGGGCAAAGATAGTCCCGATACACCTGGTGGTTATAAAGGGCGAATGGGCTTGTACGAGGTGTTTAATGTCACTGAAGAAATTCAGGATTTAGTCATTAAACGAGCAACTAGTGCCGAAATACAAAAGGCAGCACAAGCACAAGGGATGATCACTATGCGTGAAGATGGTTACTTAAAAGCTTTAGCCGGTAGGACCTCGCTTAGCGAAGTCGATCGGGTCGCAGCTGCAGATAGTGCTTAGGGGGAGCAGATATGACAACCAAAACAGACTCAATACGGATCGAACCATTACTAGACGAAGTAGTTAAAAAGAAAGCTTCTGACCTTCACTTACAGGTTGGCCTTCCGCCAATGCTACGTGTAGACGGTAAGCTTACTCCAGTTCCTAGCACTGACATACTTAATGAAGAAGCAGTGGAAACACTGGTTTTTGCGATTTTAGATGAAGATCAAAAGCAAATTCTGCTCAAAGACAAAGAATTTGACTTCAGTTTTGCCTATGGTGATCTTGGCCGCTTTCGTGTCAACGCCTTCCATGAGCGTGGCAACATGGCCGCCGCTTTGCGACTTATACCAAACGAAATCTTGAGTATTGAGCAACTTGGTTTGCCGCAAATTGTAAATAAGTTTGCTGAATATCCACGTGGTTTGGTACTTGTCACTGGGCCAACTGGCTCTGGTAAGTCAACCACACTTGCTGCGCTTGTCGATAAAATTAACAATGAGCGCGCAGAACACATTATTACGATCGAAGATCCAATTGAGTTTACTCACAAATCTAAGAAGTCGGTCATTGTACAACGAGAAGTTCACTACGATACCTACTCATTCTCAGCTGCACTTCGATCTAGCCTTCGTGAAGACCCAGACGTTGTATTGATCGGTGAGATGCGTGACCTTGAAACAATCGCGGCGGCGATTACCATTGCTGAAACAGGTCACTTAGTATTTGCTACGCTTCACACCAACTCAGCTGCCCAGAGTATTGATCGTATGATTGATGTATTTCCACCACATCAACAACCACAAATTCGTTCACAGTTAGCAAATATCCTCATGGCAATTTGTTCACAACGTCTTATACCATCAATCGGTGGTGGGCGAATAGCTTCAGCTGAAATTTTGATTGCTACACCCGCCGTGCGAAATATCATTCGTGAAGGCAAGAGTCACCAGCTAGAAGCTGTAATTCAAACTGGTGCAGAGTTTGGCATGCAATCAATGGATAGAACATTAGTTGGTTTGATTCAAAAGGGAACCATTACATACGACGAAGCTCGCAACTATGCCGTTGATTTGGACGAACTAGATAGGTTAATGAGAGGCTAATAAATGTTAACGTTTGAGTATACAGCTCGTGACCCTGCAACTGGTGAAAAAGTAACGGCTCAAGTAGAAGCTGAAAACGAACAGGCTGCCGCCAAAATTGTTCAAAAAGAAGGTTTGGCGCCTATCAGCATGAAGTTGAAGAATACCGACGGCAAAGGGATACTAACTAAGTTTACTCATCGAGTAAAAACTAAAGATAAAGTACTGTTTTCTAGGCAGTTATCAACTCTTATTAATGCCGGTTTGCCTCTAGTACAGAGTTTGCGTAACGTTGCGGGTCAAACTCAGAATAAAACTTTGCAGATCGTCATCAATAAGATTATTAGTGATGTTGAGGGTGGTGCTGCTTTCTCCGTCGCTCTTGGACGTCACCCAGATGTGTTTAGCGATGTATTCATTAACCTGGTTGCAGCTGGTGAGGCATCAGGAACGCTCGATACTTCATTAGAGAGAATTGCTAATCAACAAGAAAAAGACGCCGAGATCTTAAGTAAGATCCGTGGAGCGATGGTTTATCCAATTATTGTTTTGTTGGTAATGGTTGCCGTAGTGATCTTCATGGTTGTAAAGGTTCTGCCGGCCGTCGAGGAAGTTTACAAGGGCATTAAGGGCGCTCAGTTACCACTCGTTACTAGAGTATTGCTAGGAGTTTCACACTTTACCACTAGATTCTGGTGGATCGAGCTAATTGTTGTTGGATTCCTGGTACTTATGACGACACGCTGGTCTCGTACAGCTTCAGGCAAGGAAGTTATCGATAAACTCAAGATGCGTATGCCACCAATCGGAACCTTATTTATGAAGATGTACATGGCTCGATTTACTCGTGTTGGTTCAACATTGATAGCTAGCGGTGTTCCGCTAATCCAAATGCTCGAAATAACCGGACGGGCAATAAATAATATTCACATTGAACGTTCCATAAACGCCGCTGCTGAGAAGGTAAAAGGCGGTAAGGCTCTATCTGATTCACTAAAGGGTGATCCAAACTTCTTGGATCTTGTGCCTGATATGCTACATATTGGTGAGCAATCAGGGTCAATTGAACAGATGCTGGGCAAGACTGCCGACTATTATGAACGGGAAGTTGATAATGAAATCCGAACTATCTCAACAATTATCGAACCAGTGCTTATGATTCTTATGGGTCTAGTTGCTATCACAATTGTTACAGCCATTCTGCTGCCAGTTTATAGCCTGGTTGGCAAGGATCTTATTAAGTAGTTCTATCCGTAAAACCTGTGCAAAACTCTGAAGCTAAAACTTGCATTTTTAGCCAAGAAGCCGTATATTTGACAGCATAAGCATAATAAAACACCTATAAAAGGGGGAAATAAGGGCATGATTAAAAATCTAAAAAACAGACAGGAAGGCTTCACCATTATCGAAGTCATGATTGTGTTGGTTATTGCAGCCGTTATTCTGTTGATTGTCTTCTTAGCAATCCCAGCATTGCAGAGAAATTCACGAAATACACAGCGTAAGAATGACGCAGCAAGTCTATTGGCTGCTGCTAGCGAATTCTTAAACAATAACACAGGTGCTAACCCAACAGCATGGGCAGGTGGTCAGGTTACTGGCGCGAGCGGTACAATTGCTGCTGGTGCTAGACTTGGTTACTATACAACTGTAACCGTTCAAGCAACTCAGATTTCAGCTGCTCCAAACGCAGACACACTAGTTCTTGTAACCGGTGCTCGATGTGGAGCAACAGCTGGTACAACTACTGCACAAACCCGTGGCTTCGCAGCCGTATACGGTGTTGAAAACGCTGGTGGTACATACCAAAGTGTTTGCTCAGACTCGTAAGAGTTTAGAAATGAACATCAAAAGAGAGCCGAAAGGCTCTCTTTTCTTTGTGTTAGTATATTGTTAATGATAATTGCTATTCTGACTCTTCTTGGACTCTGTTTGGGTAGTTTTACAAATGCGTTTGTTTGGCGTTTGCACGAGCAGAGTAAAAAGGGTGCCAAGAAGAATAAAGACCTTTCCATAACAAAAGGTCGCTCAATGTGCCCTAATTGTAAGCATGCTCTCGGGCTAGCTGATCTAATACCTGTTTTAAGCTGGCTAAGCCTTCGTGGCAAGTGTCGCTACTGTCATAAGCCGATTAGCATTCAATATCCGCTTGTAGAGCTTCTAATGGCTTTACTGTTCGTTGTGTCGTATATGTGGTGGCCATATGGCTTTGAGCTGGCAGGCATAGTTCAGTATATTTTTTGGCTACCAAGCTTGGTAATACTAATGAGCTTGCTCATTTATGATCTTAAATGGATGTTATTACCCAACAGGCTAGTCTGGCCGTTTGTTTGGTTTACAGCTGTGAACGCCGGTCTTCAAATAATACTACGACACGATATTAACTTAATATTTCAGGCCTTTTGGGGTGTTGTATGTCTTGCGGGACTGTTTTATGTCATATTTCAGTTGTCAAAAGGTCGCTGGATTGGTGGCGGTGACGTAAAGTTGGCAATTGCCTTGGGCTTACTAGTCGGAGGGCCATTAAAAGCCTTCTTGTTACTGTTCGTGGCTTCCGTAATTGGTGTTTTGGTCACCATTCCATTACTAGCAAAAAAGCAAAAGAAGATGACTAGCCAAATACCTTTTGGGCCGTTTCTGATTATTGGGACCTTTGTTGTGTATCTATTTGGGTCGTCTATCGTATCTTGGTACTTACATAGTTTATTACATCTGTAATTTACCAAACTGCTTGTGCTATACTTTATGTTATGAAGAGTGACCTAAAGTCACATGGGTATACCATTGTTGAGACAATGATTTTTCTTGTAGTAACGGCTGCACTTTTTGTTAGTGCGCTTGGTGTATTTAATGGAGCCCAGGCTCGAACCCAGTTTATTCAAAGTCTTCGAGAGATTGATTCAACTATAAAAACAACTATCAACGAAACCGAGAGTGGGTACTATCCAAATACTAAGGACTTCAGCTGCTCTGCTTCAAATGGTAATACTTTGCCAGCTCTTACAACCGCATCTGTTAAAGGTCAGGGGACCAATAATGGTTGTGTTTTCTTGGGTAAAACGATTCAGTTTGGTACGAACAATGGTTCTTGCACGGGTACTGCTAACAACTCAGGCTGTACAGATTATGCTATTCACACTATTGTTGGGCGTCAAAATGATGGTTTTACCAAACAAGAAGTACAAACGCTTGATGACCCTGATGGTAACGGGTCAGGTTACACAGGCGCGAAGCCTGTGGCTGGCGTTCCAATTTTGGGCCAACCAGACCTGGCTATTAGAGGTACATTGCCTGGAGGGCTACGGGTATACGACATGTATGCGATGCGTAACGGGTCAGCTTCATCTATCGGTTCAGTAGGGTTTCTTAGTACACTGGCTTCATACTCTGCCGGTGCATCTGATCCATTGTCAGGGGCTCATTCAGTAACGCTAGTATCAATCGATGGTTCAAATATCGGTGATGACAATTCAGCTATATACAATAGCGCAAGAAATATTAGTGAAGCTGAACGCAACCCTGACCAAGTCGTAATATGCTTTTCTTATTCCGGGACATTAACAACGCGTAAGGGTGCCATTGTAATAGGCGGGCAAGGACATCAATTAACAACTGATATATATAACGACGTCACGGCTGTTAATGCGCCAGGGGGTAGGTGTTAATGAGACAAAAAATCATCAACCAAGCTGGTGATACGATTATTGAAGTAATGATCGCAATTATGGTATTGGGGCTGTCTTTGAGTGCCGGCTATGCCATTGCTGCAAGAAGTATTAGGGCCGCTAGGCAAGCTCAGGAACATGGTGAAGCTTTAAAGCTGGCTGAGAGTCAGTTAGAAGTTTTAAAGTCTAAAGCATCAAATGGTGACAGCGATATATTCTCGACGGCCACACCATTCTGTATGATCGGCAACACCCCAACTCCTGTTTCAAGTGGTAACTGTACACTAAATACGTATTATCGAGTGCAGATTACACGCGGCAACGATCTTGGTAATAGGAATTATCAGTTTGATTTAACCATCCAGTGGGACAGTATAGGCACTAGTGTAACAGACCAAGTAATAATGCATTATAGGTTAATAGATGAAAGTTAAAGACTACATACTACCAGTGCAAAAACATGAAAAGGGGTTCACGATTATTGAGCTCATGATAGCAACTATAATCTTTTCGATTATTATTCTTGGTGGGACTGCGGCAATTGTGCAGATTGGGCGAATGTACTACAAAGGGGTCATAAGTAGTCAGACCCAACAAACAGGTCGTAGTGTTGTAGATCAGATCTCGCGACCGATTCAATTTGCCGGAGCTACGCCCAAAGTTGCTTACCCAAGCCCAGTTAATAAAGGTGGTATTCAAACCAATGCTATATGTATTGGTAATGTGCGTTTTACATATGGAATTAATGCTGAGGTTACTCCAGGCCAGACAGGCTATACTGCTCAACATAAAGCTGCGCATGCTCTCTGGAAAGATACATATCCATCGACTTCATCTTGTGATGCTATTGATCTTACAACTATCACAAATGCGACTTCAGGCGAAGAATTGTTGCCGCAAAATATGCGTCTTGGGCGTTTTTCAATTAGTAATCCTTCCGGGGATCTATGGTCCATAGACGCATTGTTTATATATGGCGAAGACGACTTGTTGTTACCCGATGCAAATAACCCAACAGGATGTTTTGGGCAAGGCAATGGATCGCAGTGGTGTGCAACCTCTAACTTAAGCACAGAAGTTTATAAAAGAATTGAGACGGTCAATTAAGATATGCGTAAAATGAATAGTATGGCAAAGCACAACCAAGACAGTATTAGCCAGGATCAGGCGGGTATAGTTTCGCTCATAGTCGTAATGATCATCATGGCTATCATCACGCTTGTTTCGGTTGGTTTTGCATTCCTGATGACACGTGAACAACGCCAAGTTCTGGATAGAAAGTTGAGTACGGAAGCCTTCTATGCTGCTGAGTCTGGGGTACATGACGTGGCCGCACAGATTAATTCTATAACTAACAGTATTACTGATTGCGCCAATACACCAGGAAAGGCAAGTGGGCTAAACATCTTAAGCCCAGCCAGTGCTGATGACGTGTCGTATACATGTGTTTTAGTTAACAAGACACCACAAGAAATTGTTAAGGATCCCGTAAGTACTGACCAATCTTTTGTTGTTCGCTTAGAGTCAGGAACTGGACCTATAAGACAGATTGATATTGGTTGGCAAGATTCAGCTGATGGTGGCACAGGTAACCTATTCGTACCAGTTACAAACAACAGTCATTTACTGCCTCAAAAAAATACTAATGATAACGATACAAATCCGCTTACAGATCCAAATGGAACGGGTGTTGTGCAAGCTTCAGTCATGCCAATCCGTAGTTCAGCCGCAAACGCTATAACTCGTGCAAATCTCGTAAGCGATGCTCGGACATATTTCCTATATCCAAGATCAGGTGGAGCTGGAGCGGCTAAGAAAACAGTTTCATGGGCTAGTGATGATGCTAAGTTTATAAATGGTAACTGTAATGATAAACATCCTAACAAACTAACCCACCCAAGTTATTGTAATATCGAGATTAATAACATCGGTAATAACAACGGAGTAGTGTATCTGCGTTTACGAGCTATTTATCGCCCGGTAGCAATCAATGTTAAGATTCATGACAACACTGGTGCAATAACACCTGTTATTAATGCCCAGGCTGTGATTGACTCAACAGGCAAGGCCCAAGACGTATTACGCCGTATTCAAGTGCGTGTTCCTTTGAGTGGTGATTATCTATTCCCTGAAGATGCCATAACAAGTTTGGATACTATATGTAAGCGTGCTGCCTTCCCACAGAGCGGGGCAGGCTTCATTAATGAGTTACCTGTTGAAGACTCAACTCCAAACTCATTGGGTAAGATTTACTATGACAAATCAAAAGACAGTTTAGTTTGCGATCCAACACGTCCATAACTTAGGATTTTTTGCCGTGAAACTTCTCATGCACGGCTTTTAGGTGAGGGTCAGTAACATGAGTATAAATTTGGGTTGTGGCTATATTGCTGTGACCAAGAAGGGCCTGGACACTTCTAAGGTCAGCACCATTCATAAGTAAATCGGTTGCAAATGAATGCCTAAGTGTATGAGGCGATACGTGTTTAGTTATACCCGCCAGTAGAGCGTAACGGGCAACCATTCTTTGTATGCTTCGGGCAGTTAATCTCTGGTAGTCTCCAGAGTTATCAGATGCTTTCTTGCCGGCATAACGTATGAAAAGTGGTTGAGCAGTATCTGTTCGTTTGTCTAAATAATGTTGGACCCACGTAGCTGCCTGCTCGCTAATAAATATTGGTCGATCTTTCTGACCTTTACCCCGGACCATAAATTCACGACGTTTTAAGTTGATGTGGTCTCGATTAAGTCCAACAAGTTCTGAAACACGTAGGCCACTAGAAAATAATAACTCCAATATTGCCCGGTCTCTCAGGCCTGGCAAGGTATCTAGCTTGGCTTGTGCAAACATACGTTCAAGTTCCTCAGGTGTTAAAAAGGTAACTTGCTTACGTTTAGTTCGAGCCAACTCGATTTTGTCGGCACTCATACAAGGGATATCACGCTTAGCACAATATTTTAAAAAACTTCTGAGGGCGATTAAGTGGTAATTCTGAGTCGTTTTTTGGAGTTCATCTGATACATTCGTGCCAAGTCGGTTAAGCCACAGACGCCATTTACGGATGAGCTCTTGGTCAATAGCACTTACTTTAACATCGCCGGCAAAGTCAATTAACCTAGTAAGATAGTGATCATAATTTTGAATCGTTTTCTGTGAACGATTCTGTTCGATCTCTAGATACTCCAGAAAATCTGTCTTAGCTTTGCTAAATAGCATATATTCATTGTACGACACCAGGCTGCATCTGCTATAATTACCCCTATAAATAAGAAAGGTTATTGATGGAAAGAACACTGATTATTGCCAAACCAGACGCGCTGCAGCGCAACTTAGTTGGTGAAATTGTCAAAAGGCTCGAGAATAAAGGCCTTAAACTTATTGGTATAAAAATGATGCGACTTGATGATGCATTGCTGAGTGATCATTACGCACACCTTACGGATAAGCCTTTCTATGCAGACTTAGAAGAATTTATGAAAAGTTCCCCAGTAGTTGTAATGGCTTGGGAAGGTTTTGAGTGTGTAAATTCGGTTAGAATTATCGTTGGTGCTACAAATCCACGCGAAGCCGATGCCGGCACTATTCGTGGTGATTTCTCGATCGGTACAGGCCGAAACTTAGTTCATGCTTCAGATAGTAAAGAAAACGGTAAGGCTGAGGTGGGGCGGTTCTTTAAAGACGAAGAGCTATTTAGCTACGATAAAACCAACTACGCTCACGTTTATTCTGAAGAAGAACGAGCATAGTATTCCCTCAAGTTGAGAGGACTCAATTTGCAGAAGAAGCGACTAGAGGGTAAATGTAAACTAGGGTATAGTTTGCTGTAAGCCGACCGTCGGTTCTGACGTGCCCCGGTAGCTCAATGGATAGAGCAATTCCGTCCTAAGGAAGTGGTTGGGGGTTCGACTCCCTCCCGGGGTACCATCTAGACAGTGGTACAATATGCTTATGGCCAAAGATAAAAACGCCAAGCCTGATAAACTTTTTGAAGATCAATTTGATGATGAGGAAGTGCTGTATGTTTTTCGGAAGCACCCAATTGTGATGCGAAAAGGACTGATCTTTGCTTCCTTTGCTGTTTTGCTTGGTACAGTTCCGGCACTCATCAAGCCAGAAATGTCGTACTTTTTTGGCGGGCTCGCTGGCGGTTTTGTTCTGGCTTTGTTAGTTTTTTCTCCATCTTGGATAGCATGGTATTACAGTATATTTATTGTCACAGATCAGCGACTAATTCAGATTACCCAAAAGGGATTATTCCATCGGACGGTTGTTGATTTAGGGATAAATCAGATACAAATGGTGAACTACCAAGTTAGTGGATTACAGGAAACTTTACTAGGATTTGGTACAATAATGATGCAGACTTACATGGGCGATCTCGTGATTCACGACGTTCATCATCCTGCAAAAACTCAGAAGAAGTTAATCGGTATTTTGCGCGACCAGGGTGTGAATGCTAGTGACTCACCAATGAATCAAGGGAAGGCATCAACTCAAAAAGATGAAGAAACTGTTTAAAAAGGTTCGTAAGGACAAAAAACTAAAAAAAGAAGTTAAAAAAGAGGCAAATCTGCCTGCAGCGGGTGAAGCTGTGCCAAAAATCACCAATGACACAGTTGCCGAACATCGCGAAGAGGTACTGTCTAGCGCGAGAAAATACATCTACCCATTGCAACACTCCAAACACAAGATTGTCTTATTCTCAGTAAGTATATTGATTGCAACCATCTTAGCCTTCATGGCCTACTGTACAGTGGCGCTTTATAAATTGCAGTCAACTTCATCATTTCTTTATGGTGTCAGTAGAGTTGTTCCGTTCCCAGTTGCCCGAACAGGTAAACACTTTATATCATACGAAAATTATCTCTTTGAGCTACGACATTATATGCATTACTACGAGGTTCAACAAAAGCTTGATTTCAAGAGTGAATCCGGCCAACAGCAACTTGCTGAGTTTAAAAAACAAGCCCTAAAGAAGGTTATTGATGATGCCTACATAAAAGAATTAGCCAAAGAAAATAATATTACAGTTACCGATCAAGAAGTAAATGATCAAATAACTATCCTTAAGCAACAAAACCGTTTAGGTAACAATGATAAAGTTTTCGAAGATGTATTGCGTGACTACTGGGGCTGGTCGTTGGATGATTTCAAACATAGCTTGCGCGAACAAATCCTACGCGAAAAAGTCGTAGCTGCTTTGGACACAGCCACACAAGAGAAAGCTAAAAACGCTCTTGCAGAACTAAAGGCAGGTGGTGATTTTGCGGCTATTGCTAAGAAATATTCTGATGATGCTGCAACTAAAGATAACGGCGGCGACTACGGATTCCTAATTGATAGAACTAACCGTGATCTTACGCCTGAAACTACCGACGCATTATTTAAGATGCAAGTAGGCCAGTTCTCCGACATTATTAACACAGGCTATAGTTTAGAGATTGTCAAAACTACCGAGAAAAAAGATGACAAGGTGCGAGGAGCGCATATACTTTTCAACTTCAAACCGATTGATGCCAAACTAAATGATCTAAAAGACAAGCAGCCAACGCGAGTATATATTCCGGTTGATCCTAATCCTAGCGGCGCCCAACAATAAGATAAGAGTTGCTTCCAACGCCTAGGTTCTGTCAGAATATATACATGCGAAAGCTTGTGCTTAGTTTTGGAGGGTTATTACTATTTGTAATATTAGTTATGTCGGGGAATGTGTTTGCCCAGGGAAGCTCGACAAATTATCGAATCGATGAGAGTTTTGTTGGGCCTGGTGGAAATCTTGAGAGTAACTCAACTAATTATAAGACGGCTCCAGGTGGACAGGCTGTTGGCAATGGAGCTGCAGATACGGGAAGTGGTAATGAAAGCAGCTCCACCAATTATCGTAATCAAGGGGGATCACAAACTACAGATGATCCGTCACTGACTTGTGCGGTGAATACATCAAGTATTAACTTTGGCGCTCTTTCTACTTCTACAACAGCTACCGGAACAGCTACGTTCAACGTTCTTAACTACACTGCCTATGGCTATATCGTCCAAATAATCGGTAATACGCCAAATAGTGGGGCACATAACCTAACAGCTATGAGCTCTAACGCGGCATCAAGTGCAGGAACTGAGCAGTTTGGTATTAATCTAGTGGCTAATACATCTCCAGCAACTTTTGGCGCTAACCCCGTACAGGTTCCAAGTGGTAGTTTCTCTTACGGTGTAGCAGCGACTAATTACAACACCCCCAATAGCTATAGATACGTGGCAGGGGAGACCATTGCTAGCGCACCTAAAAGCTCTGGAGAGACCGACTACACCATCTCTTATATTATTAATGTATCAACTACTACTGCCGGGGGAAGTTACTCTGGTAATCAAACCTTGGTATGTGTTGGGACTTACTAGAGTAAAAACCTGGGGATAAGTGACAAAATTTTATTTGACCTCTTAGGAGTCTTTATGGTAATGTTTAATTAATAAGTAAAAATAAAAATGAAGCACAATATATATACTGCCTGTAAAAAACAAATAAATAGAGCTAAATACTTACTTGCCAGCGTTGTTTTATCGCTTGCGAGTTTATTATTGTTGGCACCTAATGTGGCGAATGCCGCTCAACTTACGTCGCGTAGCCTAACCCTTAGCACCTCAAACCCAGCTGCTTCAGCGGCTACCACTAGCTATACCTTTGCATTTACAACGGCAACCACCGCTACTTTCCAATCATTTGCTGCCCAGATTTGTACTACGGCTTCAGGCACATGTACTACTCCAACCGGCTTTTCTAACTCAAGCTCAACGTTTACTAGCTCAACTATTGCTGGTACCTGGGCGGTTAGTACTGCAACAGCTGGTACTTTGAAAGCCACCGTTTCTTCTGGCTCGGCTAGTACCACAGGTGGTACGGCCAAGAACATTATCTTTGGTAACGTACAGAACCCTACAACCACCAACCAAACCTTCTTTGCTAGAATGACTCTTTACTCTGATACAGCATATACAACAGCAGTTGACACTGGTACAGTAGCTGCAAGTACAGCTAACCAAATAACTGTTACCGCAACAGTCGATGAAACCCTAACCTTTTGCACAGGTACATCAGGCATTACCAACTCTAGTTGTGCTGGTGCAACAGGAACAAGTGTTGCACTGGGTTCACTATCACCAAGCTCAACGAACAGTGGCCTTTCACAGATTGGTGTCGGCACAAACGGTGTTAGTGGATATGCGATTACGATTAATGGTACGACTCTGACTTGTCCAACTTGTTCCGGTTCACCGACCATTACTGCTCTGGCGTCACAAACCGCATCGACTACGGGCACCGAACAGTTTGGCGTCAACCTCAGAGCTAACACTACACCTTCTGTAGGTGTTGACCCAGATGGTTCTGGTACTGCCACACCAACGGCCAACTACAATACGGCTAACCAGTTTAGATTTGTAACGGCTGATACTATTGCTAGCAAGGCAAGCTCAGACCAGTTCAGACGATTCCAAGTGAGTTATATCGCTAACATCGATACTGCAACAGAGGCTGGAAGCTATACTTCCACCATGACTTATATAGCAACTGCAACTTTCTAATACACAAAAAGTCTTTTATTAAAAAGTCATTTGCCTTTAACTTTAGTTATTCTATAATACCTTATATTGAGAGGGGAATACTCCTGAGTTGCCAGTAGTATTGGCAACGCTAGAGGGACGGGTATGTACATAGCAAATACAAAAAAAATACTGAATAGAATCACTACCGGTGTAGTTGTTATTTTGCTATCCCTCACATACCTGATGTTTTTAAGTTCTGGAACTGCTCATGCCGCACAATTAACAGCTCGTAAATTAACGCTTAGTACTTCAAATCCAGCAGCTTCTGCCGCCACAACTACTTATACCTTTGATTTTACGACTGCCACAACTGCAACATTCCAGTCATTCCAGGCGCAAATGTGTACAACCGCCTCTGGTTCTTGTACCACTCCAACGGGTTTTGCTAACTCAAGCTCAACTTTTACTTCGAGTACCTTATCTGGTTCGTGGACTGTGAACACATCAACGCCGGGTAGTATTCGCGCGACTGCCACAGGCGCCACTAGTACAACCACAGGTACAGCAAAACAGATTGTATTTGGTAACGTCCAAAACCCCACCACCACCAACACCACGTTCTTTGCACGCATAACCTTATTTTCTGACACAGCCTACACCACTAGTGTTGACACTGGTACTGTAGCGGCCGCCACGGCTAACCAAATAACCGTTACTGCTACAATCGATGAAACCTTAACCTTTTGCACTGGAACTTCAGGGGTCACTAACTCTAGCTGTGCCGGTGCAACGGGCACAAGTTTATCACTAGGAACCTTATCATCGGCCAGTACAGCCAGCGGTACTTCGCAAATTGGTGTCGGCACTAATGGTGCAACAGGGTACTCAGTAACAATTAACGGAACCTCATTAACGTGTACGACTTGTGCCGGTTCACCGACCATTACAGCTTTAGCGTCACCAACTGCTTCAAGTGCAGGCACCGAACAGTTTGGCATCAACCTCAGAGCTAACACTACACCTTCTGTAGGTGTTGACCCAGATGGTTCTGGTACTGCCACACCAACGGCCAACTACAATACGGCCAATTCATTTACATTTGTAACTGCCGCTTCCATCGCTAGCAAGGCAAGTTCAGACAAGTTCAGACGATTCCATGTGAGTTATATCGCTAACATCGATACCGCAACGGACGCTGGAACCTATACAGCTACAATGACCTTTATTGCGACTGCAACTTTCTAGGCTAATTAAGCAAGAATTGTTATAATGAGAAAAATGGATTGAATGGGGAGAAGTATGTATCGTCGAGCAATCGTTATTGTCAGTTCGCTTATCATTTTATTAATTCCTAACCTTACAGCTGCCGCTAATCAGCCGGCTGTTCCTGCAGGCCAGGGTCTAGAAATTTCGCCACCACTAATTGAGCTTAAAGCGGATCCCGGGCAAACTGTAAGCACGCAGATTAAATTACGTAATGTTACTAAAGGTGCACTTGTTACAAAAGATGAAATTAATGATTTCGTAGCGGCCGGGGAAAACGGTGAGCCAAAGCTGCTTTTGGACCAAAATGAACAAAGTCCTTACTCAATTAAAAATTGGCTCTCAACAATACCTAGCGTGACTTTGCAACCAGGAGAACAAAAGGTTATTCCAATAACTATGAACGTCCCAATGAATGCTAGCCCAGGAGGACATTACGGTGTAGTCCGCTTTACGGGTCGCCCCCCAGAGATCGAAGATACGGGTGTATCTTTATCTGCTAGTATAGGCTCATTAATTCTTGTCAACGTTTCTGGGAATGTTTCAGAGCAGGCTAAGATTTCGGACATGTATACAGCATCTGGTGATAAACGGCGTTCGATCTTCGAATACGGACCAATAAACATAGTCGAAAAAATTCAGAATACTGGAAACGTGCACTTCAAGCCCAAAGGGACAGTTAGGCTAACTAACATGTTTGGTAAAGAGGTAGCATCATATCAGTTAAATGATAAAAGTGGGAATGTTTTACCAGGGAGTACTCGTAAGTTTGATCAGACTTATAATAAGAAATTACTTTTTGGTCGGTACAAGGCACAGGCGGATGTTGTTTATGGCAGTGATAGTAAAATACTTAGTCGCACAATATCATTCTGGGTAATACCGTACAAACTAATTCTTATAGTAATCGCGCTAATCGTACTGATCATCTTCGGCATAAAACGCTATAATCGTCACATTGTTAAACGGGCTGGCAAAAAGTCATCGAGTGACAAAGATGAAAAAAAGAATAAGAAAAAGTAAACCTGCCCAGGTGGGGAAAAAGCTAGATGACGACGTACTTAAGACTCGGCGCTATGTAAGGGTAAGTCACCATAAGCACACCGGTAAGTATCTTCCAAGTAGGTACACATCATATGCAATCATCTTCTTCATATTAATATTTACCTGTCTTGCGGTGCTTTTTGTGCGGCAAAAGGTTGTTGAAGCCGGGCCACCACAAACTGCCAGCGGTAATATACAGATAGGTGGCATTGTACTTGGGCCTCCTCCAACAACACCAGCAAATATTACAGAGCCAACAGATGAAAATCATGTAACTGAGCCCGTATTAGTAGTAAAGGGCACATGTCAGCCGGGTTTATTTATAGAAATATATCGTAACGATGCATTTGCAGGACTCACCACTTGCTCTGCTGGAGGTAATTTTCAGATTACTATTACACTGCTAGCTGGAAAGAATAAATTAGTTGCGCGAACTAGCGACAGTAGTAGCCAATATGGTCCAGACTCATCATTAATCAATGTTTATTATGATGTTCCAACTGCTGCTACATTAGCTGATAGGAATGAAAATCTATCCCAAGCTCAATCTGAAAAGTTGGAAAAGGCAATCATCGGCTCACCACTACTCATTTACTCAAAACCAGTACATGCTGGTTTTATAACGGGTGCTAACGCCAAGCTTTCGTATCAAGTAAATAATGGAGAGCCTGCGTATGCCATCTCTATTGACTGGGGTGATGATTCTCAAAATAGCTTACTCTCACACCCAAAGTCTGGAAAGTATGAGGCAGTGCACAAGTATGTTGTGGCCGGTCAATACGAGGTCACTATTCATGCTACTGATTCACTGGGGCAACAGGCCGTGATCCAGGTTTTACTTATTATTAATGGCAATAAGGCGCAGCTTGCAGCTGGCAATGTTTGTACAATTAATAGCACCGCTCCCACATGCCCCATTCAAAATCAATTACTGAATAAACTTGATGTTGTCTGGCCTGCTATCGTAGGGGCTAGTTTTATGGCTGGCAGTTTTTGGCTAGGGGAGAGAGTCGTTTATGCCCGACTTTCTTCCAAAATGCCAAAACGTACCTAAAAATGTATTCAGAGTTTTATATTTTTGTAGTCAATTAAATTTTAAAACGACTAGCAAATAACAGGGGTAATTCGCTTGCGCTTATTCGGTGCAAGATATAAAATATAAGTAGCTTTTCAAATAAAAAACGAAAGCAAAATGACAAAACTAAAAATAAGACTGCCGCTAAGAAAAGTATGGCTGCTCACCCCTGTTGTAGTCCTGATATTCCTATGTCTTGCTTTCGTACTCACCACTGTTAATCATAAACAGCACAATGCTACGGGTATTAACGAACAGATTAACTTCCAGGGTAGACTGCTTACAAGCACTGGCGCTGTTGTACCTGACGGAACTTATAACATTCGTTTCAAAATATACCAGGACGGTGATGGTGTGCTTGGTGGTGGAGACGAATCACTAAAATGGACTGAAACAAGAGAAAGTGGCAATAAAGTAACGGTAAAAAACGGCTACTTCTCGGTGTATTTAGGCAGTGTTACGGCTTTGACTGGCATAGACTGGAACCAAAGTGTTCTCTGGCTTTCAATCGATATTGGAGGTACTGGAACGCCTACTTATGACGGTGAAATGTCCCCATTTACTAGACTCGGTTCAACACCCTATGCGCTTAATGCCAAACAACTTGGTGGAATAGCAAGTACGGGTTTTGTACAAATAGGCCCAAGTGCCGCGCAGGGTGACGCAAGCACCAATAACTCGGTATTTATCAACAAGACTACGGGTACGGGCAATATCCTCGAGCTGCAAAAGAGTGGATCTGATGTTTTGAGCGTATCAAACACCGGTGTGCTCACAACTACATATAGTTCTTCTTCCGGAACTGCAGCTCTTGAGACGGGTATTGTTGCAAACTATACAGATACAGGCGCTGTCAGTTCCGGAACAGACGACTCAAGAGGTATATACGTATCATCAACTCGTACCGGCGGAACAGGTTCTGGCATACTCAATACTTATGGGATCTATAGTATTGCTCAAGGTGACACTGGGGGGACAAGTACTGCGGTTGGTGTAGCGGGTCTTGCTGCCTCGGCCGACATAAATTACGGAACGGCTGGAGCGGGATTGAGTACTGGCAGCGGCCAAACAGAGGTTACAGGAGTATATGGATCGATCGGAAGTTTTGGGCTAACGGGGACTACGACTAGTGCTAATGCGTTTTCTGGTATCATTGACATAAATTCGGCAGGAACATATACAACTGCATCCGGTATTCTCATTAAAACTGCAACTTTAAGTGGCGGAGGAACTATTGGTACGAACTATGGGGCTTGGCTTCAGACTCAAACCGTCGGCACGACAAACTATACCCTTCGTGTCGATACAGCCGCCGGAGCAGGTACTAATCAGACTTTATGGATTGCAGGGAACGATGCTTCAGCGACAACCGCTGCTAAGGGTATCGCTTTTGGATCTGCTCGAGATGCAAACTTATATCGTGCAGGTGCTAACGTTTTGCAAACGGATGGAGATCTTTACTTTAATACTGGAGGCACCAGGACTATAGCAGTAGCTACTTCTACTACTGGTGCCGGTAATACTCTCGCTATACAGGGAGCGACAGGCCTAGCTGCGGGAAACAATAATGGCGGTGCAATCACTTTGACTGGTGGCACTGGTAGTAGCTCGACGGGGATTGGTCAAGGCGGCGCCGGGGGTGCAATCACCATAACAGGTGGAAATATTAACGCCAGTGATTGGCAAGGAAATGCCGGTGGTGCTGTTACTATTGCCGGTGGTTCACCAGTAGCATCGGTAGCTGCTGTTAACGCCACTGGTGGAGCACTGAGTTTATCCAGTGGTACGGGTGGTACTGGTACGGGCTTTGCTTCAACTGCCGGTGGTGCCGGTGGAGTTCTATCAATTACTTCTGGTGGCGGAGGTGCTGCTGCGGGTGGCGGTAACCAAAGTGGTGGTAACGCAGGCTCACTTTCAATTACGGCAGGTAACGGCGGTACGAGTATCGGTACGGCCGCCAACTCTAACGGCGGTAGTATTACTTTGCAAGGTGGTTCAGCCGGCACAGGTGGTAGTGGTGCAGCTGGTACGGCGGGGAATATTAACTTGCAAGTTGCCACTGGGGCAACGATTAATGTTGGTGCTAACGGTGTTGCTAATACAGTTCAAGTTGGTAATACCAGTGGCGCAGTAACCCAGACAATCAACATTGGCAATAACGCAACGGCTAGCTCAACTAATAACGTAAATATTGGCTCATCAATCGCCGGTACAGTCGCAGTTACTGGGCCTACTACGATCACAAACCGGACTTCTGGCTCAACAGACACACTAGTTGTTAGCAATAGCACAAGCACGGGGAATATAGCTAATTTCAAGGATAATAGCACATCTGTATTTAGTATTGCTGACGGGGGGTCTGTGCTGTTCAAGAACAGCACCAACTCAACAACTGCCTTTCAGGTTCAAAACTCTAGTGCAGGCCAATTATTTAATGTGGATGCCAGCAATAGTGTTATTTCTTTGAATTCAAATAATTCCGGGGAGACACAATCCTGGTCAACTAACGGTAGTTCACTAAATGCTGCGGTTGGTTCAAACAGGACAGTCATAGCGAACGGTTATATCTATAGCATCGGTGGGTATAATGGTAGCGCTCAGACAGCCGTAGAATATGCAAAGATAAATGCTGACGGTTCGACAGGAACTTGGGCTACGACCAGCAGCTTGCCTTCGGCACGAATGCACTCGGCTGCCACCTATGCAAATGGGTATGTTTATCTTGTGTCAGGCTGGACTGGTGCCGCATCAACCAATACTGTTTACTATGCCAAACAAAATGCTGATGGCACGCTAGCCTCATGGCAGACAAACAGCAATACTGTTCCAGCAAATGGCTATGGCGGGGGTTCGTTTGTCGTAAATGGGTATATTTACCTTGTCGGTAACAATACGGCATCTGTCTACTACGCAAAGCTTAATCCTGACGGTTCGACAGGAACTTGGCAAACGAATGCTAACTCATTGCCAGCGTCTCGGGTCGGGGGTGCCGTTATGACGGCTAATGGCTATGCGTACGTAATTGGCGGGAGTACATCAAGCACTGCTTACTATGCAAAAATTAACGCTGACGGTACTACAGGAACATGGAGTACGAACGCCAATAGTTTAACCGATCCTAGAAACTATCCAAGTGCATTTGCTGCTAATGGCTATGTGTACGTACTTGGTGGTGTTGGCTCTCTCTTTGTTACCGCAAGTACTGCACAGTACGCGACAATTAATAACGATGGCTCACTGGGAACGTTTAGTGTGACGGTTAGCAGTATGCCTGCAGGTCGTGAAAATCTTGGAACAGCATATTCTAACGGGTATGTGTACGCCGTTGGGGGGTTTTCAGATTATACGGCTACGGCTCCAACTTCGACAGTCTACTATGCATCACTTTCGCGAATAAAAGTTAGCGGCTCACTAGACTTACTTGCAAGCTCCACAAATGATGGCTTTAGTGGTATTAATGGTGGTGGAACACTAAGGGCGGGGGATACTACAATATCTGGGATTCTCCAGGTTCAAGATCAAGCGAACTTCAATAGTAGTGTAAACATTGTTGACTTTTTGAATGTTGATAAGAATGCTAGAGTAGGCACAACATTACAGGTTAGCTCAACCGGCGCACTGGGCACGGTAGAAAAATTCCGAGTTAATACACCAACAACTGTAGATAACAGTGCTGCAGCAATAATTAGCCAAGCCAATACCACGGATAAGATACTAGTCTTACAAGCAAAAGCCAGTACTACGGGTGCTTATTTGCAGTGGCAAGATAGTACTGGAACTGCCCAGGGTAGAATAGCTAACGACGGATCATTGCATGTTGCCGGTACACCATCAACAAGCGGGGCATTAAGGTTCACGGTTTACTCTCCAACAACAGTTGATACAACTGCTGCTGCACAGATTGCAACTGGTGGCGCTTCTAACAAAGGTCTCGTTGTTCAGGGCGCTGCATCACAAACTGCTAATCTCCAAGAATGGCAGAAGTCGGACGGTACTGTCGTAGCAAATATAAGAGGTTATGGCGTTCAAGCTGCATACTTGGAACTTAAGGGGGTTGCAGGTGAAGGCAATGGCTCGGGGATTAACTTTTATTCTAATGCAGGTGCTTATAATGGATTATTCTCCCTGGATGGTTCGGGCAACATGGTATTCCGAAATAATAACGTTGGCGGCGGTACTTATTATGATTACAATTCTGGCGGTGCTATCTGGCGACAGGGTGGTGGTTCGACCACTGTCTTCTCACTAGGTAGCGCCGGCGCTGCCTTGTTCCAAAACAGTACCAACTCAGCTGCTGCACTTCAGATAAAAGACAGCGGGTCAGAGGTATTATTCACTGCCGACACTACTACACGTGGTGCTGGTGGGGGTAACTTGCTAAAGGTAGGTAACTCAACAGGTACAGACGGTGCTACTACAATGTTCCAGCTTGATTCAGCGACGGCCGATCCAACCAGTAACTTGGCAGCACTTAATGGGTCTCTGTTCTACAACTCATCCAGTAACAAGGTAAAAATTATTGAGAATGGTACCATTAAGACGCTATGTAACCTAACAGATGCAGGTTGTGGTGCTGGTGGCTCGACAACTTTGCAAACGGCTTACAACAACTCTAGTAGCCCGGCAGATATCACATTAGCTGATGGCAAGAATCTAACAATAACTGCTGCTGACACGACTACTGACCCTAACGTACTGATAAATCTGCAGTGTGTTACATCTTGTAGCACCAATGGCCGATTTGCTGTTCAATCAGCCGGCACAGACGTCTTCACCATTGCGCCTACAGGTAATATTACTGCCACAAAACACTTGGCATTTGGGGCATCTGGTGCCGTACAAACAAACACAGTTTTGTATACCCAAGAAACATCAACTTTGACCTCGGGGGCCTTTAAGGGTCAGGAAAATCAGGTGTATATGAATGCAGCTTCTAACTCTTCAGCTGTTGCTGCAGCAGCAGACCTAAACCTAACGGTGCAAGGAACGGCGATCAATTATACTGGCGCCCAATATGGCGTGACGGGTACGACAAACGTGGATACCACTGGTACAGTAACGACAACCATGGGCTTGCAAGGCATATCCAACCTCCGGGGCAACGGAACAATTACAGGGGGTTATGGAACGTCGGGGCTTGTTTATAACACCTCTTCTAGTGGTACGATTGGAACTGCAGCTGGGTTGGGAGCAGCAATTGCTATTACCAGCACCGGTACTATAACTACCGCAGAAGGCTTATACGTTAATAGTGCATCCGCAGGTAGCGGTACTATAACGACAAACTACGGTGGCTGGATCGCAACTCAAACCGCAGGAGCCAGTGATTATGGCTTGCGTGTTGACACTGCCGACACCCAAACTCTTTGGCTATCAGGTAATGCCGACAGTACTACTGCATCAGCAGGTATTGCTTTTGGCCAGACTGTTGCTACTCAAGCTAATCTGTATAGATCAGCTGCTAACACACTTAAAACAGATGGTTCATTTACCGTCGGCACAAACTTAGCAGTTACCGGTACATCCACCCTTACTGGCCATATAGCAGTTGGTTCAGGTGCGACTCTAGATGACTGTCCGAACCTTAGTCCATGTGAAGCAGTTGTTGATACGCAAGAAACTTTTACCAATCTCTCTACTACGAACAAGATTGGTAACTACACCCATATTAAGCTAGACCCTACGGCTGATAACTCTGCGTCGAATGTTGCTGGAGGGTTCATTGCTGAAATTAAGTCGGGTAATACGAAAAATTTCAGTGGTTTCTTCCCATTAGTCGGCTCTTACAATGGTGCCGTCCAAAACGGTAACGGTAATGTGAATAGCACTATTGGAACAATTGCACAGGTGCAAAATAACGGTTCAGGTACGGTTTCTAATGCCCTAGGTGTTTACGCTACTATTGGTGGTACGGGTACGATTACCACTGGGGCTGCTTTTCAAGCAGCACTTAGTTATGGTTCAGGAGCAGTAACTGACTCCTATGGTCTGAATATAGGTGCAACTAGTGGTTCGGCGGTTACTAACAACTATGGTATATATGTTGCTCCTGAAACTGTAGGCACAACCAGTAATTATGGAATTGTTATTGGCACTGCCGGCACACAAACTTTGTTATTGGGTAACGATGCAGACGGTACTGCTGCTAATGGAGGGATTGCTTTTGGACAAACAGCGGGCACCCGAGCTAATCTCTATAGAGGTGCCGATAACCAGCTCAAGACCGATAGTCAGTTAGTAGTACAGCCAACAACTAATAGTACGACCGCTTTAGCTGTTAAAAATGCTAGCGGAGTAGTACTGGCGGCTGTCGACACGAGCAGCACTAACCCAAGCAATTTGGTCACAAATCCAAGCTTCGAAGCCAATACTACTGGTTGGACTGCTCGAACTGGTTGTACGCTCACACAGGCAACAAGCACAGGGTTTAACGGCACTTCCTCTGGTAAATGTGTAAACACAGCTACAGCAAATGCTGGCGTGAATTATCCTGTTTCGCTTTCTAGCACTACAACCTATAACTTAGTAATTTATGTTAAAGCAGACAGCACAAGCGGTAAGTTTAGCACGCTCGAAATTGGGCGTGCTGATGATGGTGCAACCGACACGAGTTGTCTTACTGCTCAAACAGTAAATGCCGCTGGCTGGATGCGTTTCACCTGTAGCTTTAAGACTGGGACAGTCTCGGGCAGCCCATACATATACATTAAACAAACGGATGCCACAGCACGTACGTTTTATGTTGATGCCGCAGTACTGCAGTTAGATACAAATGCCGATACGCTAGCGTATCGTGATGGCAAGATCCAACTTAATGGTGTGGTATCGAGCGCCCTAGTGCTGCAGAACGGTGAGAATTCATCAAGTGCCTTTAGCGTAAATAACGCCAGTGGCGGTCAAGTCTTTGCTGTGGATACAACAGACGTTAACATAGTCACAAACCCTGGATTTGAGGTAAATACTACTGGTTGGGCTGCTAAGGGCTCGGCTACAATCAGCAGGGACACATCGCAGCAGATGTATGGTCTTGGCTCGCTCAAGGTGGTTTCTACGGCTGCTGCCAATGACGGGGCACAATACACGTTGCCTTATACTATCGCTGTTGGCCAAACGATTACTTATTCTGTCTCAGTTAAGCTTGGTGCTACTGCTTTTGCTGGTAACGAATTGGTCACAGGTTACGTGAACGGTAGCGGTGATAACAACTGTACTTTGGTGCCTGCAGTCTCAGCGACAGTACCTACCACGACGGGGTGGACGCGCTTTACGTGTACGGCAACTATTGCCACAACTGGTGCCACTGCCATTTACTTCAAGCAAACAGCCGCAACAGCACACACTTATTACATTGACTCAGTACAGGTAGAAAGTGGCTCTACGGCCACACCGTACGGCTTGGGAAGGCTGAGTTTGAGTGGTGAAGTTATTAGTCCGCTATCGTTGCGCAACCAGAGTGATAGCACGAGCGCCTTCCAGATAGTAAACGCCACCGGAGCAACCAGCTTGTTAAGCGTCGACTCTCTCAACCAAAACATAACCACAAACTCCACCGCAGCCACAACAACAGCATTTAACTTGAATGCTGCGAGCTTAACTACAGGTTTTGGTCTGGATATTGCTGCCGCTTCAGGCCTAACATCCGGATCTTCACTGCGTGTAAGTGGTTCTGGTACCTCGGCTATTGCTGGCGGTATGGTGCTTATCACTCACTCCGGTGCCTACACCAGCACTGGTGGTCTTCTGAACGTCACCGGCAACAGCACGACTGCCGGTACAGTGGTGTCCTTCTCGGGAACTGGCGTTACCACTGGTATCATCCAGAACATTGCAGCTGGTGCCGGTATTACTTCTGGTGCAGCTCTCAAGATATCAGCTTCTGGTACCTCAGCAATTTCAGCTGGTCTCGTCCAAATCACACACTCTGCAGCCTACACCAGCACTGGTGGTCTTCTGAACGTCACCGGCAACAGCACGACCGCCGGTACAGTGGTGTCCTTCTCGGGAACTGGCGTTACCACTGGTATCATCCAGA
>OZ246406.1:802760-840197 GCA_965231045.1 uncultured Candidatus Saccharibacteria bacterium
CAAATCACACACTCTGCAGCCTACACCAGCACTGGTGGTCTTCTGAACGTCACCGCTACCGCTTCAACGGCAGGTACACTGGTGAACTTTACAAACAACACTGCTAGCTTCACAGGAACGCTGATGACGCTGTCGGGTACGGGTATTACAAGCGGTAAGGCGCTAGATATTCAAGCTACCGCCACAGGCCTGACAGGAAATGCTTTAGCGGTAACAACACAATCTACCAGCGCACCAACCAATGGCCTTGTATACTTTAACTTCAACGGTATCCGTACTGCTGCCGGAAACGCCTTCCAGATTGACGATATTTCTACCACTCTTGCTACCACCGTGGCCGTGAATGCGAACTCGTTAACAACAGGTACAGGAATGGTACTTAACGTTAATGGTCTAACTACAGGAACGGGTATGAAGATATCCAATACCACTAGTATCGCTTCGGCTGATAACTTGCTGGTGGTACAGGGCGGTAATAATACTGGCGCCGAAACCGGTACTCATGTTCAGTTCCTACGTGCCGACGGTACTGTTATTGGAACAATTGCTCAAAACGCTGCAACTACTGTTGCTTACAACACAACATCTGATGAGCGACTAAAGGAAAACATTACCGAAACTCACTATGGGCTCGACACAGTACTTAACCTACAAGTTCATGATTACGACTATAAGGCAGATCCAAGCCATCAACAGATGACAGGTTTCATTGCCCAAGAACTTTACAAACTCTTCCCGGGAGCCGTTACAGTTGGTGACGATGCCGTTGATGAGCACGGCAACCTTATACACCCTTGGGGCGTAGATTACGGCAAGATAACACCACTTTTGGCAAAAGGAATCCAAGACCTTAATACCAAAGTTGATAATCTTGCAGCAAAAGTTGATGCTATGCAGCCTGGCGCAGGGGGTAGCGTTAATGATCTGACTGCCAATGGAGCCCTCAAAGTTATGGGGCCTGCCGACTTTATGGGTGAATCAACCTTCTACAAAGTTGCTACATTTATCGATAAAGTTATCTTTAGAAATGATGTCCAGTTCGATCAAAATGTAGCGGTAAAGGGTGATACAACACTTGAGGGGCAATTAATTGCCGGCAATAACACTGCTGGCGTAGCGAAAGTTGTTGCTGGCCAGACAACAGTTACCGTTAAATTCACTAAAGCCTACGTCAAAAATCCAGTTATTAACCTAACGCCAGTGGGGCTTAACACGCCAAAATATGGCCTAACCAATGTCAAGACAGATAGTTTCGATATCCAAATCGATGCGCCACAAGCCAGCGACGTAGATTTCAACTGGATTGCAGTCGGCACTCAATAGTACTTATTGACGCTTATGTAAAAGTTTTCTATGATACGTACATAATTTTGGGGGAATGAATGGCGGACGATAAATCCGAAAAAACTGAAAAGTCTAACAGCAAGAAGGCTAAAAAAACAAAAAAACTTTCAAACAAGAAGAAAATTCTTGTAGTCGGAGGTTTAGTGATAGGACTGCTTGTAGTTGGAGCTATTGGACTTAGTGTTTATTCGTTTACTCAACTTCAAAGTGTTAAGAAAAATCCACAGAAGATAATCACTGATGAAACAAAGTCTTATGTAGAAAAAGTTAGCAAGCACATTGATGTTCCTATGGATGAAGAGCCGCAAGTGGCTCGTGTCCAGGATGAGGCTAAGGCCAAGGAAAACCCATTCTTTAAAAACGTCAAGAACGGTGATGTTGTTCTAGTATTTGCCAAGGCTCAAAAAGCCGTTATCTATCGTCCAAGCGAAGATAAACTCATAAACGTTGGCCCTTTGAATATTGAAGGAGCAAAAGTTGGAGTGGCAGTGCTTGGCGCTGGCGGTGATGTTCAGGCAGCACAAAAGGCAATTACTGATAAATTGGGCAATAGTGTAGTTATTTCATTTTCAGGCGATGCCAAGTCAAAAACTGAGGTAAGTAAAACGACAGTTGTAGATGTGAGTGGCCAGCAAGCTGAGCTTGCTAAGCAGGTTGCAGCCGCTGTGGGCGGTGAAGTTGCGGGCAAACTACCCAATGGGGAAGCCGTGCCAGTCAATACCTCTATCGTGGTTATCTATAAATAGCTTGCCTTATCTGGTAATTCAAGTACAATAGCCTCAACAGGTCTTACTAGCCAAGTTTAAGGTGTTAGATAAGAGAAATATGGTCGTCCTGTTAGAGAAATAAGTAGGAAAAGAGAAGTTATGGCTAGTAAGTTATACGTTGGTCGCTTGCCTTACACTACAACTGATGATGATCTGCAACAGATGTTTGCAGCCCACGGTACAGTTGTATCTGCAAAGGTAATCATGGACCGCGACTCTGGTCGCTCAAAGGGCTTTGGTTTTGTTGAAATGTCTTCTGATGAAGAAGCAAAAGCAGCAATCGAAGCATTAAACGATTCTGAACAAGGGAAGATGCGCATCGTTGTAAACGAAGCTCGACCTCAAGAAGATCGTCCACCTCGACGCGACTACAACAACTAAGATACTTAGATTGTTAATAATAAAAGCCCCTGGGAAACCCGGGGCTTTTTAATTTAGTTCGCTCCTGTTGGATAGAACTAGTACGTACCTAGAGTGATTACTTACGTTGCGCCCTCTATGTTTAATGTAGGGTCTCAACAATTTTAATGAATCTCCGGAATTAACATCTTGGCTTTCAAAGTTTGGGGAAAGTGGGTCGGCAAAGAAATCAAACTTGCCACCATCACTTGCATAGATCAAGAGTTGTGGGTCCCCAACAATGTCAGGATGAAAAATTTGTATTGCTCCTGGTTCCTGACGAACGACCAATACATTTGCATCACGACTATCTTGATATGGGTGATGATATTCTAGGACTTTTTGCAGTGTTACCAGGCCACTTGCTCGTAGATAAACTAAGGGATAGTTACGAGTGGTAACGGATGTGGGTGAGCCTTCTTCAGATGGGCTCCACTCTGATTCAAAATAAATATCTTCGTGACTCGTGGCTAGTAACTTTTCACAATCAACTTCTAGTGATGCTGCTGTTGAACGGTCAAGAAGGTTAGGGGTATGTTCGATTCCTGCATGTTCCAATACTTCTAAGTCAGCCATTTAGACAAAATATCACAGAGGTGAAACTTTTTGTATTGCTTATACTTGGCGGGCCCGACCGGATAATGCCGTCCCTCTGGGACGAACGTACCGGCGATTAGCATCTTTGCCCCTGGCAAATCTGCATCGCCTTGTTCAAATACAATCATACACAGCACGAAAAAAGAGCCACATGGAGTGACTCTCTTTTCGTGGCGGGCCCGACCGGATTCGAACCGGCGATCTCCTCCGTGACAGGGAGGCGTGTTAGGCCAGCTACACCACGGGCCCGCGTTTATTCTTATAAAAGAACAGATGAGATCATACCAAGAATAAGAGGGAAAAGCAATAACACCATCCCAGACTATTTACAAATCATCAAGCTTATGCTAATATATGTGTATGATAAACCAAATACAAACACCAACAGAAGCCAGCCACCAAACAGCTGTTATGGTTCGTCCTCCTTCAGAAGTTACAAGACCGACTGATAAAGAAATGCCATCACTGTTTAAATCTACTCAAGCTCAGGAAGCAGTGAACGACAGCTTAGTCGATCATTTTACAGATCGTCGTATTAAAACTGCAGCCAATGTAGCCGTAAAAAATGCTATGGCGGAAATGGGCTTTGTTGATCCTATTGCTGATCGTGTACTGCATGCAGAACGCGTCATGGCTCACACGCCGACCGAGGCAACACCAAAGCGTGTTCCAGCAGGTCGTCTTCGACCACAAGATCTTGGTCGTCAGAAATAGGCTCACTTAGAAACAACCAGTAAATCTTCGATTGATGAGATTAAGTATTAATTGTATAAATAACTTATGACTGGAGAAGATCCAAATAGTAGCCGCTCGCAGTGGGATCCAAGTGCTGCCAAACGTCGTGAACGAGAAATTGCTGAACTCGAGGAAATTTTTGCTCTTGATATTAACTATGATCCAGAAGCAGAAGCGACCAAAAAATTACTTGGTGACTTCCTAGCCGATGAAGTGACAACACTTGATGAGGGCACAAGCGCGCGTATACGCGCAAGAGTTTTTGATACCATAGATGACGAAAGTAATAAATTTTCTGATGGTCAAAGAACATTTTTACGCACTCTTGGTCAAAGAGCCATAGAAGGGATGCATTCCATTATTAAAAAAGTAAAAAAGTAGTTTGTTATAATAAAGCGGTCTAACAGGGGCGTAGGCCACCTTAGCTCAGTTGGTAGAGCGACACATTCGTAACGTGTAGGTCAGCAGTTCGATCCTGCTAGGTGGCTCCATGAGCGAGATTAGTATAATGATAGTACGCTTGCTTCCCAAGCAAGAGGCACGAGTTTGATTCTCGTATCTCGCACCATTTTTTGCTAGCCCGGTTACTAAAGAAGGCTTATACTAAAGGATAATCCTATGCAAATTCCAAAAAGTTATTTTCATGACCGACTAGTGCTACTGCTATTAAGCATCAATAGTTTTCTTACAGTGTTAAGTACTATTTTTATATTGCTCAAAATGGATAGTAGTCGTGCCGATAGTTACATAGTTCAATATCGAGCAAACTTGGGGTTAAGCGCCTTTAAAGCAGGCGGTAGCGATACCTTTATTAGTTTTATACTTTTCTCTGTTATAACCTTAGTTTTTTCAGTTCTTCTAAGCATGCGGGTTTATTCATTTCATAAGCAATTTTCAATAGCTATTCTTAGCCTAGGCCTTTTGTTACTAGTTCTATCCTTAATTGTTAGTAACGCATTATTGGTGCTCAGATAACATGACAGATATTGAAATACCTCGAGCCAATGAACGGAGCAAACGCTACCGTTTTTTTGAAATTCTACCGGGGTTTTTAAGCTGGTCAATTTTGATTGCACCATTCGTTATGAGTGTTATCAGTCCAAGAATTACAGCTATGTTTATTATCTGTTTCTTTATTATTTGGTTTGTAAGAGCGATCGGGTTGAACGTTCGAGTTTTGCAAGGTTGGTCAACTATGCAAAAGCACATGAAATATGATTGGCTCAAGATGTTAGAAGAGCTTGAGGATTTGGATCCAAAAGGGCACAGTGCATCATTACCAAAGTGGCATTATGAAAATATTGAGCGCATTAAGCTGTCACCAACACCTGTAAGACCTCATGAAATTATTCATGCGATTTTTATTGCAGCATATAACGAAAGTATCGATATTATCGAACCGACAGTTCAATCTGTTATTGATTCAGAATACGATATGAAAAAGGTCATTTTGGTTCTGGCTTATGAAGGTCGGGATGGTGCTAAATCTGAACCAGCAATGCTTGAGATTGCCCAAAAGTACGGTTCAAAATTCAAGCACATAATTGTATCTAAGCATCCTTTGACCCCAAATGAAGTAAGAGGCAAGGGGCCAAACATTACCTACGCAGCTCGTCAGCTTCAGAAATATTTAGAGGAGGCCAAGATTGATCCAAGCAAAGTTATGGTCACGACACTTGATTCCGATAACCGCCCGCACAAGAAGTATCTAGCAACACTAAGCTATCTGTTTGCGGCTTCATCTGATCCAATACATACCTCATATCAGCCATTACCAATCTATACCAATAACATTTGGGATGCGGCCGCGCCGATGCGTGTGATTGCCACCGGTAATTCTCTGTGGAATCTTGTTCTATCACTCAGGCCGCATATGCTACGTAACTTTTCAGCTCATGCTCAAGGTATGGACGCCTTGATCGAAACCGACTTTTGGAGTTGTCGTACTGTAGTAGAAGATGGTCATCAGTTCTGGCGAACTTATTTTAGGTTTGAAGGTAAGCACGAGGTATACCCAATTTATCTACCAATCTATCAAGACGCCGTTTTGTCGGATACTTACCGTAAGACCATAAAAGCACAATTTATTCAGATTCGTCGCTGGGCTTATGGTGCATCAGACGTGGCTTACGTAGCTGATAAGGCATTCTTTACCAAGAATAAAATCTCTAAAACGGATCGATTATTTAAGTTCCTAAGGCTTCTAGAGGGGCATGTTTCTTGGGCGACGGCACCACTTATTTTGGCCTTTGCCGCTCTTATTCCAGCGCTGTTTAACAGTAATGATTACGCCGCTAATCAGCTGCCCATTATTGCTAGTCGTATTCAGACCATAGCTCTGGCCGGTATTTTTATTACGTTCTTTATGAGTATTCGTTTACTGCCACCTAAACCAGCTCGATATAAGCATCATCGATCTGTTTTTATGGTTTTGCAATGGGTTTTGCTACCGTTTACGACTATCTTGTTTAACGCTATGGCCGCCCTGACATCACAAACAAGATTGATGTTCGGCCGTTATTTTGATGTCTTCGATGTCACTGACAAAGCGGTCAAGAAGTAACTACAGTGGGTGATAGGCTGCGTAGGTTGCGGCCGCGGCTTTATCAAATCGCTTTATAACCTCTGTTGTTACCGTAATGACTGTGGCTCTACTTATTGAAGCATCGACTATGTTATGCACAAGCCGGCTAAGGATAGTATTTGTGAGCTCCGTAGAGGCTTCTGTAGCGTCTTTTCGGTGCTGAAGGCTATGATGAACTGAAATCAAAAGCTTGTCACGAGAGAAGGGCTCTGTGTGCGAACCATTAGCTTTAAATAACACGGCTTGTGGCCAATCAACTTGCTCAACACTTGTAAAGGTTGCGCTACAAGAGGTGCATTTATGACGACGCCAGACGCTTTTATCACGCGCACGTTTACGAGAATTCGTTACAGATGTTTTAGCATCACAATATATACATACCATGTCAATATATTGACATACAGCTATTCAAAAAGCTAGTGGATAACTTAGCAAAATGTGGGGATATAAAAAGCTCCAGGCTTTGACCTGGAGCTTCTTGAAGCTACAAATGTTATTTGGTAGCCGCTGTTGAACGAACTCTTTGGATTCTATTTGATGGTTTCCGCGTAGCGGAGAACACGAGTTCCTCGTAAAACAGCTTAAAGTCCTCTAACGAAGACTTACGCTTATTGGTACTCACACAGAGCGCCTCGTTTAACCCGCTAATGCTAACATAAACATCTATTTATGTCAATACCAATAACAGATTAGCATAAGCAAATTTTAAGCATTATGTATCTGGTATATTCTGGTTTGACTGTTACAATATGCGTACATGTTTGAGGTCAAAAAACAGAATAAATTAGCCCGTTCGGGTGTCTTTACGAGTCGTTCCGGTAATATTAACACCCCGACATTTATGCCCGATGGCACAAGAGGTGCTGTTAAAAGCCTTAGCCCGGAGCAAGTTGAATCAACAGGGGTACAGGTAGTTCTGGCGAATACTTACCACCTTCATTTGCAGCCGGGGGAGGAGGCTATCGCTAAGCTGGGTGGTATTCATGAATTTTCACGTCGACAGGGGCCTATCCTAACTGACTCTGGTGGTTTCCAGGTATTCTCATTGGCCAAAATTCGCAAAATTACAGAGGACGGAGTGACATTCAAGGATCCAAAGACAGGTGACATGGTGTTTCTTTCGCCAGAGAAGTCTATACAGATTCAGATGAAACTAGGTGCCGACATGATTGTAGCTTTTGACGATGTTACTTCCTTAGATGAAAAGGGTAGAGACCGTACCCTAGAGGCGTTTGAACGAACTCATCGTTGGCTGGAGCGTTCATTAGCTGAGTTTCAGAAGCAAACCAAGAATATGGCCCAAAATGAGCGACCTCTGTTATTTGGTGTTGTTCAAGGCGGACTCGACAATTCTTTGCGCAAAAAAAGCCTAGAAATTGTACAAAGCTTACCAGTTGACGGTATTGCCATCGGCGGTTTGTCAGTTGGTGAAACCAGAGAAGAAATGCACAATATGCTCGAATATCTATCAAGCCTATATGATGATTCACCTCGGCCCCGATTTTTGCTGGGGGTGGGTGACCCAAGAGATGTTAGGTTTGGGATCGAGTACGGTATAGATATGTTTGATTGTGTTTTGCCAACCCGAAACGCCCGTCATGGCACCTGTTGGATAACAGGGGACAAAACCATACATCTGACTAACGAGAAGTTTACGAATGATAAATCTGTTATTGATGACAACTGCGATTGTTACACCTGTCAGAATGGCTTCAGCAAAGGATTTTTGCGCCACCAGTTTAAGGTAGGCGAGCCACTAGCCGGCTCACTCGCTTCCATACACAATATCCGTTACCTTGAGCGTATCTGCGAAAGTTATCGTAAATAAAAAGAACCTTCACAGGTTCTGGTGGGCGGTACAGGATTCGAACCTGTCACCTCAACAACGTCAATGTTGCGCTCTAGCCAAATGAGCTAACCGCCCTAATTGCTAATTCAGAATAGCGAATAACAGGGGAAAAATCAATTTGTATATAAAACAACAAAAAAGTACTAGCATTATATTACTAGCTTAGGTATACTTTTTCATTACAGGTGTAGTTTTGCGATGTGTATGTGACACATCAATCATGTGCCGCTTGAGTATCTTTGCGAGAATCCTCAAGCGGTATTTTATTTTACTAAGCTAACAGAGGGTGATACACTATAAAACAGATGTGGATGCGGCCTCACTAACCGCGGAGTCACGTAGGCAAGGTAGCGGACGTACGATAACGAAGGCTACAAGAGCAAAAGTCGAGGTGGAACCTCCTGATTTTACGACTTATTGATCAGGACCGAGACGCGTAAATTATTATGAATTCATATTGATTGCGCGCTTTTTTATTTCTAAAAGGAGATATATATGTCCAAAACCCAAGATGAACTACATGCTATGCGACACAGCTTGGCGCATATTATGGCAACCGCTATTCAACATTCGTGGCCACACACTAAATTCGGGGTTGGTCCAGTGGTAGAGAATGGCTTTTATTATGATGTTGATTTGGGTGACACCACATTGTCTGATGAAGATTTCAAGAAGATTGAAGCTGAAATGCAGAAAATAATTAAAGAAGATCAGCCGTTTGAAAAGTCTGAAAAGCCAGTCGATGAAGCACTTAACTGGGCCAAAGAGGCCAAACAACCTTATAAAGAAGAGTTACTGAATGATCTTAAACGGGCCGGAACTACCGTAGCCAAAGATCTTGACGCTGATGAACTAGGTACGATTACCGAAGGTGATAGCCAAATTGATAATGTTAGTTTCTATACGAATGGAGGCTTCACCGATCTTTGCCGTGGGCCACACGTGGAATCTACAAGCAAAGTTGGTGCCTTCAAATTGATGCGTGTCTCTGGGGCCTACTGGCGTGGAAACGAAAAGAACGCTCAGATGCAACGTATTTATGGGTTGGCCTTTGAGACAGAAGATGAGCTGAAGAAACACCTAGCTATGCTTGAGGAAGCCAAGAAGCGCGATCATCGTAAGCTTGGCCAGGAATTAGATTTGTTTGTGTTCTCCGACCTTGTTGGTGCAGGTTTACCACTGTGGACACCAAGAGGCACAGTGATGCGCAATGAATTGGATAAGTTCATACAAGAAATGCGCGACGAATACGACTATCAGCCAGTTACAGTTCCACATATTACCAAGAAAGACTTATACGAGAAGAGTGGCCACTGGGCTAAGTTCGCTGACGAGCTGTTCCGTATTAAGACGCGTGAAGGACATGAGTTTGCAATGAAACCTATGAATTGTCCTCATCATACTCAGATATATGCTAGCCGACCACGTAGCTACCGTGATTTGCCAATACGCTACCGGGAAACAACTATGGTTTATCGTGATGAGCAAACAGGGGAGCTTGGCGGACTTTCTCGAGTTCGATCAATCACCCAAGATGACGCCCACGTTTTTGCCCGCTACGATCAAATTAAGGAAGAAGCACTTAAGATATGGGATATCATTGAACGATTTTATGAGGCGATTGGCATGTCGCTCCGCCTACGTTTGAGTACCCACGATCCCGAGCAACAGAAGGCTTATTTAGGAACTCCCGAGACATGGGATAAGGTTGAGAATCAACTCCGCGAACTTGCTAAAGAGAAGGTTGGTGATAAGTATGAACTTGGAGTTGGCGAAGCTGCATTTTATGGACCTAAGCTAGATTTCATGGCTCAAGACGCCATCGGTCGTGAACACCAAGTTGCAACAATTCAAGTTGACTTCAACCAACCAGAAGGGTTTGATTTAACCTGTATAAACGAAAAAGGTGAGGACGAGCGAATTGTTATGCTGCATGCGGCAATCATGGGTTCTATTGAGCGTTTCATGAGTGTCTTCATTGAACACACGGCTGGCAGATTCCCGGTCTGGGTTGCTCCAGAGCAGATACGAGTAGCTACTGTAAACCAAGAAAAAGAAACCGTTGAGTGCGCACAAAAGATTGCTGATGAAGCCAAGAGTTTAGGCTTAAGACTGGTAGTCGATAACTCAAATGAATCCGTCGGCAAGAAGATCCGAGCTGCCGAAGTCATGAAGGTTCCATACACGCTAGTTATTGGCGAAAAAGAGGTTCAAAGTGGCAAGGTTCAACCACGTGTTCGCAAGGACATAACCGTCCAGTCAGATGACGAAACAATTGAGGTCAGCAATTTCCTCAAGACGGTAGCCAATGAAGTCAAATCACGCGTAACCCACACTTCTGTGCATGCATATGACAAACACGAAAAATAAGCCAGTTATTGCAGTCGACGTCGATGATGTTTTATTCCCGACCAACGACGGGACAAGAGGCTTTGTTAACAACAACTTCGACAGAGATTACTCAGAAGAAGATCATTCTCAGCCAGGTGAGTACAAGGGTTACTTTGAGAGAGTTTGGGGTGTAGATCATGATACCGCGGAGCATTGGTATCATTCATTCATAAATTCTGGTGCCCTAACAGAGATGGAACCGGTGGAGGGTGCAATTGAAGCAATAAAAGAACTGGAGAAGAATCATACATTAGTGGTTGTATCGGCTAGGCATGAAGATCAAGTTGATATGACTCACCAATGGCTACTTAAACATTTCCCATCAGTTTTTAAAGACGTACGGTTTATTTCTGGCTGGTATCATGGCCGAAAAGTTAGTAAGGGTGATGTTTGCCGAGAAATTGGCGCCGACTACCTTATAGATGATCATATTGACCACTGTTTGGAAGCTGAAAAAGCCGGTACCAAAGCTTTGTTATTTAGTGAGTATGGATGGAGTAAGGATGAGCGAGCAAACAGTTTGACGCGAGTCAAAGATTGGCCAGCAGTAAAGAAGTTTTTCGATGAACAACGACAACTTTAAAGAGCAGGTTTATGAATTAGTTAGACACATTCCGAAAGGCCGCGTTATGACTTATGGCCAAATTGCTTCGCTTTGCGGGCGACCCCGTGCAGCTAGGATTGTTGGTGGCGTAGCTCACTGGGGAAACCCAGAGTTGCCATGGCAACGGGTCGTCAAGAAAGACGGTTCTTTGGCCGAGGGGTTTCCTGGCGGCCAGGTAGAGCACAAACAGGTCTTAGAAGCCGAGGGTGTTAAAGTGAGTAAAGAGTATAAAGTGGATATCAAGAATTTACTTTGGCGTCCGTAAGATATAATAGAATTATGAGTAAACAGAGAGTTGTAGTTATAACTGGCGGCGGAAGTGGTATGGGCAAAGCAGCCGCTAAAAAATTTGCCGATAACGGTGATATTGTGTACATTCTTGGTCGTAACCCTGAGAAGCTTGAATCTGTAACCATGGCCAACAAAGATAAAACTGTCATTCCTATAGTTACGGATGTCACTGACTTAGAATCAATTAAATCAGCTAAAGAATATATTCTCGATAATCACACCAAGATTGATGTGCTGGTTAATTGTGCTGGAGGCAGAGGTGATAAGACGATCGCCGATGATGCTCCTATCGATGAACTTATACAGATCTGGGAAGATGTAGTTAAGCTTAATTTAAGCAGTGTTTATTATATGATTCAGAGCATGCAAGATATTATTGGTGACGGAGGTCGTATCATTAATATTAGCTCGTTGGCGGCATTAACAGGCAGTAGTCAGGGCGGAGTAATCGGCACTGCTTATGCGGCAGCCAAGTCTGGTATTCATGGTATAGATAGAACTCTCGCCAAATCTTTAGGGGAACGCAAGATAACTATTAACTCAATTGCACCAGGCTTGGTGCAAGATACGGATTTCTTCGGTAAATCTGGCATTCCAGATCGCGTAAGAGATAGATATAAAGATTCAATTTTAGTCGGCAGACTTGGTGAACCAGAAGATATTGCTGCTGGGATATTTTACCTTGCGTCAGATGAAGCTGGCTTCATAACAGGGGAAATTCTCAACATAAACGGTGGTGTAACATTTGGACGATAGTTTAGTGAGTGCTCCTCTTGTTGTTATCGTCGGTGAGACGGCTTCTGGCAAAAGTGATCTGGCTATTGAACTCGCTAAAAAGTTTAATGGTGAGATTATTTGCGCCGATTCCAGAACCATTTACAAAGGAATGGATATAGGGACGGCTAAACCTAGCAAGGAAGACCAACAAAAGGTACCACATCATATGTTGGATATTATTGAGCCGGGTAAAAAGTATAGTGCAGCTCAATTTCAGCAAGAAACCCTTAGATTGATTAGAGAGATTTCAGATAGGGAGAAATTGCCAATACTGGTAGGTGGTACAGGGCTATACATAGACAGTGTAATATTCAATTATCAGTTTTCAGAAGCTACTGCTCCAAGAGATCCTCGAAACCCCAGACACCTCCTGAAAAGTGAAGATAATTCGTTGATTAATGCACAACAATTACGTCCAAATACTCTAGTTATTGGACTGAAATTAGACAAAGAAATCCTTGAACACAGAATTAAATTACGTGTTGAACACATGGTAGATCATGGACTTGTTGAAGAGGTAAAAAGCTTGGGCAAAAAGTATGGGTGGGACAACGAGACAATGAATGGTATTGGCTATCGTTTCATCGGAGAATACATTAGGGGAGAAATTGATTTAGAAGAAGCCAAAAGCCGTTTTATTAGAGGTGATTTGAGCCTAGCCAAACGGCAGCGCACTTGGTTCAAACGTAATAAATATATTCACTGGATCGATAGTAAACAGACTGCATTTGATCTATTGGAAACATTTTTAACTCGTAGTGAGTAGTCTTCTGATACAATAGGCACATGATCGAGCAACTTTTTGGGAGCAAGACTAGGGTTAAGCTATTGCAGCTGTTTTTTAGTAATCCAAATCGCTCCTTCTATGTGCGCGAAATAACTCGTAAAATTGACGAGCAAATTAACTCCGTTCGTCGTGAACTCGCAAATTTACTCAGCATTGGCATTATTTCCTCCGACACGACAAATAACCGCCTGTACTACGAAGTAAACCAAAAGTATGAATACTATCGTCCATTGGCCGCAATCTTTGGCAAAGGCTCCGTAAAGGGCTTAGGCAAGGTGCCAGCAGCCAAACCAGATGATGTAAGTGACATCCGAGGGATTGGTAACGTCCAGCTGGCCATACTAACTGGTCAATTTACACGTGATGACACGGCTGGTGTGGATTTGCTAATTATTGGAGATATTAATCAAACCAAAGCTCAGAAATTTGTGACGGATATGGAGCAAAAAGAGGGCAAGGAGATCCGTTATGTAGTTATGGATCTCAAAGAGTACGAATACCGAAAACAGATAAAAGACCGCTTCTTATTGGCCGTTATGTCGGCTAAGAAGCAAGTTTTAATAGACAAACATAACGAATTAGAACAAAGAAACTAGGAGGACGTAAATGGAATTACAATATTTTGGGGGTAACTGTGTACGCATTACAACTAAGAAGGCAACAATAGTTGTTGATGATAACTTAGCCGAGCTTGGTTCGAAATCTGTTACCAAACCAGATGATATTGTACTTAACACTAATCCAGATGTAGTAAAAGGTGCTTCAGGTGGGCGTTTGGTCATCTCACAACCTGGTGAATATGAAGTTTCAAATATTTCTATTCAAGGTGTTGCAGCAAGGGCGCACATCGATGAAGCTGGTAAAACCAAGGCTACTATTTTTAAAGTCCAGGCTGACGACATTCGCATGGTAATTGTTGGCCATATACACCCCGAACTTACAGATGATGAATTAGAGTCAATCGGGACCGTTGACGTGCTGATTATCCCTGTTGGCGGTAGTGGATACACGCTTGATCCAGTCGGTGCATTAAAGGTAATTAAAGGGACTGATCCAAAAATTATCATCCCAACTCACTACGCCGACAAAGGTCTAAAATATGAGGTTCCTCAGCAAGAACTAACTGTGGCTCTAAAAGAAATGGGCATGGAAGTTACTGAAACTGTACCAAAGCTAAAACTCAAAGGTGCTGATCTTCCTGAAGTGACACAGTTAATTGTCGTAGAAAAAAGTTAATAAAAAACTCCCCTAAGGGGAGCTATAATTCTCTAATGAATAAGGTGTTATTTAGCAATAACGCCTTTTTTCTTAAGGGTACGGATGGCTTGGGTGCTAAGCTTCATCTTCACTTTTTTGCCATCAACAATAATAGTCTTGGCCTGAAGATTAGGTTTCCAGACTTTCTTAGTATGGCGTTGTGAGAAGCTCACATTGTTGCCAAACTGTTTGCCTTTACCGGTTAAATCACATTTCTGCATAGTCAAGGTGTAATTCTACGCATTTATCTCTGTTAAGTCAAGAGTATTTAGTTTTGCTATACTAAACTGATGAACCTAACTGATTATGTAGTCCTCTTCGTGATTATCCTGATTTCCATGAGCTTGCATGAAATGATGCACGGATTTGCGGCCCATAAATTAGGCGATACCACTGCTCAGGAGGCTGGTAGGTTGACGCTTAACCCCTTAAAACACATTGATATTATTACCACTGTATTGTTACCGATGTTTCTTATTGCTTTTGGCTTACCGCCATTTTTTGCGGCCAAGCCCGTGCCGTTTAATCCCTATAGAGTTAGATGGGGTGAATATGGTGCTGCATTGGTCGGGCTGGCTGGCCCGGCGACAAACTTTGTGCTGGCCGCCGCTGCTGCCCTGGGGATTCGAATTAGTGGCATAGCTGTTGGCACGGAGATATACACCATCATGACAGTATTCGTAAGTGTTAATATTGCTTTCTTTGTTTTTAATATGATTCCGTTCCCACCACTTGATGGATCGCGACTGCTTTATGCTTTGGCCCCTGAACCTTTGCAAAAATTCATGGCCCAGATAGAGGGCATGGGGTTCACCGCAATATTGATACTAATGTTTGTATTCTTCCCGATTCTACGGCCGATAGTTTTGTGGGCAAATACGGCTCTATACCATCTTTTATTGGGTTGATATAAGCGTTATAATAATACTGCTAGGTACATTTGCCAGGAATGATTATCTAACACAATTTGCTAGGGAACCTGACATTCGGTGTGGCCGTGGCCACAACGTGAAGGCAACCACCGTAGAGGAAGCAGATTAATCTGAAAGGCAAAAGGACCTAGTTTTCTTTTGGTATTAAAAGTATGATAGTTGGATGTGGCAAGATAAAGTTATTGCAATCTGTCAGGTTGGCGCAATTGTTGCTTTGCAGTTCATAATCTGGAGTAAAGCAAAGCCTTCACTTACGAGCTCGATTATGAATACAGTATTTCCGGCAATTATTAGTTTCTGTATGTTTACATTACACCTGTATTTCGCAACGACAACCGCAGCAATTATCTCAGCATCTTGGGGCGTTATAACAATACAGATTTTAATAACTAGAAAATCGCAATCTTCTCAAAAAACCAAATAATATTGGTCGGGGTGACAGGACTTGAACCTGCGACCTCACGGCCCCCAGCCGTACGCGCTAGCCAACTGCGCCACACCCCGATAACAGGGGTATTTTACTGCAGATCAATAAATTAGCATAGAGTCGCCATAGGAAAGCATGGCGTACTTGTTTTCAATAGCTGCCTCGTAAGCAGGTTTTAGCTTATCCCAGCCAGCAAAGGCTGCTGTTAACATCAGCACCGTTGACCTTGGAGCATGGAAATTAGTTAGAAGTTTATCAACGATCTTAAATTCATAGCCTGGGTAGATAAAAATATCAGCTTCCCCAGTTATATCCTTTGAATCTTTCATTAGGTCTTCGGTGGCGTACTCTAGGGTACGTGTTACTGTTGTGCCAACAGCCAAAATCTTATTGCCAGATTTCTTTGCGATCTGGATTGCCTCGACCGTTGCCCTTGGAATCTCAAAGTACTCACTATGCATTTTGTGCTTGGTTACGTCATCAACTCTTATGGGCAGGAACGTTCCTAAGCCCACGTGAAGTGTTAAGTAGACAATTTGTACTCCCTTGGCTTTCAAAGCTTGTTCAAGCTCGTGAGTGAAGTTCAGTGAAGCTGTAGGGGCGGCCACTGAACCAGCTTTATCAGCAAACACAGTTTGGTAGCGCTTGATATCTTCAGCCGAAGCCTCACGCTTCATATATGGAGGTAATGGAACAGATCCAAACTTACCGCTGAGCTCTAGAAGATTCTCTTCGGAGCTAATTGTAGCTATACCGCCATCACCGACTTCGGTGACCTTAACTTTAACCCCGTGGATGGTTAATTCCTCGTTAGTATGAATTTTACCTCTATAAAGTACTTTGTGATTGTGGACGCCAAACTCGTGACCGTGTTGCTCTAACAGTAGTAATTCACGTTCTTTTTGCTCAGAGTTTATAGCTATCAAGCGAGCTTTAATGACTTTTGTATTATTGAGAACCACGATATCACCACGCTGTACAAACCTAATCATGTCAGGATAGTGCAAATGTTGCACTTGGCCAGTTTGCTTATCAAGTGCTAAAAGTCGGCTGGTGCCACGAACTTTAGGTGGGTGTTGGGCGATTAGTTTTTCAGATAGGTTGTAGTCGAAATCATCAGTGCGCATGGGCGTTATTGTATCAAATAAGGTAGAATAGAAGAGCTAATGAAAATACTAAGATTCAATCACATTGAAGCCGAGAACATAAAAAAAGGTCTTCAAACAGCTACACTTCGAATAAATGACGAAAAAGATATTAGTGTAGATGACAAGATTTTAGTTGTTGATAAGGTGCACGAAGAGGACCCTAAGAGCTGGAAAGCTATTGGGGTTGCCACTATTGATCGTGTCAGTACTCAGAGACTTGGTGACCTACACCTAGAAAGTGCCGACTTTGAGCAATTTGGCTCAATGACCGAACTATATAAACAACTGGCGATTTTTTACGGTGATCCAATTGATGAAAACACTCATGTTAAGGTTATACAGTTTAGTTATCAAGCCTACGATCAGCCAAAGAATCTTGAAGAAGTTGATGACAAACCAACAACACTAAATGAAATTAAACTCTATGCTGACGGTGGTTCTAGGGGAAATCCAGGCCCTTCTGCCAGTGGTTACGTGTTGCTCGATATGCATGATAATATCCTGGAGACAAACGGCGAGTACCTGAATATCACCACCAATAATCAAGCTGAGTATCATGCTCTGAAACTTGGCCTAGAACGGGCTCAGCAACTCGGGGTCAAGGTGATACATGTGTTCATGGATAGTTTATTGGTAGTTAATCAAATGACAGGGTTATTTAAGGTGAAAAACGCCGAGCTTATACCAGTTTATAAGGCAATTAAAGGCTTAACTTTACAGTTTGACGAGGTAAACTTCCAACACGTCCCTAGAGAGCTTAATAAGCTGGCCGACGCCGAAGTTAATCGTATTTTGGACAGCATAAGCGAATAAGGGTATAATAATCCTTATGCCAGGTTACCGGCTAGTCGCCTGCATCTGATGTAGGAGGAAAGTCCGGGCAGCATAGGGGAGGACAGTTGCTAACGGCAACCGGGGGTAACCCTAGGGAAAGTGCCACAGAGACGACACCGCCTGTAAAACGGCAAGGGTGAAAAGAGTGGGGTAAGAGCCCACAGTTCCAAGTGGTGACACTTGGAAGAGGTAAACCCTGTCCGCTGCAAGGAGATAAGCTCAACATTGGTCCCCGCCAGAGTTTGTCATAAGAACCGCTTGATTCATGGGGTGACCCATGAACTAGATAGATGGCTAGCTAAAACAGAACCCGGCTTACGGGTAATCTGGCTGCAAATAAACAGATAAAACAACTACCGCCCTAATAGTTTTACCCGGGGCGGTAGTTTTATTTATTGGTGAGGTTATTATTTAGCTTTTGATGCTTTAACAACGGCTGTGAAGGCCTGTGGCTCATTCACGGCTAACTCGCTCAATACTTTACGATCAAGTGTAATATTGGCCTTTTTAAGGGCTGCAATAAAGCGACTATAGGTAGTCCCGTTAATTCGCGCAGCGGCATTAATACGAGTATTCCATAGGTTGCGGAACGTTCGCTTGCGGTTCTTTCGATCACGGGTTGAATTCTGCAGTGATCGAACGACTGCTTGTCGTCCTCGTTTAACACTAGAGCGGTGAGCCCTAGTCATGCCTTTCGTGGCTTTGCGGATTTTCTGGTGCTTTCGGTGTGAAGCAACGCCTCGTTTTACTCGCATGTTATACTCCTAAGTTCCTTTTAATACTTTTATCTTGAGTGCTTGATACCTTTTCAAGTCCAGCAAATCGACGTTTACGGGATGCACTCTTCTTACTGAGCAGGTGATTGCCGGTTGAATGACGGCGCAAAACCTTACCAGTTTTGGTGATCTTGATTCGGTCTTTTGTACCGCTATGAGTTTTTTGCTTTGGCATTATTGCTCCTTATGACGAATGCTAGTTGTTTACCATTTAGTTGGGGTTGTTGTTCGACAACGATGTTGTCTCCGTAATCCTCGATAATCTTTTCAGCAAGTTTAAAACCTAGATCTTTGTGGGCCATTTCACGACCACGGAAGAATACGGTAAGTTTTACTTTATGCCCGGCGTCTAGAAACTTGTTCACCTTGCTGAGCTTTACTTGCAGGTCGTGCTCACCGATCTTTAAACCGAATCGCATCTGCTTGAGCTCAGTAACTTTCGTGTTTCGCTTATTCTTTTGTAGCTGTTTTGTTCGTTGGTAGTTAAACTTACCCCAATCCACAATTTTTGCTACCGGTGGGTTAGCGTTGGGTGATACTTCTACCAGGTCTAGGCCAACATCATTTGCTGCTTGTAAGGCCTCTTGGCGAGAAATAACTCCTAGCTGACGTCCCTCGTTATCGATTACACGAAGCTGCGGTGCCCGAATTGCTCCGTTCAGGCGGACGACATCCTTGCTGATAAGGCATTCACTCCTTTAATGTTACTAACTTTTGCCTATTCTAACAGATGACAGAACAGAGGTCAACAATCTTATGCCTGAAAGTCGGTTTTTGGCCTATATTGTAAGGCCTCAGCGATGTGAGCAGCTTCAATGTCTGTACTTTTTTCTAGGTCGGCAATTGTTCGGGCAACCTTAATTGTCCTCATATATGAACGTGGTGACAGATCTAAGCTCGTCGCTGCCTTATCAAGGATGTCTTTAGACTCCGGCTTGAGCCTAGCAACGTTTTTAATATCTTGGTTGGTCATCATGCTATTGGTCTTGCTCGGGTCATTAAACCTTGCATGTTGTGTTTGGCGAGCTTTGGATACCTCCGTACGCAATAATATATTTTGATTCCGTGGGCTCCCATCAAGTAGCTTTTCATGATCGACTCCTTCAACATTCACATGAATGTCAATTCGATCCATGATTGGCCCGGACAGTTTCTTTTGGTATCGCATAATTTGATGAGGCAAACAATCACATGATTTCTTTGTGCCAAAATTACCGCAAGGGCAAGGGTTGGCCGTAGCGACGAGCATGAAATTAGCCGGAAATTCCAGAGTATCTTTTGCTCTAGCCACTGTGATAATTCGATCTTCTAAGGGCTGACGCAGGGCCTCGATTGCCGAACGACTAAATTCAGGAAACTCATCTAAAAACAAAACCCCACGATGACTTAAGCTGATTTCTCCTGGCCTTGGATTCTTTCCGCCGCCAATGATCGCGATATCACTAGAACTATGATGGGGTGAACGGACGGGCCGTGCCGTTAAAGGTTTTTCAAAATCCTTGCTATGAAGACTGTGCAAGTGGGTAACCTCTAGGATCTCTTCATTTGTCATCGGCGGTAAGATGCCTGGTAAGGCTTTGGCCAACATGCTTTTACCTGTACCGGGTGGTCCGGACAATAGGATATTGTGCCCACCAGCAGCTGCTATTTGCATGGCGCGTTTAGCTTGTTCCTGGCCAACTATCTCCCCAAAGTCGATGTTTGTTTGGTCGTAAAATATTTTAGGACGTTGGTGAACAAGGGGCTTGATTGGGTGAGTATTGGTTAGGTGCAGATAGAGTTGCCGCAAATCAGCAATTGGATATGCCGCAATTCCATCAACCAACGACGCTTGATTGGCATTTGCGGCCGGTAAGTAAAAACTCGAGTAACCTAAGCGTTTGGCCGCTAGAAGTTTACCAATAATGCCACGGACTCCTCGTACGCTACCATCCAGGCCTAGTTCACCAATTATCATTGTTTTAACAGGGGGAGTTGGTACTATCTGGCTAGTGATTAATATTGATGATGCAATCGCTAAATCAAAGGAAGTTGTGTCTTTTGGCAGATCAGCCGGGGCAAGGTTTATAGTTATTCGTTTTTTAGGCAGTGGTAGGTTAGAGCTGGCAAACGCACCCCTGATTCTTTCCTTGGCTTCATCAACAGCCTTATTGGCAAAACCGACGATTACAACATTAGGCAGGCCATTGGTAACAGTGCACTCAACATCGATAATTACACCTTCAAAACCGATATCCAATATACTTTGCACCTTCATAAGTGAGCACATTGTATAAAAAGAAAATCAAATTGCAAGCAAAAGCTCATTGCTGTTTTTGCAATGAGCTTCTGAAGTGTGTGGAGTTTTTTGATTGTGTCTTTTAGTTTGAAGGGTGTTGGTTTTTCATGGAACAACGGCTTGCGAGAAGCCGTTGTTTCTAAGTCGTTTTTGTTTTTGAGCACTTTTTTTATTCAAGTGCTGTGCTTATCTTATAAATTGCTAAAAACACTGTCAATACGATTATGATTATTTTTTCAAAAAAGCTGTGTATAACTTTTTCTTTGAGTAGTAAATTTTGATGTTTCTAGGCTACTTTTCCTGGAAAATAGGCCTGCTGTACAGTTTGGTATTATTAACAAATGATAATTCACGATCAAAATATTGAGTATGGCAAGGAATATATTGCAACACGTCGTTTTATTGTCGAAAATCCTAAGTCCAATATTCTTATACTGCATGGAGCTGGACAGGCTGACCAAGAAAAATCACTTAGCTTGGCGAAAATGCTTGCAAATAAAGGCTATGCAGTCACCACATTCGACTTTTTAAGCCACGGTAGGTCAACGGGCAAGTTAAGTGATCTAAACCTTATTAAGAGGCTCGAGCAAGCCGAGACAGTGATCAAACACTTCCAGCTAAACCAAGATTTGATAGTAATTGGATTTAGTATGAGTGGCCAGACCTCTATAGACCTAATAGAAACAGGGCTAGTAAAGTCATTAATACTATTAGCACCAGCTGTTTATGCCAAACAGGCACGTAATGCTAACTTCGGTGCAGAATCAGAATTCACCAGAATTATCAGGCAAAAAGATAGCTGGATGAATAGCGATGCATGGGAAAAACTAAGATCATTTAAGGGTAAATGCCTAATCTTCCAGGCTGAACACGATACTGTTATACCAAAACACGTACCGGGGCTTATACATAGTCATGCTGAATTTGCGCAAAAGAAACAGCTTGTAACGCTTTTGGGAGCTCACCATAGACTTAATCAGTGGATTATTGACAACCCAAATATTGCCAAATGGTTCGCGACCGCAATAGAAAATTTTGAAAATGATAGACCGATTAGCCAACAAAATAATGATGCGGTGAGCTTTAGAATCAAATTTGAGTGAGAAATCATTGGCAATAGTGGTTCAAAATTTAGTATTCACTAAAAATGGCCAAAAATTATAAGAACTCTAAACTTATAGTTATTAAATATACAACATAAAAATTTAGTATTCTAAAACTAAAAATGTGACACTAACAGGGTAATATTGTAACAAATACAATGATATTATATTGACATAAGCGGTTTTGTGTAGTAGATTTATTCATGTAAGTTAGCAAAAACAAAACTTACAAATCTCTTCAAAAGAGGGAGGAAATGCGGCGCTCAAGTCTGCGAATAGCAGATAAGAGCGGTCAGTCATTGCATAGACGGTAAGCGCTACAGAAGTAATATATCAAGGGCGGATTTACCGTCTTGCTTTAATTTATAGGCAGTTATTAGTTACAATAAGGATAATGAAAATTTCAAAGAAACAGCTAGTAGTTTTGTTCGGTCTGTACGTCGTAGCGATACTTTTCTTGATGTTTACTAACCCGCAGAATCTCCCGTTACCACTGTTAATAGTGCCTTTTATTTATGCCTTTGTGACTTTATTTATAACTGTGAAAGTAATAGTTGGGTTGTTCTCAGATAATAAGTCACTAGGAAGCAGTGTTGGACTAACAGTAACGATTTTTATCGTTTTATGTTTAATTTTAGCTTCAATCCGACAATTATCATCGAGAGATTTACTGATCAGTTTGGCTATTACTGTCCTGCTGAGCTGGTATCTAATTAAGATCAGAAAAATATAAACTATTCTGCTAGTGCTCCATTTGTTATACTTTAGCTGATATGGCAACAGATAAGACCTACCCAATTGATTCCAGTGGAGAATTACCCGCACCTGTCGCACCTCAGGAGGCCCAGCCTGTAATCGAACAAAAACCCGTTCTACAACAGGGTAGTGAGGTTAATCCTGAGTTTCTGCCGGCTATAGGTGCAGCAGCCACACAACAGCATCCTCAACAGCAAGTGGCACAACAGCCGCAAGATGATAATCAGCAGCAATCACCCATACAATCATCAACTCCAAAGGCAGGAAGTAGGCCGGCTGAACATGACAATAATCCAGAATTGGCTGAAGACGTTGATCTTATCGAGAAGGAATGGGTTGATAAAGCCAAGGCGATTGTTAACCATACCAAGGATGATCCATACAATCAAAACAAAGAAATCAACAAGATGAAGGCGGATTATATTAAGAAGCGTTATAATAAAGATATTCAAGTGGGTGAGTAATCTTTATGGGAGTCTTAATACTTAGTGCCGTTTCATTACTAGTATTGGCAGCGATAGCTGCTCCAATAGGCTATTTCTATACCCGTAAAGTTTATCGAGAACAGAAGAATTATGAGCGCGGACTCAAGATGGTTCCGCTACTTATTCAGCTTCCACCATCGAGTGATGATCGTGAGCTTGGTGGACGTGATGAGCGTGAAGTTATTGATGAGAATGTTTCTAAAGCTCAGGTTTTATATACGATTATCGCCAGTACTTTGCAGAAGAGCTTCAAGAGTAAGTTTTATGGCCAACGACATTTTGCCTTTGAGATTGTTGGATCTCAGGGCTTTGTAAGGTTTTATGCAGCGGTACCAATCGCCCTTGTTGAGGTGGTAAAGCAGGCTGTTGTAAGTGCCTATCCTAATGCCAGACTTGAAGAAGTACCTGAGCACAATATCTTTAGTCCAGTCGGTCGTATTAGCGGCACAATTGGCGGTGAACTTACTCTAAAAGAGTCGTTTGCCTATCCAATTGCAACTTATCAAGATATCAAACGTGATCCAATGCAATCGCTTCTAAATGCATTATCTACCCTTGATAAAGAGGATGGTGTCGGGATCCAAATTTTGATGAGACCAGCAAACCCTTCATGGCGTAAAAAGGCTTCAAGTGTGGCCGCTGGTAAGCGCAAAGGTGATAAAAAGACTGGCGGAAAACAAGCCTTACAAGTGGCAAGTGCATTATGGAAACCGCCGGAAAGCAAAAAGGACGGTGAAGCACCTAAGCCTAATGACTTATCTAATCTTGATCAAGCAGTTTTAGATGCAATTGATGATAAAACACGGCATGCTGGCTATGAAACTTTGATTAGGGTAGTAGCTTCATCGAATATTTCTCAGCGTGCTGATGCGCTACTGAAGAATGTTGTAGCATCTTTTGCGCTGTTTGACTCTCCAGGTAAGAACGGCTTCAAATACACTCCAGCCAAGGATATTGAGCAGTTTGTAACAGCCTATATTCTGCGCTTTTTCCCGCAGGAGAATAATCAAAACATCCTTAACGCAGTTGAGTTAGCTAGTATTTTCCATTTCCCAGACCAGAAGAATATCCCAACTTCCCAGGTTGAACGCCAGGCATCCAAGCAGGTTGATGCCCCACGTAATATGCCAAACGAGGGCTTATTCCTCGGTTACAACCTATTTAGGGGCAACAAGAAGGCAATACGTCTTGCCCTAAGCGATAGGCAACGACATATGTACGCCGTCGGACAGACCGGTACAGGTAAGTCAACATTCCTTGAGAATCTTGCGCTGCAGGATATGCTTAATGGCGATGGTTTTGCCTTTATTGATCCGCACGGTGACACAGCTGAGAAGTTATTGGCTATGGTACCAAGGGAGCGAACAGAAGATGTTATCTATTTCTGCCCAGCGGATATGAATTATCCAATGGGACTGAACTTGTTTGAGTTTAACTTGCCTGAACAAAAAGACTTCTTGATTCAAGAAGCCATCAACATGCTTTATAAACTGTATGACCCTCAGCACCAGGGTATTATCGGCCCAAGGTATGAACACTGGTTTCGTAATGCCGCCCTGACGATTATGGCCGACCCAGAAGGCGGTACATTTATTGATATTCCAAAAGTCTTTACCGATAACAAATATGCCAAGCAAAAGCTGGAGTTCGTGACTGATCAAACTGTATTGGATTTCTGGAACAAAGAAATGGCCCAGACTAGTGATTATCATAAGAGTGAGGTCCTTGGTTGGTTCGTTAGTAAGTTTGGCGCCTTCCTATCCAATGAGATGATGCGTAATATTATCGGGCAAGTGAAGAGTGCCTTTGACCTCCGGGACGTTATGGATAATAAGAAAATCTTGATCGTTAACTTGAGTAAAGGACGGACTGGTGAGCTGAACTCTAAGCTACTTGGTATGATCTTTGTCATGAAGTTTCAGGCTGCTGCTATGAGTCGAGCCAGTGTACCGGAAAGTGAACGAGAAGACTTCTGTCTGTATGTTGATGAGTTCCAGAACTTCTCAACTGACTCATTCGCAACGATAATGTCCGAGGCCCGAAAGTATCATCTTAATCTGATAGTGGCCAACCAGTTTACTACTCAGTTAACAGAGGAAATCCGTGATGCTGTGTTTGGGAATATGGGTACTATTGTGTCCTTTAGGGTTGGTCAAAACGATGTTGATATCTTATCTAAATACTTCCAGCCATTATTTGATCCAGATGATTTGCTACGTGTGCCGAACTATAACGCTATTGTTAGAACACTTGTTGGCGGCGTGCCAACACAACCTTTCAGCATGTTAACAGTTCCGCCGCTAGGTAAACCCAACCCTAAGTTGATGGATGCTCTCAAGCAACTTTCTGCAGCCAAGTATGGCCGACCAAAAGCCAAGGTTGAGGCCGAGATATTCGGCCGTCTGGCAACCAGCGATGATAAACCAGTATTCAGCGCTTTACAAAATGGATCAGCTGGCCGTCCAGCAGCTAGTCGTCCACAATATGGTTCACCACAGTCGCAAAGACCAGCAGCTCCACCATCATTCTTGGATGACTGGCTGGCTAAGCGTCGTGTGCAACAACAACGTTCCGCTATGGCTACACAGACGCCGCCTGTCGGGTCGCAACCGTCAGTTGCCAATCAAGTTCCACAAAACACTTATGCACCGCCACAGAGGGCTCAAATGGCTCAACCAGCTTCATTTGTGCCAGCACAAGCAACTCAGCAACCTATCCCAGCAACAATGACAACCACGCCACAATTAAATAGTCCCTTGCAACCACAGGCTACAGCTTCCCAGCCACTAGTGCCATATACTCCTCCAACTACTACAGCAACGCCGCCAGCACCAACATTGACACATCAGACACCACAAGTTTCAACTCATCACGTACCGCCATTGACACCAAAACAGTCTGTTGAAGATGATGAAGAAGCAATTAATCAGCATCTTAAGAAGATGAGTTCAAATAAGCCAGAAGCGCAATCAGCTCCAGCGCTTAATAAAAACACCGCCACATCAGGTGAGATTTCATTAAAGGCAAACGTAAAAGACCAGTTACCAGAAGACACAATCTATATCGATAAAGAAGGCAATATAAAGAACAATGACAAGAAGGACGAACAAAAAGAGCCAGCTAAGAATTAGTGGCTCTTAAGTTTTTTGGCACCTGACCAAATAAGTTCTAAGAATAAACCGACTACGAATCCGATAATAAGCAGGGCAAAAAAGATAAAGAAGTTATAGCGGAAGCCATAATGTTTTGCCATGTAAAATACGAAACTGGTACCAACAAGGGCACAGATGCCGCCAGCTAAAATACCAGATGGTCTAGCCACTGTCTTTGCCCCAATATCGCTCACTTTTTCAACGATAGGCTGATGGATTACCTTACTAAATGATCGCTCAGGCTTAGATAATTTCTTTTGTTCATGCTGTAGAAGCTTCTTGTAAGCAGCTTTCTTTCTAGCTTTGGTAATGTATTGATCTTCAGAATGATGAGGCTTTTCCTTTTCACTAATCTTACCCTGGAGTTCCTTACCAGTTACAGCTTCTTGCTCGACAGTGTGTCGCAAAGTTTCAGCAGATTCGGCATGTTCATTACGTGCTTCTCTAGCTTCATCCATAAGCTTTTGAAGCTTTTCTTGTTGTTCGGCACTGTTCTCAGCACCTTTTAGATGTTCGTTACCGTGTAACTGTGGTTCTAACTCACTCATTTACATGCCCCCACTTACTGCGTATTCATTACGTACTAGTTCAAGTTCTTTAACCATCAAGCGGCTGCGTGCAAAGAAGTAGCCAACAACAACGGCAATTGTTGTACCAACAACTAATGTTTCTCCTGGGCCAGTGTTTGGTAGGCTAGTGGTTACTTGCTCAGTGGTCTTAGTAACAGTTGGCGGTAACTTAACGTTTACTGTATCACCGTAAACGTTAGTAAGTGTCATATCAAACGAACCTGGGTTGGAAACTGACTTAGGCGTTTGAGGGATAGGGGTTTTTATCTTAACGGTAATTTGTTTAGATACGGTTTCATTGGCCCTGATATCAACAGCTGGCCACTTAACGGTGTTGTGATCGTCTTTAGTGCCACCATGTAAATCAACTATATCGGCGTACTCTAAAATGTCACTAATGTTTTCCTCAAAAACAAACTTCTTGATTGTGGTATTGCTGCTAGTGTTCTTCGCAGAAAGGGTATAGGTAATTATGTCACCAGCATGTGCAACCGTATTGTTAGCATCAGGAATATGCTGAGTGTCGTTGCTAGCTTTCTTATTTAGAATGATACATTCGTGTTCGTCATTATGTTTTGATTTATCACAAGGTGGAACTACTTCAACTTTCTTAATACAGTTGCCAGTAAGGTTACCGACAGCGCTCTTTGATGATCCATCATACTTAACAGCTAATCGGAAGGTGTATACACCGGCTTTATCAAGCTTGAAGGTCCTTGGTGTTGTATCAATGGCCGTATTATCTTTGAAGGGCACTCCAAGGGCTTTTTGTGATCCCAAAACCTTGCCACCAGCATCGACGTAGTCGTAATACATGTCAGCTAGTTCACCAGGCCCGAGGTTTTGGCCTGAAGATTGACCACGGACGTTGACGGTCGTACCAGCAACGATCTTTTGGTTGTTTGTAAAGCTTGTAATAAGGTTAGTACATTCTAACTTCTTCTCTGGCTTAGGGGTTTCATTTACGTAGATATCCTTAAGACAGGCGAAACTAGCAACAGCATCTTTAGAGCCACCATCGTACTTAACGAATAGCCGGAAGAAGAAATGACCAGATTGCGATACTGTAAATTCTCTTTGAGTTGAATCTGTGGCTGTACTGCCCACAAACGGTACTCCTTGCGCATCAGCTGTGCCTAGCACCTGAGCCTTATCAGTTACAAAATCGTAGTGCATGTCTACTAGCTCACCCGGAGGTAGGTTGGCACCACTAGCTTGGCCCCAAACTTTAATTTTTGAGCCAACATCAACTTTTGAGCTCATAGGTACGCTCATGAATAGATTAGAACAACTAATTGTTTTCGGAGCTGGCTGAGCAGGTGGTAAGCCAACTAGAACCAAGTTACCGCAGTCAAACAGAATCATAAATGTTGAGCCGTCAGCACGTGTGCCATAAAGAGCTGTGTAGTGTGAAACGGTTCCTGGGCTGTCCCATCCCCAAAGGTAGCGTAAATAATATGTTCCAACTCCAGGGACACTCACAGGAGTTTCACCGGCTATACCATAGGGTAATCGACCCATAGAGAATAGGTTACCACCGTAATCGCGTGCGCCAAGTGTACCAACATGTCCACCAGCCACGGCTGCACAACTAATTCCGTAATTTGCAAGAATTGCTTGATACTCACCATTGCCCTGACAGTAGCTAACAATTTCACTTTGACTATGAAAACCGCCATATTTTAGGTCATTTGAACTTGCTGCCAAACTTGGTTGGGCAGGGGCAATCATGGCAAAAACTTGTACACCCAAAGCCGCAATCACGAAGAATACACCAAGTCGCCGGACAAAAGTTTCCTTCTTTAATCTGTTGGCATAGAAGCTAACTTTTCCAATCAAACTTGGGTTGAATGGTAGGTTTGATAGTAGCTTTTGAAACATATGTTTTGTATTTTATTAATAATGCTATAGCTTATTGAAACATAAAACCATGTGTTCAAACAAGTCTATTCCTGTTGAAATAGCGAAAGTTATCCACTATAATAAGTAGGTAAGAGATTTAAATAAAGACCACTAGTGAGGGTATTGCATTAAGTGAGCGAGAAAACACAGTATGATTCTGAGGCAATTCAAGTTCTTGAAGGCCTCGAACCAGTCAGAAAACGACCAGGTATGTATATCGGTGGAACTGGTGTCGAAGGTCTTCACCATTTGGTATGGGAGATTGTCGATAACGGTATTGATGAAGCTCTAGCAGGTCATGCTACAGAGGTAGACGTGACCCTATTATCTGATGGTGGTGTAAAAGTTTTTGATAACGGTCGTGGTATCCCTGTAGATAAACATGCCAAGACTGGTAAAAGCACAGTCGAGACTGTTTTAACCGTTCTTCACGCTGGTGGTAAGTTTGGTGGCGGTGGTTATAAGGTTTCTGGCGGTTTGCACGGTGTTGGTGTTAGTGTCGTAAACGCACTTTCTACTAAGCTAACTGCTCGAGTCTTCCGCGACGGTAAAGTTTATGAGCAGGAATATGAGCGCGGTGCGCCAAAATCTGATCTAAAAGTTGTCGGCAAAACTGACAAAACAGGTACAGAGATTACATTTTATCCAGATGAAACTATCTTTGAGACAACTAAGTTTAATTACGACACGATTCTTGACCGATTGCGTCATGCTGCCTATCTGACTAAAGGCATACGCACTAATTTAGAAGACGAAAACACCGGTAAGCGTTATGGCTTCTATTTTGAAGGTGGTATTCAATCATACGTAAAACACCTAAATTACGGTAAAGATGTCGTTGATGAAGATGTTTTCTACGTTGATAAACAGGTTGATGATGTTCAAGTTGAGATAGCTTTGCAGTACGCTGATGTATATACCGAGACAATCAAGGCTTTTGCAAACAACGTCTTTAACCCTGATGGTGGAACACACCTAACAGGTTTCCGAGCAGCACTTACACGTGTTATCAATGACTATGCTCGCAAAAATGGTCTCCTAAAAGAAAAGGAAGAAAACCTATCTGGTGAAGATACACGAGAAGGCCTAACAGCAGTTATTTTGGTTAAATTACCTGATCCACAATTTGAAGGTCAGACCAAAAACAAGCTTGGTAATCCTGAAATCCGTGGCTATGTTGAGCAAGTATTAAATGAGTACCTTAACTATTACCTAGAAGAACATCCTAATATCGCCAAAAAAGTTGTTGGCAAAGCATTGCTGGCCGCTCGCGCCCGAAAGGCTGCCCGTGCTGCCCGCGAAAATATCCTTCGTAAAGGTGTTCTTGATGGTGCAAGCATGCCCGGCAAGTTGGCTGATTGCTCGAGCAAAGATCCTAAAGACTCTGAAATCTATCTTGTCGAGGGTGACTCAGCTGGCGGCTCAGCTAAGTCTGGTCGTGATAGCAAAACTCAAGCTATCCTTCCGCTAAGAGGTAAGGTCTTGAACGTTGAGCGAGCACGACTTGATAAAATGCTGGCTAACAACGAAATCCTAAGCCTAATTAAAGCGCTAGGTGTTGGTATAGAAGATTCATTTGATATCAGTGGCCTACGATACGATCGAATTATTATCATGACTGACGCCGATGTTGACGGAAGCCACATTAGTACGTTGCTCATGACATTCTTTTTCCGATACATGAAAGAAGTTCTAGATGGCGGTCATGTCTATTTGGCAAAACCACCTCTGTTTGAGCTAGTTAAGCCTGGCCGAAAATCAAGTATTTACATATATGATGAGGACCAACTTGATAAGGTTCTAGATGAAGCCATCGCAAAGCGCAAGGCTGAAGGGGCTAAGATTAACAAGGACGAAGAACGCATAAAGCAAGCTGGTTTCCTAGAGCAAAAACGCTATAAGGGTCTTGGTGAAATGGATGCTGAACAACTATTTGCTACAACTATGGATCCGGAAAGACGAGTGTTAGTGCAGGTTAGAGTAGAGGATGCTGAGAAAGCCGACGCTATCTTTAATAAGCTTATGGGTACAGAGGTAGAGTTGCGTAAGAACTTTATTCAGGCTAATGCCAAGTTTGTAAAGGATTTGGATATTTAATATGGCAGACCAAGATAAACCAATGGATGAAGAGAAAATGAACGAACCGGCTGATAATCAGGTTGAGCAGAATCCAGAGATTTCTATGGAAGAAAAACGTCGTGGTGTAGAAAACGCCGCCGATATACTTGATTCTGGTCACTCCCGCAGTGTCGAGCAACGAACAGTTGAAAATGTCATGGAGGATAGCTATTTACGTTACTCCATGAGCGTGATCATTGACCGTGCTTTACCAGATGTGCGCGACGGTCTTAAGCCCGTTCACCGACGTATTTTGTTTACTATGAACCGCGACGGCCTCAGAAGTGGTGCTAAGCATCGCAAGAGCGCTACTGTAGTTGGTGCTGTGATGGGTGATTACCATCCTCATGGTGACGCATCTATATATGACTCTATGGTTCGCATGGCGCAGCCTTGGGCAATGCGCTATACGCTTGTTAATGGCCAGGGTAACTTCGGTAGTATGGACGGTGATCCGCCAGCTGCCATGCGTTATACCGAAGCTAAAATGATGCGCTTGGCTGATGAGATTCTTGAAGATATTGATAAAGAAACAGTTGATTTTAGGGAAAACTACGATGCACGACTTCAGGAACCATCTGTTTTGCCAGCCAAACTACCAAATCTTCTGCTGAACGGTCAACTTGGTATTGCCGTTGGTATGGCAACAAATATCCCACCTCATAACTTAGGTGAGCTGATCGACGCTGAAGTGCATCAGATTGAAAACCCAGATGCTACACTAGATGACCTACTGGAATTTGTTAAAGGTCCAGACTTCCCAACAGGGGGTGTAGTGTACGGCAAAGACTCAATCCGTACGGCCTATGCAACTGGCCGTGGTGGCGTTGTTACCAGGGGTGTAGCTGAAATTGTTGAGACCAAAAAGGGTCGAAGCCAGATTGTAATTACTGAAATTCCTTTTGCTCTTAACAAAGAAAATCTCGTTCTTAAGATTGCCGATTTAGTTCGTGATAAGAAAATCACAGGTGTTAGTGATCTGCGCGACGAAACCGCTCGAGGTGAAGTCCGAATTGTTATTGATCTCAAGAAAGATGCCTATCCTAAGAAGCTTCTCAATCAGCTTTATAAGTTAACACCACTGCAGACTAGCTTCCACTTCAACATGATGGCACTTATTGATGGTATTCAACCAAGAGTTCTTGGGCTACAGGACATCATCAAGGAGCATATTAAGCATCGTCAGACCGTTGTTCGTCGTCGAACAGAGTATGAACTAAGAAAGGCCAATGATCGTGCCCACATCTTAGAGGGCCTTAAGATTGCCTTGGATCACATTGATGAAGTAATTGCGGTTATTCGAGCTAGCCAAACTACCGAAGAGGCAGCCGAAAACTTGATCAAGAAGTTCAAACTAACTGAAATCCAAGCCAAGGCTATATTGGCTATGCAGCTAAGGGCATTGGCAGGGCTAGAACGCAAGAAAGTCGAAGACGAGTTAGCTGAACTTCGTAAGTTGATCGCTAAACTTGAGGGTATTTTGGCTGACGAGAAGAAGATACTAAAGATCATTAAGGATGAATTGCTTGCACTTAAAGAGCAATATGGCGACGAACGTCGAACAAAAATTATACCCCAAGAATTAGGCAAGATGAGTGATGAAGATCTTGTTCCTGACGAGCAGGTTGCTGTAACACTTACATCAGCAAACTACATTAAACGAAGTCCACTTGGTGATTACAAACGACAGGGCCGTGGTGGTAAGGGCAAGCGTGGTATGGCTACCCGTGAGGAAGACGTTATTGAGCATGTTGTAAATGCTAGTACGCACGATTTCTTACTATTCTTTACAGATAAAGGCCGGGTATTCCGCATTAAAGCATATGAGGTACCAGCAACTAATTTGAACGCTAAGGGAGTAGCAATTGTAAACTTATTGCAACTACAACCAGAAGAGAAAGTCAGCTCAGTTATTAACATCAGCAAGACTGAAAAGAATGGCCACTTATTCATGTGTACGACACATGGCGTTGTAAAGAAAACACCTTTCGAGCAATACCAAAATGTTCGAAGCACTGGTCTGATCGCGATCAATTTGGATGATGGCGATGAACTTAAGTGGGTTGGTATGACAACTGGCGATAACGAGATCTTAATATCTACAGCTCAAGGTCAGGCTATTCGATTCCACGAAAAGGATGTCCGTCCAATGGGAAGAGTCGCTCGAGGTGTGCGTGGTATTCGCTTGCGACCAAAGGATATCGTAGTTGGTATGGATGTGGTAACAGAAGGTAGCAATATCTTTGTAATCAGCAAACTTGGCTACGGTAAACGAACCAAAGTTGATCAGTTTACGCCGCACGCTAGAGGTGGCGTTGGTATCCGCTCAGCAGTTGTGAATAACAAGACCGGGGAATTAGTCGGTGTTAAGGCGCTTGTCGACGATGAGGTAGAAGTAATTATTATCTCTAACCAAGGTCAAACTATTCGTCTAGGCCTAAAGGATATCCCAGAGCTTGGCCGAGCCACTCAAGGCGTACGAATTATGCGTATGAACGATGGTGACAGTGTTGCTTCACTGGCGCTGGTTGATGCTCAGGTTGAAGAGGATGAAGACGAACCTGAAGAAACATCTCCAAAAAACAAAGAAACTTCCTCTAAATAGTTCTTGTGGTTTTCTCTCTGTAGAGTAAACTTAAATTATGCAGTAATAAAACTGTAAAACAAAAAAGTGTTAAAACACCAAACAAAAATACGACTGCTTGTTCTGTTAAGCTTTATCGTTTCGGTAATTGCCGTATTTGGTATTGCTGTTTGGAGAGTTTCACAGTTCACGTTTACTTCAGCTGCTTCAGTAATTACATTTCCAACTAGCGGATCAACTGTTGCCGGCGGCTCAACTATAAGTGGCACCAGAGGTACCGATAAGCCGATCCAGTTATTTCTTGATGGTGCAACGAAACCTTTTTATAGGACAGATAGCTCAGGCAACAGCTTTAGCGCGGTCGTGCCGCCAACAAGCTGTGCCAGCCATACAATTACAGCACAAGAATACACTGACAATACCTATGCAACCACTTCCGGTAGTGCAAGTACAATAACGGTCACCGTAAATGCTACGTGTGGGGGTGTGATTCAGTTAGGTAATTTTGTTTGGAAAGACAATAACAATAACGGTATAAATGATGAATCGGTTGCCGGCATAAACAATGTCTACCTAGAGCTCTATAAAGATACAAACAGTAATGGCGTATATGATGAGGGAACTGATACTTTTATAACTGGAACAACCACAGCTAGCAATGGTGGATTTCCTGGCTTTTATAGCTTTACTAGCCTTGCAAACGGTAATTACTTCCTAAAGCTGCCAAGTAGTAACTTTAATACTAACGGTGCATTAGTTGGCATGATTAGTTCAACAGGTAGCACAAACCAATATGAGCCAGCCCCAGCACCCGATACGGATATAAACAACGACGATAATGGTACACAAGTAGGTGGTGTTCTTGGTTACACGGTAACTGGACAAATAACCCTATCATCAGGGACCGAGCCAACCAATGATGGTGATGCCAGCACAAATACGAACTTTGATGTTGATTTTGGTTTTGTCACAATGCAAAAAATTGGCGATTACATCTGGACAGATTCAAATAATAACGGGTTGGCAGACGACGGTGTAGCCGGTATCAATGGTGTAGTTGTTAACCTCTATAAAGATAGTAATGGCAATGGGACTTTTGATAGTGGAACAGATGAATACGTAACGACGACTACTACGGTTAGCAATGGCGGTTTCCCAGGACATTACGAGTTTGATAACCTGTTGCCCGGTGACTATATTGTTGAGATACCGAGTTCAAATTTTGCTTCAGGGGGAGCTTTACAGGGCAAGGTTAGCTCAACTGGAGCAAACACCTATAACACCGGACCTTACGAAACTGCACCAGACCCAGATAACAATGTTGATAATGACGACAATGGTACTCAAATTGGCGGACCAACAGGTGATGTTGTCTCCCAAGCTATTACAATCACGGTTGGTGGTGAGCCTTCACCCGGTTTCGGTATCACGAACTATAATGCTACCTTGGATTTTGGCTTCATACCTACACTGACTCTAGGAAACTATATATGGAATGATGCTAACAAAAATGGACTGGCAGACGATGGCGTGGCTGGTATAAACAACGTTCAACTTAACCTCTATAAAGATACTAACAGCAACAATGTTTTTGACCCAGGAGTAGATGTATTCGTCACAAGTACCACAAGCTATACAAATGCTGGTTTTCCTGGTGCATATAAATTTGATGGGCTATATCCTGGTGACTACATAGTACAGATCCCAAAATCAAACTTTGACACCAATCAGCCACTGTATAACAAGGTTAGTTCTGTGGGAGCGGCTAATGCTTATGAGCCTGCGCCCGATCCCGATAATGACGTTAATAACGATGATAACGGCACAACCTACAGTAATCCTAATTATGGAGTTGTATCAGACGCTATTACGCTTACAGTTGGTGGTGAACCAACTCCTGGTTTCGGTATCACGAACTATAATGCTACCTTGGATTTTGGTTTCTACATACCGACTCAACCTACAGCTGACTTGTTAATGTCCACTGGAACAATCGGTAGATTCAAACAAGGAGGGAAGGCTGGTGTTAGTTTTGTGGTGGCAAATGGCTACAATGCTGCTGATGCTACTAACCCAATATCTATGAGTAGTACCTTGCCCAGTGGGCTAACCTTTACTAACGATCCTGCAGTGTCGCCAAATTGGAACTGTTCGAAATCATCAACTAGCATTAACTGTACTTATGTTGGCACCTACCCAGTAGTTGTTAATCAGGTGTTACCGGCGGTGGAAGCGTTAGTTAATGTTGATACCAACGCTGGCTCATCCTTAACAATAGTAGGCAGTACAACTACAGCCGGTGAATCTAGCTCATATCTGGCTAACAACTCTAGTGCCCGAACTGTATCAGTTGACCCAATCAGTTATGTGTCACCATACAATGCCAGTGTTTTAGACAATATACCTCTTAGAGATGCTAATTTTAACAATTTGTTAACGCAAAATGGTCCAGGTTGGACGGGTTCTGACGTTGCGTTTAGCCAAGTTTTGCCTGATGGTCGAGTGGCTTGGGTATTCGGCGATAGTTATATTGGTACATCTGATCCGGTGACCCGAATTCGTAGCGATAGTACAATGTTCATTCGTAATTCAATGATGATTCAGAACGGTAACTCCATGCAAACACTTGTTACGGGTACTATTAATAACCCCGACGCTTTATTCCAAAACCCGAATCCAAACAATTGGTACTGGCCAAGTGATATGTTTATGGAAGGAGGTAAGCTCCGAGTATTCTTGCATGAGTTTACTTCCAGTGGAGCTTCAGGGGACTTTAACTTTGTGGCAACTGGAGTTAATGCGATTGCAACCATTGATCCCACGACATTTACGATCGAAAGTATCACTCAAACAGTATCAAATGATGGCATAAGTTGGGGCTTAATGATTAATGAAGATGACCCAAATTTTGTGTATATATATGGCAACGAGGATGTTAGCGGTACGCGTTATATTCATGTAGCAAGGGCTCCTAAAGGTCAGGTCATGAATACTACCACCTGGCAATTCTATGATGGCTCAGAATGGGTTAATCAAGATAATGGCAGTGCGGCTAGTCGAATTATCGCTGCGTCGGCTGCCAGTGTTATTAAAGTTAACAATGGCTATCTAATGACAGCTATAAGTCCTTTCTCAAGAACTATAGACGGTTACTTTTCAACCACTCCTTATGGGCCGTGGGGGGATAAGATCACCTTGTACAATATGCCCGAGCTACAAACAGGCAACCGCCGATACGCGTATAACCCGATAATTCATCCCGAATTCACTGATAGCTCAGGCATGCTCTTGTCATATGATCTTAATACGCTTGGCGGTGATACGAGCTCTGATGGATATCGTCCATGGTTTGTAAGACTTAACTTAAGTTCAATCTTGAGCAGTTCGTCAGGTGGTAATACTACAAGTGCCGCGTCCAAGGCGTCAGCAAGTAGTCAAACACCAACAGGCAATCCACCTGATAGCAGCAATCAAAGCCTAACCAAAGCACCTGAAAAGTTCATTAATACAGTTAAGGATACAATCAATAAGGTACCGACAGCCTGGCGTGTACAGGCAGTTATTGGTAGCAGTTTTGTCATCTCTAGTATTGTTGCCGGAGCGTTCGAAATTATAAGGCACAACCATCATCACATCGCCGCCACGGTTTCTTATATACCAAAGGTTGTCACACCAGTACGTTATCTAAGACCACCGCCTAAAACATAATAATTTACACCGGTTACTGGTTGAAATTGTTGTAAAAAAGTTAATGCTTATAAAATACTTGACACTATAGGGGTGAAAAGAGTACGATGTAGTTCTGTCTTCGTGGGGTCTCTATTAGAGTGTCAACGCATGACAGATGATCATTAAAAATTGAGTAGTGCAATTAATCAACGTCAGTTCATCTCAGACTTCGGTTTGAGATTTTAAATCTGAGAGTATTTCAGATTCTTTTTGGAGAGTTTGATCCTGGCTCAGGATGAACGCTGGCGGCGTGCCTAATACA